>CAZNKT010000001.1:0-131955 GCA_964573605.1 uncultured Pirellulales bacterium
GTCGTCCTCAACTTCTTCCCACTCGTCGTCGTCTTCGTATTCCTCGTCGTCCTCTTCCTCACCATCCTCGGGGTATTCCTCGTCGTCGTCCTCTAGTTCTTCATCCTCGTATTCATATTCCTCTTCATCGTCGCCTTCTTCGTCTGCCTCGTCGTCGCCTTCCTCATCATCATCTTCGTCCTCGTATTCTTCATCTTCGTCCTCGTCACCCCCTTCTTCGTCCCCTTCTTCGTCCTCGTCCTCATCCTCGTCTTCGTACTCGTACTCGTACTCGTACTCCTCATCATCTTCGAGGTCTTCATCGTCGAGGTCTTCATCGTCGATCTGACTGACAATGTCCGTGTCTTGTTGTCCAACAGCCGATTCGTTATTCCGAAACGGGTGGGGGCCATTTGCATTGAACACCGGCGATACCTCCTCCGTTTGGCTCTCTACGGTCGCACGGGAACCGCTATCATGACTTTCGGCTTTTGCGTTTGCAACCGTTCCACCGTTGGCACGCGGCGGGCCCGGCCGGATTCGCTCGGCACGCGGCAGATCGTCGGTCGACCGCAAGCCAAAGACCTGTAAAAAGCGTTTGGTGGTGCCATACAGGAACGGGCGGCCAAGCTCATCGGAACGGCCGGCGATACGTACCAGGTCGCGCTCCATGAGCTGGCGCAACAGTTCACCGCATTGCACACCACGGACGGCCTCAATGTCGGCCCTCAACACGGGCTGACAATAAGCGACCACCACCAGCGTCTCCATGGCCGGACCTGACAGGCGCACTCCGAATGGAGGCGACTGCATCTGCCGCAACCAGGCTGCATACCGGCGCCGCGTAAGAAACTGAAATCCTCCGGCGATTTCCTCGACTTGAAAGCCACTTCCACGAGCGTCGTGCTTTTCGCGAATTTGCCTGACCAATGTACGTGCTTCTGTACCGTCCGCCAAGTTGGCCAGCTGCGCGAGCTTGCGGCTTGATAACGGCTCGCGCGACAAGAACAAGACGGCCTCCAGTCTGGCGATTCGTTGGTTCCGGGCCTGCATATCGAGCGCGGGGGCCGTGCCGGCCGCGGCGGAATCCCGCCACGGAAGCGGCGATGCAGGGCTGAACGGGTGACGACGCAACGGCCCGAAGGCGCGGTAGCGCCAAGCGACGCTTCGCAGCGTGGCGGGCACGGAGAGCGAGGATGGCCACATAGCCTGCACGATAGCGTCTGTCCGATGGGCACAACAACCCGTGATGGTACGCAGGGCCAATTCGTGCATCGCGTGCCGCGCCTATAGACGCGGCACGCGACGCGCCGTGTGCGGGTCGGGTGCCGAAGCCGTCGCAGTCGATTGCCAGGCTTCGACCCGTCGCAACACGTCCTGCATGGCCTGCAACGGTTGATCATCGATAGCTTGAAACTGCGTGTAATGGTTCGGATCATCGTTGATCGGCATCCGGCATTGGAACCGGTACAGCAGCCGCGGATGCCCCCATCGCTCGAGCAGGTAGTAGCTGGCCCCGAGCAGCCGGAGCCGCTGTTCGACGGCTTCCACGGTATCGATCACCGGCGCTACGCTTGCCGGAGTGCCCACAGGATTGCCAGCCGCCGGCGCGGCCGTGGGACCCCCGGCGGGCGGCGCCCGCCGCGACACGCCCGTTGGTGGCGGGCTTGTCGCACCGTCGCCGTGGCGCGTTGCAACGTCCGGGGTGGTGGCGCCGCGGGCCGGGTGGCTCGGCCTTGTCCGTGGATCCTCCATCGCATAGGCCATCGGGCCGGATATCTGGTTATCCGGGGCCCCTGCCGGGGAACCTCCGAAGCCCGGCGCTGGTACGGCGTTCCGGCCTGCGTCGGGGTATTCTGTCTCTCCGCGATCCGCCCGGCCCTCGAGTCGTTCGGCACACGAATCGACCAACCAGTCGATCAGGCTATCGGGGCCCGTTCCAGTGACTGCCATAAAAGGCAAGCCGACGAGAAAGGCGAGCAGTATCAGGCTACGGAACAGCGCACTGAGTTTTGATGGCATCGGTGATCGAAGCGCACGGTTGCTCGGCGGAAAGCGAATCGGGCGGAAGGTCCCGGCAGCCGCCAGATCCCTTCGGTGTCGCTGCGGGCCCGGGGCGGGGATGATAACCGCCAGCCAGCAGGGGAAACAACGCCAGTTGTGAGCCGCCGTTGGCTGATCGGGGGCCGGTGGTCGGCTATAATTCGTACGTGGTTGGCCGAATCTACCTCGACAACAGCGCGACGACTCCCATCCTTCCGGAAGTCCTGGAGAGTATGGACCAGTGCCACCGTCAGGTGACGGGGAACCCCGCCAGCCAGCATTTCTCCGGTCGCGAAGCCCATCGGCAACTTGAAGACGCCCGCGATTTGGTGGGCCAGGTGTTGGGAGCCAACCGGTGGGCGTCTCCGCCCGACCGCGTCTATTTCACCAGCGGCGGGACGGAAGCCAACAATCTCGCCATCTTTGGACTGGCGGGATCCGAGCCGGGACACCTGGTCACGTCCGCGATCGAGCACCCCAGCGTGGCCGCCGCCGCAGGTGGCCTCGCCCGTCGCGGTTGGGCGGTGGATCTGCTGGGCGTCGACGGAAACGGTGTTGTCTCTGCCGCAGCGCTCGGTGGGCTTCTGCGTGACGATACGCGTTTGGTCAGCGTCATGTTGGGCAACAACGAGACGGGGGCCGTTCAGCCCGTGGCGGAGCTGGCGGCGTTGTGTCGCGAACGGAACGTGCCGATCCACACCGACGCCGTCCAGGCCGTCGGCTCGATCGCCGTGGATCTGCACGCGCTGCGAGTCGATCTTTTGAGCTGTTCGGCACACAAGGTCCATGGTCCGCCGGGCGTGGGTGCCCTGGTGGTCCGGGGCGGCCTGACACCAGCCGCCCAGCTCGTCGGGGGATCCCAGCAACAAGCCGTCCGCCCCGGTACCGAGTCGGTGCCCCTCTGTGTGGCCATGGCGCGGGCGCTGGCACTTTGGCACGATCAACAGCAGCATCTTGCCAGGTGCGTCGAGGCGATGCGGGACCAGTTTGAGGTGGCCCTTCGGCAACACTGGCCTGCTATCGAGGTGCATAGCTGCCGGGCGCGACGTCTTCCCCACATCAGTTTTGTCTCATTTCCAGGGCTGGACCGTCAGCAATTGCTGATGGCGCTGGACATGGCCGGAGTGAGTTGCTCCAGTGGCGCGGCCTGTGTGAGCGGATCGTCCAGGCCGTCCTCCGTGCTGAAGGCCATGGACTGTTCGGAAACGTCGATTCGCGGCGCGATTCGGTTCAGTTTCAGCCGCCTGACCCGCGCGCCGGAAGTCGATGAATCTGTCCGCCGCATCTTAAAAGTATGTAAGCAGTTAGGTGCAGGCAATTCCGCGGGAAAATCGCCGTTCACGCCTCCCGCTGTGCTGCGATCCCCGGTATAATCAGGGCCAGCATTTTGGGACCTGTTTCTGCCCGCAACCGGGCCTGTGTGGACCAGGCCGCATCCCGGACGGAGCCCCCGTGGTAAACGGCGTTGCCTCGATTCCGATCGCTGTGTCAGCGAGCGCCTCGAAACTTTTGCCCGGCGATTCAACACAACGGGGCCGGTTCTCTGGTTCTTATTTGATCGGTCCAGAAAATCTGTGCCTGAATAAGGCGCTCCAGTCGCTCGTGTGCGGGCAACGCCTGCCGGCAAGCCCGCTTTACCTGTTCGGCAGGTCCCAAGTCGGCAAGACGCATCTGGCATCGGGACTCGCCCACCGGTGGATGGAATTCTTCGACCGTCGTGATGTGCAGTACGTGACTGCTACCGCCTTTTACCGGGATTGGGTGACGGCATGTCGCGCAGACCGTGTCTCGGTTTTCCGGAACAAGTATCGACGCGTGCGGTTGCTGGTCCTCGAGGATGTTGACCGTTTTCCATCGCGAGGTAACTGCCAGATGGAGTGCATCCATACGATCGATGCCGTACACCAATCCAATGGCATGGTTGTCGTAACGGCACGTGTCGATCCATGGCACGTGTCTACGTGGATCCCAACGCTTCGCAGCCGTTTATACGGGGGATTCGTCGTAAGGATCAAACCACCGGAATATGCAACTCGCCTGGCACTGGGCAAGCAGCTGGCAGGGGATCGACGAGGCGAGCCGTCCGAAGCGAAGCTGCCCGCGCTGAGTAGTTCCATGGACTCGCCGGGGACTACTGCCGAAACTGTGCCACAATTAAGTGAAAACGGCGATGAGGCCGGAGCCGAGCCGTCCGCGGCGGAATGCCACAGGCAAATCCAACGGAAGGTTCCCGATATCAACGCCATTGTGTCCGTCACGGCGGCATTTTATGAGGTCAAACCGGTGGAACTGAGGAACAAAACGCGACGAAAAACACTTGTATTGGCGCGAAGCGTCGCCATGTATCTGGCTCGCGAATGGACCGGCGAAAGCTTTCAGCGGATTGGCCGTTTGATCGGCCGCAGAGACCACTCCACGGCCTTGTACAGTTATCGCAAGATTGAACGGCTCCTAAGGACGGACACGCAAATACAGAACGATCTATGCGCTATTCGCCAATCCATCGAGCGACGGATGAACTGTGAATAAGTTGTTCGCTACCTGTTATTGCGTTGTCACACCCATGTCGACAATTTCGCCCCGCATCAACCAGCGATGTGCCGGCCGTCGTCCGCAACAGGATCGAAACAGAGGCGCGACAGACGACCGACACTTTTTACACGTCACGGATTCGTGACAAACTCATTGTGGACAGACGATTTACAGCGATCACCAATGAAGTTCCGCGTCGCTACGAGCATTGTCTGTTACTGATTTATTTTTGCAAACAAATAAGTATATGTATTCCAGGCGGAAAGGCAGACCATGAAAGCTACCTGCAAACGGGAGTCGCTGCTCGCTTCGTTTCAGACGGCAGCTAGCGTCGCGCCGACGAGGAGTCCCAAGCCGATCCTGCAAAACGTCAAGATGGAGGCTACGAAGGAAAGAACCCTCTTAACGGCAACCGATCTCGAACAGGGAATCCGGTTGGAAGTCGCCGATGTCGAGACAACGACTCCCGGCGCCGCCGTGCTTCCGGTGCAGCGGTTTGGTTCGATTCTCCGTGAAAGCGACGATACGGAGCTCCACTTGGAATCCGACGGGCAGGGAACGCTAATACGCGGCGAGCGTAGCGAATTTCGACTTCCCGCGACCGATCCAGACGAATTTCCGGGTAATCCCGTGTTCGAGGAGGAGCATTACTACGAAACGTCGGCCCGGTTGTTCCGGGAGATGATTCGTCGCACCGTGTTCGCGGTGGATACCGACAGTGGTCGGTATGCACTGGGGGGCGTGTTGTTGGAAAGGGCCGAAGCGTCCATGGTCATGGTGGGTACCGACGGCAGGCGGCTGGCCAAGATGGAGGGACCCGCATCGCGGTTTGGCGGTCCGGCCACGGAGGACGCAGTTATCATTCCGGCGCGTGCGTTGCATCTGCTGGAGCGTGCGCTTTCGGACGACGATGCCGAAGTCCAGATTGCTGTCCATGCGAACGAGATTCTGGTAAAGAGTCCCCGCGCTGTCGTGCACACTCGGTTGCTGGAAGGACGATTTCCTCGATGGCGGGATGTCTTTCCCGAACGTAGCGACGCCGTGCAGATAGACGTTCCAGTGGGGCCGTTCTACAGCGCGGTCCGTCAGGCAGCGATTGTGACAAGCGAAGACAGCCGCGGAGTCGAGTTTCAATTCGGCTCGGGAAAACTCGTGCTGGCGGGGCGGACCGCCGAAGTGGGACAGGCTCGTGTCGAGCTGCCTATCGCCTACGAGGGCCAAGAGATCTCCGTCATGCTCGATCCGCGATACCTGGTCGACTACCTCAAGGTCCTCGATAGCGACTCGACCTTCAAAATGGCCATTAAGGACGCCGAGAGCGCAGCCGTCTGCTCGACCGATGATGGATTTGCCTACGTCATCATGCCTCTATCCCCCGATCGCGCGAAAGCGTAGGGCCACAAATGTTCGAGGAGCGGGGAAACAGACAATTCCGGCCGGGGGGTCGGCCGAAGGGTTCTCGCCCCAGAAAAGCCGGCGACCTGGTGGCCGACGTAATCCGCTTGCGGGGATACGCTACGCCCGAGAGCGATCGACAACTCCAGCAAGCCTGGCAGCGGGCGTTGTCCGACGCCGGAGTGCCACTGACGATTCAAAGTGACTGTCGTGTGGGTCGCGTGTCACGCGGCCTGCTTGACGTGTTTGTATCCCATAGCCTCATCAATCAGGACTTGAGACTGTTTGCCGGGCATATCGTAACAGCGCTGTCCCGGCGGTTGCCGGAACGTGAGATACGCGGCCTTCGCATACGTGTCGGAAATCGGGAGAAATGATGGACGGTAATGCATCAGTAGAATCGGGTGGCCTGGAGGAGTTATCGCAACCGGCGGATGAGCTGCGCCAGATTGGCGACAGACCTCCGAGCGATTCGGAATACGGAGCCGAAGACCTCGAACACCTCAGCGACCTGGAACATGTCCGTGAACGGCCGAGCATGTATATCGGCGATACGGCAACACGCGGCCTGCATCACCTGGTCTACGAAGTGCTCGACAATTCCATCGATGAGGCGATGGCCGGATTCGCACGGAACATCTCCGTACTGATCAACCAGGACAGCTCCGTTAGCGTGGAAGACGACGGACGCGGTATTCCCGTAGAGGTCCATGAGCAACTGAGCCAGCAGATGGACCGGCAGGTCTCCACGCTCGAAGGCGTGATGACCGTGCTGAAGTTCGGGGGCAAATTCACCAAGGGGGCTTACCAGACTTCAGGCGGCCTGCACGGCGTGGGTGTCACGGTCGTGAATTTCCTCTCGGAATGGTGCGAAGTGGAAGTCTATCGTGACAAGCATGTGTACCACCAGGAATACGAGCGGGGCGTTCCCAAAGGCGATATTCGGCGGGTGGGGACCACGGACCGCGTGGGCACGAAAACCACTTTCAAACCGGATCCTCAAATATTTCCCAGCACCAACTTCGCGTACAATACCCTGCAACGCCGCCTGCAGGAATTGGCATTTCTCAATCGCGGCGTACGTATTCAGCTCAAAGACATGCGTACGGGCGACGAAGATAGCTTCTGCTACGACCGTGGTATCGTGCAATTCGTCGAGCATCTCAACCGCGCAAGCGAGGCATCTCATCCCGATATCCTGTACCTGAATTCTGAAATCGAGGGCGTGACGATCGAAATCGCGATGCAGTATTCAGGAGAATACACGGAAAATGTTCATTCCTACGTCAATAACATTCCCACGACCGAGGGCGGAACGCACCTGTCCGGATTTCGCGCGGCGTTGACACGCAGCCTGAATGCGTATGGGAAAAAGGAGAACCTGTTCAAGGACCTTGTTCCATCGGGGGATGACTTCCGAGAAGGATTGACCGCGGTGATTAGTCTCCGCATTCCCCATCCCCAGTTCGAAGGCCAAACGAAAACCAAGCTTGGCAACAGCGAGGTGGAAGGGATCGTCAACTCCAGCCTGGGAGAATTCCTTTCGCGGTATCTGGAAGAAAACCCCAAAACCGCGAAAGTGATTGCCAGCAAGGGACTGCTGGCCGCTGAAGCACGCGAAAGCGCCCGCAAGGCGCGGCAACTGATCCGGGAACGCAAAGGGGCACTGGCGGGTGGCGGCTTGCCCGGAAAACTCCGGGACTGCACCAGCCGCGAAGTCGATAAATGTGAACTGTACATCGTCGAAGGTGATTCCGCCGGTGGCAGCGCCGAAGGGGGCCGCACCCGGCAATACCAGGCCATCCTGCCCCTGCGAGGAAAGATCATCAATGCCTACAAATCGCGAGATGACAAAGTCCTGGCCAACGAAGAAGTCCGCAGCATGATCTCGGCGGTGGGCACGGGGATTGGCGGAGAGCAGAATCTGGAAAAACGGCGATATGACAAAATCATCATCATGACCGACGCCGATGTGGACGGATCCCATATTCGTACTTTGCTGCTCACCTTCTTTTATCGCCAAATGTACGATCTCATCCGCGGCGGGCATCTGTACGTGGCCCAGCCACCCCTGTTTCGCGTCCAGACCAGGCAAAAGACGTATTACGTGCAGACCGAAGAAGAAATGAAACACCAGTTGCTCGATATGGGCCTTGGAAACTCCGTATTCTATCCCGGTAACGGAGGGACCATCGAAGGCGAACAGATGGGGCGGCTGTGCCGCATTCTGGCGGCTCTGGAAGACGCATTGCTGGGGCTCGAGCGGCGCGGCATCGGACTGAAGGTCCACGCGGAACGGCAGAACGCCGAAACGGGCCACCTGCCCGTCTACCACGTCTTTCTCGGTAGGGACGAACACTGGTTTACCAGCCGCGAAGCGCTCGACCAGTTTGTCGAACAACAGGAACAGGTTGAAGGTCGCGAGCTAATCGTTTCGGTTTCGTCGCAAGTGAGCAGCCCAGACACGGAGGTTCCCGACATCGAATCGGCCGAAGGGCAGCCGCCGGAGAAACCAAATGGAAAAGTGCTGCATATCGTGGAACTTCACGAGGTTCGTTCCATCAACACCCTGCTGGGCGACCTGAAAGAGATGGGCTTCGATATCCAATCGCTCATCCCGCAGGAGCGCACCGGACTGGAAGATGCCCGCTATGTTCTCAAACGAGGGGAGAACGAAATCGGCCTGGAGGACTTGCGCGGGCTGCTGTCGGCCGTCCGGGCGGCGGGAGAGAAAGGTCTGAAAATCACCCGCTTTAAGGGTCTCGGCGAAATGAACGCCGAAGAACTCAGAGATACGACGCTCGACGCAAACCACCGCACGTTGCTGAGGGTGCGGATGGAAGATGTCGCCGCGGCCGATGAACTTTTTCGCGTGTTGATGGGCGACAAAGTGGAGCCCCGCCGAGAATTTATTGAAAAATATGCGCTCGACGCAAGAAACCTGGACGTGTAGTTCCCGCCGCCGCTGCAGGGCCGGTCTTGTCGCGATCACGGTGCCTCGAGAACCGTGACCGGCCACGGACTTGCCCGGGACAGCCGCTCCGCCTCGCCGAGCGACGGGACGAACAGTAGCGCGGCGCGGCCCGGCAGGGATTCCAGATGCACATCGCCAACGTGCCTCCATTCCTGCTCCACGCGCCAGTCGATCGTCGGTGTCTTTGCCCGGCATCCGGCGCATTGTTTTTGGAACCATGGTCTTTGGCCCGGCCGCAGGGAGCGCCACAGTGCATCATCGCCGTAACGAACCGGCTTCGCGCCGGCCGCCGACAGCCACCGCCGGCGGATGCAAATGCCATAGGGGACGAAGTCCCAGCGCGTCCGGTGCGGACGGTACACGCGGAGTCTCGGCAAATCGGCCAACGGAACCGCCGTGAAACAAACCACGCGGGATCCGCCGCGTATGCCGCGCGACGCGGCTAGGAGTCGCCGCTGCTCGACGATGCGTTGGAGCGTTTCCAGCGCCGAGCGGGCCGGGAGCGATCGGTCAAACATCAACGCATCGCGGTACGCTTCGACCGATTCATCGGGCCAGGGCCCGCCGGGTGCCCGCGTGCAATGCGTCAACATTTGCCAGCGCGTCCTCGGCGGCAGCGCCACCACCGGCGCGGCTCGCTCCCCAACATGGCCGCTCGGCAACGGGCGTCGGCGGCTGCGGCGATAAGATGTGGCCGGCGTGGCAGCCCGATGCCGGGCGTCTTCGGTACGGGAGCTGCAAGAGTCCAACGGAAACCACAATCCCGCACCGCGTTCGCACAGTCGCGCGGTTAACGGGCTCGGAACCAACGCGGAATTTGCCGCCAGGTAGACGGCCGTGCGGGCGGCATGGCCTTCGCCAATCAAGGGGCCGGTCACCGCATGATGTGCGTCGGCAAACCACGTTGTCAGAAGTCGTGGCCACTGTCCGTTGCGGCGCAAGTGCACCACGTACACGGTGTCGGCCAAACTCAACAACGCTCGATCGCGCAGCGGCACCCGGGGTAAGCTTCGCTCCGGCGAATGCCCCGAACCATCGGGTGACATCTCCGGGGACAGCCAGACCGCCTCATGCTGCCCGAAGTCGTGCGGATCACGCCACACGGCCTGCCACCACGCGCGCAGCGAGAGACTCGGTCGCGAGGGCAAACGGATCTCCACCAGCGGTCTGCGAAATCGTGACGCCCAATGCCGCACATAGACGTCGGTCGTCGTGTGACGAGCCGTCAGGAATCGGTCCCGCTGAGGCACAACGTTGCGGCACGCCGCCCGGAATGCGGCAAACCAGTCGGAACGTGCCTCCAAAGGGCGCTGCACGCGGGAACTGGCCACAGCAATCAACGACCCACGCGGAACCCCCGCCGGCCACCACTGCAGGCGACATCCGAGCCTCCCGAGGGCGCTCTCCGGCCGTCCCCACGGCACAGGCAACGTCAACATAGCGGCCGGCCCGAAACGGGTGAGTCGCCGGCTCGTGTGCCGAGCCCGGCGCCGCCGCCGGGCCGTCCCGCGCTTGTCACTCGCGTCGCGCTCCCAGGCGTCGGCCAGCCGGGGCAGCAGATTGACCGCTGGCGGGCGTAGCCAACGAGTCACAAGCAGGGCGTCGGTTCGAGCAGGCACCATCTGTGCCGCCCGCAGCGCTTCGACCAAGTTCGTTAACATGTACATGAGTACACGTTAGGCCGTTCGCCGTACGATGTCAACAGCCGCACGTCGCGTGAGGCTCCCATCGGTCGTTGCATCGGTCCGAACCCGGTCGCTATGATAGCACCGCGCCGCAAATGCGGCCGCAGCGTGACGGGCGCACCGGTTTCGAGAATCAAGCTCCGCGTATTCCTCCCGACGGGCAGTCCCCTCATGAACATTTGCCAGCCCGGATCATCGCAACGGACCTTTCCCTGGGTGCTCTGTGCCGCCATCAGCCTTCTTTTCACCGCCCCGCTGTGGTCCGATGAAGGGATTCTCCTCCAGCCGGCCCCGCGATGGTGGAAGGGCAATCTTCACACGCACACGCTGTGGAGCGATGGCAACGAATTCCCGGAGATGGTCGCCGACTGGTATCGAACGCACGGTTACCATTTTCTGGCCTTGTCCGACCACAATATTTTGAGCGACGGCGTGCGGTGGATGGAGCATCGCGAGATCCTAAAACGGGGCGGGGAATCTGCCCTCCAGAAATATCGGGCACGCTTCGGCCCTCACTGGGTGGAAACGCGCGGGGAGCCGGGCGCGGACGACTTCGAAATCCGCTTAAAACCGTTGAGTGAATTTCGCGCGTTGGTGGAAGAGCGAGGCCGGTTCTTGATGATCCCGGGAGAAGAGATATCGGACATGGCGGAAGGCTTGCCCGTACATCTCAACGCCACCAATCTCAAGGAATTGATACAGCCGTTGGGCGGGGCCACGATCCAGCAGGCGATGGAGGCCAACGTGCGTGCGGTGTATGTGCAAGCCAAACGCACGGGCCGCGAAATGCTGGTCCACCTGAACCATCCCAATTTCTATTTCGCCATTACGGCCGAGGATTTGGCACGGGTCGTGTCGGAGCGGTTCTACGAAGTGTACAACGGCCACCCGGCGGTGAGGCACTTGGGCGACCAGAACCATCCCGGCGTAGAACGCATCTGGGATATCGCCAATACGCTGCGCATCGCACAGTTAAAGGCCGCTCCACTGATGGGGTTGGCCGTGGACGACAGTCACGAATATTACGGCCAGCGCGGGAGTCGGCCGGGTCGAGGCTGGATCATGGTGCGGTCCCGATATCTTACTCCCGAGTCGTTGATTCGGGCCATGAAACGCGGCGATTTCTACGCCTCCAGTGGCGTGACGCTCCGCGATGTGCGCTTTGATGTAGAGACAGGCAAATTAGAAATCGAGATCGAGCCGCGCGAGGACGCCACGTTCATAACGGAGTTTATAGGCACTCCCATGGACTACGAGGCGACCAGCGAACTGCGTGCGGACGCGGAAGGCGAACCGCTGCGCGCGACCCGAAAATACTCGCCGCAGGTCGGCACAGTGCTCGCTAGGATCAGCGGAACGAACCCGTCGTATTCGGTCCGTGAAGACCAGTGGTACGTGCGCGCGGTGATCACTTCCAGCGAGCCTCATCCCGATCCGTCGTACGACGACCAGAAACAGCGGGCCTGGACGCAACCGGTTGGCTGGCAACGCCATCTGCCCGGAGAATAGGTACTCCGCCAACCGTTGCGTGCTCTCAATCGGTGCGACCCGGGCGAAACTGCAGCGAATAAACGTCCGCGTCGTGGAGGACCCACCGGATCCGCACCGGCCTGCCGGCCAGTTTTCCCACCGACGGATTCCCGTGCCAGGTGACGACGTGTTCAATGCGGTCTCCGTACACGACATCGCAATCGTCAAGCGCGAATCCTGGCAGCGGCTGTCCCTCCGCGTTCTGAAATTCGCAGCGTACGCTGCCGGCCGCCGACGTGGACATATTTAGAACCAGTTCCAGATCGTATCCGTCGGGCTGAGGGCCGAAAACAAGTAGTGGTGAGACTGCTTCGCCGCCGGCCGCGGACGCGTGGAGCGAAACGAAACCGTCCATCCGGAGTGTGAATCGGCGAAGCCGCACGGCCGTTCCGCGGTAATAGTTTTCTGTGGAATAGATCGACAACTCGTCTGGCGTATGAGGCAAGGTGCCCGCCGTCCGCACCACGCCCCACGCCGCCAGATTGTTGCGGTTGACCCATCGTTCGGGCTGCAAGCCCGGCCGCACCCAAGCCTCGTGCCACCGGTGAAAAACCTTTCCGTCACGGCTGGTCATGAACAGGCCGTCCGAAACACCTCCGTGCACGTGTTGCTGAGGATTGCGGTCGGGCACGAACCGTTTGGGAAATCCCACGAAGATGTGCGGGGCCCGAAAATAGGCCGTGATCGCGTTGGTGTAAAGGTGTTCGGCGGGCGCATCGGGATACTCCAACCATTGGGGCTCGGTCCAATGCAGGAAATCTTCGGACGTACAGGTCTTGATGTCCCGTACGCCGTTGCGGAAGTCGCGGAAGAACGCGACATAGCGTTGCCGGATGGTGTCCCAGAAGGCGAGGTTCAGCGAGTCGAATGCACCCTGAGTGATGACGGGACCGTCGGACATTAATGACCAGTGAATGCCGTCTTCCGAATGGAATGCATGTAGCCCTTCGCGATTTCCTCCCACCGCCTTGTAACGGGATGCCGATGGGCAATCTGGATTCTGATCCTTGAAGGGAGCGAGGTTGTGGGCCCCAATTCCTGCCCACACGATATTGTTTGCCTTGGAGCCGTTGAATTCGAAAAGACCCAGATGTGGCTTCACCCAGTGGATGCCGTCGGAGCTTTCCGCGTAGCAATACCATTCTTCGTGCGCCGAACGTTTTGCGTGCTCGTCGAAATGAGCACCGCGATAGTACATGCGGTACCGGTCTTGGTCCTGAAACACCGTATGGTAAGCACAGGTGTTGCCCTCCCACGGTTCGCCGTGCTCGATTGCGACTTCGCGCGGCACGGGATGATGCAGCCGTAACTGTGCGTCTTGGACGGCATCCAGCAGAAAATCGTCGACGAACAGTTCGCGTCGCAGCCCGAGCGTTCGCACGGCCGCGGAATCTGCATCGTTCTCCGCATCGGCCCGATCGGAGGCCAGCAGACCAGACCCAGCCAGCGACGCCGAGATGAGCGCCATCAGCACGGCCATCGTTCCGCGGCACGTGGCGCGATGGCGGACAGGCGTTGTTGGGCAAGCCGAGCACCGGTTCATCGCCGAGACACGCTCCTTTCAGCGCCGCGCCGCCTGGGCGAGGACGTCATTGACGATCATCAGTTCCAGTCGCGGGGACCACACGGTTGGCAGGCCGTAATAGATCATCGAGCCCCCGCCCTCGTACCCTCCTTCTCCCAGCACGCGCCGGGACGGAATGTAGGCCATGACGTCGTTCGAGTAACCGGCGACCCACGTGGCGTGCCCCGATAACTCTTGTTTCAGCCGCAAGGCATAATCCACGACGACCTCACCACCCAGCAGTACCAGGAGGACGTCGTTGCCGATGCTCCACGTCTGCACCGGGTACGGATAGGAGGTTGCCAGCTCCGTGCCCGAATCGATCCGTGCCAACAGCATTTTGGCCCGGGACGCGACGTACCGGTTGTCATCTTCGCGCTGCTCCACGAGGTCTGCTCGGGACGGCAAGGGTCCCAGCGGCAAATCGATCTCGCCATAGCGGCTTTTTAGCCTGCCGCGAATGGCGTGCATCGGCCGGTCCAACTCCGCCTGGACGGCGTCGGCCAGTCTCCGTCCGTAATCGCGTGCCAGGTCGACGGACCTGCGAGGCAATGGATTCTGATCACCTCCGCAGCCTGCCCAGAACAAGGCCGTCGCATCCGGGTACCGCTCCTCGAGCGCCTGCTGGGCAAATCCGGGGTAATCCCCCGACCAGCCATACCCGCTAAGTACCGTCGCATGGCATGCATAACCGAAAACAACGGCGAGCAGGTGGCCACGCGCCTGCCGCACCGCCAGCACGGGAACATCGTGATCAACGGGCCCTCGAAGTCTCCCTTCCCTGCGAAGCGCCGCAACGTCCGCTTCGCGGTTTTCCCGACGATTGACGGCAAACGTCGCGGTACCGCTGCCCCACGTCAATTCTACCGGCTGCAGCCCGGCAATGGCGCGAGCGGCCATGCCGCTGATCTGACCGACAAGCGATGCGGCATAGTCATCGATCGCATTTCGTTGAACGTCATCAAGGAGGAAATAATGGAGCGGCCGCAGATTGCGTGCCACCACGGGGCCACTGTGCGTGTGCGACGCGCACAGGGCAATCTGGTCCCGGGCAAGATCGAGTTCCCGTTCCAGGCGTTGGCAAACGGTCGACGACAGCTCGCGGTCGATGCCGATCAGGTCCATCGTCACCAGCAGCACGCGGTGTCCGCCGGGATCCTGCAGCACAAGCGCCTTGGCCCACAACTCGCTGACCGTCTCCTCGGCCGGTCGATCACGCGAGGCGTAGCCGGCCATCCACATCGGTGCGGCGGGCGTGATCCGTTCGCTGGCGGTGCCGGCCATCCACGATCGACCGTCCGCGCCGATCGCGGCACCCACGACCCATAGCGTGGCTGCGAGAAGGTACACCTTCATGAGCAGCGCTTGCCCCCACCGATCGTGGGGCATCCGTACGATCACGGTTGGGAGAAAAAACCGGAGGTCTCTCAATCTCGTCCTTCCTTCCCGGCGAAAGACTTTGTCCCCGTGAGCGCGCCATTCGACGAAATTCACGGTTCGCTGGATGGGTCTTCCACGGGCGTCACATGGAGCCTGGTCCGGGTCTCAATCTGTTGCTGCATCGCCTGGCCCGCGACTTGAATCTGCATCCGCATCGACTGCGTGATCCGGGACGACTCAACACGCCCCTCGGTTCCGTTAAAAAACAGTGCCCCGGAGGAATCCTGTTCGATGACTTTCATGGCGGCGGGCGCCGCGGCGGCATCCGGTTCGATTTGCATGACGACCTGAATGCCTATCCGGTCGAGTTTCCGGTTGTCGACTTGTTCCTCGCCTTCATACCGATAGGTTGTCCGCACGACCTGCTGACCGAATATGGGGTTCTTCAGCGAGAACGCCGAATTCCAGGTGGTGTTCTTCTCCACGGGTTCTTCAGGAAATACGGGCATGGCCTGTTTGATCATCTGCGTCAGACCTTCTTTTTTGGCCATATCCCCGAGCATGGAGGAACCGGGAATTTTCTGCAGCGCTGCGGATACGTCTTCCGACATATGAATTTCCAAGATTTCGCCGCGCGGCGTCATCAGGAGCGTAAACGTCCCCTGTGCCAGCGCCTGCACAACCGGATGGATCGAACGCGCCAGACCTTCGGGCGGACGATCATCGGCAGAATCGATTTCGAAACGGATGCCCGCGGGCCCGTTCACTTTCAAACGCATCCGGGAAAACCTCTGCTGAATCCGCGCGTTGCCGCTGTCGTCAACGGCTTCGACCCGCCACACGATGTCGGTAGCCTGCGTAACGGATGTCTGTTGAAGGTTTTCCCCCGACGGTGTCGTAATCGTGGTGTCCTGCGTCAGCGTGTACCGAAGTTCCGCGCCGGCGGTAAATTTCAGTCGCAACCGATTGCCGGCCCGCGTTTCGCCTGGCGCGCACGATGCCACGCCTGCCATGGCAAGCAGCGCCAAACGCAGCAGTGGAAAGATTCGCGGGGTCATCGTCCCGGATTGTTTTGGGTCGCCGCGTGGGTAGTGTGCCGAACAAAAGATGTGGCATCCGCCCACGGGCAGGGCAGCAAAACGGCGGAAAAGCTTCTGGCAATGCCGCTTGAGCATAGCCCCTGCGCCGGAGTGTGTCAAAAACGCCCGCGGAGGCGTACCCGTTGACAGAGCCCTCGGAAAACCGGCCAAAATCCGCCGTCCAGGCCTCGAGCCCCCTCAAAATTCCTTGCTGCCGTGCAGCCGGCCAATTAAGATCGAAAGAGTAACGTTGCCGGCCGATCGATCGATCTTGTCACCGGGTTCCACCACCGATCCAGAGAACCTGCCTGCGTTTCCACCACACCAACGCGGGCCGCAGGCCGGCACGCCGGACACGCCAATTCCAGAAAAGGGGTATGCGTCATGGTCGTCAGCCGATTCCGACAGTGTGCGTGGACATGCGCGGCACTGACCGCGACCGTCCTGCTGCTTGGCTCCAGCGCCCAAGCCCAACTCGGCGGGGGTGGCGGCGGGCTCGGTGGCGGCCTCGGTGGGGGCGGTACCACGGGCGGCAATACCATTGGATCCCAAGGCGGCTCCGGCGTGGTGATCGATGCCGACGGCGTTCTGCGGACGCGCTACTTTCGAGATCCGACCGGCCAACTGGCTCGACAACGCCTGTTGGAGGCCCGCGCGGCACTCGAGCAAGACGTCGCCCACGTCAGTCGACTGCGCAAAGTATCGCTCGTCCGGTTGGAAGCCGCCATCCGGGACCGGCTCGAGAGGAATGCCGGAGTGACCGATAGCATGCGCTGTTTGGCGGGACTGACACGCATCCAATACGTCTTCTACTATCCCCAGACGCGCGACATCGTCCTGGCCGGCCCGGCCGAAGGATGGGGCGAAGACCTTTCGGGCCGGACCATCGGTCTGGATAGCGGCCGGCCCACCATCCTGCTCGAAGATTTGCTCGTCGCTGTGCGAGCCTTTCCTCCGAGCGGCGCGAGTACACCGGCCATTTACTGCTCGATCGATCCGACGGCCGAAGGACTGGCTCGCATGCAGCAGTTCCTGCGTCGCGTGGGCAGCCGGGCCACGCCGTCGGACACGCAATTCATCGTGGCCGGATTGCGCAACAGCCTCGGCCCGCAGAAAGTGACGATTGGCGGCGTCCCGGCCAGCAGCCATTTTGCCCAGGTGCTCGTGGAAGCAGATTACCGCATGAAGCTGATCGGAATCGGGTTGGAGCAGCCGCCGGTCAAACTGGCCAGCTACGTGGAACGTGCCAATCCAGCGGCTGTCGGCCGCAACGCATTGGAACGATGGTATTTCGTCCCCAACTACGAATGTGTCCGCGTCAGCGATGACACCATGGCCATGGAGCTTGTGGGTCTGGGCGTCAAGTTAATCAGCGAAAGCGAACTCGTCGGACAGGACGGCGGTCGATCGTCCGCGCGACGAACAAATCGCGCCAGCCAGATGTTCGTCGGCGAATTCACGCGCAAGTATCCCGAATTGGCCGCGAAAGCCCCTGTCTTTGCCCAGTTGCGCAGTATGATCGATCTGGCGGTGGCGGCCGCCTTCATCCAGCAGCAGGACTATTATGGCCAGAGCGCCTGGACCCTGGGTGTGCTGGGCGACGAACAGATCCTGCCCGTAGAAACCCTTCCCGCACCGCGTTTTGCCGAGACCGCCGTCAACAGCCTGTGGAAAGGAAATCGGTTGATGACTCCCATCGGCGGTGGCGTGCAGATTCGTCCGAACCGGGCGCTGGATGCCGATCGCTTGCTGCCCGACGAACAAGGCCACGTCGATGCGGCGCGCGGCGCGGTCGACATGTCGGCGCTGGACGATCTGCAGTGGTGGTGGGATTAATCGGACTCTGCTTGGAAGCCAGTCGTTCCCACAGGTGTCGAGGACATCTCCGTTGGCGCGCTTCACACTGCCCCACGGAAGCCGGCGCTGTCGCACCGTCATCAGGGCGACATCACCGGGGCGTCGCCGCTACGGGCCTGGGTAATCGCTGAGCATCGAGGGCCGCGGGCGGATCGGTACGCTGCAGCGTGGCGATGCTCACGTCGTCCACTTCCGCCTCGCCCAAACCCGTCAATACCAGACTGAGCGACACGGAACCGGCCGCCGGCGCCACGCGATAGAGCGTAAACTCCTGCCAGCCCGCCGTGGAAGTGAACCGTGGGGCCAGCGTCTCACCGCCGAGTGAATCGACGACCATCAAACCATCCACGCTGCCGCGAACGCGAGTTCGTACACGGACCCAACCGTGCATCCTCACGATATCGCCGGCCGCGACGTGCACGGGCTGTGTTGTCACCCATACCGGTGGTGAACCGAGAAATTCGTGAGGCTGTTCGATCGGCCACGCACGCAGTTGCAAACAAAACCTACCTCCGTGCGGTTGCGACGGGGAAAGTTGGACCGCCGATCCGACGCCTTCTTCACGATACTGCTCGTTTTTCCAACCCGCGTGCAAAATCGAGGTCAGCGCTTCGAAGTCGCCACCCTGCAGGCGATTCGGGCCGAAATGCGCCGCGGCGATTCGTTGTCGGAATCGGTGTTCATCCGCCAGAAAAGCGGCAGCGGTCCCCAGCGGGCTGGACACCGCTTGGTTCCCACGATCGGCGGCTCGATTCCGGTAGGTGGAGAAAAAACTACTCGATAGAGCCAACGTGTTTTCCGCGTGCTCAAAAGCACGAACGGCATTGCTGGCCTGCAGCATCGCGTCACATCGAGCAAGTTCCGCGCGGGCCCGGACCAGCAGCGACGACGCCAGCTCGTCTTTATCCGCTAAGCCCCCCAGCCGCTGCTCGACGGATTCGGACCGTTCCAGTTTGATCGCGGCCAGGTCGCGGCCGAGCCGCGCGGCGCGGTTCCTTTGCCGGGCGATTCGTCGCGAGATATCCGTTTCGACAAGCGGGTCCTGTGTCAGCAAGATGATCGCTGTGGTATGCAAGGAATCCAGCGTCACCTGCACGCCGCCGGTGACCCGTTCCCGTGGCAGCCGCGGCAGCGCGACGGGCGTGACCAGGTAAGCCTCGTAAGTTTCCGGCACGGCGGGAACGACGAACGATACGGGACCATCGCCCCGAGACCCCGCCGCGTTGCCCAGTGCTGGCTCCCAGCGGATCGGCAACAGGATCCGTGCCCGGTTGGCCCGGCTCGAAAGCACGGCCGCTGTGACGTTCGCGGTGCCGTGGTCGACCGGGCCCACCGCCTGGATGTGAGCCTCGGGCGACGCACTGGCCAGCCATGGCTCGACCAGCTTTAATTTCAAATTGAGCATCTGCAGCGCCAGCGCGCGGTAACGCGTTTCGAGATCGCGGCCGCCCAGTGAGGTTCTGGAGTCGAAGGCCAAACCGCGGCCACCGGTCGATAGGGCAATCCATGCCAGTTGCTCGATCTGCGCCGGATCCACCGAGTGCGACGACGTGCCGGAAAACCCCAGCGCGGCGCGCTGCTTCAGGATCGCCTCGGGCAGTTGCGTCTGGACGTGTACCCACAATGGCGTCCCGAGTCGCACCAGCAGTGGGCGGTGATTGAGCCACCTGGCATACTCCGCCAATGTCTGGCTCGAACCGATCGGATCCCGACCGGTGAGCAGAATATCCAGCAGGCGGCTGTACGCGCGGTGTTTGGCGACGGCGCGCCCGATCATCGGGCGGTCGGGACGGGGATCTTCGCGCTGAATTCGGCGCGCGGCATTTTGGATCTCGTCCAACTGAGGGCCCGCCAGAGGATCTCCCAGATGCCAGGCCACAACGGGATTCATCGCGGCTCGACCCGGCGCGGCCTCCGAACCAAGCGGGCAGGGACACACCAGACCCACCTGCGCCTGGCGTGCTTCGGCCAGCACGTCCGCGGATGGAAACGACGCACATTGCACGAGGTTGAACCCCAAACCCTTAAGTAACTTCAACGGTTCGCCCCGATACCGGATCATGCGAGGCAGGATCGGCCAGTCCTCGACGAGGAAAATGGATCCGTCACGGCGCGGATGCAGCACGGAATCGCCCGGTTCGTCGCCCGCGACGTCCACGGGCGCCGCATCGGAAACGCCGCTGTCGTCCGTGCTCTGGGGGACGAATCCGGTCAGCTCGAGCGTGTCGATCCAGACCGACGTGGGGCCCGGCCCGCCGTACAGGTCCAGGACGACCTGGTCGATATAGGCTTCGCGCGAATCGACCGACGAACGGAAGCGACCGCGCAACGTCCACACTTCTCGCTCCAACTGTTCTGGAACTCCGCCGAGCTCCAGGGGTTGCCACCCCAGGGACGGGTCGAGTCGCGGGCCTGAAACCAGCACGGTATGCGGTTGCCCGGTTTCCGGATGCTTGGATCTGGGCAACACGATGCGGGCCAGCAGTCGGACCGGAGCCCGGTCGGAACGGACCCATACCGTGAGACGCAATTCGTCGATGACCCGAGCGGGCTGCACAAAATGGGAAAAATACAGGGCCGAACCGTTGGAGGCCGTGAACCGGAGGTGCTCGCAGCGCTGGCCGTCGTGCGCTTGCGAACCGCCCACCCGGGCATGGGCCAACAGGCGGTAGCCGACATCCCCTCCGGCAGGCCGCCAGGAGACGTCAGATCCATCGAAATCGTAGCGAACCGCCGCGTGAAGCCGGACCGCCGACAACAGGACAAGCAAGCTGATCCACATTCCATGCGGCATCAGACGGGTTTCCTCACCACCGGATGCTTCCCCGCCCAGGTCGTTGGTCGCCAATCCGAAGCGACTACCTGCACACGGATCTCCCAACCCGCCAGCCCTGGAGCCTCGAAATATCCGGAGGATGACGGGTTTGATCATCATCGTGATGCTTAATGGCGACGCGTGCGGAGGGCCCTCGGATATTGCTAAGTTGAACAATAAAAACCGTTTGCGTCAGTGCGTCTGCTGCATTGCCTGCTCCGGCGTGAATCGAAGTCACACGATCGGCTCGCCAGGTGCAATTGCCAAGTCTTTATCTGACAACAGTTTGTGAGAATTCTCGGACGCGGCGGTCTTCTCGGGCACGAGGCGTGCTCCTAGTTGTCACGACAATGAACCCCCCCCAAGGAGAAGATCACCATGTCAGAAGTATCACGAATCGGCACTGTCGGGCCAGATCAGCTTCCGGCGGACGTCGAACGGCTGATGGCTGCGGTCGATGGCCTTCCCGATCAGCAGCGGCAGGCCATCGCCCCGGTGGTATGCGGCGTGATGGAGGCCACACGGCGGCGGCGGCGAATCCTGGCCTTGGTTCAAGAAGCATTGAGCCAGTTGAGGCTGGACATGAAGTACTTGCTGTTCGACCTGGAAGCGACGCGTCGCGAACGTGATCAATACCGCGGCCAACTCGAGGAAGACACGCTGTAGTCGGCTGCCTGGCGGGAGTGGGGGCCGGTCGGCGTCCGGGTCCGGATTGCGGCTGTGCGCCGGCTGGAATACATTAAACAGGGATGTTCGGACGATCGGCGCTCGGCTTTCAGCGCCCATGACCGGGCACGACCGGAACACGAGAGAGGTGGCATCCGTTGAGGCGGCCGTCCCGTCGATGATGGCTCCCTTCGCGGCCGGCGGATTCACAGGCAGCCAGGATGTTCGTCCTCCGCGGCCCCGGGGCCGGCGTGGTGGCGTTTCGTGCTGCCGGGCACTCTGATGCTCCCGTGTACCGAGGCTGGTCACCACGAGCGCGGTGCCGCTGCGCGACGACCTCCGTGCGTGGGAATGCGGCCTCGGCGAGACAAGCCATTCGCTTGCACCTGGGGGGTGGTGTCAGGTGGTTGGCGTGACGGCTGGGATGGGGATGAAGCTCTGCCATGGCCAAGATGTCCGCGGAACAGTTGGCGCAGCGTGCTTTGGATCTGGACCTGGTCAGCGAGGAACAGCTGCGTGACGTATGGGCCCAGGCCGGTACGCGGAACGTCAGTTCCGCAGCGTTCCAGCAGATACTCTTGCGCCGTGAACTGCTGACGAATTTTCAGCTCGAGCGCCTTCTCAGTAATTTCCGGACCGGTTTTTTCTACGGAGATTACAAGGTCGACTATATGGTGGGCAGCGGGACATTCGCACGGGTATATCGCGCGGCCCATCGCAAAACGAACCAGCTCGTCGCCGTCAAGGTACTGCGGCGACGCTGGAGCGATGATCCCGAACAGGCGGACCGATTCTATCGCGAGGGCCAGTTGTGCCAGGCGCTGAAGCATCCCAACATCGTGCCGATTTACGATGTCTTTTCGCAGGGGATGACGCACTATATTGTGATGGAATTCGTGGAAGGGAGAAATCTGCGCGAATTCATCAAGATTCGCAAGGTGATGCATCCGTTGGAAGCCACGCAACTCATTCTGGGAGTTGCCAGTGGGCTGGACTACGCCTTCGGTAAGGGGATTTCTCATCGGGATATCAAGCTCTCGAACATTCTGGTATCCAGCCGCGGGCAGCCCAAGCTTGTCGATTTCGGTTTGGCCGGTGCCGACACGAATCTCAGTGAGGAAGCCCTGGCCGATCTGGCAAACCCGCGGACCATCGACTACGCGGGGCTGGAACGGGGAACCGGAGTTCGGAAGGACGACTCGCGCAGCGACATTTTCTTTGTGGGCTGCATTTATTATCATCTCCTGTCGGGCCGCCCGGCGCTGGTCGAAACGCGCAATCCCATTCAGCGCCTCAGCAAATCGCGCTTTCGCGACATTCCGCCGTTACCGGACGCAGCCCCACAGGTACCCCCTGCCGCTGCGTTGGTTGTGAAGCGGGCGTTGGAATTTGATCCCGAGCGCCGCTACCAGACACCGGGCGAAATGGTGGCGGAACTCAAGCAGGTCGTTTCCCGGCTGACCAAGTCGGCGACGGCCGCCGGCGAGCACGAGCCCCGGGCGGCCGAGCTGAGCGCCCGCAACGAGGGCGTCGATCCACACGGTCGTCCGCACACGATTATGGTTGTCGAAGCCGATGCCGGCTTGCAGGACCTGTTTCGCAAGCAACTCAAGCGTCGCGGCTATCGGGTGCTGGTAACAAGCGATCCGAAGCGGGCCCTGGATCGGTTTTACGATGACCCGAACGTGGCGGACCTGATTGTGCTGAGCAGCGGATCCATCGGAGAATCAACGCTCACGACATTCAATCATCTGTGCAAATCCGCCGACACCAAGCACATTCCCGCCATCCTACTGCTGGACGAACGCCATCGCGATTGGCAGGACGAGGCCGCGACGGATAACCGCCGCGTGACCATGACGATGCCCATCAAGTTGCGGCAACTCCGCGAAACCATGCTCAAGCTGCTCGCGCACGAAACCGCATGACGGGCCGGGTCCCCCGCCGTACACGCGCGCGGTTACGCATCCCGGGAGGCCGTCGATGAAGGCGTGTCGCGGGCCCCGCCGATCTGCTCGATCTTATGCATGCGGCGGGCGTGCCTTCCGCCTTCGAATTCGGTGCGAAGCCATGTCCGGACCAGTTGATCCACGTGCCGTTCACTGGTCATGTCGGAAGAGAGGCAGAGAACATTGAGATTGTTGTGGCGGCGACTGATTTCGGCAGTCAGTTCGTCGTAACACGGAGCTGCCAAGACGCCGGCAAACTTGTTGGCGGCAATCGACATGCCGATGCCTGTGCCGCACACCAGAATACCGCGATCCGCCTCCTGCTGGCTGACCTTGCGGGCGACGCGCGACGCAAAGTCGGGGTAGTCGCAGCTCTCCGGACCGTGCGTCCCCTCGTCGACCACGTCGTGTCCGTCTTGCTGCAGCAACCTGACGAGGTGACCCTTCAGGTGATAACCCCGGTGATCACTGCCGATAGCGATTCTCATGTGGAACCTTTCTCCGAGGGACCGTCACCGAGCGCGACGCGCTTCGCGATGGTCTCGGCAAGGGGCACACGCTCCAACCGGACTTCTGGCGGCAAACTTATTCAACAACGCGCTGCTGATGGCCCCGGGGCGACCAACGGAAGCCCGGCGAACGGGGCGTTGGAAGCCAGCGCCCGGGTTCATTGCCCGCGCAGCCGTCAATAAATGTCCTGTTTGGATTATCGGAAAACGATGCGTACGAAATGCGATCCACAACATGCCGGCCGCAGCCACGTTCGTTCGCCCGTCAGGTCAGTTCAAGATCGTTGATCCGCGATCCGAGTTCTATTCTTATCTGTTCCGCACAACGTCGATAGATATCGATCGTTCCGCCTATGGGATCGGTTACGTCCTGGTCGTCGCGGCGGAGCAGTTCGGTTCGTTGTGCGGCATCGGGCCAGGTTTCCACGATCGCCGCGCGATGCGCTGCGGTCATGGTGAATATCCGGTCGGCATGGCGTACCAGTTGCTCGGTCAGCGGCTGTGATGCATGGTCGTCCAGCGCCAGTCCCATGTCGTTCATGACGTGAACCGCTTCCGGAGTCGGTCGGCCTCCGGCCATGGCAGCCAATCCCGCGGACATGACGATCACTCCGCGATCGTCCAACTGCTGCATATCGCACCCGAGGCGTTGTGCGATCAGGTTGCGCGTCAGCACTTCCGCCATCGGACTGCGGCAGGTGTTTCCCGTGCAGACCAGAAGAACCATCAGACTCGACAATCGCCGGACGGTTGCCTCCGGAACGACGCCCTCGCGGAGAATCCGGAGCAGTTTTCCATCCACCTGGACAACGGTTGAAGGTTGACCGTAGCGGGTCGGACCGTCATCCAAAATCAGCGACACCCGGTCCCCGAAACCGTCGCGAATCGGATCGGCGCAGGTGGCATCGGGTTTGCCGGACAGGTTGGCGCTGGTCAGCGCGATCGGCCCGGGCATCATCTGCAAGACATCCGTCACCGTGTTGTGGGCGGGAACCCTTAACCCCAGCGTCCCCTGGGGCATCACGGCTTGCCGGACTGTGTCCGGCAATCGCGCGGCCAGGCTGTCTGGATGCCGGGCATCGACCACCAGCGTGATCGGCCCCGGCCAGCAGCGGCGAGCCAGACGATGGGCCAGCGGCGACATGTCCGGGACGTAGTCCAACGCCTCGTCGGCACTCTTTACCGCCAGCGTCAGCGGTTGTGCGGTGGAACGGCCTTTCAGTTCAAACAGGCTCGCCACACTCTGTTCGCAGTGCGCGCTGGCCGCGAAACCGTACACGGTTTCCGTGGGAAACGCTACGATACGGCCTTCGGCCAGTTCCTGGACAGCGCGATGGACGGCATCGCGAAGGTCATCCGCCTTTCGGATGTCGATGACCAAAGGTGGCATTATCCAAGGGATCTCAGCGAAGACCGAGCCGCCGAACACCAATTCAGGCGCAAGACGTTACTATAAAACTTTTTGAGACCGAGGGTCAAGGTACGGCGACGCGACGGGAGCCGCCGGCAACTGGCGACGATCGGGCCGCCGCCAGGCCGATCGGTACAATACACGGTTAACTTCCAGGAGCTATCCGTCAGCGCGGGACGTCCATGCCGGAGCCAGCGATCCATCGCCGACAGGCCATTCTCCAAATGGGTACGGCGGTATGGCCGACCGCCGCCAGTTTATCCGTGTCGGGTTGTGGTCCGAGCGACCCCGGCGGCGGACGGCTCATTGCTGCCTGGGGACGTCGCGGCATCGTCGAGGGGCGGCTACAGAAACCACGGGCGGTGGCCATCGATAACGACGATCATCTGTACATCGTGGACATGACCGCCCGCATCCAGGTCTTCGACATCCGCGGAAAATATTTGCGTGGCTGGCGCACACCAGTATCCGCCAACGGCAAGCCCTCGGGGTTGACCGTCGGTCCCGATTCGACGCTACTGGTGGCCGATACGCACTATTTTCGCTTGCTCTGTTACACCCTTCAGGGCGAATTGCTGGAAGAGCGAACAATTGGAGGCCGTCCAGGAAACGCGCCGGGCGAATTCGGCTTTGTCACCGACGCGGTTTGCGATTCTCACGGCCATTATTTTGTGGCCGAATACGGCGAGTACGATCGGATCCAGAAGTTTTCGCCCCAGGGGCGATTCATGCGGCAGTGGGGCGCGCACGGGTCGGAGGCCGGCCAGTTTATTCGACCGCAGAACCTGGCGGTCGATCGCGACGACAATATCTGGGTGACCGACGCCTGCAATCACCGCATTCAAGTATTCGATACGGACGGACGGCGGATTGGGGGGTGGGGAAACGCCGGCCACGCACCCGGCGCGCTGTACTATCCCTACGACCTGGCCCTGGACGGCCAGGGGCACATTTTTGTCTGCGAATTCGGAAACAGCCGCGTGCAGAAATTCAACCGCCAGGGCCGGTCTCTAGGCTGCTGGGGAACGTGGGGTCGAAAGCCCGGCCAATTGAATAATCCATGGGCCCTGGCGTGCGACAGCCAGGGCGGAATCCACGTGGTGGATACCAACAATCATCGAGTACAGCACATCAAACTGTGACATGCTGCGCATGCCGTCCGCCATCGATGAAAAGGCGTTTCTCGTGGCGACCGCCAGTGAAAACGTAGGGCCGGTCGGCCGATCTCAGCGCGCGTCGGCCGGCGCGGGGGTATCATGCTGGATTACCGATTAGGCGTCGATCAGCCGGCGTACTTCTGCCTGTTGCTCTTTCTGCTGCCCGCCGTGGTGTGGCTCAGTCTTCGGGGTCGCGCTGGACTGGGCACGGCCCGCTGGCTGGTCGTCGTCGCGTTGCGTGCCATCGTCGTGATCCTGCTCGTCCTGGCTTTGGCGGAAAGCCAGCTCGTGCGGACCAGCGGCCGGATGACCGTCACCTATCTGCTCGACGTTTCCCTCAGCATCCCGGCTTCCCAGCGGGCGAAGATGATGGACTTTGTGAATGCGTCCGTCGCGGCGCATCGGGAGAACGACGATCGCGTGGCGGTCGTCGTGTTCGGACGTGATGCGGCCGTAGAAGTCCCACCCATCGACTTCGACATCGAATTGGCCTCACGCGTCGAAAGTCGGGTGGATGGCCAATACACCAACCTGGCCGACGCGTTTCAATTGGCACTGGCTTTGTTTCCTCACGACACCGCCAAACGGGTCGTGATTGTCAGCGATGGAAATCAAAACCTGGGGGACGCGCTGACGCAGGCACGCACGCTGACGGAAAAAGGAGTCAGCATCGACGTCCTGCCCGTGCTGCTCCGCGTGCGCAGTGATGTGGCCCTGGAACGCATCACGCTTCCCCCCGACGTGCGGCGCGGTCAACCGTTTGACCTTCGCGTTGTCGTCACGCGTAGCGGCAAGGCCGACGATCAGGGGCCTGCTCGAGGAACGCTGCGAATCATCCGGAAGGCAGGACAGCGCGAGGAGATCCTGGCGGACAACGCCGTTGAATTGTCTCCCGGCAAGCGCGTTTTCTCAATTCGCGAACAGATCGACCAGCCAGATTTCTACTCGTACGAGGCCCGGTTTCTCCCCGACGATCCCGCCACCGACGCGATACCTCAAAACAACCGCGCGTCGACCTTCACGCACGTGAGGGGGCGCGGCCAGGTACTGCTGATCGAAGACTGGGCGCGAAAGGGCCAGTTCGACTACCTCGTCGAACGCCTGCGTAACGAAGGTTTGGAAGTCACCGTCCAATCCAGCGACCGATTGTTTTCCAGTCTCGCGGAATTGCAGCGCTACGACACCGTCATCCTGGCCGACGTTCCCCGCAGCAGCGGGGAGGATGCCCAGACGATCGTCCATTTTTCCGACGAACAGATACGTATGCTTGTCCGCAACACGCATGAATTGGGAAGCGGACTGATCATGCTGGGCGGTCCCCACAGTTTCGGCGTTGGCGGATGGACCAACAGTCCCTTGGAACAGGCGATGCCGGTAGATTTTCAGGTCAAGAATCCAGAGGTCGTCCCGGTCGGCGCCCTCGCGCTGTTGATGCATGCGTCGGAGATGGCACGGGGCAACTATTGGCAGAAGCTCGTCGCGCGGGAAGCCATCAAGTCCCTCGGCCCGCAGGACTACTGCGGTTTGATTCATTGGAGCGGCATCGACTCGTGGCTGTGGGGACAGGTGGAAGGAGGCTTGATTCGCGTCGGTCCCAGCCGGAAGCATATGCTGGCCATGCTCGACCAAATGACCCCCGGCGACATGCCTCAGTTTGAACCGGCCATGCAAATGGCGGCAGCCGGCTTCGCCAGTCTCCAGGACGCGGCCGTCAAGCACATGATCCTTATCAGCGACGGCGACCCGTCACCCCCCAGTTACGGTCCGCTGGGATCGATCCGCGCGCTGAAACAACAGGGCGTCAAGGTATCCACGGTGGCCGTCGGGACCCACGGCCCACCGGGAAGTACGCCCCTGCAACGCATCGCCACGATCACGGGGGGCAAATACTACGTCGTGAACAATCCGAAGGCGTTGCCGCGGATCTACCAGCGTGAGGTACGCCGCATCGCGCGGCCCCTGATTTATGAAGACGATCGGGGCCTGGTGCCCGAGATTCGTTTTCCCCACGAAATGCTCAAGGGCATCCCGCCGGCCATTCGTCCCATCACCGGTTTCGTCCTGACCACCGTCAAGGAGAGTCCGCTGGTAGAGGTCGCTCTGAGTGCCCCCCGACCGGTCGGGGGGACCAACAGTGCCCTGCTGGCCAGCTGGACCTACGGACTTGGCAAAGCCGTGGCGTGGACCACCGATACCGGCCAGCGATGGGCCACGGATTGGCCGGGGTGGGAACACTACGATAAGTTGTTCAGCCAGATGGTACGGTGGTCGATGCGGCCCTCGCAACAGCAAGGCGATTTCACCATTTCTACCGACATCGAAGATGGTCAGGCTCGGATCGTGGTGACCGCGCTTGACGCGGAGGGCGAGTATCTGAATCTGCTGAATCTGACGGGCCGGGTCGTGATGCCCGATATGTCGAGCCAGGCGGTCGCCTTCCAACAGGTGTCGTCCGGCCGTTACATCGGGCAATTTGAGGCCCAGACTGCCGGAAGCTATTTGGTCGTGATCCAGCCCGGTTCCGGAAATCCGCCCTTGTTGACCGGACTGGATGTGCCCTATTCGGCCGAATACCGGGACCGCGAAACGAACCTCCCGCTGCTCACGACCATGGCGTCGCTGGCGCCGGCCGGAGGCCGGCCCGGTACGGTGATCCCCGCCGCCACGTCCGATGATCCCCAGGCCTGGCTGGACGCCAATCCGTTCCGGCGCGACACGCCTCCCGCCACGGCCCGCCAGGATGTGTGGCCACCGCTGGTGCTGCTGGCCGCCTGCGTGCTTTTCTGTGACGTCCTCGTGCGCCGCGTGCATCTCAGCCTGGCCTGGGTATTCGCGTATCTCGGCCGCCTCCGCGATCGTTTGTTGGGCCGCGATGCCGTGAGGCAACCAGTGGCTACCATGGATCGCCTTCGTCGCCGGAAAGCCCAAGTAAGCCAGCACATCCAACAGCGGCGAGCGTCCTCCCGCTTTGAAACCGATGCGCCGCCTGGAGAGCCACCCTATGCACCGGAACGAAGCGAGCCCGCGGAGCCGGCCAAATCCAGCCCGCCGTCGTCTGGCGAACCGAACGAACCTACGTATACCGAACGGCTGCTGAAGGCCAAACACAAAGTATGGCAGGACCGCAGGGATCAACGATGAGCACGACGGAAAGAATCGAACAGCGCGCTGCGGAATTCTCGCGGCGGTATACGGCAGTGCAGGAACAGCTCGCGCGGGTCATCGTGGGACACGACGACGTCGTGCACGGCCTGCTTACCTGCCTGTTTGTAGGGGGGCATTGCCTGCTGGAAGGCGTTCCCGGTTTGGGAAAGACATTGCTGGTCCGCACCCTTGCCCGTGTGCTCCGCCTGGACTATGCGCGGATCCAGTTTACACCGGACTTGATGCCGGCCGATATTCTGGGCACCAACATGGTATTGGAAACCCCGGAAGGGAAGCGGATCTTTGAATTCCAGAAGGGACCCATCTTTACGCAAATCTGCCTGGCCGACGAAGTCAATCGCGCCACGCCGAAGACACAGTCCGCCATGCTGGAGACAATGCAGGAGGGATCGGTCAGCATCGGCGGAGTGCTGCACCGGCTGAAACAGCCGTTCTTCGTGATGGCCACCCAGAATCCCATCGAGCAGGAAGGAACGTATCCGCTGCCCGAGGCTCAACTGGACCGTTTCTTTTTCAAACTCCTGGTGGGCTATTCCACGCCAGAACAGTTGTCGGTCATCATCGACCGCACGACACAGCCCGCGGTTCAAGATCCGAGTGTGGTTATGGACGGCGAAGAGATTCTGCGGTGGCAACAACTGGTGCGCGAAGTCATTCTGGCTGATCACGTTAAGGATTACATCGTGCGGCTGACGCTGGCGACGCATCCGGGCGGCCCGCTCGCCCCTGCTGTCGCGGAACAGTATCTGCGCTGGGGAAGCAGTCCGCGCGGCGCCCAGGCGCTGACCCTGGGAGCCAAAGTCCGCGCGTTGTTAGGCGGCCGATTTAATGTCAGCTTCGAAGATGTGCGCCGTGTATACCTGCCTGCCTTACGGCATCGAATTATTCTCAACTTCGACGCCGAAGCCGAAAACATTCAACCCGATCAGATCCTGCTCGACATACTGGAAGCCGTTCCCGAGAAGGCGGAAGCGCAGGCAGCCGAAACGACATAATGGCGCCGGCTCTCGATCGCGTCCGCCCGTAGACGCAGGCGACGTCCCATGCCCGTGAAAACGTCACCGTTGCTGCCCGCGGACCTGGTGGCCAGATTGGAGCGGCTGGAGCTGGTCACTCGCAAGATTTTCCGGGGACGTCGCAAGGGCGAACGGCGGAGCAAGCGCAAGGGTCAGAGCATCGAGTTCGCTGACTTCCGCAGCTACGTTCCCGGGGACGATTTGCGGTTCCTGGATTGGAATCTCTACGCGCGCCTGGACAGGCTCTTCCTGAAGATGTTTCAGGAAGAAGAGGACCTGCACTTCTATACGCTCATCGACGCCAGCGCTTCCATGGCGTTCGGAGATCCCTCCAAGTTCGATTGGGCCCGGCAGCTGGCCGCCGCGCTGGGCTTCGTGGGACTCGCCCGCGGGGACCGCGTGAAGATCGAACCCCTGGCGTCGGCGGCCATGCCGCCGGGTCCCGTGCTGCGCGGACGTCGGAACGTGTGGCGGATGACGGAATATCTCGAGCAACTGCGCACGGAGGGTGGGCTGCCGTTTGCCCAGCAGATCAAGAATTTCTGCCTGCGGAATTCCAGCAAAGGCATCGTCGTGCTCATCACGGACCTGATGCACAAGGAGGGGTACGAAGTCGGGCTTCGCTACCTGTCCGCCCAGAAGCTGGATGTGTACGTCATCCACGTCCTGGCCGACGAGGAATGTGATCCTGCCATCAGCGGAGACTTGAAACTGGTTGATTGCGAGGATCGGGACGAAGCGGACGTCACTATCAGCCGTCCACTGCTGGATCGCTACCAGCGGTCGTTGAACGGGCTGATCACGGGAGCCAAACAATTTTGCTCGCGACGAGGAATGACCTATCTTCAGGCCCGCAACTCGCTGAGCGTCTCCGACATGGTCCTGCAATATCTTCGCGGGCGGGGCTTGATGCGGTAAGTGAAAAGATGTTCCCCAGCTTTTTCAATACACTTGTTTGGTGGCAATGGCTTATTCTCGCGATGGTTCCGCCCGCCATCGTTGTGTTGTACTTTCTGAAGCTCCGCCGGCAGCCGGTGGAAGTCCCCAGTACCTTCTTGTGGCGGAGATCGGTCGAAGACCTGCACGTGAACTCCATCTGGCAGCGGCTGCGCCAAAACCTGCTGCTGCTGCTCCAGTTGCTCGTGGTGCTGCTGGCCATCCTGGCTTTGCTGCGGCCGGGCTGGCGGGGAACCGAACTGGCCGGCAACCGCTTCGTCTTCCTCATTGATCGGTCGGCCAGCATGTCCGCCACGGACCAAATGCCAAACCGATTGGAGATGGCCCGTCAGCGGGTACTGGAATTGATCGACCAGATGGAATCGGGCAGCCAGGCCATGGTCATTGGCTTTTCCGATACGGCCCAGGTGGCCCAGCAATTCACCGACAACCGCCGTTTGCTGCGGCAAGCCGTGCGTCGGCTGGGACCGACCGCGCGCCGAACATCGCTGCTCGGCGCGCTGGAACTGGCCGCAGGACTCGCCAATCCAGGCCGCATCGCCACCGAAGCAGGAGACGAACAAGTGGCCGATGCGCTGCCGGCGACGCTGTATGTGTTGAGTGACGGCAAGTTCAACGACGTGGAGTCGCGAGATTTTTCGCTCGGCAACCTCACGCCGGTCTTCGTACCAATCGGGCGCAGCGATACGCCCAATGTCGCGGTGACCGCACTGAGCAACCGCGCGCAGTTGGCCAGTGACGAGCAGCGGCAAGTCTTCGCGCGGGTCCGAAACTTCGGCGACAACGAAGTAACCGTACCCGTGGAGCTGTTCTTCAACGACGCGCTCGTCGACGCCGACGAACTCACCGTCCCACCAAACGGCTCCAGCCGTATTGTTTTCGATCTGGTTGCGGCCGAATCGGGTACACTTCGTCTCACGCTGAATCACGAGGACGCACTCGCCCTGGACAACCAGGCCTTCGCCGTGATTCATCGACCGCGACAAAAGCGCGTGCTGTTTGTGTCGCCCGGCAACGACATCGTCTGGTGGGCACTGGTTACCGAACGCGTGCGGCGCTTCGCGGACGTCGAGCGGATGGAGCCGGAAGAACTCGAAACACCAAACTTCCGCCAAGCTGCCGCATCCGGACAGTTCGATCTGGTGATCTTCGACCGCTGCCGGCCCGCCGAGATGCCCGAAGCCAACACGCTGTTTATCGGAACGATTCCGAATCGGAACGGCTGGGAAGCGGAATCGGTCGCCGCGCCGCAAATCATCGACACCGATGCTTCGCATCCGGTCATGCACCTGGTTCACCCCGACGAAATTCTGATCGGCGAAGCGCTGGCCCTGGATCCTCCGCCTGGAAGCGGCGTGCTGATTGATTCGGACCGCGGCGCGCTGTGCGCGATCCATCCGCGGGCGGCTTTCGAGGACCTCGTGCTCGGATTCGACATTGTGCGCGGCACCGACGACGGCCAAAAACTCAACACCAACTGGCCTCTCGGTCGCTTGAGCTTTCCGACGTTCTTGCTCAACGTGCTCTATTACCTGACCGGCAGTGGCGATTCCCACTCGACCGACAGCGTTCTGCCGGGACAACCCGTGGTGCTTGAAAGTGCACGACCGACCGGCCAATTGCAGGTGGTTCTGCCGGACGGCCAACGCGAAGTCGTCCTCGCCGACCGGCATGGGACTTTCCAGTTTCACCGAACGGAGCAGACAGGAATCTACGACGTCCGAGAATCGGGAGATACGCAGTCGCGTTTTGCAGTGAACCTGTTTTCGGAATCCGAAAGTAACGTGGCCGCCCGCGTCGATGACATTCAGATCGGTTATGTCGATGTTGAGGGCCAGACGCAGTGGCGGCCGGCACGGCGTGAGATCTGGAAATCCCTGTTGTTGGTGGCCCTAGGCGTCCTGCTTTTTGAGTGGTATATCTATTACCGTCGGATATCTATCTGATAATGAGGAACCGTCGGAATATGCCTTCTGCACTCAAGTCCCGTCCAGGAAGAATGCGTCGCGGCAGCGACCGCCGCAAGGTGGTCAACCGCCTGGTTGAAAATGATCTGATCCGGCGCGTCAGCTATCGCGAATACCGCGACAAGGTCCGCAGTGTTTATTCCGGCCCGCAGGGGGCCCTGCTTGCCACGTGCAGCATGCTGTCGCTGCACATTCCACTCGGCAAACGGTTGTTCCGCGACCGGAGGTTCGATCTCCGTGGTATACGCCGTATTTTGGATGTCGGCAGCGGTGCGGGACAGTTGACCGGACACGTATTGAGATACGCGGATCCCCAAGCGGAGGTTACGTGCTTCGATCTGTCGTCTGAAATGTTGCGCCGCGCGCGAGTGCGGCTGAAGCGAAAAATGCCGGATTACGTCGCAGCCGACATGACCCAGATGCCGTTTGCCGATCAAAGCTTCGACTGCGTAACGTGCGGGTATGTCCTGGAACATTTGCCCGATCCGTTTCCGGGCCTGGCCGAGTTGTCCCGCGTGCTGGTCCCCGGAGCGCGTATGTTTCTGTTGGCGACCGAGGACACGTTCTCGGGCGCGTGGACCAGTCGGTTGTGGCGATGCCGCACGTACAATCGGAAAGAGTTGATGAATACCTGTCACGCCGTGGGCCTGCGCTGGAAAAAAGAACTCTGGTTCACGCCGCTGCACCGGGCCATCCGAGCAGGCGGAATCTGTGTGGAAATCGAAAAACAGTAGCCATTGCCTCGGTGATCTCCCCTCTCCGCTCGACGGCACACATCTGCCGTGTCGCGACCCAAAGATCATACCGCAGAGGTGGTTGATTCCCCCCCGTTGTGACGCGCACGGACACCATCCCGCAGGGGGGCCGTTGGGCGGACTCCGCGCGTCCCCGCAACGCGGTTTGCCAGTCAGGTTCGAGCCCGCCGCGGGCATCGAGCGTCTGTTGTTTCTCGATGAAAACCCGAACGGCGAGACCGCGCGGGACACACGCCGCTCGTGCGGCAGGCACCGGCCGTCCTCAGCGCGGGATGGCAACCGTGCATGAAATGTTCGTTAAGCGGCTTGCGTGCCCCCGATCAACCCATACCATGATCAAGCGCGGGGCATGTCCGCAAGCGGACGCGAACGGGGCGCGACGGCCGGCGCGGTGCAATGTTTAGAAGCGCAGGGGAAAGAATAACGAGGAGAACATGAACGATGTCGACTGAATCTGTCTACACGAGAGTCAACCGAGCGGCGTGCGTCGTCGCGCTGCTGGGTGCCGTGATGGTGGTAGTGATCGGGGCTGCCGCCCGCGCAGGCGACGGCGCGTACAGCAACCCGTGGGTCGAAGGGGACATCATCGTCAACATGAGCGCCGAACCGGTTTACGCCGCCCGGGCCGACAGCGATGGATATGAATCCGATCCCAACAGCCAATCCGTGGCCGTGACGCTGTTTACCAAAACAAGTTTCTTTTCCGGCCACGTCGCGATGCTCGATCCCAACACGCCGTCGGACCTGTTCGTGACGTCTCCGGGCGAGAACGCCAGCGCGGGGACGCTGTACCGCATTTCGAGGGACACGTTTGCGGCGACGGCCATCAACTCGAGTCTGAACGACAGCACCGATCCCGAATTGCCAGACTTCAACGGTGGCATCGCCTCTGATGGCAGCTTCCTCTACCTGTATGACGCTATTGGCAATATCGACCGTTACAACTTCGATGGCACCAAAGATACGGACAATCTCATCACGGGAATCAACAGCGGCGGGTTTACCGGCACGAATCAGATCAGTCATGACGGTGGATTCCTGTTTATCGCTACCGGTACGTCGGAGATTCAATACGCGCCGACGTCGGGTGGCGCCGCCGCCACGTTGAACGGCGCGGCGGGGGTAGAGCTGACTGGCGTATGGGCCGGCAACGGCAGGTTGGTTACGGCCGACAGTCAGACGTTTGACCCGGTGAACAATCCTGACGTCAACCAGGTGATCGCCTACGACCTGGATCTCAGTGGGGACACGCCCGCAGTCTCGGGATCCGTGATCGAGGGGATCAAGAATCACCCGGGAGGCTTTTTGGGCGGTGTGAGCGTGGATCCTATCGGAAACAAAATCTATGCGGGGTCGGCCGGATCGTTCGGTTCGGACATACCCGGTGGCGTCCTGCAATTTGATCTGGACGGCGATATCGAGGAGCACAACGACAACGACTTGTTGCTGGACGTGATCAGCGGGTTGGGCAACGGTGGTCGTGTGGGAGCGTTCTTCATTCCGCGATCGGTTCTTATCGGCGACCTGGACTGCGACGGCGATGTGGACTTCGATGATATCGATCCGTTCGTACTGGGCCTGCAGGCTCCGGATCAATACGAATCCACGTTTGGTCTGCCGCCCTCGGTCAAGGGGGACACGGACGGCGACGGCGACCTGGACTTTGACGACATTGATGGATTCGTAGACATTCTGAACTCTCCCGGCGGGCTCGAGGCGCGCGGCGTGCCGGAACCGTCCACCTTGTCGCTAACGGCCTTGATCGGGTTGGTGGTGTTCGCCATGACGCTGGTCATGCGACGGCCCGCGGCGGCTCGTTAACGCGTCGCCAGCGCCAACGCGTTGATGAGCAGAGGAAGCGCGAAGCGGTCGCGTGCTCGATGCACGCGGCAGTCAGAGGCAACCCATGGCGCCTGCCGGGCCCTGCATCCGCCCGCCCGTCAGGCTCGGCAGGCGCGGGTTCGTTTCACTACGCGGTACGCCCGCCGCCCGAAATCGCCGGCAGCCTGGTCACGATGGCTGGGTCGCCTTGTGCGCGTTGACGATCCGTTCGACAGTTTCCAGCAACTGGTCCAGCCGGAACGGCTTGTACAGCACTTCCTGCAGACCCTGGCGGCGTGCTTTGACGATCGAATGGCCCGGGTCGTAACCGAACCCGGTCATCAGCACGAGCGGCACGGCGTCGAGCATCTTCTGCAATTTTTGCATCAGCTCGAAGCCGGTCATATCGGGCAGGCGGATATCGGCGATGATCACCTGGTAGCGGTCGTCGGGCGCCAGGCTCCGGATCATATAGACCGCTTCGGCTCCGTGGTGCGCCGTTTCCACGACACAACCGTAGCGCTCAAGCAGTGCGTGGGCCGCGCTGCGCACGCTTTCGTCGGCATCGACGACCAGCACGCGGCAGCCCACGAGCAACGGACGTCTGCCAGCCTGCTGGCCCTGCGGCTGGGCCGGCAGGGGAGCCATCTTCTGGCCCACTTTATGGATCACCTGCTTGATATCCCGCGCGTGGCGCAGGATGCGCTGCAGGCGTTCTTCGACGTCGGGCGCGTGACCGATGTAGTGCTCCATCACGTTGACGGCGTCGTTTAAGATGTCGTCGACCGGCAGGGCCACTGCCGCATGAATCGCTTCGACGCTTTCGGCGGCCGTATTGGCCTTTTCCGCGGCAAGTAGCTCCAGCGTATTGATGGCTACGGCGACATCGCGGCTGAAAATCTCCAGAAACTGCAAATCGCTCTCCCCGAAAGCCCGCGGCTCGGGACTCTCCACGTTAAACGTACCGATCACCTGGTCGTGCAGCACCAGCGGAACGGTCAACGAACTTCGCGCCCCTTTGGCTCCTTCCAGGTACAACGGATCTTCGGCGGTGTCCTCGCACAGATAACTCTTGCCCGTGGAGGCCACGAAACCGGTGACCCCGTTCTCCTTGGGCCGGGCGTACAGATCGCGCCGCGCCGCCTCGGGCGCGATACCGACAGCCAGCAACGGCTCGAGTCGCCCGGTCTGCTCGTCGAGCATGCGGATTTCCACGACATCGAAGTTCAACAGGTCCTTTGTATGGTGCAGGATATTGGACTTGAGCAATTCGATGCGTTCGTCCACGGTCATGTCCGCGACTTCATCGGGTGCCAGGTCCGACAGTTCGATACCTGCCTGGTGGATGGCGGCCAGCTTCTGCTGCTGGAGCACTTCGCCGCTGACATCACGCAACGTGACGATCAAGTGTTCGGGCGGGCCGTCGCCGTCGACTACCGGTGCGGCGTGGACGTGCAAGTAGCGGTTCTCGCCGCAGCGGAGCGTCGAACTGCTGGGCATCCCCGTGGCCAACACGGTATGGAACGGGCAGAAGTCCGGCCCCAGAATCTCCGGGCTGCCCAACACCGCATAAAAGCTGTTGCCGATGATCGGTTCCGCGACGCTCCAGTCGCGCAACCGGCCGTTGGCCCATACGATCGTCGCGTCGCCGTCCAGCAAGGCCACCCCATCAGGCATCCCTTCCAGAATGCGATCGTTTTGGGCGAGCGTGCCGAGCTGTAGTGCGTCGGACAGATGGTCCGAGGTGACGTAGACGCCGTGGAAGTGATCCTTGGTCAGCCGCGCGAGCGCGCGGACCGGATTGTTAACAACCTCAACGCGAAACGCGTCGCCCAACCGGGCGCGCAGCTCCGCCTCGGCCTCCTTATTGCCCCCCAAAAGCAGAATGCTCGGCTTATCCGCCAATCCTCCGAACCCCCATCGGTATGCGTCAAGCGCATTATAGGAACCGGTTTGCGGCCGAACAACGGGCGTTCCGGACGGGGTCCCCTGTCCTTTAGGCATCGGGTGAATTCGATCCATCCGTTGAATCGCACTTAGACTTCGCGACCAGATTTTTCCGCCAAATCGCCCAGCTGCCTGCATCTTCGCTACAGCCATCCCCGACCCGGCCGTGGCTGCTCCGCGCCCGCGCTCACCGCGGAACGGCCGGCGGCTGGAAAAAACGCTCATCTAGTTGCCGTGTGCCCCGGTGAACGTAGTACCGAACCAGGGCCATCCGTAGCGCGCGGGGGGAGAGTTGTTGGGCGGTCCACTGAACATAAAGGTCCTGGTGGCGAGTGCGATAACTGCGGATGGCGTCGATGGCTTCCGGAGAGTACTGCTGTGCGGCGAGCTGCTCAACAGAGGGTTGCCAGAATGCCTCGCGGGCCTCCGCAAATGCCTCGCTGTTTTCCCGCGCGATTGCGTCCAATGTTTCAATGACAGCCATAGCTTTCGCCGCCGCCACCAGATCGGTGCGTTCATCAACGCCCACCGCACCGGCCAAAGCACGTGCCAGCAGCGTGTTCGTCTGGGCGGCTTCGACCAGCTTCAGTCGCAGGCTCTGAAGCAGGTCGGGCGCCGGATCGAGGTCCCGTTCGCGCAGCCGCCGCACGAAATGGTCGTAGACGGCTTCTTCAATCTCGCGGCGCGGCTCATACATGGGAATGCGACGCGCGACGATCGTCAAATGGGGCGAGTACAGCGCGCCGGTGGGGGAAAGGAATTGCCGCCCGAACGACAATCCCAGCTGGGCCAGATTCGCGACCGTTTTGCCGCCAGCCGGGTATTCGAAGAAGGGAAAGAAATGGCGGAGGTCGCGTCCCGTCTCCTGGGCGCACAGCAGCAACAGTCCCGCGCAGTAGGTGTGGATGGTTTTGTCCTTCAGCGGCTGGCCACGAAGGGCAAACACTCTCTGCGTGCGGAAGTTCAAATCGAACGTGGTGGCAACACCGATCGCCGATGCCGCTCGTTGCGCCATGGTCCGGGCGACGCCGGGGTCGGAATGCCGCAGGACGACATAGTGAAGTGTTCGCTGCACGAAAACTTCGACGTTCGTCGCCTGCATTCGCGTGCCTCTTTCCGGCAGATCGACGACGACCATGCGTCGTCGTCCGTCACTGCCGACCTCCACGGTAATCACGCCCACGTGGGTAAAGAGGCCGGGCGACAGGTCGGTGAACCGGTTGTAGGGTGAGGGATTTCGCATCAACAGCCAGTCTCCGGGCCGCACATGATTTCCTCCCAGCGGGTAGCGCTGGCCTCGGATCCCGCCGTCCACGCGCGCATCAAGCCATTCGATGAGCGATTGCCGGCGGCGGTCCCACGGTTCACGGAGCTGCCCGGCGGGAAGGGCCCTCAGAGTTTCCCGCAGCCGGCGTGCCGTCAGCAGGGGGCGGGGCGGACGCCGAGCCGCTGCGGGCCGTGGGTCCTGCGGAAGACCGATCCGCCGCAGCACTTCCGCCGCCCGGACCACCAACTCGGCCGGAACGTTCGGTTCTGCCAGAAATTCGGCCAGCGTCGGTACCAGGTCCGCCTGTCCGGAGACGGCGATCAGGTCCAGCAGCCGCAGCTTGGTGTCGGATCCGGCCGGCTGGGCGGCATTGACACTCTGCTCCGGGGGATCAAACAGGGCGTCGGACATGACCGCCGCGCCGATCGAGCTTCGCTTCGCCAGCAGCATTTCAATCAATTGGCCGCGCCGTTCGGGCTGTCCTGCCACGGCAAAGGCCACGTCGTACAGAGCGTCCCGCAGCAAGTAACGCAACGTTCCCGACAATTCGATCAGATTCGTGATGGTCTTCAGGTAATTACGGATCGACGACCGCACCGTTTCGCCGTCCGGTTGGTCGGCGAACAGCCGGCGAGACGCAAATAGTTGGTCCAATACCCGGTCGACGTGGCCTTTGGCTGCCACGAGCACACGCGCCTGTTGCAGCAACGGTTCCTGATTGCGCGGTTCGTTGGGCGTGGTCCGTTCTTCAAACCACCGCTCGACGTCCTCGCACAGAGCTCCGACCATGCGGGTATTTGTGGCCGTGAAGTCGGCCGCCTGCGCAGGGATCGCCCGCGAAAGGCGGGACACCGCGTGAGACGGCGCGAAAGTGTCCCGTGGTGCCGCCGGTTCGATGGCCGGCACCGCGCCGGCGGCGGCCGCCCACAAGGCCGCACAGCCTGCCCAGAAAATTACGCCGGTTGGCGTTGGTTGCATGCGCCCCATTTTTCCAGTAAAGAACGTGGGCCAAAGCACGTTCGGCGGGAGGTAACTGTCGGCCGGCCGGCGTGCGCACAAAACTGCTAGACCAACCAGGTGATCATCAGCAGCACGCCGAGCACAATGAACATGAAAACGACGATCCAAGCAGCGAATCGAACGGCGTGCCCTAACATGGGGCCCATCTCTTCGTGGCGCGTCGCGGAATAAACCAGGCTCACGACGACGATCAACGGCAGAGCGAACCACATGCGATGGATGGCCATCGTGGCGAAGAGCACCGTTAGGATGGCGGGCATCAGCATGTCAATCCTGCAACGCGGAACTGCCGGCGGGCGATTCTCTCGAATCCGAATCGTTCCGCCGCCGTTTGCGATGGGGTACGAACACCAGAGGGCCGCCCCATGCATCGAAGATCACCAGGACATTCAACAGACCGGCGATCATGGTATAGACGGTTCCCAGCTCGAAGTGGGTGTGTAACTCGTAGTGCCAGCGCGCCAGTTCATTCGGATGGCGGATCGGATTGCCCGACGTGTCGAGGGCGGTTTCGGAAAGGCGCAGCGTCGGCGGCGCCATCCATCCTCCCCACAGGGGCTCTTTGCCGCCGCGGACCCGCGCGGCCTGCACCAACGCCGGAAGCGCGGGCAAACCAACGCCGATCTGACAGAAATAGGGGAGACGCCGGTCTTCGGGTCGCATGGAAGCGTACACGACCCGTCCCTGACCGAGGTACAGCCCGAAGAAAAACGTGCCCAGGATACACACCATGAACAGCAGGCCCTTGCCGGTTCGCCGCTGATACACGTGACCGGCGCCGGGAATCAACCAAGCCAGAAACGCCGCGAGACGCCGATCCTTCAGGTCGATCTCCGGCACCGCGGCGGGGGGTGGCATCGGTTTGTTCTGCATGGGCGTTTCGATCCGCTGGGCAATTTTCAGCATGGTGGCGGCCCGGCCACCGCACCGCGCGACGGCGCGGCAAGCGGGTCGAACCTGCACGAGGCTTCATTCTAATGGGGTGCGAGTTGTTTGCCACCGTAGTTGGACCTCCGGTCGACACGGCTCATGGACCATTCGCGACGCGGCGAGAATTCTTGGCTCCCAAACGCGTCCCCCACGCGGGGCGCGACAGGCCCGCTTCCGGATCGAGTCTTTCATGTCGCAAAGCACATTCTGGTATAGACTTGTAGTCGGCCCAGCGGCGTTGTCGGACGGTTCGGTAAAGGCTATCATGACGAGGCTCACCGGTCATCGGCGGCCCGCACGATCGTGCGTCCGGCCGTCGGTGTGCGGTCTGCCCGATCCGAGAACTCCCACGATAATCCCCGCGATCACAAAGGAACCCGCCGGTGGCAGGCGATCCCCCCGATGATCCGCCGCAGGGCGGTCAGACCCCGTCCTCGCCGATGGATCTCTCGATTGAAGATGAGCTGAAGGAAAGTTATCTCACATACGCGATGAGCGTGATCGTCAGCCGTGCGTTGCCCGATGTGCGCGACGGGCTGAAGCCATCGCAGCGCCGGATTCTAGTCGCCATGAACGACCTGAATCTGACGCCGGGAGCGTCCACTTCCAAATGTGCGGGCATCGTCGGCGAGACGATGAAGCGGTATCACCCGCACGGCGATCAAGCAATTTATCCCACGCTGGTGCGGATGGCGCAGGAATGGAACACGCGCTACACGCTGGTGGATAAGCAGGGCAATTTCGGCTCCATTGCCGGATTGCCGCCAGCAGCCATGCGGTACACCGAAGCCCGGATGTCTTCGGTAGCCGCGCTGGTGCTGGAAGACTTCAAGATGGACACGGTCGACTTCCTGCCGACCTACGACGAACGAGGCAGCGAACCGTCCGTGCTTCCCTCCCGGTTTCCGAACCTGCTGGTCAACGGTTCTCAGGGCATCGCAGTAGGCATGGCGACCTCCATTCCGCCACACAACCTGGGCGAGGTGTGTGATGCGGTCGTGGCGACGATCGACGATCCCGACATTTCCGTCGACGAGGTCTTGGATATTCTGCCGGGTCCGGATTTTCCGACGGGTGGCATCGTGTGCGGGCGGAGTGGGATTCGCCGCGGGTACCACACCGGCCGCGGCACGATTGCGGTACGGGCACGCGCCCACGTCGAGGAGCAGGGGGGCCGCAACCGCATCGTCGTCACGGAAATTCCCTACCAGCAGGCGCGCGATCGCGTGGAAGAGCGGATCGCCACGCTGGCCGCCGAGGGCCGGATCGCGGGCATCGCCAGCATCCGCAATGAGAGCGATCTGAAGGAACCGGTGCGCCTTGTACTGGAACTGAAACGGGACGCCGACCCGGATATCGTCCTCAACCAGCTCTATCAATTCTCCCCGCTGCAGGATTCCTTTTCCATCATCTTTCTCGCGCTGGTGGACGGCAAACCGCGACTTCTGTCGATCAAGGGCATGATCGAAGAGTTCATCCGGCACCGCCTGATCGTGATCCGTCGGCGTACCCAGTATTTGCTTAGCAAGGCCCGCCATCGCAAACACACCGTCGAAGGTCTGCTGATCGCGCACGCGAATATCGACGAAGTGATCCGTATCATCCGTTCGTCGGCCACGCAGCCGGAAGCCAAGGAGCGGTTGATGGGCATCGAGTGTCCAGCGGCCATGCTCCAGCGCGCGCTCGGTGAGAAAGGCTTCGCCGACTTCCTCGCGGAACGAGGCGAAAGCCAGAACTATTCACTGACAGCCGTGCAGGCAGATGCCGTCCTGAAGATGACGCTGGGACAGCTCGTGAACCTGGAGCAGGAAAAGCTGGCCACCGAGCACGGCAAGCTGCTGGACGAGATCAGCGACTACCGTTCCATACTCGGGGACGAGCGGCGGATCTACCAGATGATTCGCCAGGACATGCTCGAGCTCAAGAAGAAACACGCCGACGAACGACGCACCGAGATCAGCGGTGAAGAAATCGGATCCATCGACCTGGAGGATCTGATTACCGAAGAAACCATGGTCGTCACGCTCAGCCACAACGGGTACGTGAAACGGACTTCTGCCAGCACCTACCGCGCGCAGCGGCGGGGAGGCAAGGGCTTGAAAGGCGCGAAAGCGGACGAAGAGGATCCGATCGAGCACTTGTTTGTGGCCAGCACGCACGCGTACCTGCTGTTCTTCACCAACAAGGGCAAGGTGTACTGGCGAAAGGTTTACGATCTACCACAGCTTGGACGTGAAAGTAAGGGACGGGCGATCGTCAACCTGCTCCGTCTGGCGGAGGGGGAAAAAATCGCGGACTGCCGCGCCGTTCGCGATTTCAGTCAACCGGGCCATTTCATGGTGATGGCCACCCGCAAGGGGCTCGTCAAAAAAACGGCTCTGGAGCAATACAGCCGGCCCCTCAAGAGCGGCATCATCGCCATCAAACTCAAAGATGACGACGAGCTGGTCGATGTGGTCGTCACCAAACCGGGCGATGAGATCGTGCTGGCCACGGCTGGTGGCATGGCCATCCGTTTCCCCGAATCCGATATCCGCTCGATGGGACGCAACACGAGCGGAGTCAAAGGAATCGGCCTCTCGCCCGGCGACGAACTTATCGGAATGGTGGTGGCGGAGCCGGCTGCCACGCTGCTGACCGCATGCCGGCATGGCTATGGAAAGCGGACACCGTTTGGACACAATATTGCCGAAGCCGAGTCGGAATCACCCGAAGTGTCGGAAGAGGAAACATCTTCGTCGCAGCGGTATCGCACGCAGCATCGCGGAGGCAAGGGCCTCCGCGACATCAAGACCACGAAGCGCAATGGGCCGGTCATTGGTATCGTTCGCGTGCAGGAGGACGATGAGCTGCTGATGATCACGGCCCGGGGCAAGATCCAGAGAATGCAGGCCCGCGAAGTGAGCGTCATCGGACGCAATACGCAGGGAGTGCGCATCATGTCCGTGGACGATGGAGATGTGCTTACGGCCGTCGTTCGCGTTCCAAGCGAAGCAAACAGTCCGGCTGGATGAGTTCAGGAAAGAGTCATCGATGAGAATCGCTGTCGTAGGTACGGGATACGTCGGACTGGTCACGGGCACTTGTTTCGCCGACAGCGGCAATACGGTCACCTGTGTCGATGTGGATCTGGAAAAAATCGAGGGGCTGCGCGATGGCATCGTCCCGATCTACGAACCCGGATTGGCGGAACTCGTCAAACGCAACACAGCCGCCGGCCGCTTGCATTTCACGACCGATCTGCGCGACGCCGTGGCCGCGTCCGATCTGGTCTATCTGGCCGTGGGCACGCCCCAGTCGCCCAGCGGGGCGGCCGACCTGTCCGCCTTGTGGAGCGTGGTCCGGCAACTGGGGTCTTGCCTGCCGGAAGCGGCGATCGTTGTCATCAAGAGCACCGTTCCGGTCGCAACCAATGCCGCGGTTGACGCCATGCTCCGCGAGATCACGGGACGAGCGTGCGACGTGGCGAGCAATCCGGAGTTTCTCAAAGAAGGGGCCGCCATCGAGGACTTCATGAAACCGGATCGCGTGGTCGTCGGCGTGCGGCGACCCCACGTGGCCGATGTGCTCGGCGAACTGTACTCGCCGTTTCTGCGAACGGAACACCCGTTCCTGGTGATGTCGCCCGAAAGTGCCGAACTGACCAAGTACGTCGCCAATGCGCTGCTTGCCAGCAAGATCAGCTTTATCAATGAAATGGCCAACCTTTGCGAAAGAATGTGCGGCGATATCAACGATGTTCGCCGCGGAATCGGTCATGATCGGCGCATCGGCTTCGAGTTCCTGTTTCCCGGAGTGGGCTACGGCGGCAGCTGCTTCCCCAAAGATATCCGCGCGCTGACGGCCATGGCGCGGCAGCATGACGTGGAGCCCCGCATGCTCCAGGCCATCGATGCCGTCAACCGCCACCAGAAAACGGTGTTGATGGCGAAAATGCAGGAGCACTTCGGCGGGCAGCTGGCCGGAAAGCACGTCGCCGTATGGGGCCTGGCATTCAAGGCCCGAACCGACGATGTCCGGGAAGCGCCGGCGCTCGCGTTGCTGGACCAACTGCTGGAAGCCGGATGCCGCCTGACGGTGTTCGACCCGGAAGCCATGGACAATGCCCGCGCCGTCTACGGAGAACAGATTACGTATGCGGCTCGGCCCATCGAAGCCCTGGAAGGCGCGGACGCCTTGGCCATCATGACCGAATGGGGTGATTTTCGGCGTCCCGACTTCGCCGCCATGAAGCAGAGTATGACGCACCCGGCTATTTTTGACGGACGCAATCTTTATGATCCGCACGAGATGCGGAGAGCCGGTTTCATCTATTACAGTATCGGCCGGGTCACGGTGCGGCCCGATCCCGCGCCGGAAGCCGCGCGACCGATGCAGGACGGACAGGCGCTGTAGCGGTGCGGATGGCGATCGTCGCTGCGTGTCACGCCGGCAGAGTGCCGTCCTTCCGCTGGTCACCGACAACGTCCCATGCCAATCCGAGCTTTTGCATCAGCCGGATCGTCAAGTACGTCATGTCGAACTCCCACCACCGGTGACCGTGGCTGGCCATCCGCGGATACGCGTGATGGTTGTTGTGCCAGCCTTCCCCGTAGGACACCGCGGCGACCCACCATAGGTTGCGGCTGTTGTCGGTCGTTTCGTAATTGCGGTATCCCCACATGTGGGTGGCGGAATTGACCAGCCATGTGGCGTGCAGCACGTATACCAGCCGAACGGACATGCCCCACACAAGGAACGACCATCCCATCCGCTGGCCGCCCATTTGAAATCCGACGGCAAACAACAGGGCTCCAAATAACAGGTGCCACAGCAGAAACGTTCGATCCAAGAATCGCATCACGGGGTCCTTCATCAAATCGGGAGCCCACCGGCGGTTGTAATCGCGATACCGTTTGCCGCTGAGTCGCGGCATGAACCAGAACATGTGGCTCCACCAGGGACCGTCGTAAGGAGAATGAGGATCCCCGTGCTGGTCGCTGTGGGCGTGATGCTTGCGATGGTTGGCCACCCAATGCACGACGGATCCCTGCCCGGCCAGGCCGCCCAGCCACGCGATGAGCCAGGCGACCGGGCGATAGGTGCTGAAGCTTCGATGCGTGAACAGGCGGTGGTACCCCAGACAGATTCCAATACCGCCGCTCAACCAGCCCAGCACGAATACCAGGACCAGGCCCTGCCAGGTGAACGTAAACGGCGCGGCCAGCAATCCCGCATGGATCACCGCGATCCAGAACACGATCGGCCAGTCGAGCCCCGCCGAGAGCCGCCGTTGCCGGTCGGATACCGCCGGCCCGATCGAGCCCCCGCCGACCGCCAGGGAAGTCTCCGAATCACCGCCTGACGGGCGGACCACGTCCCGTTCTTCCGATACCGATGAAACCATTGCCACTACTCCTCTCCGATGCCTTTGCAAAGCCGGGTTCCCTGCCGATGGGGAACACTTCATCTCCCATCGGCAGCGCGCGTGGGCCACGGTAACGTCGATCGACAATCCCACGCAGCCGGGGATTGTATCGGAGACGGCCGAACCGGGGATCGCCAGCCTGTAGCGGCTGTGTAATAGATGTGTAATACCTTCAGCGGGACGGACCGATCTGTCCGTCCAGACGGGCTGGGGGAGCGCGTCGAGGCGTGCCTGCCGCCGCGTGGAGCGGCCCCGCCGACCGGATCCGGCCCCGCCGGGCGAGCTACTGGGGATCCTTGGCGCGTTCGATGTACTGCCCGGTCCGCGTGTCGACCTTGATGTAAATGTCGGGCTCGACGAAGGCCGGGCACATGATCTCGGCGCCGGTTTCAAGGGTCACCGGCTTGGTGACGTTGGTGGCCGTGTTGCCTCGCACCGCCGGCTCGCAATAATCCACCTTCAACACGACATGATTCGGGGGGGTGATGGAGATGGGATTGTTGTTGAAAAGAACCATCTGGCACATCATGCCCTCCTTGAGGTACTTCCAGGCATCGTCGACCTGATCCTCGGAAAGCTCATACTGCTCGAAGGACGCGGTGTCCATGAACACGAACGTGCTGCCCTGCCGGTACAGAAACTGCGATTCAATCTCCGTGACATCCGCCGCGTCAAGCGTCGAGCCGTCCTTGTACGTCCGGTCAAGAACCGTATTCTTGATCAGGTTGCGAAGCTTGCACTTGTACAACGCGGCGCCCTTGCCCGGTTTAACAAAATTGCATTCGAGCATCAAATAGGGCTCGCCGTCGATCTGGACTTTCAATCCCTTCCGGAATTCGCTGGTGTTGTAGCTGGGCACGTCGGGAATCCTGTGAAGCGTCGTTACGGTCAAGTTCGGCCTGCCGCCCCAAAAAAATCAGATGACCATTGTAACTTCCCTCGCGCGACCTGTCCCCACCCATCCGACGGCACCCCGGTATCGCTCGTGGCAGGCCGCCCTCCGGGACGCCGTGCGGGACCCTGGCGAGCTGTGCCGCATTCTGCGCCTTCCCGTCGCGTGTCGGACATCGGCGCGGCGGGCAACCGGCGATTTTCCGCTGCTGGTTCCGCGATCGTACATCGCCCGCATGCGGATCGGAGATCCCCGAGATCCGTTGCTGCTGCAGGTCATGCCGCGGTCGGCAGAAACCGATGCGGCCGCGGGCTTCACGCCGGACCCGGTCGGGGACCTCGCCGCGACATGCCATCCTGGAATGATCGCCAAATACGCGGGGCGCGTTTTGCTTATCACGACCGGCGCGTGCGCCGTCCATTGTCGCTATTGCTTCCGCCGCCATTATCCGTACAGCGACGGTCCCCGCTCCCTGAAAGCCTGGTCGGCCCCGTTGGCCGAGTTGTCCGCGAACGCATCGATCCGCGAGGTAATTCTCAGCGGCGGCGACCCGTTGATGCTCGTTGACCGTCATCTGCTGGCGCTGGCCGATCGGATCGCCGGCATGGCCCATGTAGAGCGTTTGAGGATCCACACGCGACTGCCGATCATGGTTCCCCAGCGCGTGACGCAGCGCTTGCGGGATTGGATTCGGACGACCCGTGTAACCCCCATTGTCGTGGTCCACGCAAACCACGCCGCTGAACTGGATGCCGACGTCGGCCGCGCGTTGAAGCGATTGACTGCCGCCGGCGCGCTGCTGTTGAATCAGGCCGTGTTGCTGGCGGGAGTGAATGACACCACCGATGCGCTGGCGGCGCTTTGCGAACGCCTGATTCAACTGCGCGTGCAGCCGTATTACCTGCACCAGCTCGACCGTGTCGCCGGCGCGGCCCACTTTGAAGTCCCTGTGTCCGAGGGCAGGCGTTTGATCGACGCGCTGCGCGGCCGGCTTCCCGGCTATGCCGTGCCGCGATACGTGCGGGACGCGGGCGGTTCCAGCAAGGACATCCTTGCCTAAGCGGCCGAAACACCGCCCTTACGCCAGGAGCAGGTCGCAATGGTTCCATGCGGGCCGGAACCATTCCAGGATCTTCAGTTTCAGTACATGGCGTTCGCGCCGCACGGGCTGGACGATCACCGACGAGACCGGGATCTCCCGCCACGCGGCACTCCGCAACAGACGCTGGTGCAGTGCGAGCCGCGCGCCGAGGTCCAGCGTGCTCCCCGCGTAGACCGCTCGACGCCGCGATCGGAGCACATATACTCCTGGCGCACCGCGCAGCTGTTCCGGCTTCAAATGCCGACAGGCAATTGCGTCGGGAAGCGCGTCGCGTGACCAGTCGGCGCGGGATGTGCGGAGTTGTCGTCGCCACGCGCCGGCACGCTTGCGCAGCGATAGCGCCGCCCAGCGGTATTCAAGCGGAGTGAAGCCGGGCGCGAATTCCTTGGCCATGCGATCGAATCGCGCGGCCAGTTGTGGAGTGCACAGAATATCGTCCACGGTGGCCGATTGCCGACCGTCGCCGGCGATCCGAGCCAGGGCAATCTCCGACGCAAAACCGTATTGTTCCATGTCGCGGATTCCCGCCGCGCGAGGCGGCGGCTGGTCGAGCCGCGGGAGCTTGCCCGCCTTGCGGAGCCGCAGTAACAGGTGGAACCAGTCCTTGGGACCGCCCGGCACCTGACGGCGGCGGCAGTGGGAAACGAACACACGGTACAAATCGGGATCGGCAATCAGCCGATCCGTCGAGTACCCCTGGTGCGTGGCGAGATAGGCGTCGGCAACGACTTGCGTAACCTGCGAGCAGACGCTCCGCCATCGCGTCGGCAGGTCCTCGGCAGAGCGTGATTCGCGAGCGACCTCGGCCGTGCCATCTTGGTCCGCCGACACGCCCGGACTGCGGCGAGGCGTTCCGAGATCCCGGATCGTTGCCGGCGCACTCGAGATCGGGTCCGGCGGACCCTCGAGCGGATCTCCGGGTCGCAGCGCCTTGAGCCGACGTCGCGACTGTTCGACGTAGGTCTGCGAAACTTCAAAACCCATCCATCGACGACCGAGTTTGCGGGCCACCGCCAGCGTCGTTCCGCTTCCGGCAAACGGGTCAAGGACCCGCTCTTTCGCGTGCGAGCTGACGCGCACAATCCGTCCGAGCAACTGTTCTGGCATCTGGCAGCCATGAAAACCGGATCGTTCTTTAAACGTTCCTGCCACGCGGGCGAAGTACCACGTGTCGTGCAAAGGCAAGAACCCTTCCGGCAGATCCTGCGGTCGCAGAATCCACGTGTCGTCCGGTAGTCGCCCGCGCGGATTGGCGCGCCGGTCCGCGTACACGAGCTGCCGCGCCGACGGAACCCGGACGGCCGGGTCGTCGGCGCGAAATGTGTAATGACGGGGGTCCTTCACGAAATGGAACAGGTGCGCGTGCGAACGCGAAAACTTCGCCTTGCAATTAACGCCGAACGTGTAGTACCAGATCACCCAGCTCCGCGTGAAAAGCCCCAGTTCGTGTTGGGCGAGCACCTTCAGTTCGGCGGCGAATTCGTCCCCAATGGCCAGCCAGAACGTGCCATCCGGCTTGAGAACACGGATAATCTTCGAGATCCAGCGCCGGCACCAGCCGACGTACTCGTTCCGCGTCTTGCGGTCGTCATAATCGGCGTACGCGAAGCCGATATTGAAGGGAGGATCCGCGAAGGCCAGATCCACACTGCCGTCGGGAAGTCGATCGAGCAATTCGAGACAATCGCCCGAATAGAGTTGGTCCCACTCCAGAACCACAGCCATTCTCCTGGAAAGGGCCGCGGAGAGCATGTTGGCGCGCGCCCGTCCTGTCGCCATCCTGAACACCGCGCGTAGCGCGGCAGCGCAATTTGGCCCATAGCGTAGACCGTCTCAGGAGGTCTCGCAAGCCCCCGCCCCGCGACACGGCGCCGGTGGCTCGGAGGCACCGCCCGACGACGCATCCAGACCGTTCAAGGCACATCCGCACCATGCACATCCGCGGAGCAGCGAGGGATGCGCGTTGAGCGGGCAGTTTGTCGCTCTCCGTGATGTTTCTTAGGATGGGAGTCGGCTCCTGTGCGGAGCAAAACGAAGTTGTCTCGACCGGTTCGGGAGATCCCATGAAAATGCGAATGGCCATTTGCAATGAAATGTTTGTGGACCGGTCCCTGGACCGGGCGTTTGCAACCGCCCGCGAGTGCGGATATACCGGAATTGAAATCGCGCCGTTTACGCTCAGTGACGACGAGCCACACCATGTCTCGGGAATCGGAAACGCTCGCCGCTCGGAAGTGCGCCGTGCTGCACAGCAGGCGGGCCTCGACGTCATCGGCCTGCACTGGTTGCTGGCCAAGACCCAGGGATTGCACCTCACCAGCCCGGACTCCGAAGTGCGCCGCCGTACGGCAGATTACGTTTGCCAACTTGCACGACTGTGTCGCGATCTGGGTGGACGCATCATGGTGTTCGGATCGCCAGCACAACGCAATCTCGCCGATGGGATTACCCACGAAGCGGGCATGGCGTTTGCCGCCGATGTACTCTGCAGCGCCATGCCGACATGCGAGCAGCAGGATGTGGTGATCGCCGTCGAACCGCTGGGACCGGCGGAAGGCAATTTTCTGCTCACCGCCGAATCCGGTATCGAATTGGTCAAGCGCGTCGATTCACCGCATTGCCGGTTGCACCTCGACTGCAAGGCCATGTCCACAGAGAGCCGAACCGTGGCGGAAGTGATTCGAGGCAGCCGGGACTGGATGGTCCATTTTCACGCCAACGATCCCAACCTGTTGGGACCCGGGATGGGCGATTTGGATTTTCATCCGATCTTCGAAGCCCTGCGGGACATCGATTACCGAGGATGGATCTCGGTGGAAGTATTCGACTACGCGCCGGGCCCCGACAAGATTGCGCGCGACAGCATGTCATACCTGCAAAGCGTGCTGGCCGACCTGCAACGCGACGGCCCACAGACCAACAAATCGTGAAGCAGATAGGCCGCGGGCAAGCGACGCCGGGGGGTCGGATGGGGGGCGCGACGGCCATGGAAAGGCCCCGGAACCACTAGCTGGGCGGGGATCCGCAGCCCGCGAAGCGTCGACAACGCGTCGAAGTCTACGAGGCCGATGCCTTCAATTCAGCCAGATGCTGCGCGGTGCCTACCAGCCGGTCCCAGTTTTCCTGGATGTAGTCGCTCGGACCGCCAATTTGCGCGACAACCTGAGCCACCTGCTCCGTGGGCACCATTTCGATCGCGTCCCAAGGGCATACCAACAGTTCGTACGGGTTGCTTTTCTTCTGCGGAATGTGAACGCACACCTCGCAGCCCACGCACCGTTCCAGGTCGATTTCGCACCAACTCTGGTGGCCCTTGACCCCCGCCGAGCGGGAGATCAATTCGATGCAGTCCACGGGGCAGACCTCCAGACACGATTCGCATCCGGTGCAGCTATCGGCATTGATGACTGCCAGCTCTTTGGGGAGCTTCTTGCGTGGTCCCTTCTTGGCCATCGTGAGCCCTTCTTCCCGTTACCGCCGATTCCCGCCACGATACGTTGCATTGTAAACGCCCCGTCGGACCCGGCCAACCGCGTCCAGCCCGCGGCGCGCCGATGTTGCCGCGGACATCCTCTCAGCGGGGAAGCATGTCGTCGCGGATCAGATCCTCGGGGGCCTGCCGGCGCCGCACGAGGTGGGGGCGCCCACCTTTAACGAGCACTTCCACGGCCATGGTCTGGGAGCAGTAGTTGGAACTCATGGTGAAACCATACGCGCCGGCGCACCCGATGACCAGCAGATCACCCACGCGGGCCGGCGGCAGAGGCCGCGGCGCCACCAGGCCGCCCTCTTGTTGCGTGAAGATGTCTCCCGATTCACACAATGGACCAGCCACGACGACGTCCTGGAGGTTGCCTGCCGGCGGCCGTCCGCGGTGGGCCACGGCCATCGGATGGTAGGCTCCGTACATGACCGGACGCGCCAGATTGTTGAACCCCGCGTCGAGGACATAGAACGTATTGCGGCCCATCGACTTGATCGCCCGGATTTCCGCTATCAGGCTGCCGCTCTCCGCCACAAGGTACCGCCCCGGTTCGATCTCCAGTCGGACGGCGTGTCCCCATGCCTCTTGCAGGTGCTGCCGCACACCGTCCCAGATTCGAAAGTAATCGTCCAGATCCACGTACGACTCGCCTTCGCGGTACGGTACCGGCAAACCCCCGCCGGCACTGATCGAATGCACCGACGTTCCCTGGCGAATGGCGATCCGTTGCATGGCCGCACCGACCTGGCTCAGATGTTGCATATCGGTGCCCGAACCGATGTGCATGTGCAGTCCGGCAATTTTCAATTGATGTTGGTCGGCCCGGCGCTGGCATTCACTGAGTTGCTCGTGCCAAATGCCGTGCTTGGAATTCTCTCCGCCGGTGTTGGTCTTTTGGCTGTGCCCATGACCGAAGCCGGGATTGATACGCAGCGTAATTCCACGGCCCGGCGCACGCTCCCCCAATTGATCGATCATGTCGGGCGAGCCGCAATTGACGTGGATGTCGTGTTCGAGCACCTGGGCGAGCGTGTCGTGCGTGAAGATGTCGGCGGTGAAAACGATTTGTGGAGGATCGGTTCCGGGCGTGAAGCCGGCAGCCAACGCGCGTACGATTTCTCCAGAACTTACCGTATCGACCAGCGCGCCGCAGTTGCGGATCAAGTCGACCACGGCCAGGTTGGAACACGCCTTCAGTGCGTAGCGCACAACGTCGAAGCGATGCAGGCTACGGACACGCTGTTCAATGAGCCGGGCGTCATACACGTAGCACGGAGTGCCGAACTGGTCGGCCAGATCAGCAACGGGCAGCCCGGCGACCTCGGAGACGGTGGTGTGGAAATTCGGAGCCGGGGCGGGGGAGTAGGTTTGCACCGCTGGAGCTGTCCAGAAGCGGCTTCACAACTCCATGAAGCCGCTGCATGACCGGGACGTGTGACGAAACATCAGGTTATCAAATCGGCTCTAGAAGTCGGCCGGAGGTCCCGCAGTCGCTGCCGATGCCGCACTGCCGATGGCCTTCATCAATCCATCTTCGACCTCCAGGCGGTATTGAACGCCGTCGGTCACCACGCGGGCCGTGATCCGAATATGATCATTTCCTTCGGCCTGTTGGAGCGACTCGGCCATCATGGCCGGCGTGGGATCGTCCGTCTGGGTGGCGGCAAACTCCGCGATTTTCCGCATGGAGACGGCAAATACCATGGGGTCGGCGTTGCTCGCATCTCCGGAGCGGGAGCGATCGATGACGCCCTTGAGCGTGGCCACCGTTTCGTCACCTGCGGCGGCGAAAAAGCTGTCATCGCTCACACCGAGCGCGATTTCCACCGAGTCGCCGAGAATCTGCCGCATTTCGTCTTCACCTTCCGGCACCGGCACCGTCATGGTGTGGAACTGCACTCCCTCGTGCTCGTCGACATTCCATTGAACTTTCGGGATATCGCCGCCGTCCCGGGACAGTTCCACGAGCTGCCGCAGCGCGGTCTCCAGCCGCTCCGCATCCACCAGGTGCGCGCCGGCGGCAAACGTCAATTTGCCGGGCTCAAGGTCGACCAGCATGCCGCCGTCCATCTTGCCCGCCTGGGCCGTGTCCTTGAGCACGTCGAGCAGCACGTTGACGGTTGCCTTGAGCGCTTCGCGAGCAGTTGCGTCGACATCCGCTTCGTCTTCGACGGCCTTCAGCGCCCGACCCCGGAGGGCATCAATCATGGTTGCCATCTGCTGGGAGTCATCTTCCGAATATTTTCCACAGAAACTACAGATGACGGCCGCGTCGGTCGACAAGAAACCGCCGAACTGGCTTGTCGCGTCGGCCATCTGGTTCGCCTTGCGAGCGGTCTCCGAACCTTCCGCGGCAATCAGACTGAAATCCACGTGCGTGGCTTTGTTTTCCGCGTCGATCGACCAGCCGAGTGTCACGTGGTTCGTGTCATCGATAAGCTGCTTGAGCGATTTTAATTGGCTCTCGGCAAGCTTCGCGCGCAGTTCCGCTTCCTCCGGCGTATCTTCGGAAAGCTGCCCCAGCCCCTGCTGCATGCCCATCTCGAGCTGCTGGATGGCCATCGCGCGAAACATCTCGGGAATATGCTGCACGTACACACGTACGGCGACGTCGTACTGCTCGTTGAGACCGTCGAGCAGCGTCAGGGGGTCATCCGGAACCTGGTTCAGCGATTCAACGCTCTGCCCGACATACGCCCAGCCGTTGTGTTGCTTGGCATGGATCGTCTGTGGTCCGGCCGGGGAATTCACCACCAGTTGAAAAACACCGTCGCCCTGATCTTCCGATTCGATTTCGAAGAGGGCCAGCACTTCCAGCAGCTTGGTGAGATCCTCAACCGCGACAAACATTAAGGGCTGAAACGCAAACCCGTCCGTGCGGACGACCGCTCCCCATGGCTTGGACTTGTCCAGTCCCGCCAGACCCTGACCTTGCGTGAACAGGTTGATCATGCCGTCCAGCGTCTGCGACAGGCCGGGCTTGCCCCCCAGCTCGCCCAAGAAGTCGAGGTCTGCCGCCAACTCATCGTAGCTGGAAGCTGAAACGACCAGCATGTTTTTCAGCTGCGGCGCATTCTGCCCGACAGCCTGATGCGGTGTGGCCCCCAGGCCTGACGCCAGCAACAGCAGAGCGGCGAATAGCCTGCCGATTTGCGTGGGAAAAGTCTTCACGGCAATTGCCTCCATCTGTCACAAGCGGAACAACCTATGCGTGCGAAAGCATAGGTCAAGGGCTGAGAGAAGTCCAGGGGACGCGCCCCCCGCAGAGCGGGACAGCGGGACCGGACAGCGCACCTCGGACAGCGCATCCAGGGCAGGGCACCTCGCGGGCCGGTTGAGCGGTCCACGTCAACGTTCTCGGTAGACGATGCGGCCCTTGGTCAGATCGTAGGGTGAAAGCTCCACCCGTACCGTATCGCCCGGCACGATGCGGATGAAATGCTTTCGCATTTTTCCCGCCACATGCGCCATGACCGTGTGTCCGCCTTCTATTTCCACACGGAAACGCGTGTTGGCCAGTGCCTGAGTTACGACGCCTTCCACTTCCAAGGCGTCTTCTTTTTGCTTTGCCACCGAGAACCTCCCTACCGCCAAACAGTGCCCACGAGCACTGAAATATACCTAACATTTTACAATCTTACCAGTTAGGACCCCTAGGTCCAGCCGATCCGCCCTGCCGCACAGGCAACCGATTTGCCATATCTGACTTCTTCGGCCCGATTCTCCGTCCCGCGCGTTCCCGTCGTGCCGAATATACCCATTATCCCACTGCGGCGCGACGCGGTAGGCACCGCCGGCGGCTAGCGCTTGTTCCCGTTATGGCGGCCCTCGCCGGGGATCGCGTCAACGGTTTGCCCGTTTCGCCCGCAAGACGTCTAATACTTGTTAAGGAGCGGGTCGGCACGAAATGCCTTGCCAACGGCAATCCCGCCGCCCGCCAACCAGGAGCCCGATCATGCGCTGTCTATTGCTCGTTAGTTTAGCGTTCATGACGTTTGGACTTGCCGACCCGGCGGCGGCCGAAACACCGGAAACCATTGCCCGCATGGAAAGCTGTCTGGTTATTCCCAAGGAAGAAGCCAACGTGCCGGCGCAGGACGGCGGTGTACTGGAGGCGCTGGAAGTTACCGTCGGCCAACAGGTCGGCAAGGGATACCTGTTGGCCCGTATTGACGACTTGGAACCCCAAATAAAAAAGCAGCTCGCGGTGTTCGAGAGGCAGGCGGCCGAAGAAGAGGCCCAGAACGACATTAATGTGCGCTATTCCCGCGCGGCATACGAGGTGGCCGTGGCGTCGGTCAACGAAAAAGAGGCGGCCAACAGGAAGGCGTCCGGCACGGTGACTGCGGAAACCCTGCGCCGCGTGAGACTGGAGGCCTACCGGAGCAAGCTGGCCATCGAACAAGAAGGTTTTCGGCAGGCGCTGGCCGCCATCACGGCCAAGGCACGGTCTACCGACGTGAAGGCGGCCGAGGCCATGATCCAGCGCCGGCAAATCCGGGCGCCGGTCGACGGGCAGGTGGTCGAGATTTTGAAGCATCAGGGAGAATGGGTGGCGCCAGGGGACACCATCATGCGCGTCGTCCGTTTCGATACGCTGTGGGTGGAGGGGTTTTTGAATGCCGACCTTTATGATCCTCGCGACGTCGACGGGCGCCCGGTGACGGTCGACGTCGCCCTGGCAGGGCAGCGTACGGAACAGTTCAGCGGCCGTGTCGTGTACGCCAGCCAGTTGATCCAGACCGGCGGTGAATACCAGGTGCGGGCCGAAGTCGTCAATCGAGAAGAAGACGGCCGTTGGGTCTTGCGGCCAGGGGAATTCGCCACCATGACCGTCTTTGTCCAGCCTGAAGAGACACCGGCGCCGGATGCGGACGACGCTTCGGGCGCAACCTTGCAATCGGATCCGCCCGCACCGGCCGATAAGCCGTTGCCCGTTGCCACGGAGCGAAAAGATCCGTTCCGGCGATTGCGCGCGGATTAGCGATGCGATGTCGCCGGCGAGGGGGATGACTCCCTGACCCGATTGCCGGAGGGCATGCCGAGTGCGATGGAACCGTCGGAACGCGCCGTCCGGTCCTATGCTGTGTCTATATGGGAATTCGTAATGCTGTGAACACGTTTGCGGTCCTGCTTCAGGCAATGGCTGCGCAGCGGTGGCACTATTGTCAGAATTGCGCAAGCCGATTTAGGTGGCGGGCGCTACGGCCCACTCGACCAGCGACCGCGGCAGCATGCCATCAGCATCCAACGGCATCGGACGCTGGTCAGTGAGCCGCGTCAGATCGTCCCGCCGATCGGTTTCCGCCAGGTAGGCGGACGAGCATTCGACTTCACGCAAGTCCAGCGTGTTGCGGATCCACACAAGGCGGACATCTTCGGGCGCAACCAGGCCCACGGTCTGCATGGCCCAGTTCAGGGCCTGCCGGTCGGTGTCCAGCACGGGGGGAAGCTTGACCGCGTCCAAATGGCTGGCCGTGACGCCGTTGATCCATGTGTGGTACCGGTCCATTTTGTCCGCGAGTCGGCGCAGACAAAAATCGGCGATGCCCACTCCCGTGGCGTTGCCGTGCGACGCTTCTGTCAGATCCCGTGCCACGATCCGCTTGACGCGCGGTTGCTCGCCGGCCGGGCAATCTTCCTTGCGGCCGACAACGTTCGTGTCCATTCCGGCACCGCTGATGTCTTTTCCTATTTCATCCAGGATCAGAATGTCGACCTCACGAAATGGCAAATGCGGCAGCCACCGACGGGCCATCCGCAGCAATTCGGCTTCGCGGGCGACGATCTGCTGTGGCGCGATCGCTTCGATCAACGCCGTCTCGTCATAAGCATTTTCGACGATTCCCAGACCCGCAACAATCCGGCATCGGCGAATCACTTCCTCTGCCACGCCAGGGACGATCACGTCAAACCTATGATCCTGAAACGCCGCGTGGTACGTCGCGGCGCCCCGATGCTTGCCCAGCCCGATGAGCATCATCTTCACCAAACCGCTTTCGATCTTTCCGTGAAACTTTGTATGCGGCTTGATGCGATTACATACGAGCACATGATCTGCTTGGCGCGCGTAGCGATCGAAATATACAGGAACACCTACGCGGGTCCGGCACACCATGTCGGTTTCCATGGTGCTGCGGACCGGACAGCCGCACGTGGACTCGGTAATACCGTAGCTTTGCAGGACGGCACGCTGACCTTCGGCCGTTGCTCCGCCGTGGCTGCCCATGGCGGGCACGATGAACGGTTCCGCACCGCACTGCCGCAACACCTCCACGGCCGCCCGGATAATCCGGTCGATATTGGCGATCCCGCGACTGCCGGCCGTGATGGCCACGCTCTGACCAGCAGCGATCCGGTTTGGCAGGCCCAGCCGGGCCAACTGGCCGCGTACCTCGGCTTCAATGTTCTCGACGACCTGGCGGTCGAATTGCTGGGCAACACGAAAAAGGGACGGGTAGTTGGGCATTCAGCGACCTTTCCTGGCAGACATCCCCCTTTCATGGTAATCGCCGGGATGCCCGGGGAGTAGGGCTGGTCACGTGCACCTAACATTCTATAAAACAAAGAGTTAGTGCACGGCCCGATGCGTCCGGCGGCTTCCGCCGATGCGCGCCGCGGGAATGGACGCCTCCTGCCAGCCCAGCCGATGCCTCCCGCGGACCGACGGCCACGGATCCGATCTATCGCCGATTCGACCTTGCCTCTACCCTACGCGAAACTTGACCTGGTCCGGCGGCCCCTGCCCTGACCGGGGGCGAATGCCCGCTGACGGCCGACCGGCGGTTTTATGGGACGACCCCACCTTTTTTTCACACCGAAGGTCTTCATGCTTGGCTTGATTCGCACCACGATTGTTCGAAAATCGGCCACGCGCCAGCGTTCCGTCCGCGTCCTGATCGGGGCGTGGTTCGCCGGGCTGGTGGTCGTCGCGGCGCTTCCCACTCTGGTGGCTCTCACGCCGCTGCGCCACGTCGTATTGTGCTCCGTGCTCCACAAAGAGAGCGGAACATGCGAGGTCGGTCGCATGAGGTTGGGGTGGTTCGCAAATCTCGATATGAGCGACGTCGTCATCCGGGGACCGAACGCACAACCCTTGCTGCAGGCGGCCAGAATTTCTGTGGATCGTTCGCTGTGGGAGATGCTTTTCCCACGCGGCGACTTCGGAACCGTGCTGGTTGATCGGCCTCAGTTACATGTGCGGTTTCGCGAGGGCACCAGCAATGTGGAAACCTTCATCCGTCCCTGGCTGGAAAATACGGGTTCGTCCTCGTCCATCGCTTCGTGCAACGTCAAGTTACGTGAGGCGCATGTTCTTTGGGAAGATGAGCGTTCGCAGCATGTGTTCTCTGCCGCGACCGGAGAAATTTCGCTGCGCGACACGGATCAACTGCGGTGTGCCTTGCACAGTGATGTGCTGGCGCCATCGCCCGGCCCGCGGCGCGACTCCGCAGGTCACTTCACGTTTGAGGCAACCTGCAATATCACTCGGCGCACGGGACAGATCGAATTTGCCAGTCGGCAATTTCCGCTCGAAGCCATTCAACCCATCGTCGGTCGCTGGTGGCCCGACGCGACGCTGGGGGGCACACTGACATCTGAGTTGCTCGCCAGCTCGGACGACCGCGGTGGACGCCGGACCGTGGATATCGAAGGAGAAATTTCGAGCGCGGACTGCCATCTGGATGCGCCCACGCTGGGCGGCGATACCCTGCGCCTGACCACCGTCAGGTTGCCCTGCAAACTGAGGTGGCAGAACGCAACGCTGCACATTGATAAGCTCGAAGTCGACTGCGATCTCGGGACGGTCCGTGCCAACGGCGTCTTTCCGCTTAAGGACTTGACCGCGCGTGGCGTGTCGCGCGCAGTGCGGCAAGCCGAGGGCTCCGTGGACGCGCGTATTGACTTGGCTCGCGTTTCCCAAACACTGCCTTCGTCGCTGCGTCTCCGTGAAGACACCCGAGTTGACGACGGGACAGTAACCGTGCACTTGCAGGCGCGACGTGAATCGGACGGCCGGTTCTGGAGCGGACGCATGGCGACCGATCGTATCGCGGCCACCCGCGGCGACCGATCGCTGCACTGGGACGATCCACTGGAGGTCGAGTTCCGCGCGCGGCAGGAAGCGGAGCGCCTGGTGGTGGATCATCTGGCGTGTCGTAGCGATTTCCTGGAAATCGACGGCGCGGGAACGCCGCAGCGTTTGCGTGTCACGACACGCGTCAACTTGGACCATATGACGCGCCAGCTCGGACAATTTATTGACTTCGGGGAAGTGACATTGTCTGGTCGAGGCGAAGGAACGGTCGCGTGGCGGTGTTCGGCCGACGGTCAGTTTCGCACCGAGTTTCAAGGGCAAACCGATGATTTGCACCTGGCCGGCCTGCAGTTTGCATGGTCCGAAAAGGTGCTTCAGGCCCAAGGCATGGCGGAAGGCACGCTGGACGCCACCGGGCTGCACGTGGACATCGTGCGTACGTTTTGGATCGAACTGGCCGCGGCCGGCGATCGGGCGCGGCTGGACTTGCGGGACGCGTTCGAGCGAACATCGCAGCGACCCGTCAAATTCGACGTTGTCGCGGAGGGTGACCTGCAGCGCTGGCTGGCACGATTGCCATTGGCAACACGCGGCAGTCGTCCACTTGCGGAAGGAACGTTGCGTCTCGATGCCCACGGAGCCTGGGGCGAGGACCGTATCCAGTTGCTCGACGCGTCGGCGGTCGTTACCGACTTTCGAACACGGCACGGTGCGTGGAATATCGCGCAGTCGCACGTGAAGGCCCGGGGCGGCGGTTCGTGGCACCGCGGCGGGCCATGGCTCGTCGACGCGCTACGCATCGAAGGACCCGCTCTGGCCATCCGCTCGGACCCGCTGCAGATGACATGGGACGCCACGGCGGGCCCCCGATTTTCGGGTACTATCGCCTGTCGCGTGGACAGCGATTCACTCCGTGCATGGGCCGGTCGATCCGCCCTGGTGGATGCGTTGCCGCGTCGAGCAAGCATCGAGGGCGAGGCGCGATTGGAGAGCGACGGCAAGCGGTTGTCGGCAGCCGTCCAGGTACCGACGCCACCCCACGGACCGTCCGCGGCAGCCCCGCGCCGGGCAGGCCAAGACAGGCCCGATACGCCGCCGCCGTCTCCGAAATTCAAAGCGGTCCTGGCCTACGACTGGGGCACCGGCGACGTTAACCTGCAAAGCGTGGATGCAGCGTACGCGGGCATTCGGTTAACGGCCGATGTGGAAACCACGCCTCAGGATCAGGGCACCGGCGTCCAACTGGCCGGCACGTTGCACTACGACATGGAAGAAGTAACCGCACAGCTGATCCGGCCTCGCTTTGCCGACCAGGTGCGCCTGGCCGGTCGCGACTCGTCTCCCTTTTCGTTGACGACGTCACTAGGGCCGGAAAGTCTGGCCGCGTCGTTGGGACGTGCCGAAGGACTGGCCGGCCTGGCCTGGCAGCGCGCAGAGGTGTTTGGTTTTCCGATCGGCGCGGGTCGGTTGCAGGCGGACATCGGCCAAGGGCGATTGGAAACGCGGCCGTTGGAGACCGACGTTGCCGGGGGCAGACTCCAATCGCAGCTCACCTTGGCGTGGCGGCCCCCGCCCGCCGAACTGACCTTGCAGCCGGGGAAACTGCTTCAGAACGTGGCGATAACCAAACCGTCCAGTGACGCGGCCCTGCAGTACATCGCACCGATTCTCGCCGGCGCGCTGGAAATGGAGGGCCGTTTCTCCATGGACGTGGCATCGTGCCGCGTTCCGCTGGAGGAACCGCCCAAGGCGGATATGTCGGGGCTGCTGAGACTCCATTCCATGCGGATTGTGCCCGGACCCGTAGCGCGGCAATTGATAGAATTGGGCAGGCAGATCGAGTCCATGGTCAAAACGCGAGGCACGGGCCGTACCCGCGATGCCACGCCTCAGACCTTGCTGCACGTTCACGAAAATGACGTCGAATTCCGCGTGCAGGCCGGGCGGGTGTACCATCGCGGGCTCACGTTTCGCGTCGGCGATGCCGTCTTCGTGACCCACGGGTCCGTCGGTCTGGACGAATCGCTAGCCGTGATGGTCGAAACACAAATTGCCGACGCTTGGGTACAAAACGATCCCGTGTTGCAGCATCTGCGGGGACAAACGGTCAGAATTCCTGTCCATGGCACATTGTCGCGCCCCGCGGTCGATCAACGTTCGTTGGCGCAGGCATCGGTCCAGTTGTTTCAAGGTACGGCCGAACGAGCCCTCGGCGATGCCCTCGGCAAACAACTGGACAAGCTATTCCGCTCCCGGTGATTTCGGGTTGAGTCGATGAAACTGGTTCTGCTCGGTTCGACCGGATACCACCCCAGCAACGACAGGCATACCGCGTGTTTCATGCTGCCCGGCTCGGGTGTGGTGTTTGACGCCGGAACAGGCTTCTACCGGGTCCGTGATCATCTCCAAACGAAAACACTGGATGTGCTGCTCAGCCATGCCCACTTGGATCACGTGATTGGATTGTCGTACGTCTTTGACGTGCTGGCCGACCGCTTGCCGGAACGTGTTACGATCCACGGCAAGAAGGCCCACTTGGAAGCCATCGAGCAGCACCTGTTTGCCGCGCCTCTGTTTCCGGTGCGTCCGCCGATCGACCTGGTGCCCTTGGCACGGCGGACGGCCCTGGCCTGCGACGCGAAACTCACCCATTTTCCGCTGCAACATCCGGGCGGCGCGGTCGGCTATCGGCTCGATTGGCCCGACCGATCCATGGCCTATGTCACCGACACGACGGCGACACCCGACGCCGCCTACCGTGAAATGATCGAAGGCGTGGATCTGCTACTGCACGAGTGTTACTTTCCGGACGAAATGCGCGAGCGGGCCGAATTGACAGGACACAGCTGCGCGTCGCCCGTGGCACGCCTGGCCGCCGCCGCCAAAGTCGGCAGGCTGGTGCTGGTCCACATCAATCCCCTGGCGACGGGCGACGACCCGGTGGGCATCCAGCAGATCCGGTCCATCTTCCCCAACGCACAGGTGGGCAGCGACGGCATGGCCATCGACTTCTGACCCTGTGGGATGTCCCGGCCGCGGGTGACCGCGCACCACGATCGTCTGCCCCTCGGCTTCCCCCCCACCCGTGCAGGGCCGGGACTCGGACACCGCGGCAAAGTGTCCCGAAAAACTCTTGAAAGCCACTTTTTTCTTTCCCTATTCATGCTAACGATTGGCAGCGGAATGACTTATCTGCGGCCGCACTGGGCCGCGGCGCGCCCCTGGCAGCTTGACAGGGCGCGGCAACCGTCAAGAATCCCCATGGACACTGCATCGGTCGTGACCCGCCTCAACGATTCTTCTACGAAGACTTCCGATGCACGAGGGATCGATGACGCAAAACGGCCCCGGTCGGATGGTTGGCACCCGAGGGACCCTCGTCCCGGGGGGGGTCAACCGAACGGAAACCGGGCCGCCGCACACGTCAACAGGGTTGGGGTATCGGTTCGTCAGGGACTCGCTGTGAAAGCGGCCCTGGCGCGTACGGCTTCGGCCCGGTAACGGAACACCCACCTGGAAGGGGCGAGCTGCGGCAGACACGCCCCGTGTTTGCGCGCTCGATAGGGCTCAAGTGAAAATGTTTCGCGCGCGCTTCATGGCGCAACGCGTGATCAAGCAAGGGGGGCACGGGACAGATGATGAAGATGCAGTTCAAGCCAAAGCGTGAAACATCGGTGGAAGAGTATCGTTTGGTGAGCCGATTCGAGGCCGTACGGAAGCAACTCTTGGCGGAACACCCCGAGCGGCTGAAAAAACCGTTGGTCTACTGGGCGCTGCCCTCGGACCGGCGGCTGCCATTGGCGTTCCTGGGCCGAAAGCTCGAGGAATTGTTGTCAACGCCATTCGAGGAATTGTTGGCCACGCCCGGCGTTGGTCAGAAGAAGGTCGCGTCGTTGATCATGCTGCTGTCGCGGGCCGCCGAGGATTCGCCGCCGGAGGAGCCGACGGGTGACGACGACGCATCCCGAGCGGAACACATGGCCAAGGAACGTGGCGTCGCTGCTGCGGCTGCCCCGGTGTTCGATCCGTCGATCGTCTCCGAGGCACTGTGGTCTGAGTGGCGTGGCACGGTAAAGAAGCATCGACTTCAGTCCGTGAAGCTGGGGAGAATCGCACCGACCCTGCAGGCGCTACCGACGGTCATCTGGCACATGCGTGTCGGCGACTACGTCGATTTGCCGCTGGGCGAAATCCGGCGGTTGAAAACGCACGGAGAGAAACGTATCCGCGCCATTTTAGAGGTGTTCTGGGTGATTCATGAGGCGTTTTCCGCTTCCGTTCCACATGCGCATGTGGATGTGTATCTAGCACCGAAGTTCGTGCGTTCCATCGAAATGTGGATCGAGTCGCAGCGCAGCGCTCAGTCTCTGCCCGGTATTGACGAAGTGCGCAGTGCACTGGTGAAGCCGCTGTTGTCACAAATCGAAATTGACCTTGGTTCGACCGTCTACAAACTGGCGGCCGAACGCCTGGCCACGGACGGCAGTCGCCGGTCCGTGCGGCTTCAGGCGCGCGAAATGGGGGTGACGCGGGCGCGGGTGTATCAGTTGCTCGAAGAATGCGGCAAGGTGTTGGCGGTGCGGTGGCCGGAGGGCGAGTACCTCTTGGCATCCCTGACCGAAAAGTTCGCGAAACGGGACGACGACGCAGCCGAACTGTACGGTGCGGCTCTGGATCTGTTCTATCCCACAGCACAGGAATCCGCGCCATTGGTCAGCCAGCCGCCGATGCCCGAATTGCCACATGCGCCGCTGAACAAGACCGGTGAGACGGTTTAGCGGCGGTTTCGAAACCTGATGTTGCCGTTACATTTCCCGGACTCACGCAGCGATGACAGAGCGTTTGAAAATTGCTTCTAACGTCTGATCGGGGCGGATTCGGCCGGTTGCTGCCTCGCCTCGGCGTGGCGGGTTAGGCCCCGCTCATAGGCCGTAAATTCGGCCCACACGGGCAGGCGGCCGGAGATCCGCAGTGCTTCATCCGGCGTGAAATCGAATTCCTGCATGATGTCAAACACTCCCGCTCGACCGGTGAATTCGGTCGTGGAGCGTTCGTGCAGCAGAATATTGTCGTATGGCGTGGTGCGGGCAACATCGGTCGCCACACCGGAAAGCACAAACCGGCCCCCCGGCAATGAATCCCATGCTTCGGACTGTTGCCCGCCTTCGCTGAAGTCGCCAAGCATTAGAATATCGTCTTCTCCGCCCGAATGGCGTCGTATCGCGCGGTAGGCATCCGCCAGCACGTTCCGTTTCTCGAACATCTCGTCCGGTCCCGCGTGGACGTTGATCAGCACAAAGGTAAAGGCTTCATTCTTCGGTGGCCCGCGGACGCGGAACGCGCACACGAGCGGTGGCCGGTACAACAGATCGTGCGGATCATTGACTGTGTACGCGCCCCGCACGTCCGCCTCAATGGTCTCATTGTCAAACACATAGGCAAACTGTTCGCCGCTCGTGGTTGTGCTTTGCGGTTCACTGACGATGAACTCATAGCGATGTCCGTCGGTGTTCATCTGGTCGATCAGGATCGGCATCAACGGCGGGTTGACGGAACGGATCTGCTGAAGGGCGACCACATCGAAGCGCCTCAACACATCCACCAAAACCTCTGCCATACCAGGTTCACGAAGCTTGCTGACACTCAGAGCCTGCATGTTGAAGGACGCAATGCGGATGGCGTTGATGCCCGCGTCGGGTCGCGAGGGGGTCGGCGCCGAATCCGCGGCGACATCCGTCCGGCGTCGAACGGAAACTTCGTCGAGTCCGGCCAATTCGAAGTGGTAAAGGGAATACCAGCCTGCGGCCACCAGAAAGACAAGCAGCAGGAGAAGCAGAAACCGGTGCACGCTGTTCCTCCGTGGAGGTGGGGCAAGCCGTGGTGGGCGTCGGGCGACAGAGAATATCCGAAGGCCTCGCCCGGCTCCAGAGCGATTGGCGCGCCAGCACGAACCGTGCCAGCAGGCGATCGCTGCTCAGGCTGTGGCAGCCGTACCGCGCAGCGGTAGCGCGACACGGCTTGCGCCGTTGATGGCCGGATCGATGGCGCGACCGCTCTTTGACTCGCGCGATTTCAGCGGCGGGCTTCGTACACCAGATGGGCCAATTCGGGGAGGATGAGTTTCTCCATGGCCAGGCGAACCGCGGCCGGCGAGCCGGGCATCGTCAGAAGAACGGTTTCGTCCCGCAGGCCACCGACGACGCGGCTGAGCATTGCGGCTGGTCCGATCTCCGCGTAGCTCAACATGCGGAACAACTCCCCATAGCCGGGAATCGTCTTGGTCAACAAGCGCTGGACGGTTTCTACGGTCTGATCCCTGCGGCTGGCCCCGGTACCGCCGGTCAGCAGGACGGCGTCGCATCGCGGCGCGACGCGTTCAATGGCCATCGCCAGCCGTTGCGGTTCGTCCGGAACGATCTCGCGATCGACAATTTGATGGCCGGCGGCCGAAAGCATGTCGACCGCAATTTGGCCACCGCGGTCGGTTTTTTCGGTTCGCGTGTCGCTGACGGTCACCACGGCGCACGCGACGACGTGGGGCCCGCGGCTCTTATGTTCCCGCATCGTCTCGCTCATGGTCCGATTCCGCTTCGCGGGTCCTCGTTTTCCGCCGCGCCGAAAGGTCGTCTGCTGCCGGCTGACGCGCGCCGATCCAGCCCGATGAATTTGCCGCCGGACCACGCTCTTTTATACTAAAAGAGGCGGCGCATATCATGACCTGTCCGGCGCCACGACAACGGTTTCCCACGGTTCATGCTGTTTTTCACAGGCACCCGGCGATGACCACGCGATCGATGCGAAGCCTGTTGTGCATCTGGCTGGCGGGCACGGCGTGCGCGGTGGGGCAGCGCGCGGGGCGAAGCGAGGAGTTTCTGCTCCAGCAGGGCGGACGCATCCGCGGGCAATGGCTTAATCGCGAGGATGCGGGAAGCGACGTGTATGCGATCGAGCTGGAGAGAGGCGGTGAAGTGAGATTGCCGCGGTCCAGTGTGACGCAGGTTCTCCAGCAGTCGGCAGCCGAACAGAAATACGATACGATCCGGTCGGAATTTCCTGATGATGTGCAAGGCCAGTGGGAGCTGTCCGAATGGTGTGCGGCTCACGGACTCGACGGGCAGCGCGAGGTGCATCTGCGCCGCCTGCTCGCACTGGATCCGAACCACACGCCGGCCCGGAAACTGCTTGGATACCGCCTAGTTCACGGCGAATGGATGACGCGCGAAGACGAGATGGCCGAGCGGGGCATGATTCTGTACCAGGGCCATTATCGCACGGCGCAGTACATCGAGCTGGACAAGCGGCGGGAAGAGCAACGCCGCGCGGAAGCCGATTGGGTTCGCAAAGTCCGGCGCTGGTGTGGCTGGTTAACCGGGGGACGGAACCGCAGGGCGCCGGATGGCGAGAAGAACCTGCGCTCGATCCGCGATCCGTTGGCCGTCGATGCCTTGACCAGGCAGCTTCACGACCACGCGCACCCGGAAATCCGGTTGTTGCTGGTCGACGTGCTTGCGCGGATTGCCCGGGAAGCGTTGCAGGGCCGCGCGAGCGGCGCCTGGCCCGCGGTCTCGGTTTTGGTGGAGCAGTCGTTGAGCGACCCGGATCGGGAAGTACGCTTGACGTGCATCGACCATCTCGTCGACTTGAACCACCCCGCGGCCGTACGGCCGTATGTGGAAGCGCTCTCCAGCGGAGAGAATGTCCGTATCAATCGCGCCGCCATAGCTCTCAAGGCATTGAAGAGTTTCGAGGCGATCTCGCCGCTGATCGACGCGGTGGTGACGACCCATACCGTGGAACTGACCGGGCGGGGTCCGGGGCAAACCAGCGCTACGTTCTCCCCCGACGGAGGCGGCGGCATCGGCGTCGGCGGGGGGCCTCAGCGGATCCGCAGGTCGGTTCGCAATGCGGAAGTGCTCAGCGCGCTGGTGGCGATCAGCGGCGAAAACTTCAACTACGACACCCAGGCCTGGCGCGCCTGGCACGCGGCCCGCCAGCGCGCGACGGCGTTCAACGCGCGACGGGACTAATGGTGGCCCGGTACGCACCAAAGGCCTGGACGCGGGCTCGGACCGAACCGAGTCACGCAGCCTGCTCAACGTGCCGGTGGCCGTGACGGCGGCCCGGAAACCACCCTTCGCCCAGGACCGCCAGCGCGAAGCGGTCTTCCAGATTCGGGCGGAAGATCGTCATGATCAACAGAGGTAGATACCATGCCATGAAAAGGCCTCCTCCGTGCGCGTGCCAGAACTGGGTCGCCAGCATGACGGCCGCGCTGCACGCGATCAGCGTCCCCAGGTTTTTTTGAGCAGGCCAGATGGCCATCCCCGCGCTGAGGGCCACAAAGGCAGCCAGGACGGGCAAACGGTACACGGCAAACGACGGATCGAATTGCCAGAATCCCTGCAGATTCCGCATCAGCGGCACACGGAACCCGAACATCTGCCGGATCTGGTCCAGGAACATGCCGAGATCGGTGGCGGTTAATGCCAGCATTCCCACGAGCAGCGCGATTGTCACGAAAACCCCGACCAGAAACCGCAGCAGACCTCGCTGCCAATAGAAGCCGATCCATAACGGGAGCAGGAAGGCCGGATAGTACACGACGCCGATGGCCAGTCCCATGAACATGCCGGCTGCCAACGGGCGGCGATAGGTAACGATGGCCCACGTAAGCAGTGCCGCCGGAAGCACGTGGTCGACGCGCGCCGTGTACTGCGCGGTGTACGGAAGTAACAGGTACAACGTTGCCGTGGCTACGCCCGTCTTGATGTTGTCGAAATGGCGGTACCCGATCACGACCATGCCAATCACGATGGCCAGATGCGAGAGAATCGCCATCGTTCGTGTCGTCGCGATATGAACCATATCCGGACCCTCAAGGGAGTCCTGAAGCGGGTCGGGCTGTTCGTCGCTTCCATCGCCATAGATTTTCTGCGTGATCAATTGGGGCAGTACAAACAGCGGAGGATAACCCGGGCCGTGCGTGGCCAAGCTGTTATTCTCCACCTGAACGTCCTGTCGCGTGCGCAGCTGGGCAGCCATCCGGGACCCAGTGAGATCGTCGTCCGTAAACGTATTGGTGAGCACATTCGCCATCAAAAACAACAGCAGCGATATACCGACGAACGTCAGACCGCCCACCGACATGTTGGGCTCCAGCAGCGGCCGGCGTACCATCAGAGGATCCAGCAGCAAACGAATCAGAAACAGTCCGCCGGTCGCGAACAGCCAGAGATACCCCAGCTGTTCCACAGCCGCCGTGCTGGACGATGCACCGTACTCGACGAGCAGCAGTCCCGGGGCCAACATGATCAGAACCAGGATGTCCAGATTGCGGATGCTCCATGCCCGACTGAATTTGAAATACACGGCAATGGTGAACAGGGAGGATAAATACGCCCAGGTGGTGGGATGCACCCGGTGGTAGTGGAACAAGAATTCGTTCATGGCATTCGACCCGGCTTGACGGTGCGGCACGCAAGCGGCATTCGCCCCGGCGTCACGCTGTGACGCGTTTTCGGAAGGCAGGACCGTACCTCACCGCCAGCGCCTGGCGCCGGGCCGCGTCGACGTAGTTCGGTCACTGCTGTTCGCCCGCGGATCGTCTTCATGATGCATCAGGGCGACGGCCGGCGCCGGACCTTTCAACATACGGGTTTGAGCGGTCTTTTCAAGGAGCGAGAACCGCGTTGGTGCGTCGGACGGCGCTCCTCGTGTGGGTCGCCGGCGGCGCGGGCCGGGTCACGGGAATCGGATAGTGGCCGGCTAGGGGATTCGAGGTGTGTCGAACAGGCGGTCGTGCGCCTCCTCCGCCCAAGGACTGTCGGGCACCAGTGCTAAAAACCGGCGCCAATGCGTGGCGGCCTGATCCTGGCGGCCCAGATCGTCGAGCGTGCGTGCCAGATGATAATGCGCGTCCGGATAATCCGGATGCAGATTCAGGGCGCCCTGCAGCGCCGCTACCGCCAAATCGGATTGCCCGGTCTCGGCAAGAATGCAACCCAGGTTGGCCCGCGCCTCGATAAAATCATCATCAACTTCTATGGCGGCGTAGTAGCGTTCGCGTGCCGCCGGCACGTCGCCCAACCGATAGAGCAACTCCGCCAGCAGGAAGTTCACCTCCGCATCGGGACCGGCCGCGGCGAGAACTGCCCGGTACATCAAAACGGCGTCGTCCAATCGACCGTCTTCTTCCAGTTCTCCGGCCAGGGCGAACATCTCGGCAGGACTCGCCGCCGCTGGCGGATCCCCGACCGTCGCGGGCAGAGGCACGACCGCCGGTCCGGGATGGTCTGCCGCGGCACGCCGTTCGGCGGTATCGGACCGCGCCTGGAAATCGAATCGAAGCTGCCCGCCGGGCTCTTGCAGCCTGCCGCGGTCGCGGAACAGCAGTTGTTTGCCTTCCACAATGAAGCTGAGCTGCCGCAACGGTCTTTCGACGCTCGGAATAAACCGCGTCAAGTCCGACAACTGTTTTTCGATGGCCTGAGGCGAACATCCGGCCGCGAGCAAGTCCGCTAAACGACGCGCGGTGGCCACCTCGCGGAAGTCAAAATACGGCAGCCGACGCACTTCGCGAACCGGAACGATGACTCCCTTGCGGTGCCATCGCCGCACGAGTCCCACCGGAATCCCCAGCAGCTCGGCCACAATGGCCGGCGTGTACAAGCCGCGCACGGACTTGTGCTGCTCTACCAACCCCAGCCGTTCCCACAGCTGCGTCTCGGTGATCGTCGTCAACCGACCTTCTTCGGCGGCATGCCGCGTCTGTTCATTCCAGAACGGTCGGGAATCGGCGGGCTGGTCCACCGGAATATCGGCTTCGCCCAATACGACCAGCGTGATCGTGGCATCGGATCTTCTGGCAACCGTGCCGCCGTGTCGGCGGATCAGCCTGCCCGCGTCACGTTTGGACATGCCCGCCAGTTTACCCAGCAGCGCGACACGTTCCTTTTCCAAGAACCGCGATTCCTGTTGTTGGTCGGCAGCCTGCGGCATCACTGGACGTGGTGGAGGAGCGAATGCATGGGGCAGGGAGATCGAGCCATCAGTCTGGCGCATCGCGGGAAACGTGTCAACGACGAAGGCCGTCGATTACGTCGACGAATCGGGAGCCTCGTCCGCCGCGGGCGTTGTAGGCTCGACCGCTGGAGGAACGTTCGGCTCCTCTTGCGGCGGAACATCGTCCTCAACGGCATCGTCCGCGACGGGCCCGGGCAGCGGCAAATCGACGTCGGCGGACTCCGAGCCGGGACCGTCCTCCGCCGGCTTTTTTGCTTCGGTCGGCTCACGCTTGACCGATTGCTCGTTCGCCGGCGGCGCGGCTTGAGTTGGCGCGACGGTCGCTTCGGAAGGTGCGCTGTACGATGGACTGCAACACGGATTGCCGCACGGATCCGTTGGCACCCAAACCACGGATGTGCGCGGTACGCGGTAGGTGTAGGTGACGGGTACCCGCTTTTCGACGACACGCGGCACGTCGACGGTCTGCTGGGTAGCGACCATGCGACACACGCGCACTTCGTACGGCTCGACACGCTCTTCGTACACCATGCGGCAGACGGTTACGGGGACGCGGCACACGCGTTCTTCTTCCACCATCCGACACACCTGCACCGGAACTTGTTGTTGGACGGTTTCCACAACCTGCCGGCACACGGTATGGGGCACCATCCGCACGCGCTGTTCCTGGACCATCCGGCAAACGCGGACGGGCACCTTGCGTACCATCTGCTCGTCGACGTACCGGCATACCTGCACTGGCACTTTGCGTGTTACTTGACGCGGCACGACTTGAGTCACCGGAACCTTGCGGGCCACAACATTCGGACGCCATACCCGTGTGACGACCTGCCGGCTGGGCCCCTGCTGGGGAACCCATACCAGGCCGCCGCGCTGCCAGTGCGTCGTGCCAGTCGCGGGATCCGTGACGCAACCGCCCGGCATCCACGTCAGTCGGTTCGTGACGCGGCCCGGTTGGCACGTCACCTGATCCACGTAGCAGCCCTGGTCGACGTATTCGGTTCGACATGTTGTCACGGGCTGCATGACGGTATAGGACTCAGTACGTTCGGCTGTTTCCATCACCTGCCGGCGGACGGTATAGCATTCTTCTCGCTCGTGTGTTTCCCACACTGGGCGGGTCACGACATACTGTTCTTCTCGTTGCTGTGTCTCCACCACGTTTCGGACGCGCTGGTAACTGCAGTCGCGGTAATGCGTTTCAAAAACGGGCCGCTGGACTTTATAGCGGTACTCCCGCTCAGCGGTTTCCGTGACGGGCCGCGCCACCGTGTACCGTCTCTCCCGCCGCTGCGTTTCCCAGGTAGGAGTGTAGCGCGTTACCGTCTGTTGCTCGTACACGGTTTCACATTCAATACTATACGCCGTAACCTGACATTCCTCATAAACTGTCTGGCATACGGGCCGCAATGTCTGATAGCAGCATGAGTCCGCAAGAAGCACGGGCGGAGACGCTACCACCGCTACAGCCAGCATCATGTTGAGCACGGTCCTAAACATGTCTTTTCCAGCACGTTGCATAACACAAGGAATCCCGCCAAAAACAGGCTCGGCGGAACTCTCACCGCGCGGATTTCACCCGCCGCGCACTACTCACACACGATTCTTGCGGACAATAGGCGCGCGGGCAAACAGAAAATTGGCGCGACGTTTCGCCGTGCGCGACCAAGTAACGGACACCGCAGACTTTACGGATGGAAAAATTCTTTCAAGTCCGTGTTGGCCGTAGCCGAGCACGCACTTCGGACTGGCAGGCTAAGGCATTCAGCCGGCGGTTCTTGCGTCACGACTTTGCCTAACCGTCAAGGCTTTCCAGCCTGGGGACAGCCCAGGCTGGGGACAGCGCGGTGATGCGCATCACAAATGGAGACTGGAAGAGCGACGGGGCGACCCTGGAGGAACACGTCCGGCGCGTCGCTCCGTGCGCTGAGGCGCCCTGAATGGCCTAGCGTGATTCTGGGAATATTGCAGCGGATCGGCGTCCGGCACGCTTCCGGCAGGGATCGCGCGCGGCAGGCAGTTTTCTACGGTGCATGATCAGTAACGAACGTGCCAGGCCGGGCGCTCGAGGAGTGGGCAGGCTGGCTCAGCCGCGAAGGACGCTCATCGTCCGGCCATGCGGGGGAGCCCGGAAAGCTTCGCGGACACGACGAACGCGGATGGACATCGAGAATACGCTCGCCGCGCGGCGGCGACAGCGTTTCGTGAGACGGTTGGCGTGTTGAGGGCTCACGGTGCAAGGACGCCACCGCCGAGCAGCCATTGCCTGAAGCACGAACTGCAAAAGTGTATCCAGGACCACGAAATCCTATGCAGCGCCGGTTGCAACCCCCGATTATGCCGTGACACCTTCTGGTCATGGAGCGCTTGCAGGGCGTTTTGAAACCGCTTCCAGCGTGCTGCGCGCCCGCACGGCGACCTCTGCTGCCACGTTGGGCGCCTGCGCCAGTTTTTCGATCATGGGCAGCACCGAGCTCAAATCAACGTCCGGATCCCGTTCGACCAGTCGCTCCACCGCCCGCAAGGCATTGATCGCCATCCGGGCCTGCTTCAACTGCCGCGCCGAAGTGTCTTTTTCCAAGGCGACACCGGCCGTCTCATCCGGATCGAGCATTTCTGCCAGAACTCCCAGGCCATCGCTGACTCCATGGTGGGCCACCAGTCCGATGGCCGCATTGTAGCGCGCGTCGGGATAGGGGTCGCCTAGCAGTCGCTTCAGCGTCGCGACGGCTGCCGGGCCGTCGAAGAGCGCCAGCGTGTAGGCCGTACGTGATCGCACGAGCGGATTGTCATCGGCGGCAAGTCCCCTCAGCGTGTCGACCAGTTTAGGAGTCGTCATCGTATCGATCGTTGCGTTGTCCCGGTGCTGCGCCGCGCGGACCGCTATGGCTTCGATTGCGGCCAGCTGCACGGTGAGTTCCTCGTCGTAACGCCGCGTTGTCGAAGCGTGGAGTAACGCATCGATTCCTTCCCGGACGTGAAATCTTCCGAGGGCCCGGCACAAGAACACGCGCAGGTTGATCAGTTTGTCCGCGCGGCTGGCAGCATCGGTTTCTTCCTCCAGAATGGCCGACAAGGCCTGGGCTGCCTGCCGGTTCTCCAGAAACCCGGCGTGCCGCGGATTCTGTAACGCGCTGGCCAACTGATATGCCGCCTGATACCGTGCCTCACTGCGCACCCCGATCGTTCTTACAAGATATGCCAGATCGTCGGTGCCGCGGGCCAGCCAGCTGAATAAGAACCACGTCATCACAATCACTGCCACGATCAATCCGGGGACCACAAAAAGCTGTAAAATGAAGCCTCCTGTCGGGGGCTCCACGGGAGGCAGGGCGTCCTCGGATGAAATGGCCCGTTGCGTTTCCGGCGGACGATGCGTGCCGTGGGACGGTGATTCGGACGGGGACGTCATGCGGGAACGGGGCGGGATTGGCCCCAGGCAACGGGCGGCGCAGAATGATGGATGGGAGTACTCAAAGTGTAGAGACACGATCGAAGGGGTCAAGATATCGACAGCCGGTCGGTCGCACAACGCTCCGGACCACGACGGGTGTTTTATGTACCACCTGCCACTGACACTTGCCTCGCCGGAGGAGAATCTTGCGCTGGACGAGGCCCTGCTGGACGATGCCGAAACGGGGACAGGTCCGGAAGAGGTGCTGCGGATCTGGGAATCACCACGAGCGTTCGTCGTCCTGGGCCGCTCATCACGGCTGGCCAGCGAGGTCAAGCGACGCCGTTGTCGGCAGGAGGGCGTCCCGATCCTCAGGCGAAGCAGTGGCGGCGCGACAGTCCTGGTTGGTCCGGGCTGCCTGATGTATTCCCTGGTGCTCAGCCTGCGCGACCGGCCCGATCTTCGAGCCGTGCCCCAGGCCCACGCGCACGTATTGGACCGGCACGTGGCGTCGTTGCGGAAGTTCGCGCCCGATCTTCGACGTCAGGGCACCAGTGATCTGGCGGTGCGAAATCGCAAAGTCTCCGGCAACAGTCTCCGCATCAAGCGCACGCACATGCTGTACCACGGAACGCTGCTCTATGAGTTCTCGGTGGACGGCGTGCAGCGGCTGCTGACGATGCCGCCCCGCCAGCCGGCATATCGTGAGCGGCGCGATCATAGCAGTTTTCTTTCCAACCTGAACGCCCCCGTTGCGGATCTTCGACAAGCTTTAATGGCATGTTGGAACGCCGGCGAACCCCTTGAGTGCTGGCCCCGCGACGAGGTCGCGCGACTGGTCGAGCGGCGATACACGAGGCAGGAGTGGACGCACGCGTTCTGATGGGGTCGGTCAGTCCCTCCGGTCGACTATGCCAGGCCCCATTGCTTGCGGAGGTACCAATCGGTACCCAACAATGTCACCAGCAGCAGGAAGAAGGGCCACGTATCCCAGTAGTTTTGCTTGTGCTGGGTTTCGACGCGCAAGTCGCGAGGTTTTTCGACGAGCGCGTCCATCAATCCGGTCAACTGTTCGGGAACGAGTGCCTCGCCGCCCACGCCGGCAGTCATGGCGGCGAGGCTGGAAAGCAGGGTGGGATCCGCCGCCGGATTGTCCAATTCCAGATCCTGCTCGTAAACCAACACCCGCGCGCGTGTCTGGCCTACTTGCTGCCCATCGGCCTCGGCCTGCACCTCGATCGTGTAATCTCCGGCCAGCCGCGTTTCACGAAACGTTCCTGCTGTTTGGTTCTGGCGGCGGTCGAGGCGCACCGGGTACCGCTGACCGTCGGGCGCGACGACATTCACTTGCAGCGTGGCATCTGGCAAGGGCATTCCCTGACTGTCGGATGCTCCGACAACAAACGTGACTGGCGCGCCGGGACGGTAGCGGCGCGTATCGAGCTGAATCCACACGGCTTTGTCTTGGGAGGCGTCTTTTTTGGCGAGCCACAACACGGCTTGTCGCCAGAAGCGACGGTGTTCAGCAGAATAGCCGTCCATCGTCCAGCGCCACGTGGAATCGCCCGCGAAGGCCAGCACCCGCCCACCGCCCCAGGTTCCGGCTACCAGCAACGGAACGGCTGTTGCGTCGTCCGACTCGAGCAGAACAGCCGCATTGGGCTTCCGGCCCCGGAACCGATTCGCGCCCTCCAGGGGCGGCAGCTTCCGCCACGCGGCCACGTTGTCTTCGCCGGCTGCCAGCGCAACGATTGAAGCGCCGATGGCCAGGGCCTCGGCGGGCACCGGGCGGACGGGACCTGCAACGTGCAGATCCTTGCTCACCGGCTCGCCGAAACGTTGGCGTTCCAGCCGGTCCATGGTGATGGGTAGAACGTCGGCCAGGGGCGTGTTCTGGTAACCCCCGGGCCCGAAGCTATGGAGGCCGCCTAGCATCATCAGCCCGGTGCCCGCATCCACTCGATCGGCGAGCGTGGCCAGCCAGTCATCCGACAAGGCGGCCGAATCCAAGTCCCCAATGATCACGACGTCGTAGGCACCGGGAGCGAGGCGTTGGCCCATGTCCACCGGCCAGCGATCCCGCGTCCGTTTGTCGATCCACTCCGCGTCGAGTCGGATGTTGGGCGAGGCTCCCAGGGATCGAGCCAGAAAGGTCCGCTCACGGCGAAGTTCACCTTCCAGGTAAAGCACATTGATACCGCCTTCCCGGACGGTGACAAACGTACTCAGTTCGTTGTTTGTGGTAACGAGTTCGCCCTCCAGGGGCGGCGTGCGGAGGGTCAGCTTGTATTCGCCCGGTTGTTGGGGAATGTAACGGAGCGACACCGGGACGAGCTGGTCGCTGCTGCGAGCCACGAATTCTTCGGCAGCGACGACCTCCATTTCTCCAGAACTTGTTTCAAAGGCCAGCTGGACCGAAATGGGACGTCCCACGTGGCCTTCGGCGCGAAGCGATGCGCGGACTTGCAGCACATTTTTGACATACACCGATTGATTGACGACCAGGTCGCTTAGGGCAACGTCCCGAATATCGCCCAGTCCGCGGGCCTGTCCGAAAGCGAAGGTGTACAGCGGGCATCCCACGTCCGCCATTCTCCGTACGGCGGTCTGCGGTGGCGTATCTCGCGGCGCGTAGGCGCGCTGGGCCCCGTCACTGAGCAGCAACGTCGCCAGCAGTCGCTTTCCCGCTTCCTGTCGGAGCACCTCTTCGATCACCCAACCCATTGCCGTCTGCCGGCCCTCGGGAGACGCGGGTAACTCGAGCTTGAGCCGTTCGTCGTCGGACGGTGATCCGCCGGCCGGTATCAGTGTTTCCCCAAAGGCGTAGATTTCGACTTCCAGGTTTTCGGCCAGTCGTTGGAGTTGGGGCTGTGCGGCCTCGATGCTGTCCCTCGCCTGCTCCCAGCGGGACTTGCCGCCAAACGTGTCCGCCACGCGCATGCTGCGCGATTGATCGACGAGCAGCACGATGGTGGCGGGCTGCTGGCGGACTTCGGTCACTACCCGGGCCGGGCGGAGCATGGCCATCACGATCAAGAGGAAGACGGCGGCCCGCAAGCCGACCAGTACCATCCGCCGCCGTGCGCTGACATGCTCGCGGGCCGGAGCAAAGGCCATCAACAGGAGAAAGACGGCCGCCACGAAAGCAACCAGCCCGTATCCCCCCACGGGTTGAAACGAAACGTCCATCATGTCGCTGCACGATAGAAGCGGTTGGAGAGGAGATGTTCCAGGCCGACGAGGATGGCCACCACGCAGATCAGGTACGAAAAAAGTTCACGTCCCACGCGCCCTACGTTCACGTTGCGGTCGATTTCGTCCCGGTTCCGTGCGATGGGGACGTCCGCAGCGCCGAGCCACGCCGCAAGTTCCCCGGGCGAAGCACGATCGAGTAGCGTGCGCTCCGAGGCCACATTGGCACTGAAGCCGCCATCCACAGCCGCGCCGCCGCCGGCCCGGATCCGGTAGTTGCCGACGCCCGTGACAGACGTGAAAACGATCCGGTTTTGCTGAGGATCGATGGGCTGTTTGATGCGGTCGTTGTCGGGGGTTTCCACCAATACGATATTTGGTCGCGGTCCGGCCGGAAGCTTGACGGAGACCGGTTCGCCGACGGTGTAATTGAGCCGCGCCTCGTTGAGTCCCACCAGGTGGCTCGCCAGCCCGTCCATCAGCAACAGAAACGGCCACGGATCCGGCGCGGTGGGCAACACGTTCCAGGGGGCGCGGCCGGCTAGATTGAGTGGGTCGGAGACGGGCGTCGTCACGGTGATAAACTTCCCGCGACCCACGGGACGTTCGACAATCGCCGGATGCCCCGTGGCGTAACGGGCAATAATTTGCGCGTCCGGGGCCAATTCGCCCATCTGCCAGAACGTGGCTACCGGGAATGCCTGCCACGGTACGGAAACCTCAAACTGTTGCAACGTGCCCAGCGCGGGATGCGTTCTTGCGTCCGTCACAAGATACGTCGATTCATGCCAGTGACGTATCAGCGGCGCGGCCAGCAGCGACTGGGCCGCCGCGGAATTCAGGGCGTCGGCCGGGCGCGCGGCGGGCCCCAGGAAAATCGCGCCGCGACCTCCAGGTTCCACATAGTCCAGTATCTGGTTCCACGCTTGCTGCGATAGCGGTTCCGGGTCCAACAGTACGATCGCCGCAAAGTCCGCAAGCTGCTGTTGCGACAATGCCGACTGCGGCACGACTTCACACCGCAAGGCCGAAGATCCCGCCAACAGAGCATTGGTAAAGAACACGGCACGTTGCGGGTACGGAGCGGCCACCAGCACCGGAGCCACTTGCCGGACGTCGACGGTGAAGTAGCGAGCGTCGTCCCACGCCAGTCCATCTTCACCGACGATGCGGACAAAGCCCTGGTGCAGACCCGCGTCGAGCACGATCGGTGGGAATTCCACGGGCTGCGGCGTCCCTTCCCGGGCGTTCAGCATCACGTTTCCCCGCTTGCTGGTCTTGCCACTCGCGTCCACCAGCAGCAGCTCAACCCCACATTGGCTTTCCGGTCCGCGGTGGAGCAGCTCGGTCTGGAACCGCACGCTGCCGTTGGCCGGGATCGTATCGCTGGAGAGTCGCAGGTCCCCCAACCCGGAATTCATCGGATCGGCCACGCCGACGTCGATAAAATACAGGTCGATGTCGTCTGCCTGCTTGAGCCGGGCTTGGATGGCCCGGGAGGCCGCGTCCGGCCAGCCCGCGCGGTTCAGATCCGTGAAGACATAAACTTCCCTCTGCTTCTTGTCGGACTGGTCGACCAGACGCAGCGCGTCGTCAACCCGGCGGGCGACGGGCGGTGAGCCCGGATCGACACGCATCCGCTCGACGATGGCCGCCGCGGCCGCGCGATCCACCGAGAAGACCGAGGGAACGTATTGGGAACCGAGTACTGCCACATCGCTGTCTGGCGGCAATTGCTTGAGCAACCACAGGGCGATCTCACGGACGTCGTCGATTCGCGGTTTCCCGTTGCGTCGATAGGCCATGGCGGGCCCCGTATCGATGACCAGCGCCGCGGCCACCGGTGCTTCCCGCCCGCCCAGCCATCCCGATCCCTGGATGCTGGGCCGGGCCAGGGCCAGCGCCAGGCAGGCGACGGCCGCACATCGCAAAAAAAGCAGCAACAGATGTCGCAAGCGCAGTCGGCGACGATTGGATTCGCGCCGCGCCTGGACGAAACGCAGCGGAGGAAATATCAGGCGGCGAGGTTGCTGGCGCATGATCAGATGCAACACCACCGGCACGGCCATCAAGGCCGCTCCAAACAGCAGCGCAGGCGTCACAAACGTCATGGACCTAGCACCTCGTCTTGCGGTTGATCAGGTATTCCGTCAGCGCCTTGTCGAACGGCATACTCGTGTCCAACCGCACGTAATCGATCCCCGACTGGAAGCATTCCCGACGGTACATCTGGCAGAAGGTATCGATCTGTTCCACGTAATCGGGTCGAAAGTGGCGCCCGTCAATCTGCATCTTCTCGCTCGACTCGGGATCCTCCAACTCCACCAGACCCTGAAACGGGAAGGTGACTTCCGCTTCGTCCAGGACATGGAACAGGATGACATCGTGTCCCCCGTGGCGCAAACGCCTCAACGCGGAAATCACGGGCTCTGGATCGGACAGCAGGTCCGTCATCAGCATCACCAGGCTGCGATGCTTCAACATGGCGGCCAGTTGCGTCAGGCTGCCGGCGATGTCCGTTTCTCCGCTGGGGCGCAGATTGGCAAGCACCGACAACACGTTGCCAATCTGCTGCCGCTTGGACCGGGGGGGCAGGCTATTGCGGATTTTCTTGTCGAACGTGATCAGCCCCACCGGATCATGTTGATGGATCATCAGATAACAGAGGGCGGCAGCCAGGCAAATGCTGTACTCGAATTTGGTGAGCTCCTGGCGGTACGTGTACGCCATGGAATGGCTTAAATCCATGACCAGGTAGCCGGTGATGTTCGTTTCCGCTTCGAATTTCTTGATGTAATAGCGGTCGGTTTTCGCGTACACCAGCCAATCGATGTGCTGCGGATCGTCGCCCGAGGTGTATTTGCGATGCTCACTGAACTCCACGGAAAAGCCCTGGAACGGGCTGGCGTGGAGACCTTGCAGAAATCCTTTGACAATAAACTGCGCGCGAAGGTCCAGCCGGGAAATCTGGCGAATAACTTCCGGCCGCAAGTATTTTTCGACGCCTGTCACGATCACGCTGCCGTCCAACAGGAACCTGCACGCAGCATCTCAAACAAGATCACGAAAAAACCGTTCCCCAGAGCGGTTCCGCACGGGCTGTCCCGCTTGGCGCGAGCAGGGTTCACGAGAATTTTGGGATCTCAGGCGTGGGAATCGCTTCGACCAGACGTTGCACGACGTCGTCGGAAGACATTCCTTCTGCCTGTGCCTGAAAATTGGTACTGATGCGGTGGCGGAGAACCGCCGGCGCCACGCGCTGGACATCTTCGATCGCAACGCTGAATCGGCCGTCCATGGCCGCCAGCGCCTTGCCTCCCAGAATCAGAAATTGACCTGCCCGCGGGCCCGCGCCCCATTCGACCAGTTCGCGAACGAATTCCGGAGCCGAACCGTCCATCGGCCGCGATGCGCGAACCAGCTTCGCGGCGTATTTGATGATGTATTCGCTGACGGCAACCGATCCGACCAGTTTTTGCAGATTGAGGATCGCGCGGGCGGAGAGTACCTTGCGGACTTCCGGCTTTTCCCCGCGCGTGGTCGTGGCCAGGATGCGCTCCTCTTCTTCTTCGGTCGGGTAATCGACCTTGACGTGGAACATGAAGCGATCGAGCTGTGCCTCGGGCAGCGGATAGGTGCCTTCCTGTTCGATGGGGTTTTGCGTGGCAATCGTGAAAAAGGGGTCCGGCAGCGAAAACGTCGTCTGACCGACACTCACTTCGCGCTCCTGCATGGCCTGCAGCAACGCCGCCTGCGTCTTGGGCGGGGTCCGGTTGATTTCATCGGCCAGCAGGATGTTCGTAAAGACGGGCCCCTCGACGAAACGGAACTGCCGCTTTCCCGCCTCGTCCTCCTCCAGCACGTTCGTGCCGGTAATGTCCGACGGCATCAGGTCCGGAGTGAATTGGATCCGCCGGAATCGCAGATCGAGAATCGAGGCGAGCGTGCTCACCAGCAGCGTCTTGGCCAGCCCCGGAACGCCCTCCAGCAGACAATGTCCCCGCGTGAAAATCGCCGCGAACAACTGCTCAATCACCAGGTCCTGCCCGACGATGATCTTTTGGAGTTCTTCCTGCATCAGCCGTCGATGCTGGCTGAATTCCTGCAATACGTCGCCGAGATTGCGAACTTTTGTAGCCAAGGCACACGCCCTCTCCAAGCCAGGTCGCGGTATCGAAGCACGAATATTCTATCTGTGGGCTGCCGGGCCAACAACGCAGGCCGGGGGCCGCGTTGCCGCGCTAACTTCTGAAACATAAGATATTTAAGAGCTTCTAACAAAACCGCCGGTTGGTCTGCAAACTGCCGTTTTCCGTAATGCATCCCTGATGTCTCGTTAGACGCTGCAAGTTAAACCTGAAGTTCCGGCAGACGGAGAAACATGCATGGGCAGACAGGCCGCCGCCTGCGTCGCGGTAACCATGTCGATGGTGTCGATCGTAGCGCCGGCTTCGGCCGCCATCGACGCTGATCAGGTGCAGGATGCCATTCGCAGGGGGGTGACCTATCTGAAAGGCCAGCAGTCGCCGCGTGGCTCGTGGTCGGACTACGCCAGCATTCCGGGTGGGGTCACGGCCCTGTGCACGCTGGCGCTGCTCAATTGCGGAGTCGAAACAGGCGACAAGACGATCGAAAAGGCCTTGGCGGAACTCAGAAAACTCCCCCCCCAGCGCACCTATTCCGTCGCCTTACAGACGATGGTGTTCTGCGCGGCCACGCCCGACCGCGACCGGATACTGATTCACAGAAGCGTCCAGTGGCTCGAGCGCACCCAGATCAAAACGCAGAACGGCAGCGGAGGCTGGTCCTATCCGGGCAAAATGCCGGACAATTCGAATAGCCAGTTTGCCGCGCTGGCCCTGCATGAAGCCGAACGCATCGGGGTGGCGGTCGATCCCGAGACGTGGAGACTCGCCGCCGACTACTGGCGCCGCGGCCAAAACGCGGACGGTTCATGGGGTTATTATTCCCGTTCGCCGGGAACCGGAAGTATGACCAGCGCGGGCATCACCAGCATGGTCATCACGACCGGTAAGCTGACCGAAGGCGACGCGACGGTGGAGGGCGAACGGGTGCAGTGCTGCGGCGGGGGCGAGAATGAAGAGGACGCCGTCCAGCGCGGCCTGGCGTGGCTGGCGCGGAACTTTTCGGTCCAGCGCAACGCCGGAATGCGGCCCTCGGGCAAGTATCTCTTCTACTACCTGTACGGAATCGAACGCGTCGGACGCATGACCGCCCGTCGCTTCATCGGATCGCACGACTGGTACCGGGAAGGCGCCGAAAAACTCGTTCAAGACCAGGATGGGTTGGCCGGTTTCTGGAAAGGCTCGGTTCCGGCCGAAGACCAACCCCAGGTAGCCACCGCGCTGGCGCTGTTGTTTCTGTCCAAAGGACGCCGGCCGGTGCTGGTCAGTAAGCTCCGACATGGCCCCGGCGATGACTGGAACAATCATCGCAACGATCTGGCGAATCTGACCGCCTACACCGAATCGCTCTGGCAGCGCGACCTCACGTGGCAAGTCATCGATTCCACGTCTGCCACCGTGGTGGACCTGCTGCAGACACCCGTACTGTTTGTCAGTGGCAGTGAAGCACCGCAGTTGACGGCCGAAGAAAAAAGACGCCTCCGCGACTACATCGATCGCGGGGGATTCTTGTTTGCCGAGAACTGCTGCGATGGAGACGCGTTCGATCGCGGTTTTCGGGCATTGATGGAGGAGATCTTTCCCGAGCCGGAATACCGGCTGCATCTACTACCACCGGAACACCCGGTGTGGCGCGCCGAAATGAAGGTCGACCCAAAGTACCTGAAGCCGCTGTGGGGAATCGAATACGGCTGCCGAACCAGTGTGGTCTATTGCCCCGAAGACCTGTCGTGTTTCTGGGAGTTGCGGGGCGCGGGCAGAGAACAGCAATGGCCGGACAGCGTACACGCGAGAATCGACGCCGCCAGCGCGATGGGTGTCAATGTGCTGACTTATGCCACGGGACGCCAGCCGCGCTACAAGGACCGCATGTTCGTGGATCAGCTTTCCGAGTTGCCTGAGGACAACGCATCGCGGGGAACACTCTCGGTGGCCAAGCTGCTGCATTCCGGTGGATGCGACGCCGCTCCGCGAGCCCTGGCCAATCTACTGACGATGGCCAGCCGGCAACTGGGGATGCGGGTGGACACCAGCCAGCACCAACTGGCGATCAGTGATCCGAAGCTGTTCCGCTATCACCTGGCTTTCATGCACGGCCGCCACGCATTCCGATTGACCGGCGCCGAGCGGAAACAAATCGCCGAGTTCGTCGAGCGGGGTGGCGTGATCATGGCCGACGCGATCTGCGCGAGCCCGGCTTTCACCACGTCGTTCCGCCAGGAAATGAAGACCATCTTTCCCGACAGGCCGCTCGAACGCATTGCTGCCGACGACCCACTGTTTACCGACCGATACGGCGGTTACGATATCACGACCGTGTCCCGTCGCGATCCCCAGGTGGCATCGCCGGAACAGGCACTTCGGGCGCGCGTGCGGTCCGTGGCGCCCGACCTGGAAGGCGTGTGTATCGAGGATCGATACGGGGTGATCTTCTCCCCGTACGACATCAGTTGCGCTTTGGAACGACACGATTCTCTGGAGTGCAACGGGTACGTCCGCGAAGACGCGGCCCGCATCGCACTGAATGTTCTGCTGTACTCGCTGAGCCCGTGACGGTTACCGGTGATTGAGACGTTGCGACCTGCGGTGGCCGGTGGGCTGGCGTGCCTGCTGGCTGTTGGTAGCATCCAGGCGGACGATCCGCGCGGCACCGCGTACCACACGTTTCACGCTCCACCGGCCTGGGATGGTTTCCGAAATCGCCTGGTGCCCGATTCGGTGCCGCTGACGCGCCAGGATTTCGGCTGGTCGCGTTCCTGGGGAGCGGGCGGCGATGCCGTAGGAGAGATCGGTGGCCGCGTCCAGCGTTCGACTACCCGGGCCAGCTACGCCAAAAGACTCGCGCCGCGAACACTGCAGGACGCGCTGCACGCCTCCGGCACCTTGGCCGTGACCCGGGCCGAGGGCAGCAGCGGCGTCATGCTGGGATGGTTCCACGCCGAATCCCACGGCTGGCGGACACCCAACTCGATCGCCCTCCGCCTGGACGGCAACGGCGGCAAGTACTGGGCGTTTTACGAGTACGGCACGCGCAGCGTGCGGACGGGCGGGCGGGGAGCGTTTGATGGCGCCCGATATCAAACCACACGAACCCCCCCGTTTTCAGCCGACGGCACCGCGCACCGGTGGTCCCTAAACTACGACCCGGGCCGCCGCGACGAAAATGGCACGATCACCCTGACGATCGACAGGAAAACCTATCCGCCGCTGGCCGTGCCGCCCGAACACAAGCAGGACACGGCGACCTTCAATCGATTCGGAATTTGGAACGTGCAGATCGGCGGCAAACAGATGGAAGTCTACGTCGATGACCTGACCGTCGACGGACAGCAGCACGGTTTTTCGACCGATCCCGGATGGGAGGCGGTGGGCAACCGAGTCGAGTTTGCTGAACGCGTCATCCGTCCGCTCCACGATTTTGGTCATTCCCTTACCGGTTTTTGCGGGGGAGACCCCGGAGAAATCGGCGGCGTGGTTTTTCGGGATGAACAGCCCGCCTATTTCGCCGCCCGCGTCGGCAGACGGACACTGGAGGACGCGTTGGTGGCATCCGGCCGGATCGCGTTGCGGAGCGCCGCGTCGGACAGCGGTGTCTATCTCGGCTGGTTCGACGCCGAGACGAAACGGAACAATGGCAGGCCGGAACACGAGGCCCGGCAGAGAAACTACCTGGGTATCCTCATCGAAGGTCCCAGCCGCGTTGGGCATTACTTTCGAGCCGGCTATGGCGCGGCGGACGGACGGGGCGAAAACCCCACACATGATCCGCGCACCAACGAGCCGCGTCCGGTGATTTTGCCCGACGGCACGCCGCACCGCTGGGCGATAAGTTACGCTCCCGACAAGGATGGCGGTGGCGGCCGCATCACCGTGCGGCTGGACGAGCGGCAGGACGTGCTGATTGTTCCTGCCGAACACCGCCAGGCGGGGGCTGCATGGGACCGCTTCGGACTATTCAACATGCAAAGCGGGGGTCATCACGTTGAGATCTTTGTCGACGACCTCCGCTTCACGACGGGGACTCGTCATTGACGGGTTCGGCTGTCAACCCGGCCAGCAACTTCTGGACAGCAGCGGGCGTGTCGCTGCGAAGCGCTCCGTCGGCAAGCTCCTCGAGATGGCGACGCGTCATGGCACGCAGCAGAAATCGGACCCGCGCCGTGCGAATGGGGCTCATGCTGAGCTGCCGCACGCCCATCCCGACGAACAGGCAGGCGGTTCGAGGGTAGCTGGCCGCTTCGCCACAGATGCAGACCTCTCGCCCCGCCTCCCCGGCGGCGTGGACGACTTCGGCAATCGCCCGCAACACGCTGGGATGCAACACGGAAAAGTCTTCCGTCATCCCCACGTCCATACGATCGGCAGCCAGCATGAACTGCGTCAGATCGTTGGTGCCGATACTCACGAATTCGGCGAGTTCCAGGATTTCGTGCAGGGCGAACAGCGCGGACGGTGTTTCTATCATCGCCCCAATCGACGGGACGCTGCTGGTACCCACTTCGCGGGCCACGCTTCGTATCGTTTCGATAGCGGCCTCCAGATCACTCTTGCCGAGCACCATCGGCAGCAGCACGCGAATGCGGTCACAGCCCTGCGCCGCGGTCAAAATGGCCCGTAATTGCGTTTCAAACAGCGCGCGCTCGATCAGCGAAAAACGCAGTCCACGCGCCGCGATCTTGGAAACTTTCTCGTTGTCGGCCTGCAGGAACGGAGGAATCTTGTCGCCGCCGAGATCGAGCGTACGAATGACAAGCGGACCGGCCTGGAGACCGTCGACGAGCTGGCGATAGACGTCCAAGTGCGTCTCCATGCTGGGGGGTGCCATCGCGTCCAGAAACAAAAACTCCGTACGAAATAAGCCGACACCGTCCAAATGATGGGCCGCCACCAGGTCGACTTCCTGGGGACGATTGAGATTGGCGAGCAGCGAAACACGCGTCCCGTCGCGGGTTTCACATTGAAGCCCGCGGGCCGCTACGGCAGCCGACATGTCTTCGTCGTAATGGGTCTTCAAGTTCGTGAAATCACGTTGCGCCGTGGTGCTGGGCGTCGCCGTGACGATTCCCTGCTCGCCATCGACCAGCAGTTCGGTCCCGGGTGCGATCTGCGCCGTGGCATCGACGATGCCGGTGACAGCGGGAATGGCCAGCGCCCGCGCCAAAATGGCGGCGTGGCTATTCTCCCCTCCTTCTTCCGTGACGATCGCGGCCACGTGCTTTCGATCCATATCCATGGTTTCCGACGGCAATAGCTCCTGCGTTACAATGACCGATTTGGGAGGCAATTCGATGCAGGAACCCGCACCGAACTCCACGAGATGTTTCATCACGCGCGCGCCGATATCGCGAATGTCCTGTGCTCGCTCGCGAATGTAAGCGTTCTCGACGGAGGTGAGCATACGGCACAAAGCGTTCACTTCCATATGCAAAGCATGCTCGACGTTCACCAATTCCGTTGACATTCGGCTCAATACGCTGTCGGTGAACGTCTGATCCCGCAGCAAGCCCAGATGCGCGGCAAAAATCGCCGACTGCGCATGGCCCAGTTCGGCCAGCACGCGCGCCTTGAGTTCCTGAAGTTCCTCGACCGACCGCTCGACAGCCAGTTGGAACCGGGTTTGCTCAGCGTCCACCGCGGCCGCATCGATTACGCGGTGGGGTATCATCGGGAAGGCGAAACGATCCAGTAGGAACGCATTGCCTCTCGCATAGCCGGGCGATACGGGTTTACCGGTAAATTGCCGCATGGCATCGATACAACGTGAAACAACGGGCCACGACGTCGCTCTGACCGTCTGAAAGAGCCAAACGGCCGGTAGCGGTCAGAGCGGCCCGCGGCAGCGAGAGACCAACTCGTAAAGAATAACTGCCACCGCACGGCAGCACCATCCGGTGACCAGCTCGGGCAACGTAATCCTCAATTGACACGGGCCGACATCGCGAACTTCGTCTGGAGCCACGGGCAAATCCTCTTCAATGTCGTCCGCTCCAGATGATCATCCGGAGCGGTCCCTGCCAAGACCGGCAGAGCAACACTGTTTGCGAGTCGGTCGAGGTCCAGACCTTTCACGGGGATGCACGTGGCCATCGGCCGCCGCTGCCGTGGTTGCCGCCGGAAAGCGGTCCAGGCTGCGGGCCTGGGAAGCGTCACGCGACTGGCTGCACTTGGCGGGAGACGGTACGCCGTGGAGGACGAGACGACTCGCGCGGCCGTACCGACCCGGAATCGTTCGCGCCGCCGTTTCGTTGGCGGTGGAGCTTCCACAATTGCTTGAGCAGTTGCTGGCGCTGGAGAAAGTCTATGGCCCCGTCGAGTTCTTGTTGGAGTGCTTGTTCGGTCATGGGTTGTCCTGATGCTTCGCGATGCCGTAATGGCATGATAGATGAAACATCATTATTCTGTGCAATGGCCATGCCAATTGGGCGTCGTTGTGGCCGTTGGCAACCGGTTTTCATGAAGGGCTAACTGGTGTCCGAAGCGTGCAGCCGATGATCGGCCGCGGCCATGGCCTGGCCCATCCGGAACGCCCAAAGCGCGATTTCGTCTCTTGCCGATTCCGACTCCGGAATCCCCTGTTTGGCGATCATGGCCTGCATGGCGAGTCCCGCAAACCATTTGATATCGGTCGCTCCTTTCGACTCGGCCTCACGAGGAACGGGATACATCGATTTTGCCATGGTCTGTGCTCCTTTTCCGATGCGGGTGGCTATTCCTCCAAGGGCAGCACAATCACCGGACGACGACTGCCTCGAAGCACTTTCTCGGCCGTCGATCCAAACAACAGCTTTTCGATCGCTCCCCGAGTGCCGATCTTGCCGATGACGATCGCATCCACGGCGAAATCTTCTGCCTTGTGGAGGATCTCCAGGAACGGCACGCCTGCCGAAACGATAACGTCGATTTCAGCGCGGCTTCCCGCCCCTTCCTTATAATTCTGTAATTCACGCTCGGCCCGCTCCCGCATCTGCTGGGCGATCTCGTCCTTCGATCCCCACCCGTGTGCGGCTGCGAATTCGACCAGCGACGGGTCGAGCACATGCAGCAGGATCAACACCGGACGGTCACCCCCAGCCAGCGCCAGTGCCCGGTTGAAAGCCGCTTCCGATACCGGCGAAAAATCGACGGGAACGAGCAGACTCTCGAACTGGATCGGATCGTTCATCGATAATTCCTCGGTTGGAGACTCAGAGAAACCAAAGCCGTATTTTGAAAAAGATACGCAATTCTCGCGCCGCGGGTACGGTAGTCCGGACGACTTTCGGCCGGCGAATCGCGAGTGTGCGGAAGTGCACGGCTTGCCGCTCCGGGGCACACCCGCGAACACGGAGGCAAGTCGCAGAAACGGAACAGGCTCCGGGCCAAGCGGGATTTTAAGAGGCAACGCCGAATCCTCTCGCAGTCAGCCCCCTTTTTGTCTCTTTTACGACACGCAACCCAGCGCGGGAGTACTCGCCGGTGCCGTGTCCACTTAGAGAGTTATGCGTAGGATGGCCATAAGTACTGTTTTAGATTAGGCTTACGTGGATAGAAGGGCCGATGTGGGACCAGTCGACGACGGTATCCGCCAGTGAAAACTGGGCTACTTCTTCTTGGCTTCGCGATACCCAGGCGCCTCGGTCAACGTAAAAACCACGATTTCTTCACCCGTGAGGGTGCTGATGTCGTGGTGCAGGCTCCGGGGTTTGCTACCGGTGATGTCCTCAACCAACGCGTCCAATTTCGGCCGCGCTACTTCGATAAGTTGCGAGCGAACTTGCTTCAGTAAGTCGCGTCCTTTCTCAACCGGAAGCGCCTTGACCAGGTGTTGCTCGGCGGCAGTCAACACACCCTGCAAACGAATCACCAGCAGGTCGCCAACTAAATGCGCGCGGATATCCTTGGGGCCCCGGCCCATGTATTCCTGCTCGAATTGGGCCAGCCCCTTGCAGATGGCAGCTTCGATCTCGCCTTGTGTCTTCATGAACACTCTCTGAATTCACCAAGCGAACGCTGAGCAAGAGGGACTCAACGTAGCCGAGCGGCATCGAAAATACTACCAAAAAACGCCAACTGGTTACAGGGACGATAGTTAGGACGGAGGACGCCCTCCGGGGCGGAGTCCAAAAGGCGAGCGCCGGAGAAGGTCATTGTTTCTTGGCGACACGCGGCTGGGGACAAGAGATAAACAGGCCTACCGAATCGCTTCAGTCGTCTTCCAAGTTCGCAATTACACGACGCTATGCTCTTGTTTTATCAACCGAAAGCCCGTAGCATCAGGACCGCTGGGAAGGCCAAGTACATCCTTCCTCTGCCAAATCATCGGACGACTAGATAAACAGCAACCCGCCCGCTTCGGGGGGCTCGTTAGAAAGTAAACCGATGTGCCAGAGTACCCGTAGGTGCTCCGGCACACCGGTTTTTTTATGCGCGTTTGGCAGATTGAAATCCCGATCCGGCAAGAACAACACGCCGAAGCACTGGACGTATCCGAAACACAGGGAGGGAAACATGCTAGTTTTGAGCCGAAAGTCGATGGAAGACATTCTGATTGGCGACAGCGTTGTCGTTCATGTGCTAGAGATTCGGGGTAACAGGGTTCGAATCGGGATTGACGCGCCCAAGGACATCAATGTTCTACGCACCGAATTGCGTGACCAAATTTCAAACCCGTCAGGGAACGGTTCCCGCGCGACCGTCGCTCCGACGGAATCGCACGATCCCCCGCGGCATTGAAGTTCTGGCGACAGACGGCTCGTTAAACAGTAAACCGATGTGGCGAAACGTCTGCGGGTGTTTTGCCACGTCTTTTTTTTTGCGCGCTTATCGATGCAAACTGCACGTTCTGGGAAATCGGCCGGAGACCGTTCCTCAGGGATCGACGTAAGCACGAGCCGATTTCTCAGAACGTGCAGAATCATGAAGAAAATGAATTACCGCAGAATCTCTCTGAGCACGACGGCTGTTGCCGTCGTTGGAGTTCTGACTATTATTCCAGCAATTGCCGAACAACCAGCCGACGCGGTTGTTTAGCCGCGTTGGAAGGCTGCTTCCAAATAATGCCTATGCACCTCGCCCAAAGACCTCTGGACACAGTCGTCCAAAGCTCGAAAAAAACCGGGGTTTTGCGCCATACCACTCGTTAAAAGTCAACCATTTAAGGTTGGGCGACGAGAAACCGCTGGTCTCACTTTCTAGGGAATGACATCATGAAAACATGCATTTATTGTCTGATCGCCACGCTCCTGGGGCCATCTGTGGCCTGGGGACAAATAAGTGAGGCGCCGCGGGGCCGGACAGAGGCAGAGGACGGGGTGGAAGTGCTAACACGAGGGCCGGTGCATGAGGCCTTTGCGGAAACCGTTACTTTCAATCCCGAGCCGGGTATCAAGGTGCCCAAAGCGCCGCCTGAGGCGATCGAGGAATTGCCTCCCGAACAGAGACCGGAAGGGAACAACATCGCTTGGATCCCGGGCTACTGGGCTTGGGACGACGAGCGGAGCGATTTCCTGTGGATCAGCGGCATCTGGCGCAACCTGCCGCCGGGACGCCAATGGGTGCCTGGGTATTGGAGCCAGGCCGGGCAACAATACCAGTGGACTTCCGGCTACTGGGCCGATGCCGAGGTGAGTGAGATTGAATACCTGCCCGAGCCGCCGGCGAGCGTCGAAGCGGGTCCCAACATTGCCGCGTCTGCGGCGGACCAAACTTGGCTACCAGGCTGTTGGATTTGGCAGCAGACCCGCTACGCATGGCGCCCCGGCTACTGGGCGACCGTGCAGCCGAATTGGGTTTGGGTCCCGTCCTATTACGCCTGGGCGCCTCGCGGCTATGTCTATGTCGACGGCTATTGGGATTACTCGGTCGCCCGCCGCGGTACTCTGTTTGCCCCGGTGTATTTCGATGCGCGTGTCTATAGCCAGCCAGGGTATTACTATTTACCGTCGACGGTGATCAACACCGCCGTGTTTGCCAGCCAACTCTTTTTGCGACCGAACTACCAACACTACTACTTCGGTGACTACTACGCAGCGAGTTACGCCACCTCGGGGTTCTACCCGTGGTTCTCGTACAACTCCCGTCATCATGGTTACGATCCGATTTACGCTCACCAGCGCTGGCTCCATCGCCAGGAACAGCAGTGGGAGCACCAGGTTCAAGCGGACTTCAAACACCGCCGCGATCACGAAGAGGCCCGGCCGCCGCGCACCTGGGCGGCCCAAAGATCACTCGCCGCGGCCCAGGTGAACTCCACCGAGAAGAGCGTCGTGATTGCCGCGCCGCTCGCCCGATTGGTCAAGAGCAAAGACAGCCCGCTACGGTTCCAGCCGGTCGGCCAGGAAGAACGGCAAAAGCTAGCTAAGCACGGGCATGCGATCCAGAGATTCCGCCAGGAGCGGCAAGAGCTGGAGGCCAAGACGGCCACTACATCAGCCGCAGATCCTTCCCGGAAACCCGAGCCTGCGAGGGTGAAATTTTCCACCAGGTCTCCGATTGTGGCGAGGTCGGCCGATCAGCTGGGTAGGGATCAAGGTCCGCCACGGAGACATGTGGTTCTTAAACCAGGTCTCCAAATCGAACCCAAGCCAAGGGGCACGACACAGCCGCAGTCGCAGCCTCAACGCAAGATCGAACGGACGGCGCCGCAGGACAATACCAAGGACAAAGGCAATACCAAAGGCAATGCCAAGGACAAAGGCAATACTAAAGGCAATACCAAGGACAAAGGCAATACCAAAGGCAAGAACTAGAGACGTGTGATCTGTAAACAATGAAGGCGGATGCCGAGACGGTGAAGGAAACGACCTCGAAGCTTGCCGGCCAAGCCAAGCAGAAAGTCCACCAGCTTGGCGATCAGGCTAAAGACAAAAAAGATGTGGCGGATAATGAATAGGAGACGTACAACGAGGTATGGACGACGAATTAGGATCAGATTAGAGGCCACTGGAAACAAGTGACCCATAGTGGGCGAAACTGATTCGTGCGAACATCATGGCGCGGGCCGGGTCCCAGAGATCGGGGGGGCCTGTGGGAGCTTGAGCTCGCTCATCCTGACCGAGTCGTGCCCCTCGGCCCGGAACTGTTCGGCGTCGAAGTGGCTGTCCGCACCCTACGATCGCCCGATTCCAATCTCCATGCGAAGCTCTTCAAGATGATGGCCCATCGTCGAATTCTATTTCCGACGGCCCGGTTCTCGGACTGACCGTCAGCCGCTCCAAATTGTGGTCCGCGGGTTTGTACGAGAGGTCGAGTCCACAAGCAGCGCGGTAGTACTTCACCGCCGTGCTCGGGTCGCCCTTTTGCTCGTGTACCGCGCCGAGTAGATTGAACGCTTCGGGTCTTCCCGGGGCCAAGGCAATCGCCGACTTGAGATGTTCGACGGCGTCGTCGTAATCGCCTTGGTCCAAGCGTTCCTTCGCCGACTCGACGATTGTATGGTATTTGTTGGAAGACCCGTCGGCTGCCGCACGACGCCCGAGTACTTTCCGGACAATCTCCCGGACGTGTGGCGCCTGAAAAGGTTTTTCCAGGAAATCAACCGCGCCATCGCGCATGGCGTCCACGACGTCTTCCACTGAAGGATCGCGCGTCATCAAAACGACGGGCAGACGCGGGTGAATGTGTCGCAGTCGTCGCAGCGCCTGCCTGCCGTCCATTCCGGACAGCGTGACGTCCAACAGCACCAAATCGAAAATCTGCGATTCGATTTTTTCCAGCGCCTCTTCGCTTCCCTCCGCTTCGTCGGTCGCAAGTTCCAGTCCCTGCAGGGCCGCAGCCAGTTCGTGTCGGCAATGTTCATCATCATCTACGATCAAAACACCCTGTTGGGACATCTTCTTACTCTCCCGTACTGAATGGCGGGGCGGCGTCGCGTTTCTGAAAAGCCCATGGACGTTTCCTCGAAGCTGGGACTATTTCACGTCGCGCAGTCGATTCAATTCCTCCTGATTACCAATGGCGAGCAGACTCTGGTCTGCTCCAAACGTGAATTCCCCGTCGGGGAACATTTCCAACCGTCCGGCCAGGGCATCTTTGATTCCGACCACCCACACACCGAACTGGCGACGGACGTTTGCTTCCTTGAGCGTTTTACCAATGAATGAGTCAGGAACCGCAATTTCGACAACACTGTAATCAGGGTCGATCGGCAGAAAATCAATCACGTTGGGCCATGTCATACGGTCCGCCAGTTGCTCGGCGATTTCAACCTCTGGAAAGATCACTCGTTCGACGCCCAGGCACTTGAGCAGTTTGCCATGCTCGTCGCTGACTCCCTTCACGACGATTCGTCGCGCACCGAGTTCCTTGGCATGAAGCGAGGCCAACAGCGATCGAGTGATATCCTCGCCCATGCTGATAAACACTCCGTCGGCGTCCGCGAGGGGCAGGTGCTGCAACGCGTCCCGCTCGGTCCCGTCTCCGATGACGGCTTCGTACAACTCGCTTTTCAACGTTTCCAACCGTTCAGGCAGCTGATCCAATCCGGTCACACGGCAGCCGTTCTTGATCAGCCGCCGTGCCAGAGCCATACCGAAGGATCCCAGGCCGATCACAATGAAATGTTTGTTTACTGCCATGGCACCAACATGAGGCACGTGGAGCAATTTCTGTGCCGAAATGAGCCCGCGCCGATGGAGCGAAGGCCGTTGCGGCACATGATGGATGTATGCGCTGACCCGATTCCGCTACAACAAAAGCTGCAAAAACATGACTGCCGAAAACATGCCCGCCTCGGACGGATCGGAACCCAAATACCATGGTGGAGTTGAAGGGATCATTGGTCAAGTATCCAGCCCGTGCCTCGCTCGTGTGGTACCTCGGCCTTATCGCAATTGGCGCTCTGCTGCTTGCCCATCCAGTGTGCCACCGCTCCAAGGAAAAACCGGTTACGCCACTGGATGCGACGTTTACTTCAACGAGCGCGGTTTGCGTGACGGGGCTGGTCGTGCGGTCTACCGAACACGATTTTTCGATTTTTGGTCAGACGGTCATTTTGATCCTGATTCAACTCGGCGGGATCGGCATCATGACCGTCACCACCTACGTCATGTTCCACTTAGGCGGGCGTGAAAACCTGCGGCGCCGGCTCGTGCTTTCGGCGGCAGTCGGAACCAATTCCAATACCGATTTGAAATGGATTTTGCGAAATGTCATCCTGTTCACGCTGGTGTTTGAGGGGGCAGGCTTCCTGCTGCTGGCAGTTCGAAACATGTTCGACTATGAGCCTCACCTCGCCCTGTGGCACGCCATCTTTCATTCCGTATCGGCATTCTGCAATGCCGGGTTTGCGCTTCATGACAACAGCCTGATCCGCTATCAGGGCGATCCGCTGGTGAACGCAACGGTGAGTATCCTGGTCGTTGTGGGCGGTATTGGGTTTCCCGTGATGTTGGACCTTCTGGATAATTGGCATGGCCCTTGGGGCAAGCGATGGCACCGGTTAAGCGTGCATACGAAGATGATGTTGATTGGTACTGCAACCTTGCTTGTTCTTGGGACGGCCAGTTTCCTGATATTGGAGTGGGATGGTGTGCTCGATGGCATGCCGTACTGGAAGCGGACGCTTGTTGCCCTGTTTCACTCCGTATCCTGCCGTACGGCCGGTTTCAACACGGTCGATATAGCATCACTGACCAATGCCATGCTGTTCATCTCAATCCTGCTGATGATCATCGGCGCTGGCCCATGTTCCACCGCGGGTGGATTCAAGGTGTCCACCATATCCGTGTTGGTGCTGCGGGCATGGGCCACGTTCCGCGGCTACACGCGCGTTCAATTCGCTCGCCGCACGATTCCACATGAATCCTTCGAGCGGGCCGCGGCCACCGCGTTGCTGTTCTCCGTGATCGCAATCCTGGCACTGACCATCCTACTGGTGATCGAACAATCCGCCACACCTCATCCGCAGAGCCAGGGGCTATTTTTAGATGCCGCGTTTGAGGTCGTTTCGGCGCTCGGCACGGTCGGCCTAAGTACCGGCATGACCTCCCATCTCACCGATCCCGGCCGGGTAATCGTAATCCTGTTGATGTTTTTCGGGCGATTGGGCCCCATTTCGGTATTTATCGCACTCTCGCGCAGTGAACGCCACGATCCGCTCGAATACCCTGGCGAGGAGCCACTAATCGGTTAGGTCGAAACATGTCCGATGTACAGACCTCACTGGATGCCCCGTATCCACTTTTTTCAAAACATTCCAGACAATACACCATGGCTGTTCCTTTGCCACTGTAACATCGTATACCGTGACTCTATCTGTGGCTCTCGAAAGCATCCCGCTTTTAAACCCAGCCGCCCGTTAATCGTCCTTGGAACGATCATCCTCCGTCCCTTCAGCGTCGGTCGCGCCAGGATGGTGGGTTCCATGCATTCCCAATTGGACGTAGTCGCGGCGAAGGAACCAGTCGAGAGTCCCATCCATCATAACGCGGAGGCTCCTGCCAAAACCGGGCATCTTCATTAGAAAGAATTTTCGACACAGATACCAAGCCGGAAGTCCCGAGAACCTCCAGCCGAAAATGCGTGCCACGGCCTGGTGCTGGCCCAACGGGGCCATCATTCCCCGGCTACTTCGACACCTGTATGATTTCCGCCCACGACGACAAACGTCAGCATCGCCTGGCGGCGCTCCGCGTTTTCGGTTTCATGGGCGAGTTCCAGCAGCCCGACGGCACGGTCACGGAGCGCGACGGCATCCGCCAGACTTTTCATCCCGAATCCATACTCGCGCAAGCCCGGCACATGCGGTATCCGCGCAACGCTTCCCAGAGCGAGGACCAGGTGATCGTACCGAATGACCTTTTCCGAACAGTCGACGTGCTGCAGGCAGGCTCCCGCAAATCCACCTCCGACGATCACGATATGAGGAAGTTCCGTGATTCCGCTCATCGCATCACCTCGCATCGGAAAGCCTCTGAATGTGTCTAAGTCCCATCGAGCGTTCCATGTAGATCATCGCTCCGGCGGCGAAACTCAGCTCCTGAAGCGCCCGACGGCTTCTTGAAATTCCCGGCTCCCCGCCTCGATGTCATCAAAACTCACGTCGCCATCGCAATCCACGTCGCCGGCAAGCAGATTGCCCGGCGTGAAATCCGAGAGCACAACGACGCCGTTCGTGTACTCGACGTCGACCAGCAACGTGCCTTCTTCGACGTCGAAGTCGCCTTCAAACTCGCTCGCGCTATCGTGAATCAACGTTCCGGGCCCGAACCCGAAGAGTCAATCGTGGCAAAAAGCCCTGGTAACAGCCTCTCAGCTACACGCCGCAGATGCTATTTCAGTTGGCCCGCGCCGGGCCACCTTGCCGGTGGAATGGCAACATTCGTCGCGCGATCGTACTGGATCGGACGCCACGATCCTTCAATCATCAGAAGACGATCTGGTCTGGGCGGAAGAGTTTGATTGGATCCGCAAAAGTCGTTGATGCCCGATGTGCGCACGGCGTTCCAATTGCTGGATACGAATAACGCCGGTGAAGAAACCAGGCGATCGGTTTATCCGGATCACCTTGCGCGACGACGCCATCCGAACATCGCCATGAGGTTAAACGACTTTTGAAAACAGGTGAAGGCATCGGCCATCCGTCACGGTCTGCCGGGGGCACGCCTCCATTTATCGAATACGGTGGTCCTGAAAGGGTATATTCTCAACCCGCGGTGGAACGATCAACAGGATTGCCTTTCGCGAACCGCGGCGCCTGCGTCGGGGACACTGGCAGCTGGGATCGCGATCTCGCCTCGTTCACGATAAAATGGAGGCGTCGTAGGTGCGAAAGAGAAACACATGGAAAAAGATAAAAAGCTTCCGTTGCCGGTCATCGGTTGGCGGGAATGGGTTGGATTGCCGGACTTGGGCGTCAAGACGATCAAGGCCAAGGTCGACACGGGGGCCCGCTCGTCGTCGTTGCACGCCTACGACCTCGAAGAATTCGAACGTGGCGGCGGAATGTATGTGCGCTTCAAGATCCACCCCGTCCAGCGGAAGAACGACCGAGTCGTGGAAACCGAGGCCGAAGTGTTGGAGAACCGCAGCGTACGCAGCTCCAGCGGCAAGGCGGCGCTGCGGCCGGTGATCGTCACGCACGTTGCATTGCTTGGTCAGATCTGGCCCATCGAGTTGACACTGGCCAACCGGGACGCCATGGGATTTCGCATGCTGCTTGGTCGCGAGGCATTTCGGGGACGTTTTTTCGTGGACGCAGGCAAGTCCTATTACGGCGGTAAACCAAAACGCAAGAAGAAGTCCAAGCGGAAATAAGAAACCGCCGCGTGTGGCCGCTTGCCGAAGAAGATGGGAATGACACATGAAGTTGGGAATCCTCTCGTGCAGTCCAAGATGCTACAGCACGCAGCGGTTGTGCGAGGCCGCCAAGACGCGTGGGCATGATGTGAAAGTTCTGAACACGCTCCATTTCGCCATCGACCTCGAACAGGGCGAGCCGGACCTGTATTTCCGGCGAACGCAGCTCAGCCATTACGATGCCGCGTTGCCCCGGATCGGCGCGTCGATTACCTACTTCGGTACTGCCGTGGTGCGCCAATTCGAACAGATGGACGTGTTTTGCGCGAACTCCTCCATCGGCATCGTCAACTCCCGGGACAAACTGCGGTGCCTGCAAATCCTGAGCCGCCATCGGATCGGCATTCCGCAGACGACGTTCGTGCGCGACAAAAAGGACGTGCTGCCGGCGATCAAACGCGTCGGCGGGGCTCCGGTTATCATCAAGCTCCTGGAAGGTACGCAAGGTATCGGCGTGCTGCTCGCCGAATCGGTCAAATCCGCCGAGGGCATCATCGAATTGCTGCAGAGCCAGAAGCAGAGCGTGCTGATTCAGAAGTTTGTTGCCGAGAGCAAGGGGCGCGACATCCGCGCGTTCGTGGTCGGTGATCAGGTGATTGCCGCCATGCGCCGCGTGGCGCAGGGACAGGAGTTCCGCAGCAACGTCCATCGTGGCGGGGTAACCGAACCCGTGACCCTGGACGATACTTATTGCGAAACCGCCGTCCGGGCTTCCCAGATCCTGGGACTGCGGATTGCCGGCGTGGACATGCTGGAAGGCAAAGACGGTCCGCAAGTGATGGAAATCAACTCGTCACCGGGGCTCGAGGGCATCGAGACGTGCACGCAGCTCGATCTCGCCGGAGCCATCGTCGACTACATCGCGGCCCAGGTGGACTTTCCTGAAATCGACCTGCGGCAGCGACTGAGCGTCAGCCGCGGCTACGGAGTTACGGAAATCCACGTACCCGAAGGGTCCGACTACGTGGGCAAAGCGATCAGTGAATCCGGATTGCGGGACAAGGACATCAATGTGCTGACGCTCAATCGAGGCACGACCGTGATCCCGAATCCACGATCCAGCCGTCAGCTCGAGCCGGGGGACCGGCTATTGTGCTTCGGAAAACTCGAACTCATGCGCGACTTAATTCCGGCCAAGACGCGCCGCCGGCGACGTCCCAAGGTGCAAGATCTTCCGGCAGCGCACGACTTCGATATGCACTCGGTAAATGCCCATGGAGCGGCTGTGCGTCGGAAGCCTTCCGAAGACACCTGATCTCAAGATGACACAGTCGTGCCAGCAGAAATCGATTGACAATTGGCAAGGCGAACACATCCCTGCCGGTGAAAGCCGCAACGTGAAGCTTTCGGTGAGCGAGAGTTATAGCGGCCTGACCGTGAAGATCCCCATCCACATCCGCCGGGCCGCGGAGGAGGGTCCCGTGGTGTTCGTCACCGCCGCGCTGCATGGTGACGAAATCAACGGCACGGGGGCGATCCGGCAATTGATCCAGGACGACGCGTTTGAATTGCTTAACGGATCGGTCATCCTGGTCCCGGTGCTCAATCTCTTCGCCTTTGACCGGCATTCGCGTTATCTGCCGGACCGCCGCGACCTGAATCGCTGTTTTCCGGGTTCACCGACTGGCAGCCTCGCCGGCCGAATGGCCTACACAATCTTCAGCGAAATCGTGTTGCGCAGCGATTACGGCATCGACCTGCACACGGCAGCCACGCGACGTACGAACTACCCCAACGTCCGAGGCGACCTGAGCGACGCGGATGTCCGCCGGCTCGCCGAGACCTTCGGCAGTGAAATCATTATCAACAACAAAGGACCCAGAAAGTCCTTTCGTCGCGAGGCCTGCATCGCCGGTTGCCCAACGATCATTATGGAGGGTGGCGAAGTCTGCAAAGTGGAGCCGGGCATCGTGCAGGCGGGCGTACGCGGTGTAAAAAACGTCTTGCGCGGACTGAACATGCTCGCCGGCGAGCTGGAAAGGCCCGCGTATCAGGTGAAAGTCGAAAAAACCAAATGGGTGCGCGCCGAACGGGGCGGCTTCCTGCAATTTCATGTGAGTCCCGGTGATATCATTGAAAAGCACCAGCCGCTGGCTACGAACACGACCCTGTTGGGCCGGGAACGCAGCGTGTTGACAGCGCCGTTCCACGCCGTCGTGATCGGCATGACCACGCTCCCCGCCACGAGTCCCGGCGAGCCCGTGTGCAATCTCGGCAGGCTACCGAAGGGAACCAAACCCGACGAACTGCGACGCTACCGCTCCCGCGAGGCCGGTCTGGAAGAACGCCTTGCGGAAGATCTCTCGTCCAACGTTCTCGTTGTCGAACGGTCTCCCGAAGCGTGACGGCCCGATTTCGGCGTTCGGCCGTGACCGGGGCGGCAGGGAATCTTCCCCGGCGCGCGACCGGCACTTCATCTTCCCGGCATGTCACATGATCATCGGTGAGAAGGCGACGGCAAAGCCCAGGAACGAGGCAAATCCGACGATGTCGGTCACCGTGGTCAAAAAAATCGAAGCAGACTGGGCCGGATCGCGACCCAGCGCTTTCAACGCCAGGGGAATCAGAGCTCCTGCAAGCGCCGCCGCTCCCATGTTGACTACCATGGCCAACCCGATCACCACCGCAAGTCCGGCACAGGCCTCCGCGGCGTCTCCTTTGGCCAGCCTCCAGCCATAAACGACGACGGCCGTAATGATGGCCACGGAAACACCATTGATGATGCCGCCGGTGAGTTCCTTCATGATCACGCGTTTTTTCATGCCGGGAATGATTTCGCGCAGCGCAAGGCCACGCATGACGACGGCCAGAGACTGAGCTCCGGTGTTTCCACCCTGGCCCGCGACCACGGGCATCAACACGGCCAGTGCCGCCACCTGGGCGATAATGTTTTCAAATAATCCGACCACGGCCGCCGCCATGAACGCTGTCACTAGATTGACATACAGCCAGGGAAGCCGGCTCCGCACGACCAGGCTGACCGGCGAAAGCGCCCGTTCGTCAATCCCGGCGCCGACGATCTTCTGCAAATCCTCGAAGGCTTCGAGCTGAGCGACTTGCAAAGCGTCGGCATGTTTGACAACACCGATCAGCCGCCCGTCGAAATCGACGACCGGCAGGGCCAAGAAGCCCCGCTCCTGCATCAAGGTAACGACTTCTTCGCGGTTCATCGTGTCCGAGACACTGGCGACTCCATGCCGGACAAACTTCTCGATGGGATCTCGCGGTGACGCCAGCAACAAGTCGCGCATATTCAGCACTCCGACCAGCTTCCCTTCGCGGTCCGTGACATAAAGATAATGCAGCGCCTCGCGGGGCGTTTTCCGTATGGATGCGATGGCCTGCTGCGCTGTCGCGTCGGAGGGCAGCGAGGCGACGCGGGTTTCCATCATCGCGCCGGCGGAATCGGCCGGATATGCCGCCAACTCTTCAAGCACCCGTGCCGCAGTGGTCGGTATACTCTCCAACACCCGCTCGCGTGCATCCGCCTCAAAATGTTGAACAATCGTGGACGCCTTTCGTGGCGTAATTGCAATCAGCAGGTCGACGGCACGGGGCAAGTCGAGCTTCTCCAGCAGTCGCGCTCCGACCGTGGCATTGAGTCGTTCCAACAGCGACGCGGCAAGTCCAGGAGGCAGCCTCTTGAACAGCGGCACGGCATCCAAAAACCGAAGAGCCTCGAACGCGCGAGCCGCGTCTTCGGGATGGAGCTCCAAGAACGTGCGGAGCAACGATTCATGAGGTTTCATACTGCCGGCTCTCCTTGTTCGTCGATCCGTGGGCACCGCATCTTGTGGCGACGTCTCATCAACGGCGCCGCACCGCTTTCCGCACGTCGATGCCCGCATCCGTTTTGAGCCTTCGGACGTGCACCGCGTGATTTTGCTCTTGATAATTGTTACGATGTTCCCTGGACACTGGAAGAAGTACCGAAGAAGAAAGACGGGCAGGTTGTCCGCGGGTCCCCGCTGCCAGGTCATGCGGGCAATGCCGTACCGAACAGAGCCGGTCAGCTCAATCTCGAAATGGTTGGCTCAAAAGAGGCAGCGCCTCTGCAGCGTGGTTGATGCTCGCGGCGAGGATCGACGGCAACGCTCCACTTGATTGCATCCTGGCCATGAACCGTGCACTTCGCCGCTGTAGCGCTCTGTTGTTCGGCGTTCTGCATGGCTCCATACTGCAGGCCGAGCCGGCCTGGACGGCGCGGGGACAGGCAGCCGCCCGGGCGGACAACCAGGGCGTGGGGACTGGCGACCTGTCCGCCGCCGCGCAACCATCCGGCCGCGGGCGGCACGAGCATACGCCACGCGACGCGCAAGCGTGCGTGCCTTATCCCAGCCACCATCCGCAGTCCCCGCGGATGCTCGCCGGCGCGTGGGTTCCGGACGATCCGCGGACCATCGATTTCGATCGGCTGCCGCGCGTCAGAAGCAGGCACTCGGTCGTGAGCGACGTCCGGGCATCCAACGGCGTCAATCAACATAACTATTTGGCCCACTTCGCGGGGAGGTTTTGGGTGATGTGGAGCGACGGGCCGGGGATTGAGGACCGTGTCGGTCAGCGCGTAAAGTTCGCCACGAGCCATGACGGGCTGCATTGGAGCGACGCGACGTATTTGACACCCGCGCCGCCAGATTCCGATCGAGATTCCGCGTACTATGGAACGCGAAGCCCTCACGGTTTCCGATGGATCGCGCGCGGCTTCTGGCAGCGCGGCGATGAGCTGCTGGCTGTGGCCTCTTTGGACGAAGCGGCCACGTTTTTCGGGCCCAGTTTGCGGCTGCACGCCTTTCGGCTCGATCTCGACCGCCGTTCGTGGACAAGGCTGGGTGTGATCGCGGAAGATGCCATCAATAATTTTCCGCCCAAAAGACTGCCTAATGGTCAGTGGATGATGTCCCGCAGATCGCACGACTACAAGAAGGTGGGGGTCCAGTTCCTGATCGGTGGCCGGAAGGCAATCGACCAGTGGGCATCCTTTCCGGTGCTCGGGTCCAGCAGCGAGCTGTCAGCGGAAGAGCCGTTCTGGTGGTTGTTGCCCGACGATAGTCTGATGGCACTGTTCCGTGACAATCGCCGCAGCGGCTACTTGTTTCGCTCGTTCTCTGTCGATAACGGCCGGACCTGGAGCAAGCCGGCGCGGACGGACTTTCCCGATGCCACGTCGAAGGTCCACGGTTTGCGGCTCAGCGATGGTCGCTACGCATTGGTATCCAACGCCAATCCGCGGCGGCGTGATCCGCTCGTCATCTCGATCAGCAACAACGGGCTGGTGTTCCATAAGATGGGCTATCTGGTCGGCGGACGCCGTGTCGATTACCCGCACGCGATCGAACACGACGGCCATCTGTTGGTGGCGTTCTCCGGCGGGAAGCAAACCATTGAAATCCTCAAAATCACGCTCTCCGATTTGTGATCAACGGCCCCACGAATCCCGGTTCCCGTTCCATGAAAGCGAACTTCTCCACGCACGTCACCAGGGGCGGGATTCGCCCGGCACCGGTCGTGGCATGGTTGTGCGTCGTGCTCTGCTGGTCCTCCGCCGCTGCCGGCGCGGGGATCAAGGCGGACGTTGTCCTTCGCGGAGGCACGATTGTGGATGGCACGGGCAACCCGCCGTACCGGGCGGACCTCGCGCTGCGCGACGGGCGCATTGCGGCCATTGGTACGTTCGACACTGGCAGCGGGACGCGGTCGATCGACTGCTCCGGCCTGGTCGTCACCCCCGGCTTTATTGATCTGCACAACCACAGCGACGAATCGATCCTGGCTCCGGCCACACGCCTGGCATCGTGCTACCTGATGCAGGGATGCACGCTGCTTGTTACCGGAAACTGCGGCGGCGGGCATCTGCAGGTGGGCGAATACTACGATAAGCTCGACCAGTACGGCTCGGGCGTCAACATCGCCCACCTCATTCCGCATGGAACGCTGCGGGACCGCGTGATGGGCAAGGGCCGTCGGCCGGCGGACGCGGACGAGGTACGGAGAATGTGCGCACTGGCGAACGCGGGCATGCGCCAGGGCGCATGGGGCATGTCCACGGGCCTGCAGTACGTGCCGGGCTGCTACGCCAGCACGGACGAGTTGGCCGCGATTGCCACGGTCGTGGGCAAGTGCGGAGGATTGTATGCCAGCCACATCCGCGACGAGGGCGACCGGCTTGTCGAGTCGGTCCAGGAGGCCATCGACATCGGACGGCGCGGCCGGGTCCGTGTTCATATTTCCCACTTCAAGGCCAGCAAACGCCGCAACTGGGGCAAGGTGCGGGCCGCCGCCCGAATCATCGATCAGGCCCGCGCGGCCGGTCTGCTGGTGACGGCCGACCAGTATCCCTACAACGCATCGTCGACGTCGATCAGGGCCATGCTGCTTCCGGACGACGAGCGCGAGGGTGGCGAAACCGCGGTGATCGCCCGCTTGAACAATCCAGCGCAGGCGGCCCGCCTCCGCCCGATCGTCTCCGACGCGCTGGACGCACGCGGCCGGTTGATGATCGCCGGCTTCGAGTCACGTCCCGACTGGGTCGGGAAGACGATTCGGGACGTGGCAGCCCAAGAAGATCGACCCGCGGTGGACATCGCCATGGAACTGCTGCGCAGCGGGGGAGCCCAAGGCATCAACTTCAGCATGGACGAAGGCGACGTCCGTTTTGTGATGACGCTTCCGTGGGTGGCGACTGCCTCGGATGGGAGCAGCAGAATCGACGACGGCACGCGACCGCATCCGCGAAGCTACGGAACGTTTCCTCGAAAAATCGGCTACTACGCGATCCGTCAGAACGTGCTGTCGCTGGCCGCCGCCGTTCGCAGCGCGACAGGGCTGCCCGCCGATATTCTCGGCCTTGCCGATCGTGGGTATTTGCGCAAAGATTACGCGGCTGATGTCGTCGTGTTTGATCCGGACGAATACGGTGATCGAGCCACGTTTCAAGAACCATTTCGCATGCCGGTGGGCGTGCGTTGGGTTCTTGTTAATGGAACGGCAGCGGTTGCCGATGGAGAGCTCCGTCCTGTGCGAGCGGGACGGGCCTTGCGTCGGCCGCAGGCGGCGCGGGAAGGAAATTGACGGTTGCCGGACAACCGGCTCCGGACGGCAGTGGATGTCCGCGCGTTGAATACAAAGTCTCATTCGTCGCTTTCGTACCAGAAGTGGTCGAAACAGATCGCCGCCAAGAATACCGCCATGGTTGGGTCCCTGCCCCTGGCTGTACGCCTGCCGAACTGGATCGGCGACGTCGTCATGTCCGTGCCGACCCTGGACGCGCTGCACCGGGCAGGGTTCGAACTGCAATGCTTCGGTCGGACCTGGGCGAAAGATCTGCTGGCTGCCTGTCCTTGGCGGACGTCGAGTCTCCCGGGCGGCATTCGAGCGGACGCCCGCTGTCTGCGTGCCAGCCGCTGCGTGCACGGCTTGCTGTTTCCCAACAGCTTCTCGACGGCGCTCGCGATGCGCCTGGCCAGGATCCAACCGGCCGGTTACACGGGCAATGCACGCTGGCCGCTGCTCCGCGTCCGTGTGGCCCGCGGACGTCGGCGTCACGAAGTGGAAGCATTCTGGCGACTGGGTTCTGCCGTCCAAGTGCGATGGCGCCCCCGTGCGGACTGGCCAACCTCGCTTCCCCGTCGCATCCAAATCCCGGTCACGGATCGTGACCGGCAACAAGCCGCTGCCGCGTTGCGGCGCGCGCGGGCCTCCGATCATGGCTACTGGGTGCTGGCGCCCGGCGCGACGGGCACGATTAAAGGGCGCACCAAAGTCTGGCCGCACTGGCAGCAGCTTGGCCAACGGCTCCACAACGAAGGTTGTGAGATCGTCGTGTGCCCGGGGCCCGGCGAGGTGAAGCGGGTGCGCGACACGCTGCCCGCGGCGACGCTGCTTGACGGCGTCGGTCTCGGCACTTACCTGGCCATCCTGTCCCAAGCGGAATTGACGATCGCCAACGACAGTGGTCCCATGCATCTAGCGGCGGCAAGCGGGTGCGCGGTCCTCGGCATTTTCGGGCATGACGCCACGCGAACGTATCCCTGGAACGGTCACTGGATTGGCGATAAGAGCGGATGGCCGTCCGTCGAGGAAGTCATTCCTCGCGCTCGGCGAATTTGCAACCAGGCGTCTCACTGAGAGTATACCGGCGGACGATCGCGTCCGGCGCCGGTGTTCGTGAGCTACGGTTGTACGGCGGTTTTATCGCCCTTCGACGGCTTCCTGTTCACGGTCCTCATCCCCGGGAAACGCCATGACCACGATGAATCCCGAATATGCTTTCACCTCCGACGTGGGCCCCGTCTTCGACGTGGCCACTTTTAGTCGCGGCAAAACCCTGATGACGGGCGCCACCGCGATTGTTTTCGCCGCGCTGATCGGGGGTTCCGCGCTGTATGTGTGGAACCCGCAATGGCTCGTGCAAGAACCTCCCCAGTGGTTCGCCGATGCCCACCAGGACATGCAAGACGTGTGGCGGACGCACCCGCGGGTTACGTCCATCGGTGTGGCCACTGCCGCGGTGTTGGCTGGTTTGTGCGGAGCCGCAGCCGTTTCCTGTATCGCCGGCGCCCTCTGGGGAAGCTACTATCTCCGCGCCGGTGAAGGTGGCGTCTCGCTGCGAGTACCCAACGGATTCGGTACGCTCGCGGTGGACCTATCCTGGCAGGAGATTGCCAAGCTGACCGTAGTGCAGGAAAAAAAGTTTGGTTCGCTTTCCCGCAACGCGGGCAACGTGGGGGCATCGCTCAGCATCAAGACCTGCGCGGGAAAGAAATATTACTGCCGACTGGATGCGTTTTCGCAACCGGGATACCTTATCCATCAGAGAATTGAAGAAGCGCGGGAGATGCGTCCGGCGGTCCTGGCAGCGGAGTAGCGGCAGTGACCAGAGCGGCGCGGACGCCGTCCATGGGAGGCGGCTGGATGTCGACGCCGGCCCGACATCCGGACCTCGCCGATCATCGGAGCGTGTGGCCATGTTGAAAGTGCTGTTTCTGTGCACCGGCAATTCGTGCCGCAGCCAAATGGCGGAAGGATGGGCGCGTCACTTGAAGGCGGGCGTTCTCGAGCCTTACTCCGCCGGTGTGGAATCGCACGGGCTAAATCCACGTGCTGTTGCCGTGATGGCCGAAGCCGGTGTGGACATCTCGCTTCACACATCCAAACACGTTGGCGAACTGCGCGGCATCCCGTGGGACTACGTGATTACGGTTTGCGATCGTGCCGCGGAGTCGTGTCCCGCGTTGCCGGGCGACATCCCGGTGATACATGTGCCGTTCGACGACCCGCCTCGCCTGGCTCGCGACGCAGCCAGCGAGGAGGAAGCGTTGCAGTCGTACCGCCGGGTCCGGGACGCGATCCGCGACTTCGTGGCGTCGCTGCCGGAAACGCTTCCCCCATAGTTACGGCTCCGTATCGGAGCACGGCGCGATTCCGTTATTTCAATGCGGCTGCCAGGTGGTCGCATCGGTCGCGCAGGGTCTGGAGCTGTGCCGACACGTCCCACCGGCCGGCAAGGTTTCGCTGCTCGTGGGGATCGGCCACCAGATCAAACAGTTCTTCGTAGACCGGTTCGACCGACACGTAGCGCGTGTACTTCCATCGCGCTGTCCGTACCCCCTCGGTCATCGGTATTCGCGGATGGACGAACCGATGCTCGTAGAAGAAATCCTCGCGCCACGGCGGCTCCTTGCCGCGCATCAACGGTACCAGACTCCGACCTTGAACCTCTCCGGGAATTTCGATTCCACACATATCCAGCACGGTCGGGGCCACGTCGACGCTGAGCGCCATTTTCGACACGGTCGAGCCACGCTGGTGGTCCGGCCGGCGGGGATCATACACAATCAGCGGCAATCGGATGGATTCCTCGTGCATGAACCACTTGCCGGCCAGTCCATGTTCGCCCAGGTAAAAGCCGTTGTCGGAGGAAAAAATGATCACGGTGTTGTTCGCCACGCCGATCTGTTCCAGCCGCTCGACCAATCGCCCCACGACGTCGTCGATGCCAGCCGCGAGCCGGTAGTAATCCTTGACGGATTTCTGGTACAGCGACGCCGAGGAAAAGCGCGTCGACCATCTCCGCCGCGCTTCTGATTGCCGCAGGAATTCGGGCAACGCGCGAAAATCCGCGGCCGCGGCCGTCACAGGCCGCGGAACCGTGACCTCGCGCAAGAGTGAACGGTAGCGCGGATCGGGCTGGAAGGGCCAGGGATCGCCATCCTGCACGTGCGCCGCTTTTGTGGAGAGCTGCAACAGGAACGGCTCTTCAGGACGACATGTCGCCAGGAACTCCAGCGCGTCGTCGCCCAGCCGATGCGTTAGGTGCGCGGCGGACTGGCCGCGAGCATTCTGGGGAAAATAGCGGCCCTGGCCAGAGAAACCTCGAAAGAAGTCATACGTGTCGGCTGGCAAGTCGCCACCGAGCCCCCACTTTCCCACGAAACCGATCCGGTATCCGTGGCTCCGCAGCAGCACGGGAAACGTTTCCGCGAATCGCGCCGGCGGCAGCGGTGTGCGAAAATCCAGCACGCCGTGGCGGCGTGCCCATTGCCCCGTCAAAAAAGTCGCTCGACTGGTGGCACAAATCGAGGTCGTACAAAACATGTTCGTAAATCGCAGTCCCTCCGTCGCCAGGCGGTCGAGGTTTGGGGTGGCAAGCAGTGCGTTGCCCGTACATCCCAGCGCGTCCCATCGCAGATCGTCGGTCAAGATGAACACAACGTTGGGGCGTGGATCGGCCGATGGGACGCCCCCGGCGTCGCGCGTGGCAGCCATCAGTCCGACCACAGCGCTGGACCCAACCAGCAACACGATCGCGCGCTGACGACACAATACGATAAGGCTCCACCCAAAAGCCATCATGATGCAGCGTCAGGGGCGCGATCGTCGCCGCCTTCGCGATCCTCGTCAGGGTTCCTGGCCTCGTATTCGTCGGACAGCATCGATGGGCAAACATCCTGTATGCCGCACTCGTGACATACGATGCGGATCAGATCCGAGCTTCCCAGTTCCAAACGGAGATCCTGTTCCTTGCAAAAGCGGTACAGTTGGCGCAGGTGTTGACAGGTCATCATTTTCCTCCCGTCCCAATTCGCTCTATCTCACAATAGTCTGTCTGAACGTCCCCGCAGCCCGCCTGACGGACGCCTGTTCCGCGTCGCTTCCCGGACCGTGCCGCGTCTGAATCGTAGCGTATTATGCACCGCGGACCAGTCACCCGTTGGCAGGCGACGGGCGGTCGGCAGGCGGGGCGTCACGAACCGCCGTCGACGCAGTGCACGCGACCGTCGCTGGATTGGAGGATGATTTCTGCTTTGCCGTCGCCGTCGACATCGGCGATGGCGGGCAGGGAGAGGTCAGCGGGACCTTTCCAGGACCACAGCACGCGGCCCTCCCGGCGGTCGCCGGTCACAGCTACCAGATCCGCTCCCGCCACATAGATGATTTCTTCTCCGCCGTCCCCGTTGATATCGGCCGCGATGCACTTCGTTTCCGAGGGGGAGGGCGCGGGCAGGGACCACAAGATTTCTCCGGTCACCGGATCGATGGCCCGTACCCCGTCGCGGTAGCCGGCCGATGCGATCTCGGGACGGCCGTCGCCGTCCAGGTCGATCACGGCGTGCCGCGTCGCCGTGGTTTCGTTGCCCTCGGAGGGCTCGCCTTTGTAAGCGGCTCGGGCCGCGCCGTGCCAGACGGCCGTGCCGGAATCGTCGAGCAGTGCGAGCTGGTAGACGCTGTCCAGCAGAATCTGGGTCCGGCCGTTTTGGAGGAAGTCGTACAGAATCGGCTGCCCATAGGCCGCCCAGGCGGGCACAACCTTTCTTGCCGCCAGATCGCGTCCCACCAGAATCCGGCCCGTCGCGCCGTCGGCCGTCCAGAAACAGACCGGATACAGATTGACGATCTCGTCCGCCGCATCCCCGTGCACATCGCCGGCGGCTACCGGCCCGCCGGCAAACCCCCAGGAGAATTCGTCGGGCACCGCCGCGCGGTGTTGCGACCAGACGATCTGCCCGTTCTTTCCGTTCAGCAAGTGGCCTTCACCCGAGTGCATCAATCCTCGCCGCGTGTTGACAAACAGGTCCACCTGGTCCGGCGATCGGAAGCGGCCCGGCCACCAGTACACCAGTGCGTTAAGGTTATGACGAGGAACGCCGCCGGCAGTCGCAGCAAACACATGCTTCCAGTACGGTTGTCCGTCGGCGCACAACGCCTTGAGCATCGCGGCTCCCCCCTCCGTTTCGTCGGCCACAATGATTTCACGCGAGCCGTTGCCGTCCAGGTCGGCGGCCACGACGGTGCCGGGCCGGCAGCCGTTACCGATACCGCGCCCGGGTCGCTGCCAGCGAATCGTGGCGGCAGACTCGAACTCCGTCGGCGCGCGCACGCAGAACACGTTTTCCGCTCCCCCCTGAACAACAATCTCCACGGGCCCATCAGGTGCCAAGCGCGCGGCAATCGGCGCATGGAGCATGCCGAACGTCCGAGCGCGGGCCAGAACCACGGGCCGGGCATTTCGCGATTCCAGCGCCAGGCTGGCCCGCGCCGGTATCTCCAATCGCAACCGCGCCGACGCCGCGTCGCCTTGTTCCGCCAGGGCCAGGGTCTTGATGCGCCCGTTCCCTCCGCCGACGCGCCACAGCGTGCGAATTCCGCCCGACGCGTCGTACCGCACGGCGTCCACGCGCACGAGGCGGTCCGGTCGTTCCCGGCTGCCGTCGCTCGCCGATCCCTTCTCGCGAGACAGCACAAGGAACACGGGCCGCGGACGGAAGCAACTCAATAGCACGTGCTGCATTCCCTGCGTGGCTCCGGTGCACCATGTCGGTTCGAAATGCGGTAGATCGGCCAATCCGAACGCGGATTCTGGTCGCGACCACATGACGCGGGGCTCGCCCGACTGAAGCTCCACGATTTCGATATCTCCGAATGTGGGCACGAGGGCACCCTGCGTCACACTGCAAAACAGCTCCGCCACATGGTCGCCATCCACGTCGGCGTGCCCGTGAAAATATCGATCGGCCAGCGCGGCGATGCGGCGGCCCGTCGCCGCTTCCAGCACGATCGTATGCCACCGCGCCTGTTGCGAATCCCCGAACAGGTTGACCACGATTTCCGGGATACCGTCGCCCGTGACATCCGCCAGCGGCCGCGGACCGACCTGCAGCCACATGGCTCGCTTCTCTATCTGTTGCTCGACCGGCCGGTGCCACTTGACCGAGAGCCGCTCCGGCTCGGGTCGCTCAGGGTGATAGTCCAGTACGCCCCAGTGGCTCTGGAAATCGGCCAGCACAACCAGTTCCATGTGCTCGTCGTCATCCACATTGGCCAGCCCGAACCAACCATAGCTTCGACTGGAATGGAACCGCAACTCCGTTTCCTTGCGACCGGTAGTCGCGTCGTAGATGATCACTCGGTAATGCAGCGCGACGCAGACTTCCTGCTGTCCATCGCCGTCGATATCGTGGACGACGCACAGCGGCATGAATACGGTATCCTCCGGCTCGGACTGCCAGACCCGGCGCGGCGAATCCCATCCGTTGTCGTAGGCAAACAATTCCAGATGACAGATTTTGGCCGTGGTCCACGTCTGATCCCACGAGATACGTTGGTATCCTTTCACGTCGGGAAGGACGCGTGCCCATCGCCGCCCAATCCCTTCGGCTGCCGGCCGCAACGGACCGGAGCCGTCGATGTCCAGCAGTCGCGGTCCGGGCACCGGCACCGTCGGTTGCGCGCCGGCCGCGGCGTCCGCGGGCAGCGACAGCGAGTGGGTGCCGGTCGCAGGCACGATCTCCAGGTCGATGTGCTCACCGGCGAGGTCGATCGACCACGCGTGCCGCGGTTGGCCGATGTCTCCTTGCAGCGATGTTCTTCCCGTCAGCCCGGGGTCATGCGCGTACTGGGGCCAGTCGTCGTGCGCTCGGCACGCCACGGCGGCTAGGAAAACCAGTTGCGCGGCGTACAGTGTGGTGAGAGCCCACGTTCCGAGCGATTTTCGGACGGCAAACTTTTCGTCGCGGATCATGGCCAAGGTTTCCGGATGCGCGGCTTGTCCGCTGGGATAAGATCTGCGCGAGTCCAACGGCGGGGAATCAACCTCTCGGCATTCACCGGTTTGGCGGGCAGGCTCGCTCGACGATCGTGCTCCGCCCCTGTCTGAGACCCTGTCTGAGACCTGCATTGTACGGTGGTGCGGGAGTTGATCAAAACAGGCACGGTGCGACAGGCGTGGAGGGAGTAAACGCAGAGGCACGTTGGACTTGCAGGTGGCACCTCCGCGGTGCGTCGTTCCGGTAAAAATTGTGTGTACGGCTCCCAGAACCTATAGTTTGGGTGTAATCGGCGCCAGCTGATTCACCACACGTGCCGCTCACTGCCGTCGTCGCTCATCCCCAACGCCGCCTGGATATGACCCAACGCATCGAAGGTATCTTCTGTCCTCATGTCGTGCCGCTCGATGACCGCGGCCAGATCAACGAACCGGAGCTACGTCGTTACATCGACTGGCTGATCGCGGCGGGAGTGCACGGACTTTATCCGAACGGGTCGACCGGCGAGTTCACGCGGTTTGCGCCCGAGGAGCGGCGACGGATCGTCGAAATCGTCTGCGATCAGACCGCCGGACGCGTGCCCGTCCTGGCCGGGGCGGCCGAAGCCAATGTCCGCGAGACACTGGATGCCTGCCACGCGTACGCGGACTACGGAGCGCGGGCCGTGGCCATCGTATCCCCTTTCTATTTCCGATTGTCGCCCGAATCCGTATATGCTTACTTTCGCGAAATCGCCGTCCACTCGCCGATCGACGTGACGCTCTACAACATTCCCATGTTCGCTTCACCGATCGACGTGCCGACCATCCGCAAGCTGGCCGAACTGGAGCGGATCGTCGGCATTAAGGATTCCTCCGGCGATCTGGCGTTCATGATGCGGATGATGGCGGCAATCCGGTCCGTGCGGCCCGACTTCGTGTTCCTTACCGGCTGGGAAGCGGTGCTCATGCCCATGCTTCTCATGGGATGCGACGGCGGCACAAACGCCACGAGTGGCGTTGTGCCCGAACTGACACGGAAGGTCTACGAACAGACACGCGGCGGGAAATGGGAAGAAGCCAGAAACCTCCAGTTCCGGCTCCTGGAGCTGTTCGATGCCATGCTCTATTCCGCGGAATTTCCGACCGGATTTCGGGCCGCGATCGAATTGCGAGGCTTTCGCTTGGGCTGCAGCCGCCAGCCCCTCGGTCCTTCGCAAAAAGTCGACCTGCAAGCGCTTCGCCACGTTCTGCATTGCCTGCTGGCCGACTTCGGTGTCGTTCAGCAGCCGATCGAAGGGTGCCCCGACACGGGACCGGCGGGGCCCGTCGATCGCCAGCAGATCGCACACATCGCGCAAAGTGTCGTTGAGGAACTACGCCGGCAGGGAATGATGTAGCGCGGAGCCGCGCCTGGCCGAACATACCACCGGTTCTGCCGGGCCCGGCTGCGCGTGGCGGCGATGCCGGCGGCGGTACTCGCACGGCGCGCGTCCCGACGGCACGCATGGTCCTGGCGGCCAGCTGCCGGGGTTAAGGCCCACCTTCCGGCAAGGCGTTGCGCGGCACCATGGCCACGATGCGGCAGGGTCCCCCCGTGCCGCCGGCGATCTTGATGGGCAAGGCCACGACCGTGAATCCTCTCGGAGGAAGCCGATCGAGGTGGGCCACGTTCTCCAGGGCGGGCACATTGTGCTCACACAGCCGGACATGCGCCTCAAAGCGCGTCGACTGCCCATAATCGATGCTGGCCGTGTCAATCCCCACGGCACGCACCGAACGCCGGCGCGCAAGCCACACCGCCGCGGCCGGATCCAGTCCGGGGAAGCGGAGTTGAGCGATCGCCGCCCGCCCCGTGGCACGTGTGCCCAGATAAGCCTGCCGGTCGGGCCAATGTTTTCCGAATCCGGTACGCAGCAGCACGATCGTGCGCTCGAGGCTCGACTGCTGCTGTTTTTCCCAAGCCAGCAGGTCGTCTACCGAGACCAGGTAATCCCGGTCCTCGTTGCATTGCCGTGTGACATCGATGACGACTCCCGGCCCCACCAGACGGTCCAGCGGAATCAGATCGACGGTTTGCCGGTCCTGATGAAAGTGGATCGGTGCGTCGATATGGGTCCCGCCGTGCTCCGCCATGAAAAACCGGTTCGCGGCATAGTAGTACCCTTGAGGGGTTACTCCCGCCGGCCCCCGTTCGAGTCGAAACCCCTTTTCTGTCGGCCAGAAGATCGTGTGATCGTCCAAGGGGTGTGTCAGATCCACGAATTCGTGTCCCGCCGGGAACGATTCTGGTTGCCCTGCCTGGGCCGCGGAGGCACAGGCGGCCGCCAGAACGACGACCGCTACGCGATGCGGGACGGCGGACGTATGCTGATAGACAGTCATGTTCAGGACCCATGCGCAACAAAGTAGGATTCTCTATATCATCAATATAGAGCACCAGACGCGAAAGTGCCGGCAGACAAGTCAGCTACGAAGTGGCGGAGGGAAACCATGCCCCAAGGAATCCTATTGACGGTTGACGGCGAAGTCCAACAGCCGCGCCGTTTCACCTACGATGATTTAAGGGCGCTTGATGCCGCCTACCAGATCGCACGCGTCGACCACATCGATCCGCAACGCCGCGGCACTGCCCTCCGACTGATGGGGCTGTTGGACGCGGTCGTGCCCAACGCTTCAGCGCGCTATCTTGGCCTGCACGCTTCGGCGGATGACTTTCACGCCAGCATTCCGCTCGACGCCGTGCGTGAGAAGGCATTGCTGATTTACCGTCTGGGCGACGGCCCGCTTCCGGCTGCGGATGGAGGCCCGACGCGGTTCTTGATTCCAGAAGTGGCCCAGTGCCACACGCGCGAGGTCGATGAGTGTGCGAACGTCAAGTTCGTCGATCACATTGAACTCACGGCCGAGAAGGGATTCGACAATCGGCCGGAAGACGACGAACAACACGAGGCGCTGCACGCAAGGTAACAGAGCACCAGATGTAGCGCGGACGTGTCTTACGATAGCCGCTGCTGGACATGCCAGCAACGGCACGCGTGTGTTTGCACTGCGCCAGAGGTGAATCCGTTGTGCGATCGTAGATCACCGTCACGAAAAAGATCGACGCTTTGGTCATTCGCCTCATCGTACAGTTATGCGGCTGGAGGTCGGCCGGTCCTTTCATTGACTTGAGATCGGTTCACTTCTACCCTGTGGCTGCCTGACCTATTCAAGACGGCGCAGCTACCGGCCCCGGGGCGACCAACGGGAGCCCGGCAAGCTGGCCGTTGGGAGCCAGTTCCGGGGTTCCTTGTCCGCGCAGCCGTCAATAGAGCGTCACCTCCCGTTGAGCACACCAGCGTGCCGGTTCAGCCCGTGGCCTGAGCCCACTGCATAAAGCGATTTCCGAGGATCAGCAGGCCCACGAGAGATGCCCCCAGGGCAGCGATCAGCACGGCGCCGCTGGCAATATCGAGCGCGTCGGCCAGTTCGGCGTTCCGCTCCGTGGAGATCGCCCGGGCCAGGCATTCCACGGATGAATTGAACAGTTCGAACGCCACCACGCAGGTGATGCATAGCAACAGCAGGCCCCATTCGCAGAGGCTGCATCGGAGCCATGCCGCGGAAAGGACCACCACCACGGCCACGGGCAAATGAACCAGGAAACTGCTTTGCCCCCATACTCCGGCACGCACGCCGCGGAATGCGTGCTTGAATTTCGTCGCCCACCTGCCAGCCACAGTTTCGGATGACCCCATGTGCAGTTACTCCAGACCCAACGCCCCGGGCGGCGGGACGTGCACGTGGCGCGCGTTGGCCAGGCTGGACTGGGGCAGAAATCGGGGTTCGACCAGCAGGCTGACTCCCACGTTGTCCTTGCTGCTGTCGACGTTGAATCCCAGTGTGACGAGCAGCGATTCTCCGATGCGTGTAATCGAGAATGTCTGACCGATGTTTCCGGCATTGCCCAGAGCCACGGACGAGCCCAGCGTCGAAATCCATTTGGGGCTCATCCAGTAACTGTAGCTGGCGTTGATGACATTACTGCTGAAGGGACCGGCGAACGAACGAATTCCCAGATAGGCGCTTCCGCGGGGCGGCCGGGAAATGAAGCCGCCCACCGACGCCGTACGCAGCCCATCCGCGAAGAAATCGAACCCGCCGTCGCTGACCAGCGTCAGGCGGTCCCCCACGTGCCACCTCAGATCGTAGTCGACCAGTCCGAAATCCGCACCGAAATTGTCCCGGTCCGGCTCGGGAAACCAGACCGCGTTGGTATCGAGCGTGATCCAATCGATAATCCTCCGCTGCCCGGGGCGGCCCCGCTTCGTCTGCCATCGGTGCCGCATGCCCAGGCGCACCGTCGTCAGGTCTTCCGCAATTTCGGCCGACGGGGATGCGACCCACTGTTGCAGTCCCGCGCGCACCGCGTAGAAGCGCGGATCGTAACGTGCCGGCCACATGGCGCCGCTCGTCAGGCCGTATGTCGTGAAGAAGAAGTTGCGCTCGAATGCCTCAATGTTGTCATCGTTGATGGGATCGTACAGCGAAAGATCGTCCAGATCGCGATTGGAGTCCGCGTAGGAGAACTCCATGTCATAAACGACCTTGTGCGCCAGTCCGTGCAAGTTCAAGAGCTGGTTCTCGACGTGCGGGTCCACAGCCCAGAACGGCACAGACGCCCTCGTCCCAGCCTGGAAATAGGCACGCTGCAAGTCGTCTCCGTCGGTCTGTTCTCCCCAGTGCGCCAGTTCACCCAGGGCGTACGGCACAATTTTTACGGGTCCCAACTGGAACGGGTAATCGATCTCCTGTCGCGTGATGATGCGCTCGCCGGCCAACGGCGCTTGCCACGGCAGCGGCTCCCACATCGCACTCTGCGTGGGGTCGGTGGGCGGAACCGCCGCGCGGAGGCGGGCGTAGGCGGCCTGCGTGTGCTCAAACCATGTCAGACGATCGCCGAACAGCGGATGGCCGAGCCAGTAATGATCGACGCGCGGCAGCCATTCGGTTTGCGTGAAAAAATCGTTCAGGCGGCCGTCCGCGGCGATGCTCCACGACTGGTTGTTGAACGTTTGCTTCAACTCAGCGCCGGTGATTTGATCTTTCCATTCGTCCCATTCCCGCTCGAAATATTGCTCCAGAAAGTTCCGGTCACTGATCCAGCCCAGTTCGGCGGTGAGCGTCACACTGTTGGGAAGCTGCTGCCGGTGGTTCCAAAACGTGCGACCGCGAAATTTTTCTTCCGGCGGCACGTTCCTGCGCCCGCGGCCCAGGTTGTCGGTACCGCTGTCGTCGATGAACCAGGCGTCCAGCAGGCCCACGGCAGGACCCGGAACGCCCAAGAAACCTTGCCGGTCGTAGCCAAACGTCGTGCCATAACCGAATCCGCGGTCGCTGAGGTAGTCCAGACTGATATCCCACTCGGTGCCCTCCGGCGGATTCGTCACGCCGAACAGTTGATAGGCGTCCAGGTCCGTCAGCACCTGGGTGCCGAACACGTTGTCGTTGCGGATCGAAAAGCCATCGATGTAGTAGTTGGGCTTTTCCAGGTCCGTGGCGATGGTCGGCCAGTACAGAATCGGAAAATCGCCCACATAGAGGAAGTTGTTCTGGCTCGTCGCCAGCCGCTGGTGCGTGTAACTGGGTTCTAGGGTCGTCGGATCGAACTGCGGTCCGCCGGTAAGCGGGTCCATTACGGGAAGCTCGATGTCTTGAAACGTGATCCTGTCGGAATAGAGGTAATAGCTCGGGTCGCCCAGGCGACTGGTCGTGAGCAAAGCCTGATCGGCAACGAAGCGGCTTCTGTCGAGCTGGCGGAGCACGCGCGACTTGAGTCGCACGAGACCCTGCACGCCCGGCGCGGGGGTCAACAGTTCGGCGTCCAGAATGACGCCCATCGACGCGCGGACGTCGTAGTACATTTGGCGAGCGTAGATCACGCGGTCTCCCTGGCGGAAAACAACGTTGCCTTCCAAATACACTTCCAGCGGCGTGTCGTCCGATTGCAGCGTCTGACCGTTCAAGTCGGGCTGCATGCCGGCCGTCCATATCACCATCCGATCCGTTTCGATATCGATCTTGTCGATAACGCCCACGCCTTCCACAAAGACGGGCTGTCCGTCCACAATCAGGTTGACCCCGGACGTAATGACCGCCATCCACTCGTCACCGCCCGCGCTCGGCAGCCACTGGGCGTTGACAGGCACGTCGCTACGGGGAAACGCCCGGATGCGCCGCGACCCGGAGGGGACCGGCTCGGCCTGTCCAGGTCCGGGCAACGTAAACTGCGTCTGTTGGATGGATCGTCCCCACTGCGGATCAAACCGCGCGGCGCCGCGGTGAAAGATCGGCGGTTTCACGGCGGGTGCCGGTAATGGCACGGGCACCCGCATGTCCATCGGCGCGAACGTGTAAAACCTGCCGAACCAGACGTTGTCGGAGATCCGGGCGTCCGCGCCCGACGCGTCGCCGGGAGTGCTGCGATGGTAGCTGATCGACACATCGCCCTCAAAATATGCCAGAACCTTGTTCGGCTTTCGTCCGGACGGCGACTCACGCGGCACCCACAGTACGGCCTCGCGGCACCGCGCATACGTCAGCCCCTGGTTCAGGTAACAGTTTCCACACAGCCACCACACGTCGTAGCTGCCTTGTTGCCAGCGACGTGCCTGGTCGGCAGCCACCCGGATCGGGCCAGTTTCTTCCGAGGAGGTGACTGAAATCTGCTGCACATGCGGCGTCGTCTCGACCGCGTAACCGACAGCAGTCAGGCAGCACACCAGGTACACAGCGATCCCGGCAACGCACGCAGAGAGCCGCGCGCATCGATCGCGCATGTTCAAGTCGGGTGGAAGGCAAACGGTCAGTACACCACCCTTTTGGGAAGTACCAGCAGCACCGACGGGCCGGCCGCGCACCGGCGCTTCCGGATTGCATCGATCGGATATTGTGAGACCCTATTCGTCCATGCCCCGCGCCGTCGTAAACTCCGCGCACCCCATCGTGGGCGTGATGCGCGTGACCATATCATTCGCGCATCAATGCGGCACGCCGCGAACCTCGGCCAAGATGGACCCGATAACATACGGGAAGCCGATCGCCGGGCACGTGCCAGGCAACGTCCCCCGCTACTAGACCAGAGAGAAAAGAACCAACGTGATGAGACAAAACCTGTTACGTAATACGGCTTGCCGAATTTCAGCGGCGGGATTATAGGAACCGCCCGCTCGGGCGGTCAAGGTGATTTCGCGGTAAGAGGACACTTACTAACGTGTTGTCGTGCCTTCACTTATCGGTTGCCCAACGGTCCAACCGCGTGAGACTCGCCCCGGCCAACAGGCACACACAGGGCATTACCGGCCCGCGCATCCGCATGTTGGACCAGTAGGCCAGGTGGACCGCCGTGATGCTAGCACACACCAGCAGGCACAAGATCCATCCCCGGTGCATCGATCCTCGCGCGCAGACCCACACCCCGGCGAGGGCCGCCACGAACACGGCGGCATACCACAACCCGATGCCGTAGCGAAGCAGGCAGCCGATCGTCGATTCGGCGGGATCGGTGCGGTGCGGTACAAGCTGCCAGAGTCGTCCGGCGCGGATTAGGCACGCGTACAGGAACATGCCCGGTTGCTGCCGGATGGCATCCCATCCCTGCCGGTAATGGGCGCGATCTTGGGCGATTTCGCTGCGCGGGGAGCGCGCAGGGCCATCGGTTGGCAGTTCGGAGACATTTGCCTGTTGCCACCGGGCCGCGTCCCAGATCGTGCCGAAGGGAGCTTCGCGGAGGTATTCGTAGAAGGACGCGTTGTTGGCCAGATGGAATGTGTAGCCGCCGTGCGTCGTGGTTGCAATCGGCATGCCGAACACGATCGTATTGCGCACAACCCAGGGCAGGACAACAACCGCGGCCGAAATTGCCATGCCCGCCATCAACCGCAGCCGCGGTGCGGGAATCAGCGCCCATCCAACCCCAATCACCGAAAACAGCGTGATGGTGAATTCCGGACGGCAGAGAGCGGCCAGCGCCAAACAGCCGCCCCCCAGACACGCGTGCCTCAAGCGCCGATGATCGATCAGCAGAATCAGGTTCCAGAGCGCCAGCGTGGCAAGGAACGTGGCCAATGTTTCCGTCATCACCTGGGCGCCGAAGTACAGTAGTACCGGATCGACCGCCACCAACAGGGCGGCCAGCGGCGCGCAACGCCCCATTGCCCATCGCCGAGCGATGGCCAGCGTGATCAGCACCGTGGCGACTCCCAAGATCAGGTGAAGCCACGCGGTGGCCCGCGCGCGGTCGATGGGCAACGTGGACACGGCAGCCAGAACCACCGGATAAAGCGGGCCGCGGTACGCCGTGGGTACGGCGCGTCGAGGTGCATCAACAGAGAATCCGAAGGTCCCGCTGCGCACCAGGCTGGTGGCGATGCTTTGGTAGGCGTCGGGGTCGTCCTGGAGGTTATCGCGGAGCGCGTAGAGGGCACCGCCGCGGACGACGACCGCCACGACGAGCACGACGCGAGCGTCGGCCAGACGGTTGATCAGGACAGCTACAGGCAATCTCATCGCGAAAGCGCCTCTCCGATGGCGTCGTTATCTCGATCCGGGCTCGATCTGGCAAGGTGGTGGCCGCCCCCGCGGTCGTCGTTAATGCGCGCTTGCCCGTTCGAATTTGGCGGACCGGGGCGTCCTTGATGCGTGGTGATGCGTGCCACTGGCAAACGCGGGTTTGCGGCGAGCTTGTCGATTATGTTAGAGTTCTCCAAGAATGCGTTCGAGCACACGCTAGAGCGACCCTTCGATATTTCATTTCGTGCACCACGTTTTTTTTTTGGGCGCACCGCGTTGTCCGCCTGGATCACGGATCGGCTCGTCGAATGGCGTTGGATGCTGCTTGCTCTGGCGGTGGTGCTGGGCGTGGTTTCTCTGCCTGCTTCTGTCCAGCTCGACTTCGACCGGTCGGTCGAAGCCATGTTCGCCGCGGACGACCCGCTGCTGGTCCCCTATCGCCGGCTGCAACAGGTATTTGGCGGCACGGAAATGATCTTGGCCGTCTACACGGCCCCGGACCTGATGACGTCGGAGGGCGCCGATCGGCTCCGTACGGTGGGCCGGAGAATCCAGGAAGTCCCGGGCGTGGCGGCGGTGATGACGTTATTGTCGCCGATGGGCGAGCGCGTGCTGGACCGATCGAGCCCCACCGCGCGGCGGTGCCGTGAACTGTTTGAAGGTTATACGCACGCCGCCGACGAAAAAACTGCGGGTGTGGTGGTGTTGCTCGAGCGATCGGAAACCAACAGCCGGCCGGGGATTGTAAGCCGCGTTCGCGGCATTGTCGAACCCTTGCCGGACGGGGCTGTCGTGGGCGAGCCAGTGATGGTGTCCGACGGCTTCGCGTATATGGAACAGGATGCTCGGCGACTGGGCGTTTGGTCGACCGTGCTTCTGAGCCTGACCATCGCCGTCTGCTTCCGCTCGGTCCGGTGGGTGCTCATTCCGCTGGTTGTTGTTCAGCTGGCGCTGATCACCACGCGGGCCCTGCTGGTGGCGTGCGGCGTGCGCTTGAGCATGGTCAGTTCGATGTTGACGGCCATCGTCACCGTGCTGGGCGTTGCCACGGTGGTCCATATCGTGATCCGATTCCGCGACGCACAGCGTGCGGGGTGCAGCCCGCAGATTGCCCTGCGGCGCACCGGACGAATCGTAGCGGCGCCGATCTTCTGGGCCTGTGTCACCGACGCGGTGGGTTTTGCGGCATTGCTCGTCGCCGACGTGGGTCCGATTCGCGACTTCGGATTGATGATGGCGACCGGCGCGCTGATGGTCGCCGTCAGCGCGGCGCTGGTCGTGCCGGGACTGGCGCTGATGCCGCCGGCCGGACAACTGCCGCCACGGTCGTGGGGCGAATCGAGGTTGAGTACGGGGCTGGCCCGCACGCTGGCCCTTGTCCGGCGGCGCCCGGCGGTGGTCGGCGGCGTGTCCCTGGCGGTCACCGCGTGGGGCGTGGCCGGGTGTTTTATGACGGAAGTGGAAACGGACTTCATCCGAAATTTTCGCCGCGGGACACCGCTGGCGCTGGGTTACGAGCGAGTCGAGCAACAACTGGGAGGAGCCGGGGTGTGGGATATCTTGATGCCCGCGCCGCGCCGGCTGACCTGGAGCTTTTTGGCCGGCGTGCTCGACTTGGAAGACGACTTGCGGACGCAAACGACGGGTTTGACCAAGGTGCTCAGCATCGCGGATGGCGTCCAGTCGCTGGCCCCTTCCGACCCGGCTCGACTGCCGCGGTTTTTGCAGCGGACTGTCACTGCAACCGCACTGCGTGGCATGAAGTTTCGTATGCCGGCCTTCTATGAATCGCTGTATGCCGTCGACAACACGGGACAACCCTACTATCGGGTCCTGTTGCGGTCATCGGAACGGCAATCGTCGGAACGCAAGAAGAAATTGATCGAAGACGTCCGACGGATTAGCCGGCGTCACTTCCCCCAGGCGCAGGTTACCGGTTTCTTCGTCTTGCTGGCCAGCCTGATTGAAAGTGTCGTGCGGGATCAGTGGAAAACGTTTGCCGTCGCCGCGGTGGGCATCGTGGCAACGATGGCGATAGCTCTGCAGAGCATACGGCTGGCCGTCGTCGCAACCGTCCCCAACGTGCTGCCCATCCTGCTCGTCACGGGGCTGATGGGATGGTTCGGGCAGCGCATCAATATGGGGGCCGCCATGATCGCCGCCGTTTCCATCGGGCTTTCGGTTGATTCTTCCATCCATTACATCACGTCATTCCGGCGGGAGCTGCGCCGCAGAAAGGAGGTGGACCGTGCGCTGGACGCCGTCCAGCAAACCGTGGGCCGCGCGGTGGTTTTCTCGACACTGGCGCTGATCGTGGGATTCAGCACGCTCTGTTGGAGCCAGTTTGTGCCGACCATCACCTTCGGCGTGCTGGTAAGCCTGTGCATGCTGGGTGGGCTGGCGGGTAATCTTGTCATGCTGCCCCTGCTGTTGCGTGCCGCGAGTGGTAGACGCCCGCCGACGGCCATAAAATAGGCGCTGTTTCCGAGGAGAACGCCCGATGAAGATGCTGCTCGTGGAAGGATTCTTGCTGGCTCTGCTGGCCGCCGGCGCGCTATTTCCGCTGGTCTATCTGGTCCGCGTTCGCGTGTTCCCTACGCGGGGCCTCGCCGCGCTATTGCTGTGCGGCCTGATCCCGGCCGGCGTCGTCGCGACGGCGATCACGTTGCGATGGCCGACATTGCGAGAGCAGCAAACGCCCGCGGAGGAGCGTCCAATTGAAGTGACCGACGCCGGCTATGGATACGTCTCCTCGAAGACATGCCGGGTCTGCCACCCCGGCGAGTATGCGACCTGGCATGCAACCTATCACCGAACGATGACGCAGGTCGCCGACAGCGGTTCGATCATGGGTGATTTCGAGGATTGTGATCTGCACCTTCAACATCTGTCGTTTCGCCTCGGCCACACGGGCGACGATTATTGGGTAGATATCCACAATCGCCGAAGGCTCCACCAGGATCCCGTGCGCCGACGCATTGTCCTGACCACCGGTTCTCATCACCGGCAGTGGGTCTGGCTGGAGACCGGGGAAACTCGAAAACTTCAGGCGCTGCCCTTTATTTATCTCAAGGACCAACAGCGCTGGGTGCCCCACTCGGCAGCGTTCGTGCATCCGCCGGACAATCCGCCTCCGGGAAAAAAGGGGCTGTGGAACATCATGTGCCTCAATTGCCATGTAACAGCCGGAAGGACACGTCCGACGGAGAACGGGCAAATGGACACGCACGTTGCCGAGTTCGGTATTGCCTGTGAGGCATGTCACGGGCCCGCCGAGCAGCACGTGCAGATCTTTCGCAATCCCATGTCCCGCTACCAGCGGCACTGGGGCGTCATGCGCGAAGTCGCCATCGTGCAGCCCGAACATTTGCCGCCGGATCGGGCGTCGTATGTCTGCGGACGGTGCCACGGAGTGACTGCGCTGCCCGTGCAACGCAACGCGAAAGTGGGTGTCGTCGACCACGGCCACCCGTTCCGTCCGGGCGACGACCTCGCGGAGATGGTGGTCATCTTCGGATACAAGCCCCACATGCAGCAAACCCGCACGACGCATTTGCTGGGCCACTGGAAAGGATACATGGACGATCGCTTTTGGCCGGATGACATGGTCCGTGTCGCCGGGCGCGAATTGAACGGGTTGTTGAATTCGCCTTGCTTCACGCACGGGGATCAGACCCGGCAACTGTCTTGCCTGTCCTGCCACCAGATGCACAAATCACCCGACGATCGTCGCTCCATGGCCGAGTGGGCGAACGATCTACTTAAGGTCGGCATGAGGACCAATCGCGCCTGTGTCGGGTGCCATGAGGCATACGACGAAACCGATGCCCTTGCCGCGCACACGCATCACACGGAACGGGGTGCGGCGGCGAATATTTGCTACAACTGCCATATGCCGCACACCACGTACGGTCTGTTGGGGGCGATCCGCAGCCACCAGGTGAGCACGCCCAGCGTTCAAGAGAGCCTGTTCACCGGCAGGCCCAACGCGTGCAACCAGTGTCACTTGGACAAAACTCTGGCGTGGACAGCGGAACATCTCCACGAGTGGTACGGCACGCCTCGGCCAGAGCTTTCCGAAGACGAACAAGCGATCGCGGCATCCGTCCTGTGGACACTCAAAGGCGACGCCGGGCAACGCGTTCTCATGGCATGGAGCATGGGGTGGAATGCCGCTCGGCTGGCCTCGGGGACCCATGGCTGGCCCCATACCTTCTGGAGTTGCTCAATGATCCCTACGACGGCGTGCGCATGGTCGCGCTGAAGTCACTCCAGAGCGACCCCACGTTCAACGACATCGCGTTCGACTGCCTTTCGCCGCGAGCAGAACGCACGGAAGGCATCCAACGGCTCTACCATGCATGGCGCAAGCGGATGGGCCCGTTGGCGAGCTCCGCAAGGCCTCAGTTACTGATCAAGGACGACGGCACACTCGATCTCCAGGTGTACAGCCGGTTATTGAAGCAGCGCAACAACCGCAGCGTCTTTCTGGCCGAATGAGCTGAGGATTCAACAGGTCGCCACTCGTCAACAAAAGGGGCCGCCCATGGAATCGTCATCGGACCAACGCCATCCCGACCACGATTCGATGTACGTCCGCCGCCATCTGCGTTTTGGCTGGTGGTGGCTTTTGTTGAGCGTGACACTGGGGATCGTACTGGAAGCATTTCATGGTTTCAAAGTAGCCTGGTACAGCGACGTCAGTAGCGAGACGCGCCGGCTGTTGTGGCGCCTTGCGCATGCCCACAGTGCGTTCCTGGCCTTGGTCAATATTGCGTTCGCGGTCACGCTCTACGTGCGTCCGCGCGAGCGCGCGAGGGGCCGCGGTCTGGCATCCGCATCGCTGATCGGCGCGGCCGTGGCCTTGCCAGGAGGTTTCTTCCTGGGAGGGATGGTGATCTACGGAGGAGATCCGGGATTGGGCATCTTCGTGCTGCCGATCGGCGCCGTGCTGCTTGTCGTGGGAGTTTTCGTGACGGCGCTGAGTCTCTTGACCAAATGGATATAGGATAATTGTATAAAGGGTGTATAAAGGGGACGCAGCTCTTTTCAAGTCAAGTCAAGTCAAGTCAAGGACCAACGTCCCAATACCACAAGACAGGGAGGGTTTTCGAGTGATCGCCGAGATGCGACAGAAACTGGCTGCACGCACGCGTCGCATTCAGAAACAGTTGGATCCTTTTCCGGTCTTACTGGTAACACGTTTGCACTCGCGATGACCGCTGGGCCTGGGGGCTCTCCGTGTGACGCGACGCAGCGACTGTCGATCGTCCCGACCGTCGCGCAGCTGCGTTTCGGCCGACAGCTACAGGCATTGGCAAGCTTGTCGAACGTCTTTGAAAACGCTTCACTTTGTTGTTGAATTCACTACGTTCGTGAAAGTGTGAGCCGTCCAACGAGAGGCTGCGTTTCCAGGATAGGATTGCAGCGTATGCTGCCGTTGGATCGTTGGCTCTGCAGGCCTTGATGACATTTTGTGCTGCCGTGGATTCTGGCGATCGAGTACCATTTTGCCAACGAAGCGAGCGGTACAGTCCACCAGCTCACGAAAACCTCACATACCGCTTCCGCCATTCCACTGAACGTCGATGGAAGGCGGCCTTTTCATTCGCCGATTCGGGGCAATCGACTTGGCTTGAGTTCGGGCCCACGTCCACAGGCAATCGCAATTTGCCACTGGGATGTTTTGTCGGTTGCAATTCGACTCTCGCCAATTGCCGAATACTGATCGACAAGCCGCTTGATTCCATCGAGCAATGCCATGTAATCGTGTTCGATAAGAGACATCGGTTTCAAGATTGCGAAGCAATCCACTTGTGGGTCGTCGGCGTGCACGACGTTGGTGACAATGGACTTCAAGAAATTCTGCATCTCCTTCTTGAGGTACAAACTGCCGGGGCCAAACCCGACGGGCGGGCGCACCAGCAATTTGACCCGATGTCGGGGCTTCCGTTTGATCAAGCCGACTCGTTCCAGGTGCTTTTGATACAAGCTAGATGAGCGCACATTCAGATCGAATTGAATGGCGATTTCATCCGGGGTCTTTCCTCCAATCAGTTCCTGGAAGTACGCAAACATTTCGGGTCTCTCGACAAACAGCGCATCTTGTTCATCAGAGAAGACGTAGTGTTGTGGCCTGAGCTGATCGGCCCGTTTGCAGATTTCGGCGAACTCGATGTTCGCGACTTCAGCAATCTCCAGTAACCGGTCCAGCGGTAGCGCTGGCTTGTTCAGCCAACGCTTGATCGTTGGCAGGGAGCAGTCAAGTGCATCGGCAAGTTGACCGTAGGTGATACCGCGCTGCTTCAGTAGTTCTTTCACCGCCATCAGGTAGCAGGTCGCGGTTCGTTGACTGGAGGTACCCATTCTGTCTATTGTGGTGTCACATTATGACACTGACAAGAGCTTCGGGTGTCTATTTTTGACACCCAGCGATCGATTAATAGGATGGTAGCGGGATGATTTCAGCTCTTATCACTTACGGTAGAAGGTTTCCCATGATCCACCATGCCATTCTGACTGTAACGGCCGCGAGTATCCTTCCGATTTGCGTGCCGCCTTGTTGTGTTGTCGCTTCCGAACCGGGGTCGTCAGATAGTGGACTCAAGGAAATGCTGGCGGACGCCTGCCGCAAGCATAGCGTTCCCTCACTCAGCATTGCGGTCGTTCGATCCGACGGAATTGTAACAACACAGTGTAGTGGTGTTCGCAAGCGTGGTACTGTCGAGGCCGTTGAGTTGTCGGATCGCCACCCGCTCGGCTCATGTACCAAGTCGATGACGGCCACTCTGGCAGCAGTGGTTGTTGAGGCTGGCAACATCGAATGGGAAACAACGATCAGTCAAGTGTGGCCACGCGCCGGCGAGAGGCATCTTCATCCTTCACTTCGTGATGCAACACTTGACGAGCTCCTGTCGCACCAAAGCGGCCTGGCGTCAGACTTGCAAGGGGACGATTGGGCTTCGTTCTTTGAGGAGAAGGCTAGTCCTCCGCTTGAACGTCGACGAATGCTGAGTTTGATTCTGAAACCTAAGCCAGCACACCCACGCGGTGAATATCACTACTCCAACCTCGGCTATGTCGTTGCGGCCGCCATGTTGGAAAAAAAATGTGGTGACAGTTTCGAGAACATCATGCGTCGTCAAGTGTTTAGGCCGCTCAAAATGAACACCGCTGACTTTCGTACTATGGCTCTAGCCAGGAAGCTGAAGGCACCGCTGCTCTGGGGACATCTTTCAGACGGAACTCCGATCGATCCTCGGATTGTCGGCGCAGAGAACCCTTCGGTATACGCTCCCTGTGGAACGGTCAACCTTTCGATTGCCGACTTCGCTCGGTACGCCCAGTGGCATTTGAGTCACGTGCCTGCCCCGCTGTTGTCCGCACAGAAAACGCTTGATCACCTGCATGCTGGACAGATTGATGATCCTTCCACCGGTGGAAAATATGGCTGTGGATGGATTGTTCTCAACACCGGCCTCGGACGCGCGATGACACATGGCGGCTCTAATACGAATTCGCACGCCTTGATCTGGATTCTCCCAGATAAGGATTTCGCCGCCGTCGCCTGTACCAACACCGGTGAGAACTCAGGTTTTCTGGCGTGCGATGAAGCGATACGGGAATTGATGAAGCGATACGCCCAGTTGCCCAGCAAGGGCTAGAGGCGGTTTCAATACCTCCGTAGGCAAATGATGGCACATGCAATTGCATGAAAGCATGATAGAAGTATCTGTAATACTCGTGCCGCACAAGGGATCGTCGGAAGTTACACAACCAAGCGATCGTTCGTTCGATCGTCCAGCGGCGTGTGTAGCGACATCAAGTTGCCATCGGAACGAGTGATCGCCGACCGAGCTTACGACAGTGACCCATTTCGCGAGCGACTCACAGCTGAAAGTTGCTAGAGCTTCCATGCAGACGATCGTCGGCTAAGTTAACGCAAACACGACCGATATCGAATCGCGGCCATGATCAGGCCTAACAACAACAAGGCACGCGAGGATGGCTCCGGTATGGGAACAAGATTACCAAAGATTGTGGCCTGTCCCGCACTCCCAAAGACGAACAGTTCGAGAGAAACATCTGGCATCAGCGAGGTGTTGAGACCCTCAATATTCGGGCTAGCCAACGGGTCGAAATTGACATTGCCGGGGCCAATGCTCCCACCGCCGAGTTGGGCAAACAAAAGCAACAATACTTCGGCAACATCGGCGTTGTCGCTTATGTTGTTCACTACGAACGAGCTGAACGTGTACGACGAGTCGATCTGATCGCCGGTGACCGTAAGACGCGTCGTGCCGCCATGGACTGGGTTGCCCGGCCCGCCGTCTGCTAATGGACTCGACGAATTGAAAAAGTCTACGTTGGCAATCCGATTGTCGGCAACATGTTCCACACCACCTGCTGCTGACTGAGCGGAGATTTCGCCCAGGCTGGTGTGCCGAATAGAGACAGCTAGCCCGTCGCTGGGCGCATCGAATGTGGCGCTTTCGCCAATCGAGCTTGTAGCGAAATTGCTGAGATCCCAATTGTTCGGGTTGAAATCAAGGTCCACTGTGCCGGAATCGCCCAGTCCGCTGCAGATTGCCGGCGTGCCGACACAGCCAGTAACCTTCAGTGAAAACGTCGCAGATAGAGGCACGATGAGTCGTTGGCTGAGAGCGTAGAAATGTGCGGGATTTGATGCCAGCCTGACATCGTCCTCCGTGAGCGCCACCCATTCCACCGTCCTGGTGTTGTACCTCCCGACGCTGACTCCGTTTCCTCCGGCCGGAAAAGGCGAAGCGGAACCGTCGGGATTGGTGCCGGTAAAGACCTGTACGGTCCCAGGCGGTAGGTCGCCAAATTGATCGAAACTAATTGCGTCTTGGTGGGGTTCGACGTTGACCGGGTCCCAGAAGTCACCGAATCCGTCGGCAATTCGTACTCCAGTGAAATCCGGCTCGTCGACGAAGGGAAATGTGTCCTTTCGCACTGTGTAGACGGGGGCATCGACGAAAGCATTGACGCTCGCGGCAATCGTATCTGTCGATACGACGGCGTTCCAGTTGACACCCGTGTTGGTTCCCGTGATTTCCGGGTTCCGTGCTGCTTCCTGGCGGACGAATGTGTTATAGACCTCAATGTCGGGACTTGTTCCCGTCCGGGTCGCCTCAGTCGTAAATACCAAATGATACGATTGTCCTGCAAGCAGATCTTCAGGGACAAAGGGAGCCGCCCAGCTCGGACTGCAGAAGTTGAACAACTCTGCCCCATGTACGTCCGCTGGAACAACTCACCGATCCTCAAAGGCCGGCACTGGGGCGGCACCTGCCACACGGCGCTGCTGTAAGAGTCCAAGCGCGTGGACGGCAAGCCACGGCAGCGCTTCATCGCTCATTTGGGCACGTACCGCACCCAGTGGTGGCTCATCGGCGGCGACGGCACCATCTATTGGATCGACGTTCCCGTCCAATGTGCCGAAACTATGATACGGAGATCCGTTAAGGTTCAAGCGCCAACATCGAACAGTTTATGAGGGTCGGTTCAAGCGCGAGTCCGTTGGAAACAAAATCGGGCCCCGTCGTGGGAATGCCATTGGACATGGGCAGCTTCTCATCCGAAGTATGTCCCGCTTAGAGCGGCCCTGAACCCGCCAAACGGACATCGGTATTCGCACGACCGCAGGACATTGTCACGAAACATCGGATTGCGCTGTCGGGTGGCGGTATAGTCGTCAGGCGGTTCACCAACCGAATCGCCTGAGTCTATTTGAAGCCCTACCGCATCGAGAATGTTATCGTGCATTGAAGAAGCGAAATGTTCGCCGAGTAATTGCCCAACGCACTTTTGCCGTCATTAAATGACAAGATCTTGTTTCCGGGCTGCGGTTAGCCGATGGCATCGAGCAAGAGTAGCGCTTTGTGCGGTGCACGCCGGTCATCTTTGCGGTAAGTGCGGAGGCTGTGAACTTGAGTTAGCAAGTCTGTCGATTCGTCGCTCATTCGTCACAATATCAAAACCGCATCACGTCCGGGTTCACATACCGGCGCGTAAGCGACGGTCAAGAGCAACCCGTTGTTCAAGTAGGCTCACGAAGTCAAAGCCTTAAAGGTTGGCCGCAGCCCCATTAGGTGCCGGGTTCTTGACACCTACCGCGAGTTCCTTTGCGGAACAAATTCATCACCCGTGAGGAAACCGAGCGGATGATGGCCGTTTGCAATCCGACCTGGCGGACCATCAAAACGGATCAAATCCGACCGCGTAACAGGAAGCGAGCCGTCCAAAACCCGTACGCAGCAACGGCTGTTGGCTGAGTGCTGATGGTCACATCGACCGTGGCGACAAACCCAGCGCCATAACTGCGACAAGTGCCACCGAATCGAGTGCGCGGACCGTGCGTATTCTTCAGTCTCCGATCAGAGTGTCCTAAGTCCTGCCCCTGCCCCTTTGCCGTCAACCGATCGGCCGCCCCACTAACCTATTGCCAGGTATCCAGCGGGCTCATGCCGGGTAGACAACACGGCCGGTAACCGGGCCCGCTGAAGCCAACATCTATCGCTTTCTAGACGGAACGGCAGCGCTCAGAAGTCAATCGCCGTGCCGGCCACCTGATCGCAGAGAATCGCTAGAGACGGCCCGCAGCCATGCGGGGCGACATCTTGGTGACCGAAACAGAACCGGGCGTTAAATCGGCTCAGAGATGCCTTCGTTGCAGGGAGTCGCACGGTGTCGCAAGAGCGTCTTGCCAAAAATGTCCGGCAATGTGGCGGGAACCAGGTGGGCGAGTTTGGCCGGTTGCGAGGTTCTGCCCGGGAGCATCGAGCTCAGCGAGGCCCTGTTAGCCATCCATACAAAAAGGAGTACTGGGAACACTTGTAAGTTCGACGGTACCTGTCCGGTGAACGCCAGACTTGGCGCCCGTGGTATCTTGGCGCCGGTGGCACTCAAACCGGTTTCAGGAGCAAGTCATGGCACGGAATCTGGCGCTGGAGCGGACCTGGCAACAGCGGATGCAACGGTACGAACGGAGCGGTTTGACGATTCGCGAGTTCTGCAAGCGGGACGATTTGTCGGTGG
>CAZNKT010000002.1:0-19418 GCA_964573605.1 uncultured Pirellulales bacterium
CGATGCCTTCTTTGCCCGTCCGGCCCAGTACGGCTCCACGAAAAACGCCACACCGGTACAGCATGGACCGCAACCTGGACCGCATCATGCGACTCTGTGGTGTCCCTCTTTGTGCGAAGCGTTGCGGGCTCCGGTTGGCTTTCCCTGCAATGAGATTGCAATCGAACGCTCAACGCTCGAATGATCAGTCCACCACCTGGGCGCCGCTGATCAATTCAATGAACTCCCTGTTCGACTTGAATTTGCCCAGTTTGGTCGTAAGCTGCTCCATGGCATCGACGTGATGCATCGTCGTGAGCGTGCGACGGAGCATCGTCACGGCGTGCAGTGTTTCCGGTTCGAGCAGCTTCTCTTCCCGCCGCGTGCCCGACTGGGTGATGTCGATCGAGGGCCATATTCGGCGGTCGGCCAGCTTGCGATCCAATACCAGCTCCATGTTACCGGTGCCCTTGAACTCTTGGAAGATGAGTTCATCCATGCGGCTCCCAGTGTCGATCAGTGCCGTGGCGACAATCATTAACGACCCACCCTCCTCGAATAACCGGGCGGTGGCGAAAAGCTTCTTCGGGATATCCAGCGCCTTGATATCCACTCCACCACTCATCGTGCGGCCCGTGTTTCCCACCCATTTGTTGAACGCGCGAGCCATCCGCGTGATGGAGTCCATCAGCAAGAACACATCCTTTCCCATCTCCGCCAGTCGCTTGCATCTTTCGACCACGAGTTGAGACAGGCGGACGTGGCTTTCGACGTCGCGATCCAGGCTGCTGGCGAACACTTCACCCACGACGCTGCGACGCATGTCCGTCACTTCTTCGGGTCGCTCGTCGACCAGCAGCATGACCAGCTTCAGTTCGGGATAGTTCGTCGAGATGCCGTGGCTGATCTGCTGCAGCAGCACGGTCTTGCCGGTCCTCGGCGGTGCCACGATCAGCGCCCTCTGCCCCCTGCCGAGCGGTGTCAGCAAGTCCATCACGCGGGTACTGATCGGCTCCGGGCCCGTCTCGAGTTTCAACCAGCTTTCCGGGTTGATCGGCGTGAGGGAATCGAACCGTTTGACCTTGACGTAATCCTCGGCCTTCATGCCGTCGACGTCCGTGATCTCGCGCAGCCGCGGGCCTTGATGCCGACGGTTTTGCTGGACCAGCCCCCGGACCATCACGCCTTCACGCAGGGAGAATCGTTCGACGATCGTTCCCGGAACGAACGGGTCGGTTTGTTCTCTTTGAAAATTGGAACTCGGGTTGCGCAAAAAGCCGTATCCATTCGGATGCAGTTCGAGCACGCCGGAGCCAGGCTCCAGTGGCATCGGCTCACCGTTTTCCGTCAATTCGGGTTCGTACGACCCGCTCGAGTGGCTTCGCGAGTCCGGCCGCCGGTGGTTGCCTCGCCCGCCCGGGCGAGGCCCTGATGATCGCCCATATCCACCGCCGCCGGTCCGACCGCGACTCCTTCCGCTGCGTTTCTTCTTCGCCATGCCTATCTCACCTCGAACGCCCCTTAGGGCAATTGATGCTCTCCGCCTGATCCGCAATCAGCGCGTAGCAATACCGCGAAGCGTTTCTTCGAAACCAGATCTGTGAAACACAGCCGACACATCGTCGGACTGCGTGTTTGGAGAACGTCTGCCGTGTACGCCACGACAATCGCATACGCCTATCAACAGCCGTTCGCGGGCAGCAACCGATGCGCGAATTCACCTTCGATGTCCACGCCACCGGCGGAATGCTTCGGTTCGTGCGCGGAGCTTGTGCGACACGTTCGGGCTTCACGCGACACCAGGCACGCCCGGTGTGACGGTTGCTTATCGTGCCAGCGTTTGTTACTCGCCTCAGCCAGAAAAGAATCCGCCGCACCAATGATCAAAAATCAGGACCTGTTGTCCCTGGGCGGATGCCGACAATCGTCCGGCGCGTCATAACTCCCGGCTGAGAAGCACTGATGATCTCCGGGCCAAACGCGAGGCCTCACGGAGACCTAAAAGCTGTCAAGGGGCGAAGCCACTTGCCCCTGTCTATCGATTCGGCTTATGTATGCCTGAAAATGTTTGGCCGAGTAGCATCCTCACGACAATCTTAAACTTGTCTCGGCCCGTGTCAAGGCACGAGTACATCAATCTTTCGAGAAAGTGCGGATTTTCGTCCCATGCCCCCCACCGTGGCTGGTCACACGCTCGCCGCCGGCCAGCTCACCCAGCCCGCGTACCGGATCATACTGCCTATCGCAGATTATGCCAAGAGAGTCCCATCCTGGCAAAGTTTCCGCCATTGTTTGTCGAACCGGCTGTTCCGGGCCGCCCCGCCCGGTCCGTCTCCGTCTCCGGCGAAAGAAACCCGCTCGGAAACTACCCCAAGCCCCCCAAAAAAACTCGCCCAGCCGGGCGCGGGCCGCCCGTTTGGTCAACCGACAGTCGCCCTAATCCCGAAATCCGTAAATTTTCCACCAACCGTTGTTTTTTACACCATTTATCCATTCCGAGGTCCGATAACCAGAAAGCGTTCGGCGCAAGGGAACGGCAACGGAAACTTCTCCCCCTAAAAAAGGCTCTTTCCCGATGCATCCACAACGTTTGACTGCTGTCGTCGCTGTCATTGTCTCTCTTGGGTGGGCGGGCTCCCGAACATGTGCCCAAGAGTCGGGCGTCCAGTGGCTCCAAGACTTAAATGCCGCCCAACAGCAGGCTGCCTCGAACCGCAAACTGGTCCTCGTCCATTTCTGGGCGCCGTGGTGTTTACCCTGCAAGCGCCTCGACCAGGAAGTGTTCAATCAGCCGCACGTCGCCCAAGCGATACACGCGGCGTTTGTCCCCGTCAAACTCAATGCGGATCATTTTCCTGCATCGGCGCGGCAGTACGGAGTGGCCAGCCTGCCGACCGACGTTGTTCTCACGTCAACCGGGGAACTGGTGACGCGAATGAACAGTCCGCTGACCGCGCAGGCGTACATCAGCCAGGTAACACAGGTCGCCATGTTGAACCAGGGCCCTGCCCGGCACGGACTCGCCGGGCTGGCGGCCCAACAGCATGCGCCATCCCACCAGGCACTCTCCAACGGTGCGCCTTCGCCCGTGCAAAATCCGTTCCTGCCGCAGTCGTCGGCCAACGCACCCTCAACGCCCGAGCCATCATCAACGGCGTCTAACGCGTCCGTTCCGCCGCCGGCCAACCACCCCTACACGAACCTGGCCCATCGACCTGGGGCGGCAAATGCCTGGCAGCATCCGGCTGACTTCAACACTGGCGGAAACCGGTCGGGCGCTGCCGGCGAAGGGCCGCAAGGCGCCTGGCAGACGACACCGCAGACGACGCCATCGGTGCCGCGCTACGCACCGACTGCCAGCCCCTGGCCCCCCTCGGCCGCGGGCGGCGTGGGGCCGACTGGCGCGCCCAACTACGCTTCTCCCGCTTCCCAAACGCCGCACGATCACGCCGGCTCGCGCTACCAGATATCGCCGGCATGGCCACCCAATACGGCTCCACCGACAACTCCACCGGCAACTCCACCGACGGCCACGCCGACCGGCGCGCCGGGCTTTCGTCCGGCCATCGCTCCCCAGGGTTCAACGTCCACCCCGGACCCGGCGTCCAATCCTTCGCTGGGCCTGGATGGCTTCTGCCCCGTAACGCTCAAAAATGAGAAAAAGTGGGTGCGTGGCAGCCGCGAGTGGGGAGCCGTGCACCGCGGTCGGACCTATCTGTTCTCTGGGGCGGACGAGCAGCGCGCGTTCCTGGCCAATCCGGACTTGTACAGTCCCGTCCTGTCGGGTGCCGACCCGGTGCTGGCCATGGAACAACAACAGCTTGTGTCGGGAAAGCGCAACCACGGTGTTTTTTACGACGGATTCGTCTATTTGTTCTCCAGTGAAACGTCGCTGGACCGGTTCAGCAAGAATCCGGAAAAGTACGCGGCCCGCGTTCGGCAAGCCATGCAACTCCAGCCAGCGACTCTTCGCCGATAACCGGCGTCGAAATCAAGTCGTGGCCCACCGGCGGCTCCGCCCGACGGCATCGCGCCATCGCCCGATCAGTCGTTGACGCTGATCGGGGGCGCTTTGCGGCGAAAACTGGCAATCGAGCTGCCAATGCTGCTCGATTTCCGCGCAGTCGTTCCAGTATCCCACGGCCAGTCCCGCCAAATAGGCGGCACCGAGCGCGGTTGTTTCGCTAATGATCGGTCGGACGACGGAGACACCGCTCAGGTCTGCCTGAAACTGCAACATCGCATTATTGACACTCGCGCCGCCATCGACCTTCAGCTCGGTTACCGTTACCCCCGCATCGCGCTGCATGGCTTCGAGCAGGTCATGGGATTGAAAGGCCATTGATTCGACGGCCGCTCGCGCGATGTGTCCCCCGGTGGTGCCTCGGCTAATGCCGACGATCGTGCCGCGCGCGTACGGGTCCCAGTGGGGCGCGCCAAGTCCGACGAAGGCGGGAACGAACATGACGTCCCCCGCATCGGGCACGGAAGCGGCCAATGCTTCCACGTCCGCGGAGGTGCCGATCAATCCCAGACCGTCGCGGAGCCAACCGACCACGGCGCCCCCGACAAAGATGGCTCCTTCCAGGCAGTACGTCACCTGGTCCTTGAGCTTCCAGCCCACGGTCGTCAGCAGCCTGTTTTCCGACGGCACGGGACGACTGCCGGTATTGAGCAACAAGAAGCAGCCAGTGCCATACGTGTTCTTGGCGGTGCCCTGTTTGAAGCACGCCTGGCCAAACGTCGCCGCATGTTGGTCACCGACCAGGCTGGCAACCGGAATCGGCTCGCCGAACCATTGCGGATCCGTGTGGGCGTACACTTCGCTGGACGAACGCACATCGGGCAGCATGGCGAGGGGAACATCCAGAAGTTGGGCCAGCTCATCGTCCCAGGCCAGGTCGTGGATGTTAAACAACAGGGTACGACTGGCATTGCTGACATCCGTGGCGTGGAGCTTGCCACAGGTCAATCGCCACAAGAGCCAGCTATCCACCGTGCCGAACAGGACGTCGCCGCGTTCGGCCCGTCGGCGGAGTTGCCCGTCGCGGTCGAGCAGATATTTGATTTTGGAGCCGGAAAAGTACGCATCCAGCAGCAGCCCGGACTTCTCGCGGATCGCGGGCCCCGCACCGTCGGCTTCCAATTGTTCGCAGATGCCGGCGCTGACCCGGCTCTGCCAAACAATCGCGTGGCCGACCGGTTTGCCCGTGCGCCGGTCCCACAGAATGGTGGTCTCGCGCTGATTCGCAATGCCGATGGCCGCGATGTCCGATGCGGTAAGCCGCGCGCCGTCGAGCGCTTCGCGAGCGACCTTCAATTGGGACGTCCAGATGGCTTCCGCGTCGTGTTCGACAATGCCCGGCGCGGGCAGAATCTGTTCGAATTCGGCCTGTGATGATCCGACGATCCGCCCGTCGTGGTCGAAGACGATCGCGCGGCTGGAGGTCGTGCCCTGGTCCAGGGCCAGGATGTACCGGCTCATGGCCTTAATTTAACCGCCGGCTTCCTCAGCGTAAATCAGTGGGCTTGATCGTCGTTCAAGGCCCGCTGAATCTGAATGATCTGGGCCCGGATTTCTTCCAGGCCGGGGTTGAGCCTCAACGCGCGGCGGAATGCGTGCAACGCAGCCACGGGACTGCCCTGCTCTAGGTGGCAGCGGCCGATCCCCGCGGCGGCAGCGAAGTGGTAGGGATTGATTTCCAAGGCCTGTTGGTAGTCGCGAATGGCACCGTCAAAATCGCTCAACTGCCAATAGCCGAGCCCTCGTTGAAACCAGGCTTCGGCGATCCACGGCGAAGCCTGAATGAGGTGTGTTGATTTGCGAATTGCTTCGCCCCAATGCTTACAATCGTTGAGTTGGCAGATCGTGCGCAGCGACTGCTGCTGCTCCGCAGTGCCGGCCCGGTGCCAGATTTTTCGGATACTGGTGTCGGCGGCCACGCGGACGCCGCGATCGCGATCGATCAGTGCCCGGCCCAGGATCGCATTGGAATCGTAGCTGCCGAGATATCCCAATGCGAATACGGCTGCGCGGCGAGCCTTCCGCGTGCCGTGTATGGCGAGTCGCTCAAGCGTGGCCACGCTGTAGCGTTGCGAAACCCGCAGAACCCACGACGCGGAATCGTAGTCGATGAGATACTTCTCGTATAGCTGCACAATAAGCGGCTGGCGACAGGACATAGACTCTACACGGACCCGCGGTCGTGGCTCGAAGGACGTGCTCTCGCTGCCCATGCAAGCGAAGAGGCGTCTCTCATGTCGAGTTTAATTGGAATGCCGGGCCTATCCAAAAAAAGGCTGGGCGGAAAAACCGTTTCCCGGCGGCGGCACGCCGGGTATGCTGAAAAACGGGGTTCCCAAGACAGCCCCCGCATCCGCCGCCCCGCCGGCTGGCCTCCGATGGACGGGGGCGAAAATCCTTTCTGCAACCATCCTTGGGACCCGGAACGCAGCCCATGTTTCTGCGACACGGCTATGTTGCTGGAAGACGCCGGGCCGGGCAGCGGCGTGCCGCTGGCCTACTGACGGGCTTGTCGCTCGCGTGCCTCGTGTCATGCGCCGCGTACGGATCGCCGTCACAACCGGACGACAGCCATTGGAACAAGACCCTGGTTTCCGTCCGCATGGCCGGGGTTCCGCTCCGCGATGCTTTGGCACGTCTCGGCAGAGCGCATGGCCGGAGCGTGTTTCTGGATCGGCGGGTGGACCCCTCCCGGCCTGTCGAAATCAACGTGCGGACGGTCCCGTTGATCGAAGCGATCGCGCGGATCGCCAGTCAACATCGTCTGGGCTCCACGCGTCTGGGACCCGTGGCTTACGTGGGACCGGATTTTGCCTCGGCAAGATTGCGCACGCTTGCCGCGCTGCGCTGGGCCGACGTAGAAAAACTTGGCAGATCGTCGCGCACGAAACTCTCAACACCCATTGTGCTCGCCTGGCCCGAGCTGGCGAGCCCCCGATCGATCTTTCAGCAGATCTCAAAAAAATCCGGCGTTGCGATCGACGATCTGGACAGCGTCCCGCACGATCTTTGGCCGGCCGGGCGACTGCCGGCTCTGCCGCCCGTCGACCTGCTGACGCTCATCGGTAACGGACTGGACCTGACCTTTGCCGTGTCTCCGGACCGTCGTTCCGTGGTGCATCTCGTCCCGATCAGCGTGCCGGTGGTGATCGAACGGCGGTATTCGGTCCGCACGCGCCCGCAAGGCGACTACCAGGCGCTGATTGGTCGCATCCCGAATGCATCAGTCGACGTGGGCCGGCGTCAGATCCGAGTGCGCGGTCGCGTGGAAGACCATGAACTCGTCGCCCGCTGGATAGACGGCGAATCCCCGGTCGGTCCGGCACCTGAACAAGGGACTGCTTCGGCGCGCGCCGACGACGTCGTTCAGCGTCACTCGTTGAAAGTGCGCAATCAGCCACTTTCGCGAGTCGTGCACCATCTGGTGGACCAACTCGCGGTCGACATACGGATCGACGAGTCAGCGGTCCGCGGGGCGGGGCTGTCGATCGATGTTCCTGTCGACGTTGATGTCCGGGATATGCCGTTGGACGATCTGTTGCAACAGCTCGTCGCACCGGTCGGACTTCGCGTCGTACGCACCGGCGAAATGTATTGGATCGTCCCGGCCCGATGAGACGTTTGGGGCGTGCGGCGGATCAGCCGCGCGGTGCTGCGCGGATGTTGCAATAAGCCAACAACGTGTCGTCCCGACGCACGTCGTCCCCGCCCAGACCACGCTGGAAGTCGGGTTCTTTGTCACGCCAAACGTCGGCTGCCGGACTAGTTGCGGCGATCCGTCGTTCCGACGTGGATCGTTGGTATGCCGTTTGCAAGCAGGTACAGCGGCAGCTCGGCCGGCCCACCACCGGCTGCGGTGGGCCAGTGATGACAACCTCTCGATTTTCAACCTTCGCTTGCGGTCATGAAAGGCGCTCGCATCATGGATACGCGGCATCCAACTCACCAACGTTCCACCGGTTGTTCGTCCACGTCGCAGCGCGGCGGGTTCCCCGCGGGGCCGGAGCTGCTGGCACGTCGTGCCGAAAGCAGGCTGCCGGGCCATCACTGCTCGGCGAAGGTAGGTGATTTCTGCCCTCGAGTGCCCGAATCACTGGACGAAGCGGGCGTGGCTGAAAGAGAATTGGACGCGCTGGTCCTCAAGGTTTTGCTGATGGAAGGCGCCATGCTGGGCCGGTCGATCGCGGAGCGCGTTGCTCTGCCGTTCGGCGTCATCGAAGAGACGCTGCATCGACTGAAGCAAGAGTTGTTCGTCGTATTCAAAGCCGGCGGTCCGCTGGGTGACTATCTGTACGACCTCACGGAAAGCGGGGCCTCAAAAGCGCGCCAACACGCAGCAACCTTGTCCTATTGCGGCGCGGCGCCCGTGCCGCTGGAAGAGTACGTCGACAGCGTGCGACGGCAGTCGATGCGCACGCAGCGTTTGCGTCTCGGTGACATTCGCCGCGCGATGGCGGATCTGGTTCTGGACGACGCCCTGCTGGAACGACTGGGCGAAGCCATGAATTCGGGACTGGGCTTCATGCTTTCGGGAGCGGCCGGCAACGGCAAGACAAGCATCGCCGAACGTGTTACCGAAGCCTATGGAGCGACGATCTGGATCCCCCGTGCGCTGCAAGTGTACGGAGAAGTCATTCGACTGTACGACCCGCGGCAACACGAACTGGCGGGCGAAGCGGAACGGGATTTGGCGAGTGAGTCCGACGCGCGGTGGGTCCGGATCCGCCGACCCACGATCGTCGTAGGTGGTGAATTGACGATGGACAGTTTCGAAATTGATAAAAACTCCGCCACGGGCGTGTGCGAAGCTCCGCTACAGATGAAGAGCAATTGCGGCACGCTGGTGATTGACGATTTTGGCCGCCAGCGGGTAAGCCCCGAAGAGATTCTCAATCGATGGATCGTGCCGCTGGAGAGGCGCATCGATTTTCTGAATCTTGCTGGCGGGCGAAAATTCGAAATCCCCCTCGACCAACTCGTCATTTTTGCCACGAATCTAACGCCGTGCGATTTAGCCGACGAAGCCTTCCTGCGACGTATACCGTTCAAAATTTGCGTACCGGACCCCTCCGAAGAACAATTCCTCGAGACCTTCCGTCGGGCTGCCGCGTCGCTGGACATCACCGCCGACGAAACCGCGCTCAGCTACCTACTGAACGAACACTTCCGGCGAACAGGACGCGTACGCCGCTTCTGCCATCCGCGAGCCTTGGCCGAGCAGATCCACAACTATTGCGACTTCCGTGGGCTGCCCGGCGGAGCGACACGCGAAGCCATCGATGCCGCCGTGGCGAACTACTTTGGAATATCGTAGCGTCTGACGATACCACCGCGATGCCCTGCCGAATCGCGAGTTTGCGGTCGGCCATGGCGGTTTTGTTGGATGCCCGAAGTACGTGCTGTTCGGTGCGCTGCCGCAGCGGCGGCCGATCCCGTCCTGGCCGTGGACGACGCGTGGTCGGGCGCCGCGTTTCCCGGGAACAACAAGCCCATCAGTCGCTCGTAGAAACGCAGCACCTGCGCGTCGCAGTCGGCAATCTCGAGCGTCCGGCCGAATGCCGAAAACAATGCCTGTCCCTCGGGCCAGCGAACCTCCATCACCTTGCCACAATCCTCCAGCAACTGATACACCCGCGCCCGCGTCACTCCCATTCGCTGCGACTGCTGCTTGACGCTCAGCGACCGTCCGTTCAAACCGACGCGCTCGGCGGCGATTTTCCACACCGTACGGCTGGTGTCGACCTGAATTTGGTCCAAAATCGGTTTGGCGAGACCCTCCCGCAGAGCAGGGACCGTGACGCCTTCTGGGCCCGCGAACGAGCCCAAAACCCAGTCCTCCACCTCGCGCACAAACCGCGGAACGAGCTGAAAGTGCAGATGATCGTGTACCCGGGCGGAGGACAATGCTTCGTGAACCCCCCAGAAAATCTCCATGATCGCCCGCACTCGTTTCTCACCGTGCGTCTTGAGCTGGCGGATATCGGCCAGTGTCAGATCGGTATATTCACCTAGCTGCCGATGCCAAATCACCGTGGGCAACGCCCGCAGTGTGGGCGCTAGTTGCCCCAGCCGGATCGATTCCAGCCCGTGACGTCGGACCGTGTCGCGCCACCGCGTCCACATCAGTTCCGACACCATCATCGGATTGAACGTGCCCGGCTCGGCAGAATCGCCTTCCGAGCCGGCACCGTTTAGCGCCGGCTCGGAGGAAGCATCGAGGTGGTCACCCTCGCCCGGCGGCGGATCCTTGGTGGCCCGAACCAGCAGGGTAATGAGCGAGGCGATCTTCTTGTGACCCACGCCGGGCGTCGCCAACAACTCATCAAAGGGCGTGTTCAAAAGATCCCGAAGCGTGCGCCCCAGAAACGCAAACGGCAATCGCCGATCCGATGCCAGCGCCCAAAACGCCAGCGGCCGGTCCAGCCTGTCGTCGCACTTCTCCTCCAGCAGTTGCTCCCGCAACCGCTCAAAGTGAGCAACTAAATTATAATCCTCGACCGAATAAAATGTTTTGGTTGAACCGGCCATGACCCCCCTCCATGCCATGTGAGAAGTACCATCCTAGCACCGATTGCCCTGAGTTTAGAATTCGTGAAGCGCCGGTGTCAATCCTTTTGGGGGGTAAGACGAAAGCAATTGTGAAAAAACGAACATCATTTAGTTCCATCGGGCCCATTATTCCAGTCAGGAAGAATGGGAAACTGAGGAAGAACCAGATGAATGAGAAGAATAGATCGAGATCGCTTGCTTCTTCGTCGGCCGCGCAACGGAATTACTCATCGTAATCCCTGCGATCGCCCGAGTGCCAGAGTGGCAATCCCTTGGCGATGCGCTCGGCCAGCACTTGCACTTTCTCCTCGGTACCCGGCATTGCCCGAGTCGAATCGAAACCCGTGTCGTCCACATCCTTGGGCTCGTAATCCCAAAGCCCCATCTTAATAGCTTCCAGCACAGAACCGGGCACGACTCCCCCCTTTCCATGGGCCGTATTTCTGGTGACGCGAAATGCCAGCTTGAAAGCAAAGTATGCCAAATTGCCGCAAAATGTCAACGGTTTGGGGGCTCTACGACCCCCCAAACTCGCCAGTCCCGGGATGGTGATCCCCGATGCGGGCGGGGCCGCGCACGAGGCGTTCGAGACGGGCGGCGAACTGACCGACGCGTTCGCCCGACACTTCCGCGCGGCGGCTACCCACGCACACTGCGCCGCGCACGGCAATGTAGTCCGGTTGCAGGCCGACGGCCGTGACCAACGAGTCGAGAGCGATGGAGCCGCCTAGCACGACGCCCATCCCGCGATGGCGGATGCGTGCGATGGCGCCGGCCAGTTCCCGGCGCGGCCATACGGTGAACAGGTCTCCGTGATTTTTGTCGTAGGTGTCAATCAGTACGAGACCGCATCCCATGTCGGATGCCGCATCGATCACCCGGTCGGGCCGAGGCGCTTGGGCACTGCGCCAGTCCGCATAGACGACCGCCACGGGGCGCACGTCGTTCGGGCAGTGAGCCAGCAGGTGCTTCCACGGTTCGTGCCACTGCCGGATGCGGCGCAATCCGGCGGTGCCGAACTTGGCAAGTGTCGTGCCGCGTGCCATCGAGAACCAACGTTGCAACGCATCGTCGCGGCTCGACCAGGTGACGATTTCCCCCAAAGCAGCGCTGACGGGAACCTGTCGCTGTAACGCGCCGGCAACTTCGGCGACCACGTGTGCGTCGGCGCGGCCCAGCGCGCCGCGTGACGGATCTTTCACATCGATGACGTGCGCGCCGGCCTGTACCGCATCGAGGGCTTCCGCGCGGTTTTTGACACTGATGACCAGGCGCGGGCCTGGCCGGTCGTCGGCGGCCGCCTGGGTTGCCTGCCGCGGCTCATGCGCGACCGAAGTGAGTGGTGAATTCATCGTTGGTGTTTGGCCTCCATCAGCCGCTGGTTAAGGCGTCGGATGACGTCGGTGTTCAACGGTTCGCACCAGGTTCCCCGGATGGTGATGTATCCTTCCTGCCAGCGAGCCAACCAGGGATGAACGTCCCGCTGGGCCCACGTGTTGGCTTTTTCGGCGAGTCGCGCGACGACGGCGATCGAGTTGGGTCCCCGCGAGACAGCCGACGGCAAACCGGTGGGAACGGTCGCCAGGAAGAAGCCCTCGACGACATCGACCGGCACGGCAATCGCTTGCCGGGAACGAAGCAGGAAGTAGAGCTGCCCGCGGCGGTGTCCGATACGCGGCCGCACGATGTGCATGCTCAAGCCGATCAGAACGGTCGTGCTCATCAGAATCAAAATTCCGCCCGTCACGCGCCCGATCCACGGGGACTCGCCCGGCCAGGGGCGCAACGCCACGGCCACGCCCAGTGCCAGAATGATGCCGGGGACAACCGCGCCTGCCAGCAGTGCACGGCGGTTTGGTTTGAGCCAGGTTTCCATGATGTCGGGGCCGTCGCCGAGCCTTGCGCCGGGGTTTCTTTCTAACTCTGGGCCATCGTTTGGTGGGCCCTGGGCCAGGGTACCTTGCCGTCCGCCGGGGCTAAAGTACTTCAACGAGACTGTTCGGGTCCATCTTGACCCGATTGCCATTTGACGTAACCTTGTGGGGCAATCCATTGCCGCGGCCAACTCAGTACCCGCCATGGCCAGGGGGCAACGGTCAGCAGCCGCCCCCGCGACCTCAGTGTCCTGTTTAACTGTCGGCAACGGACGGGACACGCGTCGGTGGCCGGAGGCACGCCCGTCGCGGACCGACGACGAGGCACCGCTTTCTGGATACCTTGAATGCGGAGGAACCGGCTTGATGCGCGACTTTGTCTGGAGACCGGAACAGTCTCCTCCGCCCGAAGCCGATGCACCTACTATGGGCGATGCACGCAGAGGTCTCAGCAGTAGTGATCCGATAGTCGTGGCAATTGTCGCCGGCGTCGTGCTCTACGGGGTGCTGGCGTGGATGGGGCTGCCACAGGCAGCCACGACGGCCGTCGTCAAGGGACTCAGCGGCACCCACGCGGAGCACGGATCCGCCGGGCAGGCGCACGGCGCGCCGGCAGCCTCGTCGGCGCGGCCTCCTCTCTGGACCGTGACTCCATTTCTGTTGCTGCTGGGTTCGATCGCCGTCCTGCCGCTGATTCGTTACACGGAACAATGGTGGGAGAGCAACCTGCACCGTTTCTACGTGGCCGCCGGGCTGGCTTTTGTCACGTTGCTGTATTACGCGCTGTTTCACCAGCAGCCCGTGGAAGGCCATTGGCCGTCGCATTACATTGCGCAACCCGCGGGAGATGTTATTCAGACCGGGCTCGCGTGGACGGTCCTGGAAAATGCGATCCTCGCAGAATACATACCTTTCATCGTATTGCTCTTCAGCCTGTATACGATCACCGGTGGAATTCGCATCGAAGGCGATCTGCGCGCCAATCCAATGACCAATGCCACATTCATGGCCATTGGAGGCCTGCTGGCCAGTTTCGTCGGCACCACGGGCGCGGCCATGGCGTTGATTCGTCCTTTGCTGGAAACCAACCGGGAACGCAAACACGTGCAGCACACCATTGTTTTTTTCATCTTCGTGGTCTGTAACTGCGGCGGATGCCTACTGCCCATCGGTGATCCCCCTCTGTTCCTGGGGTACCTGCGTGGCGTGGACTTCACGTGGACTTTGAGTTTATGGCCGCAGTGGCTGTTCGTTAACAGTCTGTTGCTGCTTATTTATTGCCTGCTGGACGGCCTATATTTTTACCCCAGGGAAAAGGCCAAGGATATCCAGCGCGATGCCAGCCAGGTGAAGCAGTTGTCCTTCTATGGTTTGTGGCCTCACGTCGCGCTTGTCGGCGGTGTGGTGCTGTCGGTGGCGTTTCTGGACCCGAGCAAACCGTTGGCCGGCACTTCTTGGCATCCATGGATGTTCTTGCGCGAGGTCGTTCAACTGGGCCTGGTGGCCATTTCGCTCAAGCTGGGATCGGACGCCGTCCGCCGGGCGAACAATTTCAACTACCACGCCATTGTGGAAGTGGCGGCCTTGTTTGTCGGCATATTCATCTGCATGCAGCCCGCCCTGCAGATTCTGCACGTGGCCGGACCAAATCTGGGCATCGATACGCCAGCCAAATTCTTCTGGATAACAGGCGGACTTTCCTCGGTACTCGACAACGCCCCCACCTATGTCGTCTTTTTTGAAACGGCTCGGACCGTATCGGGCCCCGGTTCAGAACTGGTTGCCGGTGTGGCGGAGCGCTTCCTGGTGCCCGTATCACTCGGCGCCGTGTTCATGGGGGCCATGACCTACATTGGCAACGGACCGAATTTCATGGTTAAGGCCATTGCGGAGAAGTCGGGCGTGCGGATGCCCAGCTTCTTTGGATTTGTGTTCTTTTACAGCGTACCGATCCTGCTGCCCGTGCTGCTGCTTGTCACGTGGAAATACTTTTAGAGCCTATCCGAGTACCCAATGAACGATGCCAGCGCTCGCATATCAGTGCCGTCAACGCAGGTACGTGGATAGATCATAGCGCGAACGTGCCAGCGCGTCCGATTCCCTGTCAACACTCGCTCCCTGGGGTGACACCCGATTGAGCGAAGAAATCATCACTACCGACGAGCAGCTCTCTGAACTTTGCGCGTCCCTGGCAACGGCCGGAGAGATTGCGCTGGATACGGAATTTGTATCCGAGGACACCTACCTCCCTGAACTGTGTGTGATCCAGGTTGCTACACGGAATCGCCTGGCGGTCATCGATGTGCGATCGATCTCTGAAATAAACGCTTTCTGGTCGTTGATCGCCGAAGGCAGTTCGGAAGTCGTCGTTCACGCGGCACGCGAAGAACTGTGTTTCTGTCTGACCGCCATCGGCCAGCCCATCGGACGTATGTTCGATACGCAGATCGCAGCGGGCCTGGTGGGCGCGGAGTATCCGGCCGGTTACGCATCACTTGTTTCTCGTTACCTCGGCACGCAGCCGGACAAAGGCCAGACGCGCACCGACTGGCGTCGACGGCCGTTGACACGAGCGCAGGTGCGCTATGCACTCGAGGACGTGCGTTACCTGTTGCCGCTGCGCGACGCGTTGTCCGCGGAACTGGGCCGCTTGGGTCGCGTGTCCTGGCTGGCCGAAGAGATGGCGGCATTTCAGCAAGGCGTGCAGCAATCGCGGACGCGGCAGCGTTGGCGTAAAACCTCGGGAATCTCGGGGCTCTCGCAGCGATCCCTGGCCATCGCCCGCGAAATCTGGCTGTGGCGGGACGAGGAAGCACGCCGGCGCAATATTCCCGCCAAACGCGTGCTGCGCGATGATCTGCTGATTGAAATCGCCAAGCGTCGCAGCGCGGACGCGGAGGTGATCCGCTCCATTCGTGGCATGGGGCGGCCCAACCTCCGCCGTGACGTGGACCAACTGGCGGGTGTCGTCCAAAAAGGCCTTCGGACGCCCGCGCCGGATTTGCCTCCTCGGCCCAGACGAGATTCGCTGCCTCAGGTCAATCTGCTGGGCCAGTTCCTCGCTTCGGCATTGAGCAGCATGTGCCGCCAGGCCGAGATCGCCCCCAGTATCGTCGGTACGGCGTCGGACATCCGCGAACTGGTGGTGTATCGTCTGGGCGCTCGGCGGGAGGAGGACGGCCCGCTGCCGTCGTTGGCCCAGGGCTGGCGGGCACAAATCGTGGGCAGCACCATCGAAAAACTGCTCGACGGGCAGATGGCGATACGGATTGAAAACCCCCTGGCCGATCATCCTCTGGTCTTTGAGCCGATCGACTCTTCGTGATCGCCCCAAGGACGCCTCGCGGCAACTCAAGCCGGCCGTGCGCTACGGTCGCGGTACCGCAGGTGAAAACGTCGACGGGATGCCAGGAACGTACGAGGCCGGCGGCGGCAAACTGACTGGAGGCGGCGGGAAAGCCTGTGGGGCGTCCGGGCGGCTTTCCGACGGCTGCTGCGTTGGACTCGGCGATGGCGAACGTTGGCCCTTATCGGCGGGCTGCGCGGCGACCTGGACCGGACGGTCCAAAAAGTGGGCTTCGGCCGTGACGTCCACGGCCGGCGAGGGATCGACCTGGGGCGTGCGACGAACCAACGGATTTCTGATTTTCTGCCCGGCAAACAAAGTCCCGTCACGGTCGGATCGCTTCTGGAACGGTCCGGTACCCAGGATCCAGATGTCTTTCGCGCGACTTGTATGCTGTACCAGACCCGATTGCCATATGCGGCGACCGGTCTCGCGCTCATAAGCAAACACGGCCAGCTTTGCGACGCCGGTCTGGTCGGTCCGCTTGGCGAGCGGAATCTCCGGAAGATTCGTCGGCACGCCGACCAGCGGCCCAAAGGAAGGAAGATTCGTCGCCGGCACGCCGTACAGCAGATCGTGGCGGTCGGTCCCTACCGCGCCAGCGCGAGCTTCCACGACGTAATCCGCTTCCTCGCGGTTGGCCGTCAAAATGCATCCGCTGGCCAGCAAGTGCTGCCGAATTGAACTCACCACGTAGTCCCGGTCCACCGTGTCTCCGAGATACGTCGGATCGAAAAAGACTTTCTTACCGAACATCAGCTCGAAGTTCAGCTTCTGTACGGCGCGATCGATCGCGTCGGACACGAGCAACTGTTCCGTGGCCGTGCGCTGCGTATCGCTCCATTTCGTGGTACCACAGCCCGGGCAGGCCAGGATCATCAGAAGCAAGGCGGCGTGTCGGGCAGTCATCTCGGAGTCGCGCGAAAGGGGCCAGTCCCCGCCAGTGAACGGGTGGCCCGAGCATCCTTGAGGCAGAAGGCGGCATGGGTGCCGTCGAGGCGGGATTATAGCGAATCATCGGCTTCGGCCAACGGCAGGTCGACCGGCACGAGTTGCCGATGTCATGCCCCGCCGGGGCCACAGTAGCTGCCGCCCCCCGGGTGTTGCCCGCTCGCCGGCAATGCGCGCAGCTAGCATTGGCGCCATTGCCGAAATCTGGCGGAGCCCGATCAGCGCAGCTCCGAAGCCGGTGTCGGCAAGTTGGCCGTGGACGACGACGAATCCGATTCTGTCCGTTCAACGATAGGCGACGACGCAGGCATGTCCGATCCGTAAAAACGTGTTGTCTCTTCGGCCGCCAGCCGGGTGTCGGTCGATTCGCAGACCACTTCCGTGCGGCAAACATGGTTGCCGATGCGGGTGGCCTTGGCGCGGATTTTCAGCGTTAGCTTCCCGCCGGCTTCAAGGTTCGCAATAGTGGCGAACGCCACCTGACCTCGACGGATCTCGTGCGCCGTGCCTTCCGCGGAAATCGGTTCGACGCCATCGGAGAAGAACGCGACTACGTCGATGTTCTGGGCGCGCTTTGTTCCCCGATTGTAAAGGAGGACTTTGTAGGTTGCTTCACCGTTGACCGCAACCGGTCCTGAAGGATCAATCAGGTTGAGCGTCAGATCGGCAACGGCCAGCACGTCGGTGGACATCGCCGCGGCATCTGAAAGATCCGATTCGGCCTCGGCGAGGATCTCCAGCCGGTTCTTGTCGGGCGTCCTCAACAGGCAGCGCAGTTCAAAGATACGGTCCGTGTCGGCGGGCAAGCCGCCGATGTGCCACGTGACTTTTCCCTCGTCCGAGACAAATCGACCGCCGTCGGTGGCGTCCACGTAGTCCGCCCCTCGCGGCAGCGAAGCGGAGAGTGACACGGACTGGGCCGTGGCCGATCCAGGATTGGAAACATGTACCTTGTAGGTGGCCAGCGTTCCGGTGTATGCGGCTTGCGGGCCCTCGATCTCCACTTCCAATCCCGGCCGCCGAACGAAGACCTCCTTGGCCACTTCGCTCTTCAAACTGCCTCGTGCTTCCGCGCGGGCTTTTACGACAACGGTACCCGACTGGCGCGCGACGAACTCGACTTCGATCTGACGCGTTGCTCCGGCGGGCAGCGTACCGACCTTGTGCATATCCGCGACTCGCGAACCTCCGCCGAGTTGCAGCAACTGCAGGACGACGTTTTCAGCCGGTCCCGTGCCCGGATTGGAAAGGACTAGTTCGTAGCGCTTGGTTTCGCCATACAGGACTTCGTCCGGACCGGACACGACCAGGTGCAGCTTTGGTTCCTGGACCTCGATTACCGTGCGGCTCGATGGATGGTCGTACGTATTGGTTACCGCCAGTTCCAGAGGTTCGCCTCTCTGGGGTACCAGAACGACGTCCAGATGCTCTCGTCCACCGGCATTGAGTTGTCCGAGCTCCCAGTGCAAATCGTTTCCATGATGGGACTGGCCCGATGCCGGCTGAACTTGCGCCGTGCCGGTCGAAGCTTTCGTCTCGGAAACGGCGGCCCAAACGGGAATGTGGATTTCTGCCACAAGCTGCTGCGCTTCGGCGTTTCCCAGATTCGCGATCGTGATTTGGTAGCGCGCGGGAGTGCCGACCGAGACCGTGCTGGGGCCCGTCACGCGGGTGTTCAGGTACGGAGCTTCCTGGCTGAAAAGCAGGTTGTCGCCGCGTTGGCCGGTCGAATCGACAGGCGTGGCCGCAACGCGACGGGACGCCTCCGCCTGGGGACGGGCGACTTTCGCTCGCGGCGGCGTTGCCACGCGGGGCGTATCGGCGAGCCGAGGTGTATCGGTCGGTTGGCCATCGTGCGGCTGGCGACCAAGATCGACGCTGGGAGCATCGGACGTGGGCTGGCTATCTTCATCGAGATCCTTGGCTGCGGTCGGCCGATCGGCCGGAGGTGGCACGATGCCCGGCAGCCCGGAAGGACCGGGATCGTAGGTGTCGAGCGACGGGCGGCCCGGCCGCGGCTGGGCACGACGTGCCGGACGGAATGCGTCTGGTTCCGGCGGATGCCCGGAAGATGCCTGCGCCGCAGGCGCCGGGGATCTGCCGGTAGCCTTTTGGGCTGCCATCCGGCTGCGTTCACCGCGCGGGGCCAGTCTTGGCCGGCCGCTCGGAAGCTGCTGCGCCAGAGTCGGCTGGGCGGCCGCCGTGGGACCGGTGGCGCGCGAACGGTGTCGCGTCGCCGCGGATCTGTGCGGGTCGTAGCGCCCAGGAGCAGCGTGCCGTGCGTCGGCGCCGCTACGCGACCCGGTCAGGCTATCGCGGATTTGCTGCAAGCGATCGACCAGTGATCCCGTGCGGCTGGTAGAATCTTCGTTGCTTCGCGTGTTCTGGCCCAATACTGCCGGCGCGGTGGCCGTGGCGGCCAGCAAGCTAGCTGTCACGATAAAGTGTCGGCCGATCATCGTTTTGTCCCTGGGGTTCGATCCGTCGAGCCGTAATCGTGTGGACAGTATCGGTCCCGGGGACTCGTCGCGATTAGTCGACCTTGTCAGATTTAGCGATTATGTCGCTGCCGGGAGTGCAGCGGCCGGTCTCCCGTGCTGGCAGATAGTGCTAGCCCGGATAATCCATCAGCCGAAGGGCGTTAGCCCACGGCTACTGGAAGCGTCGCACAACCCGGACGCTAGCGCGTTCCGGC
>CAZNKT010000002.1:19518-103760 GCA_964573605.1 uncultured Pirellulales bacterium
CTTTCCGACAAACCAACGGTGACAGGCACGCCGCCCTTGGAACTCAAAAGGAACGACAACCTTGACTTGTGGGGGCGCGCGAGTCCCCGTTCGGGGAGCGCGGACGCGGCGTGCCTCGATCAACAACCGGGCCCGACGGTCTCTACTTCGAAACCCATGGTCTCGATCATACGCAGATCGTCCACCGGTGGCTGGCCTTTGGTCGTTAAATAGTCACCGACAAAGATGGAGTTCGCGGCGTAAAGCCCCAGAGGCTGCAGACATCCCAAGTGCAATTCCCGCCCTCCGGCAATGCGGATTTCCCGGTCCGGATTGACCAGTCGAAACATCGCCAGCGCTCGCAGGCAGCTGCGGGCAGTCAAGTGCCGGACTTTCTCCAAGGGCGTTCCGGAAACCGGGTGCAGAAAGTTCACCGGAATGGAGTGCACGCCCAAGTCACGAAGTTCCAGCGCCATGCTGACAAGGTCGTCCGGTTTCTCACCCATGCCGATGATGCCCCCTGAACAGAGCTCCAGGCCGGCACGCCGAACGGCGCGCAACGTGTTGATACGATCGCCATAGGTGTGTGTACTGCAGATTTCCTCGTAGAACGTTTCGCTGGTATTGAGATTGTGGTTCACGCGATCGACACCGGATTGCTTCAGCCGCCGTGCCTGGTCATCGGTCAGCAAACCGAGGCAGGCACAAACTTTGAGCGGGTAGCGCTGCTTGATTTCGGGTACTAGCCGGCAGACGGCATCCATTTCCCGTTCCGAAGGACCTCGGGCAGAGATCACGATGCAAAACGTGCCGGCCTGCTGCTGGGCTGCCAGCCGTGCCCCGTCCAGCACCCGTTCTCGGCTCAGCAGATTGTACTGTGGAACTTCAGCGTTCGAGATGCGGGATTGGGAACAGTAGCCGCAGTCCTCCGGACAAAGGCCGCTCTTGGCATTCATCAGGAAATAGAGCTGGACCTTATTGCCGAAAAACGCTCGCCGCACGCGGTACGTCGCCGCCAGAAGATCCAACAGTTCTTCGTCCGGGGAGGCCAGCACGGCCCGGGCCTCACCCGGCGTGAGCGCATGGCCATCCAGCACTCGGTCAGCCGCCATGTTCCACCTCGTGGAGCCGGACTGCGAGGGGAGAACGGCGGTCAGCTTGCCGTCCGCGTCTGGCATGAAGATCTCCTTTTGGGAAGCAAGGACCGCCCGAAGGCCGCGGCGACGGCGGTTGACGGTAGCCGGAACGCGGCAAGTCCAGTTAGGCGCCGTTTTTGGGTCACCGCTAGGGTATCGTCTGGGCTTCGGGGATGGCAAGGGTGCCCGGCTGTTGATCTGTCTTCCCAGGGCGTCTCGCTTGGCATCGCGCCGCCGAATCGTCAGAATGAAGCGGTCGAGGGCTGCGTACGTCGAGGCTGTCGCGGGTCTCCGTCCAACAGCGGCCGATTGCCAATGCACCACGTGTTCGGTCACTGCCATCTATCCAGCGATGCGAGTTCCGTAAAGCTCCGGCAGGGTCGCGCGCGTCGTTCTCTTGGCCACAAATATGAATTGGTCCCATTTAGTTCGCGTCGGAATCATGGGCAGCGTGGGACGGTATGCGGCCATCGATGCCGTCCGGTATCCCGCCGGGACGCGGGTCGTCGTCCGCACGGCGCGCGGGTTGGAGACGGGAGTCGTGCTGACATGCCTGGAACGTCCCCGGCAGATGAATCGATCCGACGGGAAGATCCTTCGGAAAATGACCACGGAAGACGAGTGGCTGGCGCAACGGCTGGACCACAATCGCGAGAAGGCTTATGCCTCGTGCACCAAGCTGCTGGCGAGACAACGGATCTCCACTCCCCTGCTCGACGTGGAGTATCTGTTCGACGGACGGACTTTGTGTTTTTATTTTCTAGGGGAAGGGCCTCCCGAACTGGGAGCCTTAATGCGCGAGCTCGCTGACGTCTACGATGCACGGGCCCAGGTGCGCGCGTTGGGAGAACGGATGGAGCAGGGATGCGGTCCGGGATGCGGCACGAAGAATGCTGAAGACACGGCGTGCAGCAGCTGCTCGACGGAGTGTGCGATCGCCAGCGTCTGCAGCAGCCAACGATGATGCACCCCCTGGAAATATGGCGAGCTGCTCCGCGAATTAGCAATGGGGAGCTGCCCTGCCGGACGCTGCTCGAGCAGTGCCTCGAGGAGATCCAGCGCGGCGATGCGCAGTTTCATGCCTGGGCTCTTGTCGACGGACCGGGGGCACGAGCCTCCGCCGACCAGTTGGATGACGAGCTGCGTCGTGGCAGGTATCGCGGCCCGCTGCATGGCATGCCGATCGGCGTTAAGGATATTGTCGACGTCCGCGGGCTGCCCACGCGGGCCGGATCTCCCCATTCCCCTGATACTCCCGCCGTCAAGCACGCACGCGTCGTGCAGAATTTGGTCGACGCCGGTGCGGTGATTGTCGGCAAGACCGTGACCACCGAATGGGCCTGCTTCGATCCGCCGGCGACTCGCAATCCGTGGGACGGCACCCGCTCGCCAGGCGGTTCCAGCAGCGGTTCCGCCGTGGCCGTTGCGGCTGGGATGTGCGTCGCTGCCGTTGGAACGCAGACCGGCGGCTCAATTATTCGCCCCGCCGCCTACTGCGGTGTGTGTGGATGCAAACCGACGTTCGGCCGGGACGGTGGCATGGCCGGCATCATTGCGGTCAGCCCCCATTTGGATCACGTCGGTCCGCTCGCGTCATCGGTGCTTGATCTGACGTACATGCTCGACGCAATGGCTCCGGGGAGAGGGCTGCTGAGTCATTTTCATGCAGCCATGAAAACATCGTCAGCTCCGCGGCTCGGCCGATTGAACGATTTCTTCGTAGACAGGATGGAGCCGTCCGTGAACGAGTGCGTACAAGAGGCGATCGAGCGTCTGGCGGGTGACGGCGCCGCAGTGGTCGATGTGCCGCTCCCCGATTGTTTTCAAGACGTGCACACGATGCACCGGTGTATCATGGCTGCCGATGTAGCGCAAACGCATGAACATCTTCTGGCCAAACATGCCGACGGTCTCGGTCGCAGTTTTCGAGCCCTGCTGGAGGAAGGCGTCAGGGTCGCGGAGAGTGACTACCGGCGGGCGCTTGCGCATCTGGCGCGATGTCGCGCCGAGGCCGACCGTTGGGTCGGGCATGTCGACGTCCTGGTAACTGCTTCCACGCCGGGCCTTCCTCCGAGGGCCGATCAAGGCACGGGAGATCCGATCTTCAACTCCCCCTGGTCCTATAATGGCTTGCCCGCCGTCAGTGTTCCTTGCGGCACATCCGCCGGCGGGCTCCCAATCGGCATTCAGTTGATCGGAGCCCGCGGTCGGGACTCCCATTTGCTGTCGATTGCCGCCTGGTGTGAACAGCGACTTCCCCGCGTTACGCTGCCGGCCGTTCGGTTTCACGAGGCCGAATAGTTCCCCGATTCGCCGTTCTCCATTTCCACTCGATTTTGCGCTGCATGCTGCCCCGTGAAGTCCGAAGCACAAGCGAAAGAACCTGACAATCCCTTCCGCGTTTTCCCTTCAGGCTTTACGACGAACCCGGGCCGGCCTGGTCCGGGCCACGCGTCTGCCGCGCGTCCCATTCCAACAGCAGGCTGCGCTCGATCGGTGGTTCCTCTCGATCGGCTGGGTCCGTGCTCCGCACGGTGCGATAGAATCGTACTCGCGAGGCCTTCTGCAGGTCCTTGTCGCGCGCGACGGCGGCTTGCCACAGGCTCACGAGCCGGGACTCGCGACGGTGGGCGTCCGTTGAATGAAGGATCTGCGATTGGAGAGCGCGCCGGCGAGCGGGATTGAGCCGGCCGGCCAGACGAGGCAACGGAAGCTCCTCGCCCGATGGCGTCACGACGAATACCTCGATCACTTCGACGGTGTCGGGCGCCAGGCCGCTGAACGTGGGGTAGCAGGCAAACGGCCAGGCAGGAACGAGGGTTGCAAAGCCGCAGGCCGAATTCAATCCGCAAAGCGCAGCACCCATCATGACGACCGCCGTCGCGCCGCGGAGCGTGCTCGGAAGGGGTTCCCATGCGTCCGACGCCGACGCGCAGGTCCTGCCGTCGGCCACGTGCCGATAGAATCGTCTGCCCACATAGGTCACGGGCCACACGTACAAAACGGGCAGCAGGACCCAGAACAGCGGCATCCGGGAGGCCATTTTACGGACGGCGTCGAAGCCGCCCCATGTCCGTGCTCCGATCACTGCATGCAATTCATGCCTCAACGCATTGGACTCAAGCCACGAAAGGCACTGCTTGCCAAGCAATTCCCAGTCGCCCGATGGCACTGTCCGATAGCGATGCAATACATCGAACGCACCGAACGTGGCCAACGTGCGGCGGCAGAGCCGGCAGTTGCCGTCGTAAACCACCCACAGCGGACGCGGAAACAACCATTCTCCCATCCGGCGGAACAGCCTGCTCCAGGGCACAAACGCCGTATAGCAAATAAGCAGGCTTCGGAACGAGATCCGCAACAGGAACTCGTTGGCAAGATGAAAACCGACACCGCCGGCGACAATCAAGGGGCGGAGACGAGGAAAAAAGATCAAGAACACGAATCCCAATTCGAACAGAATGACTGCCAGCCCTCCGGCACGATAAAGCAGCGGATAGGCGTCCAGCCGGAACAGCGGCAGCCAGCCGCCCAGTTCGCTCCACTTCCGGTAGAGCAACAGCTTCACGTTGTCTGATGCCCACCATGCCATGCCCGAATCGAGCAGTTTCCACAGCCCCGGAAAAAAGTACACGATACCGATCAACAGCCACACAAAACGCAAGGGAATCGCGTAGGCAACCGCGGCATTCGGAGGCTCGATACGGCCGTGATCGGCGCGGCGCCACGAGTAACGGATGGCGTCCAATGCCAACACGTCGGCCGGGCGACTCGTCGCCAAAATGGCGGAAAACCACAGCAAATGATGAAAGTGGTCGACCTTGCCGTAACATTGCGGCACGCCCAGCACGTACACACCCAGCAGCGTGGCGGCCACGGTAGACCACCGGCAGAACAGTCCCAGCATGGAGCACCAACAGGCCACCTGAAATGCAACGATCAATCCCGGCAAGGTGGCCGTGCTGATCGGCAGCAGATCGTACATCCACGCAGAACCAATGGGAGGCGATTGCAGGTCGGCGGGCAGTTTTGCGAACGAGAAGAGATACGCCGCGTCAAACCGCCACAGCATGTAGCCGAACAATGCGATCCGAAACACGGCCAGGTCCACGGGACTGACGGGTTCGTGAAACAGTCGAAGGGGGGCTGAACGCACCACGCGGACGTACGAACCGCCCACGGCCAACAGCCAGCCCGCAAAAATGGCCACAGTGGATCGCGCGACAATGGCCTGAGTTTTCTGCGTATAGAATGCCAGATTGCGAGCCGGATCCTGGTTGCGACGCGCGGTCAGCAGGCGATTGGCCAGGTCAAATGACTTACCGTGGAAGGCCGCTTCGACGACATCTTCGCCCCATGCCCAATAGGCCACCCAGACTGCGGCAGTAAGCAACACCGCCAGCAGGGTAGAAATCGTCCGAAAGCGACGAGGGGTGAGACGCATGAGCTTGCGACATTGAGGCTCAAAGCACTCTGAAAAACGGCCGCCCGAAGTCGTGGTCATGCGTCGGCCGCGGAACTCGACTTTCCGGGCGGCGACGGTAACGGGCAGTCAGACTCTCGAACCGGTTTCAAAAACCGGTCTTGCTGTGACATTTCCCGGTCATGGATCGATTGCCGGACATTGTGAAACCGCTGTTAGGAAGTTCCACCCAGAGAGGCCAGCATCTCACTCATTTCCCCCGCCGCGTGAAGGTCCCCCTGCTGGCGGGCCTGATCGATTCCGTCGCGCAGGGCGTCACGAGCTTCATCCACGCGCCCCTGCCCTGCCAGTCTTTGCGCGGCCATGAAGAACGCCGGTACGTAGGGCGGATCGTCCTGCATCAGTTCGCCCAGGCGAGACAGGCACGCCTCGATTTGTCCCTCGTTGCCCAGCTCCAACGCCAGGCTGTAGCGCAAAAAGATGTCCCGCGGGTCGTCGGCGAGCATGGCTTCTATTTTTTCACGGCGCGTCATCGGCACTCCTCATAACGGTTCTGTCGAGACCAGCGGTGCGCCGCACGGAAGGAAAAGGAACACAACGCGTATCAGCGGGCTTCGTAAGCCGCAATTTTGTGTTCGTGTTCCAGCGTCATGTCGATATCGTCCAGCCCGTGCAGCAGGCAGTGGTGGCGGGAACTGTCCACTTCAAATTCCAGTGATAGTCCGTGCTGGTCCGTGACCCGGCACGCCTCAAGGTCGGCCGTAACCTGATAGTCCGCATGGCGCTCGCATCGGTCGAATAATTGCTCGATTTCGTGTTCCTCCAGCGTGATGGGAAGGACGCCGTTCTTGAAGCAGTTGTTGTAGAAGATGTCAGCAAAGCTGGGAGCAATTAACACTCGAAAACCGTAATCGGCCAGCGCCCACGCTGCGTGTTCGCGGCTCGATCCGCACCCGAAATTGCGTCGGGCCACCAGCACCGTACCGCGGCGCCCCGCCTGCGTATTGAGTTCGAATTCCGGTCTCTCCGACCCGTCTTCATCGAATCGCCAGTCGAAGAAAAGGTACTGGCCGAAGCCGGTCCGTTCGATCCGCTTGAGGAACTGTTTGGGGATGATCTGGTCGGTATCCACGTCGGACCGGTCCATAGGGACGACGTGTCCGGTATGTCGCTGGAAAGATTGCATCCGCGTACCTTGAGATGTTATCGATAATTCCACTGCCGAATGTCCACGAAGTGGCCGTCGATTGCCGCCGCCGCGGCCATTGCTGGAGACACCAGGTGGGTCCGTCCGCGTCTGCCCTGGCGCCCTTCGAAGTTCCGATTGCTCGTCGACGCGCAGCGTTCGTGCGGCGCCAGCTGATCGGGATTCATGCCCAGGCACATGCTGCATCCGGCGTCCCGCCACTCGAAGCCCGCGTCTCGAAATACTCGATCAATCCCTTCCGATTCCGCCTGCTGTTTGACCAGCCCGCTGCCCGGCACAACCATCGCATTCACGCGGTCCAACCGTCGATACCCGCGCACCACCGCGGCGGCTGCGCGGAGATCCTCGATGCGCGAATTCGTACAGGATCCGATGAACACGCGGTCGACTTCGATATCGCACATCGGTGTGCCCGGCACCAGACCCATGTACTCCAAGGCACGAACCGCCGTCTTTCGATCCGCTTCATCAGACAGGCCATCCGGATCCGGCACGGATTCATTGACCGACACCACCTGGCTTGGATTGGTTCCCCACGTGACTTGAGGTACAACGTCGGCACCGGAGAAGACCCGTGAGCGATCGTATCGAGCCTCAGGATCTGTTGGAAGCTGCTCCCAGCGGGCAACCGCGGCATCGAAGTCTTTCGGCGCGAAGGGACGCCCCCGCAGGTAGTCGTACGTCGTCTGGTCCGGACCGATCATGCCTGCGCGGGCACCGGCTTCGATCGTCATATTGCACACCGTCATCCGCTGCTCCATGGTCAGGCGGCGAATCACGTCGCCCGTGTATTCGACGACAAAGCCGGCTCCGCCCGAAGTCGTCAGCCGTCCAATGAGGTACAGCACGACATCCTTGGCCGTCACTCCAGGTCCCAGTTGTCCGTCCACGCGAAGTTCCAGAGTTTTGGGCCTCTGCTGCAGCAGCGTCTGCGTGGCCAGTACATGTTCCACCTCACTGGTGCCAATGCCAAAGGCCAGGGCGCCGAACGCGCCGTGTGTCGACGTATGGCTGTCGCCACAGACAATCGTCATCCCGGGCTGCGTCAGTCCCAATTCGGGGCCAATCACGTGCACGATGCCCTGGCGGGGATCGTTAAGATCGAAGAATTGAATATCGAATTCCTGGCAGTTGCGTCGTAACGTATCGACCTGCTGGCGGGCAATCGGATCCGCGATGGGCAGTTGCCGGTCGGTTGTCGGCACATTGTGGTCGCACGTGGCCGTCGTCAAGTCAGGGCGGCGGACGCGGCGGCCGGCCAGCCGCAATCCCTCAAACGCTTGCGGACTGGTCACCTCGTGGACGAGGTGCCGATCAATATACAGAATGGTCTGCCGGCCCTCCTCGTGGTGGACCAGGTGCGCGGCCCAGATTTTCTCAAAAAGTGTTCGCGCGGAACGTGCTGCCGGACTCATCGTTTCCTTTCCATGGATGCCGTCATGGATGCCGCCGCAGGCGGCGAACAACACGGCGGGACAATGCCAGACCCGCCAGCGGTAGCGGGGTCAACGCACGCTCCCGGCGATGCTCGGGGGGAGATCCGCGCCACGTGCCGCCTTGTTGCATAGCGGGATTATACCCTCGTCGGGCGGTCAAGGGCGAGACGTCGCGACGATGGCCCGTCACACGGCGGCCGCTTCCAGCGCAGCGGTATCCAGCGCCTGCTTCTTGGGGCAACCGTTTTCCTCCCACCACCGCCGCGCGGTTTCGCGAGACCACATTCCCGCCGATGCGCACTGCTCCAAGGCATTCTTGAGACTGACCGCATCCGGGTAACGGTCCTCACGCCTCTTGGCCAGGCACCGCAGGACCACCAGCTCCAGGTCGGCAGGGACGTCCGGATTTACCTGCGACGGCGGGAGCACCTCCTCGTGCGCGTGCGCGATCAGCACTTTCATCGGCCGATCGCCGTCAAAAGGAGGATGTCCTGTCAGCAGAAAATACATGACCGCGCCGAGGGAATAAATATCCGTCCGCGGATCGGTCCCGTCGTCGCCCATGGCCTGCTCGGGTGAAATATACAGCGGCGAACCGTGAATCGACCCCTCCTGGGTCAGTTCCACCGATCCGGTCCCGTTGCCCAACGGTTTGACAAGTCCGAAATCCAGCAGCTTGGCCACGTCGTAAACGCCGCCGCGGTGGGCGGCAAAGATGTTGCCCGGCTTGATATCACGGTGAATCAATCCTTGACTGTGTGCTTCGGCCAGCGCCTCGCACGTCTGCATCATCAGATAGACAACGCGTTCGGCCGGCATCGGGCCGCACCGCTCGACAAGCTGGGTCAGGTTGAGCCCGGGCAGGTATTCCATCACGTAATAGAACGTTCCATCCTCGCTGCTGCCGTAGTCGAAAATCTCCACCGTGTTCCAGTGGGACAGCTTGGCGGTCGACCGCACTTCCCGCTCGAATCGTGCGAACACGCGAGGATCACCGGCTTTTTCAGGCCGGATGAGCTTGATCGCACAGGGGCGTTTCATGAGCTGGTGCTCGGCCAGATACACCTCGCCCATGCCTCCACTGCCCAGTCGGTGTTTGAGCCGGTATTGGCCCAGGCGCCGTGCTTCGAACGCTTCGCGACGCAGGGAGCCTATCGTGTAGACTCCCACTGTTGCTCCCAAAAACGCCAGTCCCATCAACATGACGACTTCCAATACGTATCCGCCGTAAGCGTGCGGAAACCGTTCAATCAACGTTGAGAATTCCGGGACGGTCATCCACAGGTAGCCCGTGATCGCGACAGGCACCGCGGCCATGGCGCCCAGGACCGCGGCCGCACGCTGCCACCGGTTGGGCACGAACATGGCGTACGTAAAGATCAGCAACAGCCACGGCGGGGTGATGGCGGGGATCATTCCGTCTTCGATGCAGGGCCGGCTGGTGACGAACTGCGAGAGCGCGAAGAAGATGGCCGGCGTGCCGAAAACAAGCCATTCCGCGACCCGCAGTTTTCGGTGCGTGATGCCACATCTGCGGCACAGCAGTGCTGCGGTCAGGCCCATCAACGCGGTGACCGCCCCGTGCACCCCCAACAGGATCCAATCCCAGGGCGCGTGCAATCCATTCCAGGCAAATAATTTCTTGACAAAGAACGCCAAAAACCCGGCAAACAGAATTAGTGCGGCCACGCGCAGCCGGCCGCGCAGCACATCGTCCGTTAGCTCGCCCAACTGCGGCGAGCTGCCTTCGATCAGCGAAATGCGACGCGCGGGGGTCGCCGGTGAGGCAAGCGTCGGATCAAATGCATCCAGGGTTTCATCGGTGGGCGATATCGCCATGTCCAGACGCTGATTTTCCATGCTGTCTCTCCCGCACACCCCACGCTTTTTGGGGACCGGACCTACGCTCAACCGTCGATGCCATTTTATCCGAATGTCGGCCGAAGGTGCAGTGAGTTTGCCGCGATGTTCATGCGGGACGGGCCTCCGGAGGCAGCGCGGGCCCGGGAGCAGGCCATCGACGACGCTTCCACGGCACAAGTTGGCGCGGGAGCCGTGCGATGACATGCGGCCGGACGCGATGCGGTGTCAGGCGACCCGCCTGAAAGAACGTGCCGCCGTGGCCCGGGCTTCGATTTCCGAAACAGCCACGGCTCGCAACGCGGTTTGCCCGTCTTTGCCGATCTCTTCCCGCAGCACAACCGAGTCGGTGTGGAGCATCCGCGGCAAGAAGGGCCACACGCGCTGCAGGCCCGCCGGCGGAATACAGGCGGAAATCAGCATCAGGTCCGTGGCCGCGAGCATGTTGGCGGTCCGTTCGACGGCCGCGCCGACTTCTCCCGGAACCAAACGCAGTGCAACGCCCAGCGGCGAGAGCGCGCGGTGCACTCCAATCAGTGACAACGGAGGCTGATCGGAGGGGCGCGTTTCGAACAAATCAAAGCCCGCATAATGGACGTCGCCGTCGCCATGGTAACGGGCGGCCACCAGCAGCAGATTCTCGGTGCGGCCTTGCGAAGAAATCCCCAATTCGACAATCCGCGCCACTCGGCGACGCTGCAACAGGCGATACAGTCGCCGTTCAAATTTGGGGCGCGAGAGCCACGATAGATAGAGGCATCTTGCGCGGCTGGCCTTACGCATGGGACTTCGCAGTACGGCGACGCGGTTGCTTGTGTTCGTGGGCCGGGCAAACGCCGGGCCCGCCCGAAAGCGGCTGGCACCTGCGAATCGTGGTGGCGGGAGTGGGACGATCCCCGCACTGTTATTTCGGATCGCCGATAGATCCGAGTCGAGTTGAAATTCCGGCATTGTCCCAAGAATGCGCTTTTTCCATCCCAGCGGTGGGTTGCCACTCGGTCCGCCCCGCTGGGAGGATTCAGGAAAGCCGAAGCGCCGTTGAGAAGACGATCCGTGAACTCGGATTGCGCATTTTTCCTTCATTTCCCGAGCGACAGAGTCACGCTGACCTATAGTTTTGTGGCCGCCGGGCATCCATTGTCCCGGCGCAGGAAGCCTCCTCTTTTACTGGCTCCAGTTCTGGACGCGGCCGGATCCCCCTCTTTGGCTACGTCTGCGTTGAGCAGGCGGACCTGCGTGCGAATTCGGGTGGCGTATCCGCCAGCTCCCGATGCGTCCCGCAGGTTGCCGGGATGGACCGTCATGCGCAGCGACACGCGCGGTCGGGTATCGCAGGTCGAATGCCTTGAATGCCGGACGGTTCTGTCCAGCCATCCGATGGGTGATTTCCGCCTGGACTACCTGACCGACGATCGAACGGAACGAGCATGGCCCACCGGAACTGCCCCGCTGCACGCCGACGTGGACATGCAGTCTGCCCTGACAAGCGTGCGCCAAATCTACGGTTTCCAGGGAACCGGGCAGACCGTGGCCGTCATCGACAGCGGGATCGCCTGGGATCACATGGCGCTGGGGCAAGGATGGGGGCCTGGATATCGCGTGGTGGGAGGCTGGGATTTTACGGGTGAGAACGACCCCGACCCGTATGACGACGGCCCATTCGGATCACATGGAACCCATGTTGCCGGCATCATTGGGTCAAACGCCGCCGAGCAAACGGGCGTCGCTCCGGACGTGGACCTGGTCGCTCTGCGCGTCTTTGATGACGAGGGATCGGGCTATTTTCGATGGGTGGAACAGGCGCTCGACTGGGTCCACGACAATCTTCAGTCGTTCCAGCACCCCATTACGACGGTCAATCTGTCGTTGGGCACGACCACCAATTCCGATGCGGTCCCCGGCTGGGCAACGCTCGAAGACGAACTTGCACAGCTCGAAGCCGATGGAGTTTTCGTGGCCGTTGCGGCGGGCAATGCCTTCGAACAGTTCCAGTCGCCGGGACTGAGCTATCCGGCCAGCAGCCAGTATGTCGTGCCCGTCATGTCTGCGGATCCGTCAGGCGACCTGAGCTATTTCAGCCAGCGCCACGAGCGGGCGATCGCGGCACCAGGACGCCGGATCACCAGTTCCGTCCCCGACTATGTGGGAAATCAGAACGGCCGCCAGGACGACTTTGCCGCGTACTCCGGAACCAGCATGGCCACCCCGTATGTCGCGGGGTCCAGCGTGCTGGTACGCGAGGCCATGGAATTATTGGGGTACGCTGATATCGATCAGGACGACATCCAGGCGATTTTGATGGAATCGGCCGACCCGTTGTACGACGTGGAAACGGGCCGCGTATACCGGCGACTCGACGTCGCCGCCGCTCTGGACTCGGTCATGCCGGACGACGATTTTGGCTCGTCTCCCGCCAACGCCTGGGACATGGGCGCGCTATCGGGTGGCACGACCCTCGAAGGATTCGTGGGCGCGCTGACTGACGCCGACTACTTTTCGTTCACAGCGGCCGCCTCGGGAACCGTACGTTTCAGCGCCGAAACATCACACGATCTGCAGCTCGCCTGGCACTCGCCGGCCTCGGCGCATTCCGTGGACGAGCACGGCCGGATGTCGCTGGAAGTCGAACTTGGTCAGACGTATATCGTCGGCGTCTCCACGAGTGATGGATTGGGATACTACAGTTTGAGCGTCGAACTCAGCAAGATCCCGGAATTTACGGACCTGGGAGTCGTCGACTTTGTGCACATGGACCATTCCCAGGGGCAGGGCGCTACCTGGTACCGAATCGAAACGGCGCGGGATGGTTTGCTTACCGTCGACGCCGCGTCGGCCGGACTTTCCAACGACGCCGAGCTGGGTCTGTACGATGCCGGCTTGAATCTCGTCGCATCGAGCCGTGCCAATTCGAACCGTTGGCGTGTCGACGTGTCGACGGAAGGAGGCGATGTCTATTATCTCCGCCTTTCGACGGTCGACCCCGGTGTCGATCTGCGAATCTTTAACCTGCTGCAGGTCACGGGTGACGGCGTCGAAGTTTATGGCACTCCGGCGGACGACGTGTTTCACGTCACGTATGGCCAGGACCTTCGCTTGCGGATCAACAATATCGACTACCGATTGCCCTCGTCCCTGGCACACTCCTTGCGGCTGCATGGCGGGGGTGGCCTGGATGCGGCAAGCGTGGTGGCCGGCCCGGGCGCCAACCATGCCTTCATCCGCGACGGACAGTTCGAATTGGAAGGCGACGAATACACCGTCCAGGGCGACCATTTCGAACAGATCCGCCTGTACGGCCACGGCAAGAACAACGACGTCCGCATGTACGGTTCTACTTCGGCAGACAATCTTATTATGACTTCCGAGCACGTGCGTCTTGCCGGAGGTGGACTTTACGCCTTTGTCGAAGGATTCGCATCGGTTCGCACCTACGGAATGTCCGGCGCGGACGCCGCGTTTGTGTTTGATTCACCGAGTGACGACAACTATGTGGCTGCCCCGACGCACGTGCGAATGGCGGGTGAAGGATACTATCGCTTTGCCGAAGGATTCGAAGTGACGCGTGCTGTCGCCTCGGCCGGTGACGACGTGGCCTACCTGTACGATTCCAACGACGACGACACGTTGGTTGGCTACGCGCAACACGTAAAATTCAGCGGATCGCTTTTCAATAACACGGTGCAAGGCTTCGACCGCATCGTGGCCTACGCGGCCGAAGGTCTGGACAAAGCCTTTTTCTATATCACTGGCGGGAACCGGCATGGCCCGGCCGACTCATCGCGCCTGGCAGAAGTCGGGTACATCCAGTACATCTCGGGCTTCGATCAAACATTTGTCGCGGGTGCGAGCGGGTCGGGTGACGCGATCGATCAGGACTCATCCGGCAGCGAATCTTACGCGATGACTGCCAATTCGACGGGGCCGGCAGCTTCTGCCGGTCCTCTCAGCACCCAGGCATTCGCATACCCGCATGTCTCCGCCGGCGCCACTTCGGGAACGGCATATCTGTTCGGTTCCACCGAGTATGGAGTGCCCGCTGGCACTCGATTGGCCGGGCGCGTGGAAGCGGCAACGGACGGCCACCAGGCGCGCGATACCAGTCATGTTCGGAGTCGCCGGGCGATGGGCGCGGAGGCGGCTCGACTTCGCCGCGCACCATCTGTCCCTGCGCCGGGCCGATCTTCCGGCCGCGAGGCCGTATGCGGCGGAGAACCGCTCATCGACGTCGTTGGTTTCGACATCGTTGTTTTCGATGTCTGGGCAGCGGTGCCGCAAGGGCAGCCCGGTCCAACGCAGGGCTTAACGCTGCTGGATCATCTCTTCGAACAGATGGGCCGTCCTCTCTGAACAAGCACGCGCCTGACCCGAGCACTGTCTTCAGGTGAGGAGGGGCCGCCGTCATTTCCGGCGCCCCGATTCGTGCGCGTTTGCCTCGAGTTGCGATGTGCGGCATTGATCTTGCTGTTGAACGTTTCGACCCGAAAGGAGATACGGCCCCGTGCGCACCAGGATGCGCATATCGAACAGCAAAGAGTGGTTCTCCAGATAGTATATGTCGCACTTAACCTTTTCCGCAATACTTAACGTATCCCGCCCGTTGATCTGGGCCCATCCTGTCAGGCCGGGAATCAACTGATCGACGCCTGCCGCCACACGGTGCCCGATCAAGTCGTGCTGGTTGAAGAGCGCGGGGCGCGGCCCAACGAAGCTTAGATCGCCGACCAAAATGCTCCACAGCTGCGGAAGTTCGTCGAGGCTCATCTTGCGGAGCGCGCGACCGATGGGTGTGATCCACTTCTGGGATTCGCCCAACAAGTGCGTGGCCAGCTGTGGAGTTCCCACTCGCATCGTGCGAAATTTTGGCATTTTGAATAGAATACCGCGCCTGCCCACACGGTCCGACCAGTGCAGGATCGGGCCGGCGGACGTCAGCTTGATGGCAATCGCGATCAGCAGCATCGGTAGAGCGGCAATGGCGAGCAGCACCACGGCCAGGATCACGTCCAGCGCACGTTTCATCGGTAACGCCTCACGCAACGCGTTGGGAGGATTCGAGCTATATCAAACGTCGTCGCTTCGCCTCGCGAATGTATTGCTCCAACACGCCGTCCCAAACTCGAGCCGGGGCATAGTCGCGAGCCATCCGCTGACGCGCCGCTTGTCCGTGGGCAAGTCGCATTCGAGGGTCGTCGACGTAGCGGCGTATAGCGGCAATCATGGCCGGCACGTCCCGCGGCGGTGTGAGCGTCGCCGTCACGCCGTCCTCCACGGCATCCACGCAACCCGGGATACTTGTCGCCACAACGGGCAGTTGCATCGCGCACGCTTCCAGAAGTACCATGGCCAAGCCTTCCCTATAACTGGGTAGGCAGAAGATATCCATGGCGCGATACAGCGGAGGTGTCTCCCACTGGCGGCCGGTAAATCGAATCCGTGGGTCGTTGTGAATCAATTCTCGAACGGAGCGCGGGAGTGGATCCTGTTCCTCGTACCAGCCCACCAACAGGAGATACAGATCCGGATACTCCTCGCGCAGAACCTCCCAAGCCCGGATGAGTTCAACGATGCCCTTTTCCCTGACGAGTCGTCCCACGAATCCGAGCACCATCGCGTCTTCTGGAATTGCGTATCGACTGCGTATCTCGCCGCGCGACACGGCATTGACCAACCGGGGATTAAAGCGATGATCAGAGTCCACGCCGTTGGAACTGCCATTGGCCAACACCACAATCTTGGAGCGAGGAACAATCCGCTCCTTGATGGCCAGCTCGCGGAGAGAGGCGCTGACGCAGAGAACACGATGCGCGGACCGGCAAGCCAGACGTTCGCAGGTTTTCAGCAGCAAGCGTTTCCAACCACGAGCCGTCTGAAATCGGAGTCCTCGCAGAAGGTAGATGCGCACCGGAACGCGCGTCAGCACGGCTGCCAGCATTCCCAACAGACCTGCTTTGGGAGTATGGGCGTGGACAACGTGTGGTCCAATGTGCCGCAGCGTGCGGCAGAGCCGACCGAGAGACACCAGGTCGCACACCGGAGAGATGGCACGTTGCATGGACACGTGATGTGCTTTCACGTGATGTCCCACCGAGTCCCAAGCCTCTCCGGGAGAACTGACGGCATGCACTTCCATTCCCTGCCCATGCATGTACTTCAGCTGCTGCGCGTACGGCACCAATGATAACGGCACCGTAACGGTGTGGACGACTCGCAACGGTGGGGTTCGTCTGGAATCGACGATCATGGGCGTATCACCTCAACCGGACGTGCGCCGATGAATGATGGCGTGCGGTTCATGTTTTCGCTTCGACCGGCATTATGGCAGTGCGCGCCGATCCTTTCTCGGCGGCCAGATGCATGAAAAGCTGCTCGTAGCGACGCGTAATGATTCTGTCCGAAAAATCTCGAGCGCGGCGCTTTCCATGAGCACTCAACCTGCGGTTCAGGGCGTCGTCCGTAAGCAGACGCATCAAGGCGTCGGCCAGGGCCCGAGGATCTTTCGGAGGGACGAGCATCCCGTTGACGCCATGCTGAATGATTTCATCCGGACCCGACCGGCAATTGGCCGCGATCACGGGCGTGCCGCAGGCCATCGCTTCCACAATGACATTGCCAAATCCCTCCCACAGCGACGATAGAACGAAGACATCGGCGGCTGCCATGAAGCGAAACGGGTTGGATTGAAACCCGACCAGATGCACCGACTCGTCCAGACGCAGCGATCGAACACGACTCTGTAACAGACAATGATCCGGCCCCTCGCCAACCAGACAGAGCCGTGCGGGAATCGTCCGTCGAAGAATTGCCAGCGCGTCCAATAGGTGTGTGAAGCCTTTTTGTTTGGTCAGTCGGCCGCAAGCGACCACCAACGGTCCGTCGCTTCCGATTTCGGGCGCTTGTTCAGTCGCTCCACGCAGCACACGTTCATCGTATCCCGCGTTGTGGATGACCCGACAGTGTTGCGCGACGGTCGGCGACAGCGAACGCAGATCATCTCGCACGGCGCGGGACGACGCAACGACGCAGTCCGCGACGGGATAGAGCGCCGACATTAGTGACATTAAAAGTCGTCGCCGACTCCACCATGGCCCGTGATATGCCATGGACGGCGTGTTTTGCACACCCACTACCGTCTTGGGCCGATGTGCCAGACCGCGGGTGGCCATCAGACATTGGATATTCGACGGGTCGAGCAGCGAAAAAACCACATGCGGCTGATGTCGCCGGATGGCCGACCGCAATTCCCGACACACGGAGATGAACCCCGTCTTATGTAATACAACGGTGGGGACATCTTTCCGCACGCACGCGTCGTAGGCGCCGCCGGACCGCGCCAGCACCAGTACCGGCTCAAATTGCTCACGGTCCAGACGGTTGATGATCCGTACCAGGTGCTTTTCCGCTCCGCCGCCATTGAGAGCCGCGATGTAGAATAGGACGCGCAGCCTCGCTCCCCGGGCTTCGTCCTCGCTCCGCGCCATGAGAAATCTCCATCCGCCCTGGCAAGGCGCCGTCGTTCGGGACCAGACTTCACAACGGCTGTCGAGCGTCTTCTACTCCCGTATCCTTGTCGGTCCCCGGCTCCGCTGGGAGATTGCCCGGCCGGGTTGCCCGGTTCGTGATCTTCAGCAAAGCCCCGGCCTCCTATTCACGACGGCGCTGCTGATGGTCCCACCGCGACCAACGGAAGCCCGGCCAGCTGGCCGTTGGAAGCGGGCGTGACGGTTCATTTTCCTCGCCGCCGTCAACACGACGCGGAGCGAAATTCGTGAATGCTCTAGAAAAAAAGAGTTCGTCGGTCAAGGTGAATACGGCCGGCTCCGTCCCGCGGGGCGCTTGACCAGACCAAATGCCAGCATGAGCACGAAGAGTGGAAAAAGCATGCACAAATAGTTGACCAGACTGTTCGTGGCGGGATGACAGAACAGAAACAGCGTCACGGCGTAAAAGACAACAGCGATCGGCTGGTTCGCGTGACGGAGAAACGCCCGCGCCAGCATCCGGTGGAATATTCCGAACAGGGCGTACACCGCGATGATGCCGCCGATCCCGAAATTCCAATAGGCCTCACCGATCGGACCCGGTGGGATTCCCCACACGACTCCATAGAAAGTGCGCCCTACTCGACCCGAGATCTGCTTCGGTTTGTCCGACCACAACATGCGCGGTATCGGTAGGGCAAGCGCGGCTATGTACGAGCTGCCGCGCAGGTAGGCCACGTCGCGCGGGACGCGCTCCAGAATGGGCAACGCGCTGCGCATGGCGCCACTCCTTTCCGCTATTTCGTCACCCAGAGCCGACAGATCGTCGCTTAGATAATCCATGTCAGTCAACGCCGTCCAGTCCGCCGCTCCACCCTGCCAGGTGCTTCGTCGAAAATTGCCCAACAACACTAAAGAGAGCAACGCGAGTGCCGCCACAGCCACCGGCTTGCTCCAGGAAATCCTCCGTTTGCGAAGCGTCCAGACAAGCCACGCGGTGATGATCGCATACACGACCGATGAGCGGCTTCCGGTGGTCAGAAACACAGCGGCCAGTGCCGCGGCCATGCACACAAGGAACAGTGGAGACACACAGCGCGAGGGATAGTGTGCCAGGTAAAGAATCGCGGCAGCGACGCCAATCTGGATGAAGGGAAGCAGAACAAATACAAGTGATCCACTGAATTCTTCGCTGCGCCCTCGGCCCCACGATTCGACATGCGCGGCCAGTCCATCCCGCTGGACCACGAGCGCCCAAAAGAATGCCAGTGCGACCAGTTGAGAGAGCAAGAGTTTGACGCTCAATTGACGAGGCTTGGGAAATACCAGCGCAGGCGTCCCCACGCGTGGTGTCACAAGGAAGCCGATGTAGTAGGCAAGCAGAGCCAATGACATCATGATCAGCTCGTAACACAACAAGCCATTCAACTGCTCGGGACCATAGGTGGGAAGGGCGTAATTATGGGATAGCCCCCAGGCATATATGGGAAAGGCACGGGCCAAAGGAATGATGCACACCAGCGAGCGAAATACCAGAGGGTGGTACCAGCCAAAAGACGGCTGATAGAAGACCAGCGGCGCAACGCACAGAACAACATATACGGCCAGTGCGGCGATTAGTCCTACGGATGGAGCGTCGGTGCCAAGATGAAGATGCGATGTCAGCAGCAGGTAGATCGCGAACACGGCCACGAAAACCAACCGGTGGGACGCCCGCGCCGGCAAGAACGGGTTCGATGGCATCGCGCTGTTCTGGAACGACGCGGAAACCGCCCGCGGTCGAAACGGCGTCCCCCAGCTAGCTTGCCCTGCGGCCATGCGCTGTGTTTGATTCATGGAGCGAATGGTACAATCGTTCGTATTGCGAGATGACGAGCGACGGTTCGAAGAGTTGTTTGGCGACACGGGCGCCGTTTTCTCCAAGTCGTCTTCGTGCGTCCGCTTGTGTGGCCAACATAACGATGCGGTCGACAAGAGAGTCATAGTCCGACTGTTTCACGACGATGCCGCAGTCGTGTCGCGTCAGGATTTCGTGCGCGGAACAGACATCGAACGAGACAACTGGCGTCCCGGCCGCAATGCTTTCAATCATGCAACGTGCCAGGCCTTCGGTACGCGAAGCATGGACTACCAGATCCAAGGCCCAATACCATGGTGCCATGTCGGGCGTGTAGCCCACAAACGAAACATGTTGTTTCAGATCATGCCGTTGAACAACGGCCTCGCAGTGGCGGGCGAATGCGTTCTCCACTGGATCGAAATCACCAAGAAAATACAGATGGCCATCCGGAAGTTTCTTCTTGATGAGGCGGCCGGCCTTTTCCAGCAGCGCGTGTTGTGCTTTCAGGGGCACGAACGCGCCGACGCATCCTATGGCGAACTGACGGCTGCCGATACCGAATTTTCGTCGAGCGTGCTCGCGCTGCTCGGCAGTCGGCGGCCGGAATCTTGTCATGTCCACGGCGCTATAAATATGACTCGGCGAACGCCGGCGGCTGTTACCGTTCGGGCCGGGGCGAAAGACCCTGCGGACCAGTGATTCGGCCATTTCTCTTGAGAGTACCAGCGTGTGCGAAGAAACTCGCGATGCCACCTTCCAGCGGAATCCATACTCGTCATCGGCCGGTTTGATACCGCGGACATTTTGAACGACTGCCGCCCCGCCGATGCGAGCACCGAAAACCGAGTGCCAGAGTGCAAGCGCATCGTTGCAGTGCACGACACGGGCGCCGGTCCGCCGCACTAGAGCCGCCATTTTGCAGTTCGTCATCCACCACGATGCGACGCGTTTGGCTTGTGCGTGCCACCCGCCGCTCCGGAACGGGCTGCCCATTCGGTAAGGGATAGGCCATACATGTACCTTCACACCAGCATCGCTCCAGCGATGGTTGATCTCCGTTTCGATCTGCGTAACGACGATGGGCCGCACGTTTCTTAAACGCTCGATGACTTGAGTAATACTCTCTACACCACCATTGGAATGCATGCCGGTTTGCATGACGGCAAAAATAACGGTTGACGGTGGTGCGGGGGTGTTGCTTCTAACCACAGGATAGCTCGTTGCGCGATACGTTGCGCGCCATGGCCGCTCGCGTAGGAACGATTTCGCAAAATTGTTTTTCAACTAATGAATGAGTTCAATCTCGTTCACATCATAAACCGCTTTCCGTCGCTCGCGCTTTCCCGGAGCACGGCTGGGTTCGACGAAGCCATGCCGGAAAGTGTTCTCGTACGATCTTCGCCATGATCCAGTATCCGTGTTGCCCGAGGCACGGCGGGTACGCGTGCACGAGGGCCGCCAGGAAAAGGGTGGTCGCCAGGCAGGTTGCAAAGCATACGATGAGGCCCGAGCATTGGTAGTACCGCGCGGTCTCGGCGACAACAGAAGCGACGACGAACACACTTATAGCCAGCACCGCACCCGGAAGAGTGGCCATGGTGATGCGACGCCAGTCCACTTCCGGTAACAACCGTGAGGCCATGCTGCCCAGCGATATATAGTGTCCCACGACCGCGAGAACTACTCCCGCGCTGGCGCCTTCCAGCCCCCAGAAGTGTCCCGTCCATGTTCCTCCCACGATGAGGGCGAGATACACGGCCTGACGGCACGCGATGGAATATACCTTTCCAAGGGATCGTGCCAGAGCACCGCTGATTTTGTAAGCAACGCGAAAGTAGATGCCTGCCGCCAGTACCTGGAAAGGAACGACCGCCGATGTCCACGTCGCTCCCAGAAGCAGATCGATTATCTCGGGGCCCAGCACCACGGCCAGTGCGCTGGCCGGCAGCATGACAAGCGCGACCGCGGCAAGACTTCGCTGGTAGGCAAGCGACAACGTGCCAAGCTGCGTCTGTTTCCTGGACATGGAGGAGAAAGCTACCAGGTCCATGACTTTTCCCAGCACCGATACGGATGTGTTCATCACGCCGTAGGCGCGGCTGTAGATCCCTAGCATGTGATTTCCGAGGCAACGGCCAATGATGATTTGATCGCCCCGCAGTGCCAGTTGGTTCAAAACGGCGGCCACACTGAATCCACCGCCGAATCTCATCAGCTGGCCAAGTCCGTTCCAACTGGGTCGACCTTCCAGCGTCGGCACGACCAGAACGAAGAAACCGGCACTTCGACAAATAAAGTGCGCTATCGCAGCGGCTACCAGAGCCCAATACCCCCAATCCAGGAAGGCCAGCGCCAGGCCGACTCCGCCGAATCCCAGCAGGTAGGACGCGACTTCGACGGTTGCGATTTGGCGGTATCTAAGGTCACGTTGCAGCACTGCGCAGGCAACAGTCGCGACGGCGTTCGCCGGGATGGTCCACGACAGCAGCGCAAGGGCGTTCGCCAACTTCGGCATCTTGAAGACCGCCGCAATAGGCTGTGCTCCCACACCAATGCACACGCCCGTCAGGCAACCTGATAAAAGTGCGAAGGTCAAAGCCGAAGCAACATGATCACTTCGTAATGAACGGATCTGAACCAGCGCGGCCCCAAGATTCAGGTGCGCGAGACCCTCGGTCAACGCGATCACTATCATCGCTGCCTGCGCCGTGCCAAAGTCTTGGGGCGATATAAGTCTCGCCAAGACGGCGATAACAGCAATTCGGACCATCGCGAGCAGAACGTGGCTGCAACTGAGCTGAAGAAACCCCGCGATCGATCGCTCCGTGAGACTCATGTCGTTTCCGACGGATCACCCGCGATCCCGTCCAAATGCGCCGGAGCAGTATTTGTAGTCGCCGAAAAAGTCTGCCAGTCGAGTATTGATCCGTTTTTCAAGTGCTTTGATTTCAGCGCTCGATAAGTACTGCCGGAACCCACCCACAAGTCCCCTGCGTGTTTTGTACGATTCGATGTTGTTGACGTCGCCAGGCCGCAATTTATCGCAACGCAGCGCGTCTCTTTCTTCGAGTCTGCGCATCTTCGCGAACGAGCATTGGTCGATCGCGTACCGCAATGATTCGACCGTCATGTCTTTCACACCGAGAAATTCAAACAGCGTTTGCAACTCGTTGACGGGCCGCGTATGAAGACGTTCATACCGGACCACATGCAACGCCTTGGGGATCGATCGGTCCATGGCCCACTGGTTGTAAAACGCAATAAGTGTATCGATTCCACCTTGTTTCCCCAGAATGAAATCTGGCAGACTTCCGGGATCAGTGCCGCCGAGATCGGTATCGCAACGGTGCTTCATGTGAAAATATAGCGAGACAATTGCGTCGCGAGGGTCGCGAACCAACAGCACAACGTTGGATTTCTGATACCATCGCGCGTTTGTGGCAATCTGGTGCGGGGGCGCCAGGTGCGGATAGCCTCCGTGCGTCACGAGTATCCGCGGAAGTTCAGGCGCGTCTCTTGTAACTTCGAAAAGTTCCAATGTTTGAGGCGCCCGCTGCAGGCCAAATTGCCTTCTTAGCGCCTGTATCATGAGGAGCCGCAGCCAGGTCCTGCCACACTTCGGATACGATACAAGATAAACGTTGTGCTGAGCATACCAGGCCAGCACGCCCCACGGCAGGAATCTCCGGAGGGCCATTTTCAGCGAGGTCGACGAGTTGGCACAGCGCCGAAGCACTCCCAGCGTGACCTGGCTGTGGAACCGGCGCGGCGGATCTTGGGGCGTCCGTTCATTACGCTTCGAGCCCTGCGAATTAGGCAACTTGCGTTTGGACGTAGAGTGAATGAAGGTCATCTCCGCGCACCGTGTAGTCCGGAAAGCGTGGAAGCAGTTCCCGCTCGCTGCTTTTCATACTTGACGCGCAACCGGCGCACCGCGGCTTCCGTCGACAACGACGGAAACATCAGAATTCTTGTAACGCTGCCCCTGATGAAACCGCATGTCGATGATAGGACCGGCACCTGCCTGGATTTGTTCATGCGACCCGCGCCGGTTGACGTGGAGCGCGAAACACCATCTAAACAATCGGTGCAGGGATATAGCAAGCCGGACCACGAAGGTCAAGATGACATGAGCTTCATGGTGTTTACGTGTTTGCGCGTGGGTGCCTGGGGTTTCCGACCCCCCGCGGCAGTCCGTGACCGGCAACGCCGATCGCAACGGCAGGATCACACTCTGCCGCGGATGCCGTCGCCTCTTCGGCCGGCAGCCAGCCTCCTTCACGCGGCCACCGGCTGTGCCGGTCGGCGGCCTTGATGTGGGTGCTCGAGCCTGCGGCTGATCCGCTGCAGTTCCGACTTGACGACTTCCCCCGGCATATTGCAAATCCGTTCCAATGCCTGCATCGCGTCCAGCACCTTGTCGAAGTCCGCTTCGGCGCGGTGGGCCACTACGATCTTGGGATGCGTTGTCTTGACTCGCCGTTCATCGGATGCGTGCAGTTCTTCGTGAAGTTTCTCGCCGGGCCGCATTCCGATGTAGTCGATTTCAATATCTTCGCCTTCCACCATGCCGGACAGGCGAATCATGTCCCTGGCCAGGTCCACGATGCGCACCGGTTCGCCCATATCCAGGACAAAGATCTCGCCGCATCGTCCCATGGTTCCGGCTTGCAACACCAACTGGGCGGCTTCCGGTATCGTCATGAAGTAACGCGTCATTTCGGGATGAGTCACCGTGATGGGACCGCCACGCGCGATCTGGTCGCGGAAAACCCGAATTACACTTCCGTCGGAATCGAGCACATTGCCGAAGCGGACGGTCACAAAGCGACAGTCGGATTTTCGGGCCAGCGCCTGTACATACTGTTCCGCGATGCGCTTGCAAGCTCCCATCACACTTGCGGGCTTGACCGCCTTGTCGGTGGAAATCATGACAAATGACCGCGTCCGATGCTGGTGCGCGATATCCGCCAGGATGCGCGTGGCCAGCGCGATGTTCTTGGCAGCTTCGCCGGGATTCGCTTCCATGAGGGGCACGTGTTTATAAGCCGCCGAGTGGAACACGATATCGGGGCGGTAGGTCCTGAAAATCCCATCGATGCGGAGGATATCGCTGATGTCCCCCATGCACGTGTGGAGTTCGACATGAGGTCCCGCGTCCTGAAGTTCCCGCTCAAGAAAGAACTGCCCGCACTCGGAACGGTCGACCATCACCAGGCGCGAAGGTGATAGATGCAACACCTGCCGGCAAATCTCCGAACCAATACTCCCCGCGCTGCCCGTGACCAACACCGTCCGATGCTCGATCCACTGCCGCATGCTCTTCAAGTCGTGCTGGATCGGTTCTCGACGAAGCAAGTCGTCAATAACCACGGGGCGGGGCTGCACCGAGATGCGCTCGTCCAGCAACTGCTCGTAACTGGGCACGACACGCACACGAAAGCCATGCCGGCGGCCGTCTTCAACGATGAAGCGGACCTGTTTTCCAGACAGGTTGCCCGCCGTGATGAGAACTTCGCGTACACCGTATCTTGCGACCAGGAAGCAAAGGCCGTCCAGCGTGCCCAGGACCGGCACGTCGCCTATTCGGGAACCGACCATGTCGCCATGAACGTCCAGAAAACCGACAACACGGTAACGGAGGGCGTTGTGGGGACCTTGATTTCGATGAATGGTCCTCAGCAGCGACTCGCCGGCGTCGTCCGCCCCGACAATAAACGTAGGCGTGCGATCCGACGACCACAGATTGAGGATTTCCTTGTCGTGAACCATGCGGAGCACCGCGCGGAGGCCCCCCACGCCCACGATCGTGCCACACCAGTCCATCAGAAAAATGCTGCGGGGAATCACATGGCTGGACAGCAAGAGATAGTCCACCATGAGCATGGCGAGCGCGCTGGCCGTCGACGCCTTGATAAGAGCAATCAGATCCGGAAACGTAGCGTAGCGGCCCCACGCCTGGTAGATGCGGTATTTTCCGAACACCAGCAGCTTGATGCCTACCAACCATGGAAAGGTTGCGCACAAGAGCGACCACCGTGGCCGATCGAGCTGGCCGTCGAATCGCACCCAGAACACGGTTAAATAAGTGCCGATGAACATCGCAAGCAAGGCTGCAATCGGCGCGGCACGCCTGACCCACCGGTACGTCGGCCGGAGAAGTCGCGCGGTTTTCATACTCCCTCCTCCGATTTCATGACGTTCGGCTCGGCTGCCGCCGGAAAGCCGTCCAGCGCCGCGCGGCGCCGGCCGCGGCTGCCGCGAAGGGCGGTTTCCAGGCTCGCACGGGCGGCACGATCATTGGGTTTTCTGCGAAGGCACCACCGCAAGTGAACTTCGGCCTCGTCGTATCTTTGCAGCTCCAAGAGCAGCTCCCCCAGACCCAACCGCACTGCGTAGTTGTTGCTGTCCAGGCGGCAGGCACGCCGGAGGCACACCAGCGACTGGTCGAGCCCTCGCAGCGCACGGCACACGCGACCAGCCGACAACCACACGCCAGCGCTCTCCACCCCATTCAGGTGCGCCGATTCCAAATGGGCCCGCTGCACGCAGTAGTCGCATACGGGCTCCGCGCCGTCGGCGGGCGGGACAGATCTGTAAATGCGGCACAGTGACGGCAGGTCCGCGAGTCTCGGTTGAAAACTGTCCAGAAAGAATTCCGCGGGAGATTGCGGTGCAAACAGCTGGATGATCTGGATCCGCAAGGCGACATCCGAATGGAAGCACTTCCTCCAGTAGGGCAGCGCCGCGGTCAGATCGCCGGCAAGAGCCACTTCTTTTCCAGCGGCGAATAATACATTTGGTTCATGGGGCCGCACGCGCAGGGCCTGCTCCAGATACGCTCGCGAAGCACCGGGGACAGCGCCGTCCAGGAAACAGAGCTGGGCCAGATACCAGTAGGCTTCCCCCTGGAGCGGACAATATTGTATCGAGCGGCGCGCGTGCCAGTGCGCCTGCGTAAGCAGGCCTGCATTCTTCCCGAACGCGCGGATTAGCCAAGAGTTGAGTTCCTGCCGGGACGAAAATCTCGACGCCACCGCGGCATCGCGAATCTGAACAACGTCCATCTGGTTGGCAGCCCCGCGTTGCAGCCGTGCAAAGTGATCGAGGTAAAGCCCCGCCAGACGACTATGGGCGCGGGCATGCGCCGGATGCCAGTAAACGACCTTCTCCAGATGGCCGATCATTTCCGGCGCGGCGTCCGAGGCGGCGTTCGGCGGCGCCTGTGCGTTTCCAGGAGCCATGACGGACATCGCTTCGCGCAGTGCCTCGAGTTCCCGTTGCGAAGCGGCCACGCTCGCGCGCAGATATCGGTCCCAGTGTCTCGAGGCCGCGGCCGGCCCCAATCGGTCGGCAATCATCCACGCACCGACCGCGATCGTCAGGCATGCAAACGCGCACGACGATTCCCGCCGCCAGGCCGGCCGGCCGACACTCGCTTGAGGCTCCAGACGGGAAAAGTGATCAAGGCGAAGCGCGCACGCGGCCAGCACCACTGTGGGAGCCATGCACGCCGGAATATACCAGACGAAATCGATCAGGGAATGCGCCAGGCTGGCGACCAACCCGGCGGCGACCGCTCCCGTGCAGGCCAACAGATAAGGCGATTTGCCGCGGTGCACGGCTCCCCAGCACCACCGCCCGCAAACAACGATCCCCGATACGAGCAGCACGAGACCGGCGATGCCTGTCTCCGATGCGACCTGCAGGTAGCCATTTTCCGCATGCGTGAATTCGACGGCCGGCGAGTCGTGCCGGTACATCGGGTGCACCTCGCGATGGCTGCCCACGCCCGTTCCGATGATCGGAAAGTCCATGACCACATTCAGATTAGCCTTCCAAATATCTCGGCGCCCGCGGTGCTGATCTAGTTCCTCGATCGAGCCTGACGCAAGGTCATCAAGGCGTCCCGCCACGCGTTCGTGCCCGTGGATGATCAGCGCAGCACTAACCAGTACCGCGACACCGATACATCCGGCAAACATTTGCTTGCTCACCAGCGAGGCTCGGACGTAAACGGCCACGCACACCAATGCGGCCAGCGTGGCCACAATCGCTCCTCCCCGCGACAACGAAAGGAGTATCGCGAACGCCAACAGCCCCAGGGCCATCGCCAGTCCCGCCACGGTTCCCACTGTCTGTCCGCCGCGGGACAACCGGACGGCAAGCCAGAACAGCATCGGTCCAATCCCCAGCGCCAGCACGTGGGCGAAGTGATTGCGATTAATGAAACTGCCCTGGGCATGCGCGAACGTATTACGAAAAGGATGGTCGTAAATCCAAAGAAACTTTCCGTTGGAGACCAGGTACTGGACAATGCCGAGTCCCGCCATTCCAACGGCCGCCAGGCCGATCCAGCGGAGTATCCTGCCCACATCACGAAGTTCGCCAATCCGCTGCACCGTGACCAAAAACAGCATCGAGTACGCCAACAGGATGACGAGCCCCGCGCGGGTGGCTTCCGGAGTGAGAGACGGATATCGCCAGTCGCCCAGCCGCACCGGAGCCTGTCCCCCGTTTTGCCACAGAGGCAATGTCGTGCGATATTGGGCCGAGGCAATCTCCAGGACGGACGCCGGCAACGGAGTGATCTGCATGGCAACCAGTAGCACGGCGGCGGCCAATATCCACGCCGGGGCGCACCGGACGACACGCGGATCCGGCAGCAGGCATTGGCGGAGCATCCAGGCGATGGCCATGGTCACACACAACACAACAAACACCAGCCGGCCAGCCGGATGGCGACCCCCCAAAAATAGTGGCGCAACCATCAGGATGGCCAGAAGTGCCGTATCGACGACTCGCAGGAGCGATCCGGACATTCGCGGAAGTTGCCGGTTGTGCGTGTGCCCGGCGGCTTGTTCGAGGCTGGCAGGTGGTGCTGCTCGTCTCATCATCTCTCGCGTCCTCGCCAGGAGCGATGCGCCGCCACCAGGCGACGTTTTGGGGGCCCGTTATCACGCCGCGTACCGACTCTCCAAAGATTCGCCAGGCAGTCTGCCGTTTGCATCGTCACCGACCGCGCCGTGGATGCCGTTTGGCGGCTCGACGCAATGCGGGTCGGTTTCGTTTTCGTCGAAGCCGTAACCGTAGCCGTAGCCGTAATCGGCATTGTCATCGAGGCTCAGCCGATTAGCGACCACTCCCAGCAGCCTCACATCGAGAGCCTTGAGGCTGTCGATGGCCCGCATCACGACACGTCCGCGGTTTTTCTCAGAGTCCACAACCAGAACGGCTCCATCGACGAGCCTACCGATGATTTGCGTGTCGCTGGCCGCCAGCACGGGTGGGCTGTCGACGAGAATCTGGTCGTATGATCCCTCGGCCCATGCCAGCAGGTCGGCGAGTCGGGGTCCCGCCAGGAGTTCTGAGGGATGGGAGCGATGCGCTCCGGCCGAAAGTACTGAAAGGCCGGCCACCTCCGTCGTACGAACATACCTTGCTGCCATTTGGTCCACGTCACCGCTGGACCGCAGAATGTCGGCTACTCCTGGTTTTCCCTTCATGACCAGCAGACTGCTCAGTCCCGGTCGTCGAAGGTCGGCGTCAATAAGTAAGGTTTTTCTTCCGGATTGGGCGTACGACACTCCCAGGTTCACCAACACGGTCGTTTTCCCATCGCCCGGTTCCGAACTCGATACGACGACGCGTTGCGTCGGTTCGGTCCTCAACGACATTGCCGTCCGCAGCGTCCGAAATGCCTCCGACTCCACGGAGGAAGGCGACCCGTGCGTCTGCACGCCAGCCAAACCTTGCTCCTGGCGCTGCTGCAGCGTGCGCACGATCGACAGGACCGGCACGCCCAAACGCACTTGCATCTCTTCGGGCGACCGAAATCGATCATCCAGAATGTCCAGAACGTAGACGCCCACGCAGCCCGAGAGCGCGGCGCCGAGCACGGTAAAGACGAGCACCACGGACAGGCGCGGTGACACGGGTCCGGTGGCCGCCACGGGCGCCTTGACCACCGTGGCCCTGATATCGCCATGTTCCTGCCGAATGTCCGTATTCGCGATCTGGTTGACCAGTGCATCATGGGAACTACGAAGGCGATGGACGTCATGTTCAAGGATGTCGAGCTGCGCAAGATCGCCGTTCAAGCGTACGGCGTCCCGTCGTGCAACCTCGAAGGACTGATTGAGCACATTTTCCTGCTTCCAGGCTTTCGACAATTCCTGACTGAGCATCTCGATCAGCATGGGTCCCAGCCGCGTATTCTTCAGCTTTGAAATATGCGCCGCCATCCGTCCCTGGTAGGCTGTGAGATATTCCCGGGTCAGTTGGATGCGCTCCTTGATTTCCTGGACTCTGGGATGCGATGGGCCGAAGAAGCCGGCCATCGATTTCACTTCGGCCTGGTCTTCCAAGAGGTTGCGTTCGAGCTTGGATTGCACGTCGGCGTCACGAGTTCCGAAACCAAGACCCGCCAGCAGGATTTCGCGGCCGACGCTTCCTTCCACTGCCAGAACGTGCTGTTGGAGGTCCTCGCCGTTGCGGACCGCCGCTTGGATCGCCGCCAGCGTGGACTGCAGTTCCAGCCGCTTTTCTTGGGCTTTAACCAGTGCTTCGTTGAATCGGATCGCGCGCTGGACCAGCGGATGCACGATCTCCGACCCGGCCTTGATTCCCAAATCGCCGAATCGGCGGCGCGCTTCCAGCAGCTGCGTTTCCTTTTCCTGAAGCTTGTGTTCCAGCTTGACTTTTTCGTGGGACAAAACCTGCAGGATCTCGCCCGCCGTGCCCTTGTGCGTCCGATCGATAAAGGCAAAATACGCCGCCGTGACCGCCTGGACCACCGCGGCGGCGGCAACCGGATGCTTTGATCGGTAGCGAATGCCCACGATATGGGTTCTGCGGACAGCCGTCGCCGTCAGGTTCCGCTGCAGAGTGTTGACCCACTGTTCGGTGGGCAGACCCTTCAGGTCGACCCGGTATTCGGGACGCAATCGCTGAACGGCGTCTTGCAGCACTACCGCGCTCTTGATGAGCTGGCAGTGCGTTGGAATGATATCCTGCTTGCTGAATTCGGCATGCGATGAAGGAACCAGCGCATCGGGACCGGTTTGACGAATCAGCAGACGCGATTCCGCTTCGTAATAGCGGGTGACTGACGCGTAATACAGGCCGCCCAATAGAGTGGCGGCGACACATGCTGCGAAGACGATGTTTTTTCGAAAGCGAATGACGCGCAGAAAATGCATCAGCGAATGCACGAGGTGCGACGCCGAGACATCCAGTGAGTAGTCAAGATTTTCTGTGCGGTGCGCCGTCATGATTGCCGGTCCGAAAGAATCAAAACAGTGGCGTCGCCGCGGAGAAGCCAAACCGCACAAAACTCCGCAAAGTTTCGACGAAAAACGTGACGGGAGTTTCTTCCACGCTCACCAGATCACCCGCCGCCAGTCGCAGATTCGCTGCTCCCGACTTCTTCGCCTTCCCGACGCTGGCGTTGATGATGACCGGAGCGGGCTGGCCGGCAACCTGACGAATGATCCTGACCCGGTCGGCCACCTGGATCGTGCGACCACCGGCGAGGGCCAGCGCGTCGAGCAGACGCAGGTCTCTATTCACGGGGATTTCGAACTGACCGGGCTTGCGGACAAGGCCCATGACGTGAACAAAACCGGGATCGTCGGGCGGAACAACAACGACGTCGCCGTCGCCAAGTTGGAGGTTTTCGCCGGACAACTGCCGGGCGTCGGTCAGATTGACCTTCAGAACATGCGGCCGTCCGTCGACGGGTTGTTCGGAAAATTGGGCCAGCGTGGCGCCAGAAGGGGGCGGGGGCGGGGTGCTGACCGCACTGCCCTTGCGCAGGACGCTCACTTCCCGCCCGGCTTCGTCCGTAAGGCCGCCGGCAACGGCCAAGGCCCCAAGCAGGTCGCTGTTGCCGGTCGACAGATCGTATGTTCCCGGCTCGCGGACGGCCCCTACGACCGTAATGCTGTGGGACCGTTTGCGCTTGACGTTCACCGTGACATAAGGTCGCCGATAAATACCTCGTTCGATGGCCGTTGCCGCGACGACCTGTTCCGCCTCCACGGCGTCCAGACCTCCCACGGGGACCTTCCCCACAATCGGTACGTTGACGTGCCCTTGCGCGTCCACTCGCAGCAACGCCGTGTAGTTCTGTTCGCCCCGGTAGCCCGTGGCAATCATTATTTCCAGCAGGTCGCCCTCGCCGATCAGGTTTCCATTGGGCGTCGGTGCGGCCAACCGCAGCAAGTCGGGTTTCTGAGTACTCAGAGTATCGGGCACTCGAAACTCCTCCGGCAGCGCGGCCGCTTCATAGACGACCGGCCGCTGGCAGGCCGATAGACAACACCAACACACGGCCAGGACCACCGGCCAGCACGGGATCTGCGTTGCCGCAACCGAAATACGTACGCAGCCTGTCTGCATGGCAGTAAGTGTCAGCTCCCCGGCGGCGAGTCGGAGCGACGATTGGAAATTAAGATCGGCACGGTCACACCGGCAGCAACCACGGCGCCCAACAGGATCGCGTCCGACGACAAGCCGATACGACGGTCCCCTTGACCTCGCACGACCGTGTTATCGGAAACCAGATGCAATAACGCCGTAGCCGACGGAGGCGCCGTGCCAGGTGCCCACAACCGCAGCGTCTGGCTCGCAGTGCCCGTGTGCACCTGATACACTCCGCCTTGCAAGCCCGTTATGCGAAAACGACCGTATTGTCTGGTTTTAACCTCGGCCAAGAAGCGACCCGCACCGCGCACGCAAACCGGTACTCCGGCCAGCGGCTGACCATCGGGCCGAACCAGAATACCTCGCAACACGCCCTCTTCCGTCAGCACGACATCGGCACCGCACGTCAGCTTGTCGCTCGACGATTTCCGTGGCGGCGGCAACGCGGGCTCCCCGGAAATCGCGCCGGACGGCGACACAACGTTTCCCGCGCAACTGAGCAAGACCAGCGCTGTATTCAGCCAAGATCGGTGATTCATATCGCCGCTCTCTCCAGACGCTTCGTCACTGGTCCACCGGTCGAAGGCCTATCGCCGAGCATGGTTTTCCTTTGACCCGAGAGCCCGTACGAGCGATACCACGGGTCAGCTCCCGGAATCCCTGTCTCGGTTCGCATTATGGACGGCCACGGGAATCGCCACGGCTGCTGCTACGATGCCGCTTACAACCAGCGGATTGGCAAACCAGCATTTCAGGGTCTCGCAGTGAGCCAAGAGCGGCCCCGGCGGATTCTGACCGCGAACCACGTCCGCGTCGGCCATCAGATTCAACGCGGTCCGCGCCGCGGGTGGTGCCGTTCCAGGCGCCCACAAGCGGATCGCCCGTGTGCCCGCGGCAGTCGACATGAAGTAGACACCGCCTCGCAGACCGCGAAATTCAAAACAGCCGGAACTGTCCGACAGCGTTCGCTGTTGGGCGCCCCGCGTTCCCTGGCATATGAGTTCGACGCGCCGCAGAGGTTCTCCGTCCCGGTTTCTCACCTGCCCCGTCAACCGGCCGTCGAACGAAAGCGCGACATCCAGTAACCTTGCGCGCGTGGGGACAACTTCAGGCGTCGGGGATTGCGCCATCACCAGGGAAGGCGGCAACGACAAGGACACGATCGTCGCCGCGACCACCGTGCGGCGCCGCCGTGCACGATCCCACTTGTATCCAGCCCGGAGTGTTTTCAGACACCCACGCCGTCGCGCGGCAATTGAAGGTCCATCTGCAGCGAGCCCATCCAAAACGTGCATGGTCATCGCCTCTTATTGCTAAGAAAAGACATGAAAACGTCCATGAGAAGGGGCAGGATGGTAGCTGATCCCGCACCGCGTGCAAAGGGCAAGTACGCGGGCACCTGCTGGCACCTGCTGGAAGGCTGGAAATCCGGTCGGGCCCGCGGCGGGCGCCGTCGACCTCTGCTACCAGTGAATGCGTTATCAAATGCTCGCTGTCATGCGCTCCAGGTCCGAAAGTGATGGGCAAGCTGTCGGTCGGCATCGGGAACGGCGCGCCGCACACGCTCGGACAGCAGGCCCGGATCCCGGCCCGCCTGTACGTCCCGGAAGAAATTCGCCAACTCGCGGTGAGCGACTTGCGACCCATGCAGCATGAAATGGACCCACGCCCACGCGGACCGGTATTCCCGACTCCCCATGTCGTCCAATTCTAGCCGCGATTCGAGTGCTTCCAGCGAGAGAATTCGCTTGAACGGGACCGTCCAGCGAACCCACTTCAGATGGGGGTTGTTGCCTGGTCGATCCGGCGCGGACACCTCGTAATACTCCGCGATGCCTTCGTCGAGCCACAGAGGCACGACGTCAAGCGCCGCGTGCATTATTGCGTGCGTGCATTCGTGACGAACGTCGATGTCCATCTCGCGGTGGCGATACGCCATGACCTTTCCCGGGCCGGAACCTTTTATGTACAACGCGCGCCGGTAGGGGACGCGCGGAAACTGCGTGTTCAGAAATGCCCGGTAGGAATGTCGGTCCCGAAACAGGTACAGCTCGATAGGTTCGGCTGATGGAGCAACAGATAATGCGCGCGAGACGTCGGTCGGAAGCCTGCCCAGTTCGGCAAGCAGCGGTTCGTGGGGAGCCAGCGAAAAGTCAGCCCGACAATCGAACGGCCCGATCGCGCGGTGGTCTCGGTCCAAGCCAGCCGGCCATGCGCGCCGATCGTGGCGCGTGGCGAGCCAAGCACTCGCCACGACGGAAACAGGGAAAAACTGCCGCCGCGTCAGTCGCGTCATGCCGCCCCCCGGCCCCGCACGGCTTTCCAGATCGCGCGGCACATGGGCAGCATACGTGCCGCGCGGTCCCGGTTGGTGGCAACACGATGACCTGCGGAGACCAGACCCGGGTTGATGCAGAACAATTCGCGAGCGTCCGATGCGCCGGCCAGTTGCCGCGTTCGTTCAAAAGCACGGCTCAAGACAGGCTTTCGCCGCTGAGGACCGTGCGCATCGGTGCTCACGAAGTGCACCCTGCCGCTTATCAGCAACCGCTCGGTCAGCTCTCTGGCACGTTTGCCGAAAGACCCCATCAAGCTATCAGCGGTCACCTGAATCAGGCACCCCGCGTCGATCAATTGCTTGACAATCATCGGATTTTTTTGAATGGCCGTGTTTCGCTCCGGATGCGAAAGAATTCCCACCAGACCGATGTCGCGCAGTGCCCGGATCAAGGGATCCAGTGGAATATAAACATCGTGCGGCAATTCCAGCAGGACGTGCCGGCGGCAATCGCCCAGGGTGACGATCTGGTCACTGCGAAGCCGGTCGATCAGAGTATCGTCAATACGGACATCGGCTCCGGGGAGCACTCGCAGCGGGACTCGGGCGTGTTGCAGCACCTGCTGCAATCGGCTTACCCGGTTGCGAATCGTTTCGGCAGAGTTTTTCCGGTATCGGCCCAGTTGGTGCGGTGTCGCAACGATGGTATGAATTCCATCCGCCGCTGCGGTACGCGCCATGTCAAGGGCCATGTCCCATGTGGTGGGCCCGTCGTCCAGGCCGGGCAGAAGGTGGCAATGGATATCGACGAAAAGCGGCGTCGCTGTCATGGCTGATCAACCGAAATGAGACGATTTCCGGTATAGAAGGCCGGGAGTATAGTCCGGCGACCGGCCGGGTCAAGGCAGGAATGTCGCGCCCGGCGAGCCTGTTTGATGCGGCCTGGCAGCGTTCGCGACGTCAAACCAACGACCGTTGGGCTCTGCACACCAGAGACGGCGTGCCCGAGGTTCAACCGCGCGGTGGGTTTAACTGTGGGCACGCGTTGACCGGTTGTACGGAACGGCCTCCGTGCCGTTCCGCGCTCCGCGAGGGGAGTCACCCGGCGGGTTGGCTGGCGAGGCTGCTTTGCGGAGGCCCGCATTCGCGCAAAAAAAAACGCCCCGGCATTGGGTGCCGGGGCGCACTCTTTTCACACTATTTTTCAACGGCGCCGACGCAGGCCAATGGCCACGAGACCGCCCACTGCCAGCAGCAGGAGCGTGGAAGGTTCGGGCGCCACCTTGACGCTCAAGTTGTCCACCCATGAGCCGTGGTCATTGGCTGTCAGATCCGAGCCGAGGACGACCGAATCAAATTCGAAGTTGTTCGGCCGCGCCTCGACTTCCGCCAAGACGCCATCCACCGAAAAACGCACCTCGCTGCTGTTGACCGCAATTTGCATCGTGTGCCAGCCCACATCACGGTTCGCCGCACCGGTCTCTTCGTCCAGCGTGTTCCAATTGGACCCGAACACCACGCGGCCTTGGTAAAACGTGGTATCGAAATCATCATCCGACGAGTTGTAGACGCCCATGGCCAACAGATTCTGAAGACCGCCTTGGCCGAAGGCACCGTTCTCGTAACCTCGTAATTCAATGTAGTGCCGCGCCCCATTCCAACTCGCGGCTAGCCCGGCGGTATCGAGATAAAAATCGAAACAGAGCTTGACCGGATTGGCGTCGGTCGCCTGGATCGAACCACCGGGAAGATTGCGTGCCAGCCGCCCTTGAAAACTTCCCGCGGGCGACGGCATGGCGTACGACGGCTGTGGATTGCCAAAGCTCGTGTCCAGACTGTAGTCGGGATTGTCGCTGCTGGCGTTCCAGACGGCGTCCAAAGCAGCGTCGTCGACGTAATCGAAAGTCTCTGACAAAACTGTCACAGCGAATGTCGACGTACCGCATGCCAATAGGGCCACGGCGAGGAGGCTTGAGAGAAGATGGTGAGGCCCGAAGGGTGGGCATGGATTGCGTTCCCACCATCGTGAGTTGGTCGAGTACTCAGTCCGAATCATTAGTCCAATCCTTTCGTTGTGATACGTGCCCGCTAACAAGGTTACTCTGTTACTCTGCGTGAACCTCCCCAGGATAAGGAGTTCCGGTCGAAATTTCAAGAAAAACCTGTTAAATTCTGTCGCACGCATCCCGGTATACTGAACAGGGGAACACGCGGGCCGCCCCCAAGGGCCCGCAACCGGCCCGCGGGGTGCGGCGGTCGGGCACAGGGAAACGCCCGACGATCCGCACAGCGGCACCGGGACAGGGGGCACCGGGACGAGACCACGAGGGAAATTCTCCGGATATGCGAAGTTTTGTGCGTCACTCTCCGATCCGGCCGCTGCCCGGCGCGGCGGCGCGTGGGATGCAGGCGTCGGCCGATCGACGCTTGCTGGTGTCGGCGTTCGTCCTGCTTCTATGGGGCCCGATCGTCGGCGTTCCAGGTCCGGCAGGCGCCGCCGACGGCCCCCGAGGCGTGGTGGCCACCGTGCATCCGATGGCGACGCAGGCGGCCGTGGTGGCCTTTGCTGAAGGGGGCAATGCCGTCGACGCGGCGGTCGCCGCGGCACTGACGTTGGGCGTGGTGGACAACCACAATTCGGGCATGGGGGGCGGCTGTTTCATCCTGCTGCGTCTGGCCAATCGGCATCTGACGGCCATCGACGGCCGGGAAACCGCGCCCGCGGCGGCGTCCCGTGACATGTTTGTCCGGGATGGCAACGCCGATCCGGAACTGAGCCGCACGGGGCCGCTCGCCTCGGGCGTGCCCGGCGCTCTGGCTGCGTATGCCGAAGCGGTCCGCCGTCATGGCAGACTGCCGTTGGCAAGACTCCTCGCGCCAGCAGCGGCGATCGCCGAACAGGGGTTTCCCATCGACGCCGTGTATGCCCGGCGACTGGCGTCAACGGCCCCGGCCCTGGCCCGATTTCAGGAGTCGCGGGCCCTTTTTCTGCGAGCAGACGGCACGCCCTACGGCGAGGGCCAGCGGCTGCGACAGCCCGATCTGGCACGCACCTACCGCGCGATCGCCCGCGAGGGCATCGCATGGTTCTACGAGGGACCTTTCGCCAGAAGACTGGCCGAATGGATGGCCGACAACGGGGGACTCATCACGGTCCAGGACATGAGCGATTATCGGGCCCGCGTCTGCGAACCGGTGGTCACCACCTACCGGGACTGGACGATCGTCGGGTTCCCACCACCCAGCTCCGGTGGGATTCATGTGGCTCAGATCCTGAACATTCTGGAAAATTTTGATCTGAAGACGCTTCGCGAGCGCGATCCGGCCCGGTGGGTGCACGTCATTGCCGAAGCAGAAAAACGAGCGTTCTCCGATCGCGCGTATTGGCTGGGCGACGCGGACTACGCCGATGTGCCCCGCGGGCTCGTCGACAAGAAGTACGCACGCGTCTTGGCAGACCAGATCGACCAGCGCCGTGCGTCCATCGTGCCCGGACACGGCGATCCCACGCGGTGGGACGACCGGCATTTTGGAAAGCATACCACGCACATCGCGGCGGCAGACGCTGAAGGCAACTGGGCCGCGATAACTGCTACCATCAACACGTCGTTCGGGAGCAAGGTGGTCATCCCCGGCACGGGCGTGGTATTGAACAACGAGATGGACGACTTTTCCGCGCAGCCCGGCGTGCCGAATGTCTTCGGATTGATCGGCGCCGACGCCAACGCCGTTGCCCCGGGCAAGCGGCCGCTGTCGAGTATGAGCCCGACGATTGTGCTGCGTGACGGTCGGCCGATCCTGACCGTGGGAGCTGCCGGAGGACCGAAAATAATCACGCAGACCTTGCTCATGCTCGTCCGCTGCCTCGACCTGGACCACTCCATCGAGCGCGCGGTCAGGGCCCCACGATTTCATCATCAGTGGCGGCCCGACAAGCTGCTGGTAAACGACTCTTTTCCGCCCCGATGGAAGGAAGCCCTGCGTGATCGGGGCCACACCGTGGAGTGCGTCCCGTCGCTGGCCACCATCCAGGCGGTTGCCGAGTCGGAAAACGGACTGGTCGGCGTGCACGATCCGAGCGTGCCGGGTGATGTCGGCACCTACTGACGAGTGGACTCTTTCCCCGCCACCGTTTCCGCGGAGCGAAGGGCGCGCAGAACGTTGCCGCCCAGAACCCGTTGGATCTGTTCCCGGCGATACCCGCGGCGGAGAAGCTCCTGCGTAATGTTGGGAAAGCACGACACGTCTTCCAGCTGATCAGGTAGAACGTCAACGCCGTCGAAATCGGATCCGAGCCCGACGTGGTCGACGCCGGCGACCCGCACGACGTGGTCGATGTGGTCGACAACGTCGTGGATCGTGCCCCTGGAGACCGGGTGTTGCGCTTCCCAGCGTGCCAAAGCTCGTCGGTATGGTTCGTCCGCCGGGAACTCCTTACGCAATTCGGCGGCCACGCGCGTGTGCTCGACGCCGCGCCGTGCGGCGTCGGGAACGACATATCCGGAATAGAAATTGATCATGACAACCCCGCCATTGGGAACCAGACGCCGCAAAACGTCATCGGGAACGTTTCGCGGATGATCGGCGATCGCCCGGGCGGACGAATGAGAAAAAATAACGGGGGCGCTGCTCACCCGCAGCGCGTCGCGCATGGTTTCCGCCGACACATGGGACAAATCCACGAGCATGCCCAAGCGGTTCATTTCTCGAACGACTTCTTCACCGAATGCCGTCAGCCCCCCGTGCCGCGGCTTATCGGTGGCCGAGTCGGCCCACGAAAGCGTGTCCGAGTGAGTCAGCGTCATGTAACGGGCACCCAGCCCGTACAATTTTCGCAGTACTTGCAACGAGTCTTCAATGGCGTGACCACCTTCGACACCAATCAAGCAGGCTATCTTTCCGTGCCGGTGGATCCGCGTGACGTCGGCGGCCGATCTGGCCAGTTCAAGCTGCTGGGGATATCGCTCGATCATGGCGTGGACCAGGTCGATCTGTTCCAGCGTCTCGCGCAGCGCGGTGCCCCTGCGGGCGGTACTGGCCGGCACGTAGACGGACCAGAACTGCCCCCCGACACCTCCCTCCCGCAGGCGGACAAGATCCGTATGGAAGTCCGGCTGCAACTGGTTCAGGTTCAATGCATCGAACGAAAGAGATCCTTTCTCGCGGAGTTGCCAGGGCAGATCGTTATGGCCGTCGATGACAAGCGATTGGCGATGCAGCGCGCGGGCCTCGGGCGTCACCGAGGTCCGCGGCCGAGCCGCGTTGGCACGCCGCTGGGCGTCGCCCGGCGCCTGGCAGAGTGCACTTTGCGCCAAGCAGAGTGCGAAGCAATACGCCAGCATCGCTTGTCCCACCGTGCCAACCACTCGCATATGCGCTTCCTTTACAGCGTTGGGTCGGGAACCGATGACCATCAATGCTCCACCCGTTGGCCGATACAACGCAACAGGATGGCCAATACAACGCCTCCCAGTGGCAGCAACAGCCAGACGCTCGCTCCCAAGGCGACCGGCAGCGTGCCGCACACAATGGACACCAGCGCGACGCACAGCGCGTACGGCATTTGCGTCCACACATGGGCCACGTGGTCGCACCCACTGGCCTGCGACGAAAGTACCGTTGTATCGGAGATGGGAGAACAGTGGTCGCCGAAAATTGCTCCGGCGAGCACACCACTCAGCGATGCCAAAAATACAGGATGATCGGGGGACACTACCGTACCGCCCGACGCCAGAATATTGTAGCTCAACGGGATCGTCATGGGCATCAGGATGCCCATCGTGCCATAGCTGGTGCCGGTGGCGAGCGCCACCACAGATGCCAGGACGAATACGATCGACGGGAGCATCCAGGGGGCCAACCGGCCGCCTAGCAGTTGCGTAAGGTATTGCCCGGTGTACAGACGGTAGCTGACCAGATGGGACCGTGCACCAGTGGACGTGGCATGGTTTTGCCCGTCTTTGGCGAGCGCGGAACCCTGCCCCGCGCGCGATTGTTGCTGCACGCCTGCGATGGGCATGTTGCCGGTCATTTTCGACAGCGATGTCGCCATCCACAGAATCAACAGCGCGGGAACCATGGTTCGGGCACCCAGAAGGGCCGCTCGGATCAGCGATCGCGGGCCCAGCAAACGCTGGATCGTGGCCAGCAAGGAGGCGACCGCCACGCCCGCCAGGCTGCCGGCCAGCAACGACCGGCTCGAATCGGCGCGACCGAAAATGTCCCTCAGCGACGCGCCGCCGGCTTCCGCGCCCAGATTGGATTTGCCGCTGAAATACATCAAGGACACGATAACGGCCAAACATGCCGCGATGGGTACGACCGCGTTAAACCATCGTGCGGGCGGCAGGTCCGTCGCGGACCACGGCGGCTGTTCGGGAGGAGTCGCGGAATGCGTTTCCGGTCGCTGCCCAACTTCGCGCTGCTCGGCTGCGAGCATGGGGCCGAAATCGCGTGCCGTCAGCGCAATCAGTGGCACGAACACAAGCGCCCAGATGACGTAAAAACGGTAGGGGATCGTCGTCACAAACAGATCAAATGCCGTCGGCCATCGCGGCCCGCCGGCACCGTTGGCCGCGGCGGTCCGGGAAGCAGCGCCGTTCGGGACCGAGTCCGAATCGACGTGATAGACGGCCGCGGGAAGATTATCTAATCCTTCCTGTATGTAGTCGACTTCCACTGCGATCCATGTCGAAACAAGTGCCAGGCCGGCTACGGGCGCTGCTGTCGAATCGACGAGATAGGCGAGTTTCTCTCGGGATATCTTCAAACGCTGACAAAGGGGCCGCAGGGTACTTCCCAACAGGACGGTGTTGGCGTAATCGTCAAAAAAGATCAGCAGTCCCAGAAACCACGTCACGAGTTGTCCGCGGCGGCGCGATTTGGCCCAGGGTATCATCAGCGCCACAAGCCCACGCATGCCCCCCGATGCCGTAATAATTCCGATCATCGCACCCATCGAAAGCGTAAACCCAAACACCAGCAACTTGCCGGGATCGGCCAGCGCGGGCCAGAGGTGCAGGACGACCGTTTCGTACGCGGCACGCAGCGGATTGCCTCCCGTGGTAATCAAGGCTCCGGCCAGCACGCCCGCAAGCAACGAGAGGGTCGCGCGGTGGGTGGCAATCGCCAGCGCGATCGCCAGCAAGGGAGGCACGAGGCTTAGCCAGCCGTAAGGATGTTCGGCCATGGAAACGGTTGTCAGTGGAGGTGCAGCGGAGCGATCCGCAATACGGTGTCTGTCGCCTCACTCCGTCGCGTCGTCTCGCGCCGCACGCTGCTTCCAGGCCCACCGAAACAGGTTTCTTGAGTCGACATAGCGTGCGCCGGAAGACGACGATCCCAGCACCGCCACGAGCAGGTGGTCCGAACCGCGCCGCCCGCTCGACACGAGACATGCCCCGGCCGCGCGCGTTGTCCCGGTCTTGATCCCGTCGTACCCGTCGATCGGTAACAAGCGGTTGGTGTTCTTCCACAGCAGATTTCGCTGGTAGCCTCCAGGACCGGTGACACGGCACCCGTGCTGCCGCGTGCTGATGACGGTTCGGAAGATCGGATTCTGCATGGCCGTCCAACTGAGACGGAGAAGGTCCCGGCACGTAGATACATGCATTTCCGCCGTCAGGCCGTGCGGATTCTGGTATTGGGTATGCTGCATTCCCACTGTTTTCGCCTCACGATTCATTTCCGCCAGAAAGCAGCTGAACGGGTCGGCTGAACCGTTGCCCGCTTCGGCCGGATCGAAAGATGCGCCGAAGTGTTCGGCCAGCGCCACGGAGGCGTCGTTTCCGGACGGCAACAGCAACCCGTACAGCAGCTCGCCCACCGCCAGTCGCTCGCCAGCCCGGACGCCCGACGTTGACCCCTCCGTCTGATCGGCTCGTTCCGAGAACACGACTTGCTGGTCGAGCACGTCGGGGTTCCGCTCCGCCTCGCGGACCACCAGGTAACCGGTCATGATCTTGGTCGTGCTGGCGATGTCCAGCGGCTGATCCTCATTGTGTCCCCACAGCAGGTCTCCTGTCCGACCGTCGGCCACCGCCCAGGCCTTGCAAGTAACAAACGGGGGCCCGTCCAGCGGATCCGGCGGCTGCTTCGGCAGCTTCTGGCTGTTGACCGTTTCCGGGGACGGAACGGGCTTGTCTTGTGTGACAAGCGTCCCCAAGGCCCGCCAGGTTTCCGGCCCCACGACACCACTGGCCTCAAGCTTGTTCTCCTCCTGAAAGCGAATGACCGCAGCCTCCGTGTTGGGACCGAAGGCGCCGTCGACTCCCAACTCCGGCGACGGGGAAAGACGAGCATTCAGAGTGCGCTGCAAGTCTTCGACGAGTCTTCCGGAATCGCCGACTTCGAGCGTCCGGTTGGTGTCGTCGGCATGTGGCTCCTTGCCCACGGAGAAATGTTCCAAGACGGCACGGCCCACTTCCGCGCACAGCAAATCCGCGGCATTGTCTTCGGTCCACCGGCGATCTTCGTTTTCCGAGGTCAACACGCAAACGGCGACGGGGCCTCCACTGAAATAGAGGATGCCCGCGCTGCAGCGGACCGCCGAGACGGAACCGCCTTTCTGGGCAATACGGACGTCGGAAGGCAGGAATCGAGCAAGTTTTGTGCGGTCTTCACAAGCTAGCAAATGTTCCAGCATGGCGTCACTTGCCTCGGCGCTGACCAGTTCGCGGCGATGCAGTTGTTCAAGCAACCGCACCATTTCGCCGGCGGTCGTGCTGCCCAGACCGAATTGGCGGCTTCGTTCCGGCAGGATGGACGTATCTCGCCGAAAAACCTTGGAGTGAATTTTGGTATTTGGCAGTCCCAGTTCTTCCATAGTGGCATTAACGCGTTCCAGGCTTACGCAGTCGACGACAAGATTCGTGGCCGTGTTGTCCGAGTGGCATATCATCAGGCGAATCGCATCGCGCAGCGGTAACTTCAGGCCGGCGGAAAAATGGGGAGTGAGGATCCCTGATCCCGGCACTTTGTCTTGCTCTTCCAGTTCCACGAGATCGGTCAAGTCGATTTGCCCGGCCGCAGCCTGGCGATAGGCTTCGACCATCACGGGCAGCTTGATCAGGCTTGCCGTGGGCATCGGTTCGTCGGCCCGATAAGCAAACTCCACTCCGTTCTCCAAATGCCGCACGGCAACACACGTTTTTCCTTCGTGGTTGCGGACGAGGCGCGCGATCGTCTTTTCCAGATCCTCCGACTGGCCGGGCGCGCCGGCGGCATTCTGGGCACCGAGAAGGGATAGAACTGCGATGGTCGCTACCCAAAACCGACAGAGCGATGGGCAAGACGCGGTCATGAATGGCACTCCGTGAAATCCCGGTCAAACTATGGATAAATAAGAAACCGCGTCCGACGAGCTCGAAACGCGTTCAATTCGGTAATATACTCGGCCTCGATCTCTGCAAACGGTTGTGCGTTCTGGATCGCGGCTAAGACCCGTTCGTTTCCCAGCAGTCGAGCATACGCCGCCGAGGCCCACGTGTCACGATACAGCCTCTGTAGCGTCGTTGCGATGGTCAGTCCCGTACGAATCGGATGGAAGCTGTTCCAGTCGGTGATGATGACGTGGACTCCTTCGCACGGCTGCCCGCGAAACTTGCTGGCCGTGGGTGTAAACGCGATCGGTACGAATCGAACACCGGACCCGTCCTGCGCGTTCAGTGCAACGGCCAACTCTTGCCCACGGACCCACGGCGCGCCAAAGATTTCGAACGGCGTGTCCGTACCTCGACCTACCGACAGGTTGGTCGTTTCCAAAAGGCCGATACCGGGATACAACAAGGCTTGCGTCAGACTGCGAATGTTGGGAGACGGATTGACCCAGCGCAAGCCCGTAGCGTCGAACAACATGTCGCGCGACCAACCTTCAAGCGGCACGATCGTCAGGTCCAGGTCGAGTCCCCTTTCCACTCGGAACATCTGTGCCAATTCGCCCACTGTCATTCCGTGGCGAACCGGCAGAACATGGAATGCGACGAACGATTCCTGGCCGGCATCCAACACGGGCCCCGACACCCGTTGGCCACCTATCGGGTTCGGTCGGTCAAGCACGATAAACGCCACGCCGTTGTCCGCGGCAGCTTCCATGGCCAGGCCCATCGTAGAAATGTAGGTGTAGAAGCGCGTTCCAATGTCCTGGATGTCGAACACCAAGGCGTCCAGACTCCGCAGGTTGTCACTCGTGGGCCGCCGTGTCCGGCCATACAGGCTGCGGACCGGCAGCCCCGTATCGGGGTGGCGCGAATCGGCGATCTGCGCCTGTTCCAGCCGGCCCGCCAGCCCGTGTTCGGGACTGAACAACGTTGCGACGTGAACACGGGGTGCGGCATGGAGCAGTCGCGCGGTCGAAACGCCGCTGCGATTGATCGCCGTTTGATTGGTGATCAGCCCGATGTTGCGGTCCCGCAGCAGTTGAAAATCGTCGCGCTCGAGCACATCGATTCCCGTCAACACGGTTGTATCGCGTCGCGCGTAATCGGCCCGTGCCGCCGGACCGACGATGCTGGCGGCGGCAATGGTTCCAATGCGTCCCGCCAGCGGATTGACATTGCCACGCCCGTCGGGATGCAGCCGGTTGCTCAAGAAAATGACAAACAGGTCCAATCCCGGGTCGATCCACATCGCGGTCCCGGTGAATCCGCCGTGCCCGAAGGCCCTCGTTGTGAACAACTCTCCACGGTTCGACGAATAGCCCGTTTGCTTGTCCCAACCGAGGCCCCGGAAGCCGCTTGACACCGGGAAAGCCGACGTCATCGTGATTACCGTCCACGGTCCCAGTATGCGCGCTCGATCGGTGGCTCCGTCATTGAGCATCATATCCGCGTATATCGACAAATCGTCCGCCGTGGAGAAGAGGCCCGCGTGACCGGCGACGCCGTCGAGATGGAATGCGCGAGGATCGTGCACGCTTCCCTGGATCCACTGCCCCTCGCGGCGCTCGGTCACCGCCGCCCGCTGGCGGCGGGCTTCATCCGGTACAAATCCCGTGTCTTTCATGCCCAGCGGCTCGAAGATATGTTCGCGCGAAAATGCGTCGATCGTCTGGCCGCTCAACCGCTCGACCAGTTTGCCCAGCACGAGAAATCCCACGTCCGTGTACTGGAAGCGGGACCCCGGTTCCACCTGCGGTCGAAGGGCAAAGATTCGCTGCCAGGCTACCTCCGGTCCGTCGACGTAATCGGCCAGCGGATTATCGGGGATCAGCCCGCCCTGGTGCGTCAGCAATTGCTGCACAGTAATCGTTTCTTTTCCATGGACGGCAAACTCGGGCAAGTGATCGGCCACCGCGTCGTCCAACCGAAGCCGTCCCTGTTCGAGCAAGATCATGATGCTGCTCGCGGTCGCGACGGGTTTGGTCAGCGACGCCAAATCGAACAGCGTATCAACTGCCATCGGTCGCACTTTGGGCTCGATGCTGCGGTGTCCGTAGGCCTTGCGGAAAACCACCCTTCCACGCCGACCGACGACCACCACGCAGCCCGGCATGTGGTTCTCGTGGATGCCTTCCGCCACAACCTGGTCGATGTGCGCCAGATGGTCGGCGTCCATTGCTGCATCGGATGGGCGGACGTAGGGAAGACCAGCCGCCAACACGGCAGCGGGGCCGCCGAACAACAGCAGAGCGACCAGCATGAGCCGGACGCCGTCCGGGGTCCGGCGCCGACCCGGAACACGTGCGCGCTGACCGCATTCCGCTTGTTCGTATCGCATGGGCCGACCCATCACGTATGGCTGCTGGTCGAAAAGATTCTTGGAGCCTCTAACAAAACCGCCGGTTCGTCTGCAGACACGCGTTTTTGGTAGTGCATCCATGATGTTTTGTTAGACGCTATTGCTCAATGCCCGTCTTCCGTAGGCCGAAATGAAGCGGTCCGGTCGGCTGCCGTGGACAGGAAACAGCCGGCGACTAAACCAAAGCAGAGCGTGGACAGCGAGCCGACAACGGCATACCAGGGCCACGCCAAATCTGCAGTGTAAGCCACCAATACAACGAATCCCAGTCCCGTGAGTAGTCCTGCCAGTGCTGCCGGTTGCGTCGTACGTCGCGTAGCCAGGCCCAGAAAAAACACACCCAGCACGGCTCCCGTAGCGAAGCTGGCGATTGCCAACACGTTGGTAACGACGCTTTGGACGAGAAACTGGCCCAGGATTGCCACAACGATTTGGATGACCCCGAAGACCAGCGTCGCCGCCCGGCTGACGCGGAGCAGGTGCGTCGGCGATGGGTCTCCGGAAGCGAGCGGCCGATAGAAGTCGCTGACCAGTGCCGTGGCAGAGGAATTGAGCGAACTGGAAAGCGTCGACATGGCGGCGGAGAAAACCGCGGCCAGTGTCAATCCCAGAACGCCCACGGGAAGTTGCTCCACAATGAAGTGCGCGAACACGCGATCGTACTGTTCGAAGGGCACCTCGGGCGGAGAAGCACTGTAGAAAGCGGCCAGGCCGACCCCCAGCAGCAAAAACAGCGCGAACTGCGCGGCCACGACGAAACCGCTGGCGATCAGCGCCCGCGCGGCGTTTCGCCGGTTTGCCGCGCCCAGGTATCGCTGCACCATCAGTTGATCGGTACCGTGCGTGCCGAGCGTCAGAAAAAAACCGCCCACCAGTCCCGCCCAGAATGTGTACGGATCGGTAAGATCGAAGGAGAAATCAAACACGCGTAATTTGCCGTGCTGTTCGGCATAACGCAGCAAACCGGTCCAACCGTCGTCGATCTTGTCCAGCAGAACCCATCCCGCGAGCAATGCGCCGAGCATGTAGACACAGAACTGGATACAGTCGTTCCACACGACGGACTTCATTCCGCCCACATAGGTGTACGCGATCGTCAGCAGGCCCAGGACAACGATGCACAGCGAAAGGTCGATATCCAGGATCTGGTCCAGCACGATGGCGCTCAGAAACAATCGCAAGCCGTCCGCCAGGTTGCGCGTGATGAGAAACAACAGGGAAGCCGCACGTTTCGTATTTCCGCCGAAACGGTATTCCAGTACCTGGTACGCCGTGAATATGTCGCCGCGGAAGTAGAGCGGCAAGAGGAGGACAACGATGGCCGACCGGCCGGCAATAAATCCCAAGGTCAGTTGCAGGAACCGCAGGTCGCCGCCCGGCTGGAAAGCAACGCCGGGAATGCTCAAAAACGTGACCGTGCTCGTTTCCGTGGCGACGATGGAAAGCAGCAGCGCCCACCACGGCAGCTGCCTGGCGCCGAGGAAGTAATCGGAAATGTCGCGCTGACTGCGGCCCATCCACAGCCCGAACAGCAACACGCCGACAAGATACGCCCCGATCGTGAGAAGATCCGGGAGCGGGAGTGACGATCGCAACAGAGTGCAGCCTCCGGCATAGTCACGCACCCAAATCGCTCGGGCGCGCTGGAGCCATGGGGAATTTAAGATAGAATAGCCCCTCATGGATCCCTTGTCACGACGAACCATCGCGCAATGACGGCCTCACGCTCGACACCACCGGATTCGCGGAAGCGCAAGGCAGGTTCGTCCCTGCAACATTTGACAACCGAGGGATCCAATCCGGCGTCCGAAGCCATCGACACCCTGTCGCCGCCGGAAATGGTGCGTCTGATCAATCGGGAAGACGCAGGCGTCGCGGAGGCCGTCGGCAAAGAAGCGGACGTGATCGCGCGGGCTGTCGAAATCATTGCAGACCGGCTGCGCCGGGGAGGAAGATTGATCTATCTGGGAGCCGGTACGTCGGGGCGTCTGGGAGTGCTCGATGCGGCCGAATGCCCGCCGACGTTCAGTGCACCGCCGGAACAGGTTGTCGGGCTGATCGCCGGGGGGCCGTCGGCAATGTTTCGCGCGGCCGAAGGAATTGAGGACTATCCCCAGCACGGGCGAACAGATCTGGCCGAGCTGCGTCTGTCCCCCCGCGACGTCGTAGTGGGCATCGCCACGAGCGGTCGCACTCCCTATGTCGTGGGCGGTTTGGAATACGCAAAATCGATCGGTGCCGCCGCGATCGGCCTGACCTGCAACGAAACGTCCGAGCTGGATAGCGTGGCGAATGTCATCATACGGCCGATCGTGGGCCCCGAAGTCATCAGCGGGTCGACGCGCATGAAGGCCGGCACCGCGACGAAACTGGTGCTCAATACGTTGACCACCGGGGCCATGGTGCTGCTGGGCAAAACCTACGGAAACCTGATGGTCGATCTCCGGGCCACAAACACCAAACTGATCGACCGTTCGCGACGCATTCTCGTCGCGCTCACCGCACTGGCCGACGACGAAGCAGAAAAGCTGCTCGCGCAGTGCGACGGCGAATTGAAAACGGCAATCGTCAGCTGCCAGCGAGGCGTGTCCCCGGCCGACGCCAGGGAACTGCTCGACGCAGCGGGAGGTCATCTGCGTGTCGCTCTCGACAACGGTCCACCACGGTGACGCGCTGGTCCTGGCCGTCGACGGTGGAGGAACCAGCACGGAGGCCTGGCTGGGCCGGGCCCAGGTAGCCGGCGATTTGGCGGGCCGCGGTACATCGGGTCCGGCAAACCCGCATTCAGTGGGCTGGACTCGTGCGAAAGAGCATCTCCAAGAAGCGATCCAAGCCGCCTTTTCCGACGCAAACATCGCGCCCCGTCCGGTCGCTTCGGCGGTGCTCGGCGTCGCGGGTACCGACAACGCCGAAGACCGCGCAACGCTCGCTGCCTGGGCCGACGCTCGGCAATTGGCACAGACCATCCGATGGGTCAATGACGCTGAGCCGTTGCTGTTTGTCCCTCCAATGCCCGGGTGGGGAATCGTTGTGATCAACGGAACGGGTTCCTTCGCATACGGGCGAACCCGTGAGGGGACGACCGCCCGCGCGGGAGGCTGGGGTTATTTGGCCGGAGACGACGGCAGCGCTTACGACCTGGGCCGGTCCGTCCTGCGACGCGCTGCATGGGAAGAGGACCGGAACAGACCCCGTTCGGCGATGACACAACGGATTCTGGAAATCTTTCAACGTGCCACGGTGCGCGATGCATCCCGAGCCATCAATCAATCGGAGAGTCCGCGGAAAGTTATGGCGTCTTTGGCAATACTAGCCACGGCGCTCGCCGACCAGGGAGAACCCTACGCCGTCCGGTTGCTGGAAGACGCGGCGCGGGACCTGGCAGAGATTGCCGCAGTGGTCCGGGAGAGGCTCAGCTTTTCCGACGGCTCGTATCGGCTTGGCATGGCAGGCGGTGTGTTCCTGGGCAGCGCGCTCGTTCGCGAGCGTTTCTTGAACGCACTTAAACAACAAGGTGTTTGCCCATCGGCAACGACACTGATCAAGCACCCCGTGTCCGGTGCACTCAATATCGCGCGGCGGGAAGTCGCACAGTAGCGCGAACCCGCAACAAGCGATCTGCCAGAGATCATTCGTTGTCGCCGCATCGTTGCGTACCCGTCGTGACAGACCGTTCAAAACGGACAGCCGTGGGCGAAAAAAAATACTTCGCTGCCGGACGTGCCCGCGCCACTTCGAAGACCTTCGTCCGCCATCCACGTTGTGGAATCCGCCAGGCATGCGACCGGAATAAGGTTGCTCGATTCCTCAAATCGCGCGACAATGAAGGAAAGGGGTTGCTTCAGGCAATACACCTGCACGGAGGAGGCCCCCAACCGCCGGCGAATCGTGTGGTCCACCGTTGCCTTTGACAAGGTTCATTTTTTTTCCGTCGTATGGGTCATCCATGGCCGTTGTTACTCACTACCATCGGCGTGCGCAACGCATTCGGGGAGAAGCATCCGGACGCGACGCGGGCTTTACGCTTGTCGAATTGCTCGTCGTGATTGCCATCCTCGGGACCCTGGTGTCCCTGCTGCTGCCCGCCGTGCAGGCTGCCCGGCAGACGGCTCGTCGCCTGCATTGCCGCAACAACCTCAAACAACTCGCGCTGGCGTTGCATCACTACCACGACGTGAATCTGCGGTTTCCGCCCGCAAGTACGTTGGCCTCCCGCGAGTTCTCCTCGGGCTTGAGCTGGCACGTGTTTGTTCTGCCATACATCGAATTGGATCCCATGTACGATTCCGTCGACGTCCATCACGGCGACAACGGCACGAACTGGAAGCCCACGCAGGCACTGATCCCCACTTTCGTGTGCCCGGAAGTTGAAGACGTTCCCTACGTGACCGGAGAGAAAGGTCTGCAGCGGGCGACGACCTATGTGGGCGTATCCGGAGCGGGCAAGCAGGGACGGAAGATCGATTTGGAGGACAACCACTGCGGCGACCATTTCACTGATGGCGTGTTGTATGTTGTCGGAAAGACCCGGATTGCGGACATCCGCGACGGGACCAGCGCTACGCTTGCTATTGGAGAACGTACTTACGTCTTTCTGCGATGGATGGACGGGGCATACTGGGTCAACAGTCCCACTGAAAAACTGTGTGTCAATTCCAGCAAGAACATACGGTGGCCCATCAACGCGCCGTTAGAGGAGATTGGATTTTATCGATACGACTTCGACGTGCCCGCGGAAAAGCGAGTCTTGTTGTTCAATAATTTGCATTTTGGAAGCCATCATCCGTCCGGGGCAAATTTCGCCTTTGCAGACGGCAGCGTGCATTTTCTGGACGAGGCGGTTGACTTCGCGGTTTACCAGGATCTTGGCACACGCGATGGTGGCGAAGTCAACCGTTGGCGTTGAACGGCGTCGGTCCCACCGACCCCCGCCACTACTTGCTCGATCGCGATCCCGTGCGGTAAAGTTTGCATAAATTACCCACGCATTCCGGGATCGCCCATGGCACGCATCGTGGTCCTCACCGAAGGCCGCTCCGACCCGCTTTCCGCGAAGACGGCGGTCAACCTGATCCGTTACCGCCGCGACGAAATGGTCGCCATTCTCGACAGCACGTCGCGCGGAATGACCAGCCAGCAACTCTTCGCGATTGGCGGCGATTTGCCCGTAATCGCCACTCTTGAGGAAGCACCGGAGGCGGACGCCCTGGTCATTGGCATCGCCCCGGCGGGCGGCAAAATTCCGCGGCCGTGGCGTCCGATCCTGCTGGACGCCATCCAGCGGGGCATGACCATTGTCTCCGGTTTGCATGACTTCCTCAGTGACGATGCCGAACTGGCCGCTGCCGCGCAACGCGCGGGCACCCGTTTGGTGGACGTGCGGAAGAACAACGAGCGGGCTGTCGCCAAGCAGTTGGGCATCCGGAACGAATGTCTGCGCGTACTCACAATCGGGAACGACTGCAGCGTAGGAAAAATGGTGGCCGCCATCGAGATCGCGCGCGGTCTGCAAGAAGCCGGTCACGACGCCAAATTCGTTGCCACAGGACAAACCGGAATTATGATCGAAGGCGATGGATGTCCTGTGGACTGCGTCGTTGCCGATTTTGTCAATGGAGCCGCCGAACGGCTCGTACTCGCCAATCAACATCACGACATCCTGCTCGTCGAAGGCCAAGGCAGCCTCTTTCATCCCAGTTTCTCCTCGGTAACCCTCGGTCTATTACACGGTTGTCTTCCAGACGGAATGGTCGTGTGCTACGAAGCTGGGAGGAAGACCGCGCGGGGCGTCGATCATGTGTCCGTGCCATCTGTCGGGGAGACGAAACGCATTTATGAATCGATGGCATCCGTTATGCATCCAGGCCGCGTTGTCGGCGTCGCCGTGAACGGACGCCATCTGAGCGACAGCGAGCTTGCCCGGGAGTGCCGTCGAGTGCGCGACCAGTTGCAGGTGCCCGCCTGCGACGTCATGCGTACCGGAAGCGGGGAACTCGTGGATGCGGTACTGGCTCTGAAGAGGGAGCTGGGCAAATGAAGATGGCGCTGCACCAATTCGATCTGCCGCTGAAGCATCCGTTCACGATCGCACGCGGCACCGTCACCGTGCAGCCAACACTCGTGGTGGAACTCCGTGAAGGACCGTGCCGCGGATTTGGTGAAGCGACAGCCAGCCCCTACTACGGAGCGACCGTGCAGAACATGGAGTCCGCGCTGGAGGAAGTGCGTCCGGTCGTGCAGCGTTGCTCGCTCGACGATCCGGCTCGTCTGTGGGATGAACTCCACCATAAGATCCAGCACCAGCCTTTCGCCCAATGCGCGTTGGATCAGGCGGCCCATGATCTTTGGGGCAAGCTCCGCGGACAACCGGTTTTTCGGCTGTGGGGTCTGGATGTCCGTTCCATTCCCCATACGAGTTTCACGATTGGGATCGACACGGTGGACCGGATGGTTGCCAAACTGCTTGAAATGCCTGACTGGCCGATCTATAAGATCAAACTGGGCACAGACAATGACTTGGAGATTGTCCGCGCGCTCAGGCATCACACTTCGGCGGTGTTTCGCGTGGATGCCAACTGCGGATGGAGTGCCGATCAAGCGGTCGCTTTCGCCGAAGAACTCAAAACGCTCCATGTGGAATTCATCGAACAGCCTCTGCCGGCCGACGACTGGGACGGGATGCACCATGTCCGCCGAAATTCGGTGCTGCCAGTGATCGCGGACGAAAGCTGCGTGAGAGAAACGGACGTAGTACAGTGCAGCGGTTGCTTTCACGGCGTGAATATCAAGCTCGTAAAATGCGGCGGTCTCACGCCGGCTCGCCGCATGATCGAACGGGCGCAGGCGGAGGGTCTGAAGACCATGGTGGGCTGCATGACCGAATCGACCGTGGGCGTTTCGTCGATAGCTCAGTTGCTGCCGTTGGTCGATTTCGCCGATCTAGACGGCCCGCTGCTGCTGTCTCGCGACATCGCGACCGGGATAACGATCGATCGTGGCCGCATTTGCTATCCGTCGGAAGCAGGCTGTGGCGTGCGTTTGTTGGATTCCGACCGGCGTTAAACGGAAAGACGAATGATGCGTTGTCTTGCGAACCTTGGCCCGGGCCTGGCGATTCGTGTGGCGTCCATTGCGGTGTGGGCTCTGAGCGGTGGATGCGCCGGGCGGCCCGCTCGTGTCGAACCGCCGCCTATTGATGCCGCGGAAGCCGGTCGCCGGGCCATCGCCTTGTACGACCAAAACAACGATGACGCGTTGTCGGGCGAGGAACTCGCAGCCGTGCCGTCGCTCAAAAAAGCCCTGCCACGCCTCGACACAAACCCGTCCGATGAAAAGATTACCGCCAACGAGATCCAAGCCTTGATCGCACGTTGGCAAGAACGCCGCCACGCCATGTTGCCGGTCAATTGCCACGTCACACTGGACGGTCGCCCGCTGCCCGGGGCGGTCGTCACACTGGAACCGGAGCCGTATCTGGGCGACGCAATCCAGCCGGCCACGGGAACGACGAATCGACTCGGGAACACGGGACTCAGTGTCGCCGAGCAGTTTCGCCCCGATCCAACTTTGTTGGGCGTCCATTGTGGGCTGTATAAGGTCCGCATCTCCAAGCAGACAAATGGCCAAGAGACTCTGCCAGCGAAATACCATGAGAACACGATCCTGGGAGCCGAAGTGTCGATGCAAGCCAGTGAACTCGCCACCGGCACGCTCGAATTCCATCTGAAATCGTCCTAGAGCGCGGGCCGGCAGGTGCCACTACCGGCTTGTCCAGCATTGCCAGCTCGGTACCGATCTTCCATCACGATAACAGCCTGCGGCCCAAGTCTGTTGTTCAGCTTATCAGGCCGTAATCTGCCCGCCGCACGTGGCATGGCGGCAGCCTGTTGAATCGGGAGTGGTCAGGGGCAGGCCGAGCGTGCGCCGCGCAGCAAGCCATGCGAAACATTCTGCTTCGAGCGTATCGGGGCGCAAGTTCAGCTCGGCCACATCGCGGACGGTCTCGAATCGCTGTTTGAGCAACTTGATGATCAGCGGATGGCGCGCGCCGCCTCCGGACACCCACACGACCGTCGGCGGCTCGGCGAGCCGCTGGGCGGCCTGCCAAACGGCTTCGGTCGTGACGGCACACAACGTGGCCGCGCCGTCGGCGGCCGACAGAGTAGAGACGTCGATAAAGGAAAAATCAAAACGGTCGGCGGACTTCGGAAAACGGCGCGAGAAAAAAGGGGCGGCCAACGCGCGGTGTGCGTGCTCCCAGTCAATCTTTCCGGTCATGGCGATCGTCCCGTCGCGGTCGTAGGGGACGCCGCACCGGCGGCGGACCCACGCGTCCAGGAGGCCACATCCCGGGCCCGTGTCGCCAGCCTGGATGCCGCCGCCGCGGCCCAGCCAGGTCACATTGGCAACTCCACCCAGGTTGAGCACCACGAGCGGTTTTTCCTGTCCGTCCATGAGCACCTGGTGGTAAAGCGGGACGAGCGGCGCCCCCTGGCCGCCCGCCGCCATATCCCTGCGGCGGAAGTCCGCTACGACAGTCACGCCGGTCTGTTCCGCCAACAGCGCGGCGTTGCCGGCTTGGAGCGTCAGGCCCTCCTCGGGCACATGACGCAGCGTGTGTCCGTGAAATCCGATGACATCGACATCGTGTGCCGACAGGCTGAGCTCATTGATCAGTGCGTTCACGGCTCGGACGTGCTCGTTGGTCAGTTCATTCTCGATTCGCAGTAGCTCCACGAGAGATACATCCGTGTGAGCGGCGTGCACCAACCGGTCGTGCAAATTGCCGGGATAAGGGCGGGTACACCCTCCGATAAACCGCACCTGTTGCCGCCCATCGGTTTCGATTAGTGCAACATCGACACCGTCGGCGGAAGTTCCACTCATCGTACCCAGCGCGCGGAGCAATTGCTGTGAGGCCATAACGTCATGTCTCGTTCCGGCCATTGGGAAAAAAGTACGGTATCGCAGCGCAACCCTCGGATGGCGTCGGCACGGCAACCGGCGGTCGACCACCGGCGGCCATCAAAACGGACGCTCGTCGCGATGCCCTGTTTCTGCTATCGTATCAGAAACGGCCTACGGTCTGTTATTTGAGCCGGTTTCAAAATCTGATTTTGCTGCGGCATCGTCCGGTCATGGAGCGATTGCAGAGCGTTTTGAAACCTCTCATCGAGTCGGATTGCTGCGGCCATGCAAACGCAGCGCAGTGGGATCGGCGGAAGGATCCGTCGAGGCGCAGTGCGCGCTGACGGTTCATTGTGATCAAGGGAGCAAACGGCCGTGGAAATCCTGCCCAGTTCTTCAAGAGTACCTGGTGCCCTGATGGCAGGGCTTGGGATATTGGCCGCCACAACGGCTTGGGCGAGCGAACCACGGCCCGGCGAGTTTGTCGAGCGCCATGGAGACGAAATCGTTGTCTGCGGCCAATTGGTTCATACCGGTGCGCCGGTCGTTCTGTGGATGGACCCGTGCGGGTATGACGCCTACCGAGTGGAACGACGCTTCGCGCCGCTCGAAAAGTCGTCGTGGAAAGCCACCGTTGAAGATTCGGCAGCGCTGTCTTCACCCAATCGATACGGTATGCGCACGGCGGGGTTGGCCCCGGATGTTGTGGAGCGCGTTCGCGGCGGGGGTTGGGACTTAGCCACCTTGCAGGAGGTGGTGGACCAGTTTGTGCTGCATTACGACGTATGCGGCACGAGCCGGCGGTGCTTTACCGTGCTGCACGATCGACGTGGACTTAGTGTTCACTTTCTGCTGGACGTGGACGGTACGGTGTACCAGACGCTGGACTTGAAGGAACGCGCCTGGCACGCAACCGTTTCGAATACTCGGAGCGTCGGCGTGGAGATCGCCAACATCGGGGCCTATCCTCCTGGTCGCTCGGCGCCTCTCGAGAAATGGTACGTTCGCGGCGACGACGGTGAGCCATGGCTCCGGCTGCCGGCTCCGGCAAGCGAGCTTGGCATTCGCACGCCAGGTTTTGTCGGGCGGCCCGTGCGTGGTCCAATCGAGGGTGTTGTGCAGGGCCGCGAACTCCGGCAGTATGATTTGACCGCCGAGCAATACGATTCGCTGACCAAATTGACGGCGACGCTGTGCATCATCTTTCCGAAAATTCGCTGCGATTATCCCCGGGACGATCAGGGGCAACTTGTTCGCGAGAAGTTGCCCGATCCGATACTCCGCCAATACCAGGGAATTCTCGGCCACTACCATGTGCAGTCGAACAAGGTCGATCCGGGGCCCGCGTTTCAATGGGACCGTGTCATCGATGGTGCGAAGGAGATTATTCGCCCACGATCGTGATACCCTGCCGTTGCGAACATGCACTCGATGTCCCAGCCGGCGGAGCTGCGGTCCGGCGCCGGTCGAGCGCCCTGCATCAGCGGCTTGCCGCTTCACGCGGGTTCCACGGCCGCCGGCGACATTACCAGTCGCCGGCCTCGACAAAAGCGCGAAACTGATCCATGACTTCCTGCGTAACGGCACCCACCCGACCGTCTGCGACGAGCCGGCCGTCGATGCGCGTCACTGGACAGATTTCTTTGTTGCTTGCCGTGAGGAATACTTCGCGGGCGGAGAGCAGATTTCCTAAAGGGAAGTCGGTCACCTCCACGGGCTCGGCGAGGCTGATGTGATCGAGGATGGTCTTGCGTGTGATTCCCGAAAGGATATGCGACCGTGGCGTATGGAGACGACCGTCGACGAGAGCGAAGATGTTGGAGGTTGATCCTTCGAAGACCTGTTCGTCGTGGAAAACGACTTCGATGCCGCCCTGCAGGCGGGCTCGAGAGACACCGCGCACGCCTTCGATGTAATTGATGGTCTTTGCTTCGGGACAGTATCTCCGATGACGCGCGGTGACGACACCCACGCCTTCCGCATAACATCGGTCCGGCAGCGGAAGATGTGGGTCGACCATGATGAGCAGGGTACCATCGTGCTCCGACGGCGTTATCGCATCCAGGGAGGTGCCTCCCGTAGCGACGATACGGATCTGCCATCGGCCGGGCCCGTTTGCCGACAGCGTGTCGTGCACCCACTGCGTCACCTCCGCGGCCGTGGCTCGTAGCGGAAGATCGATCAAACGAGCGGACTGAAAGAGCCGCCGCACGTGATCGTCGAGCCGAAACGGCCGGCCGGCCTGGTAAGTGATCAAATAATCAAAAACGCCGTAGCCTCGCAGCACGCCCAGATCACGGGCCGAAATCGTCAATTGCGACGCGGGAACGAGTTTCCCGTTGATCATATGGACCGGTTGATTGGCGTCGGACATCTTACAGCTCCCAAGGACATCCATCTTACCCGGAACACGACAGCGCCTGAAGGCGCAACGCGGATCGGAAGCGATCCACGGGACACCGGCTTTGCCTGATTCACCCGGCTTGCACTATAATCACGCGTTACACGTAGCCCGAGATGCCGTGTGTTTCAAAATGGCTTGGGCCGCACGTTATGGCTGCGTCATGTGACAGCAAACAACCGTTTTGCAGATGGCACCAAAATGATTCGTACGATCCAACGCCTCGGCCCGTCGCCGCATCTTTCAACTGGCGGTACTCAGCGACCTTTGGCTTTTCGTCGCGCCGACGGTCTTATTATCGCTGGTAACGTGATGCGGAGCATGTTCGTGCTTGCGCTGGCCGCCGTGCGAGGCAGCCTGTGCCACGGCCAGGCCACGACGCCGTTGCCCGTGTTATGGCAAGTAACCTCCCATGTACAGGCCCCGGAGAGCGCGTACTTCGATGCAGCGTCGGGTTACGTTTTCGTCTCGCAGATTCGCGGAGGCGGCGGCGCTCGGAAGGACGGCGACGGCTGCATTTCGAAGCTCACGCCACAGGGCCGCATGGTCGAGGCGGAATGGGTCACCGGGCTCGACGCGCCAAAGGGCTTGGCCAGCCATGGCATTACGCTTTGGGTCAGCGACATCGACCGACTCGTGGGTATTGACGTCAAAAAGGGCGCGATCGTCCAGCGGGTCACTCCGCCCGATGCCCGATTCCTGAATGATGTCGCCTGCGGGCCTGACGGAACCGTGTACGTCTCCGATTTGTTGGCCAATCGAATCTACCGGTATGGCGGCGGGCGCTTGTCCGTGTTCGCCGAAGGCCTGGAACTGGAAAGCCCCAACGGGTTGTGGGTGGACGGGCAACGACTGGTCGTCGCGGGATGGGGCCTGACTACAGACTTTTCAACCGAGACGCCGGGCAGGCTCTACTGGCTGGACTTAAAAACGGGCGAAAAGAACCTGATTACTCCCGAGCCGCTGGGGAATCTCGACGGCGTGCAGCCGGACGGTTCAGGCGGCTATTTCGTCACGGACTGGGTGAAGGGAGCGCTGTGGCATGTGTCTCGGGAGGGAGCACCCACAATTCTATTCACGATGTCCCCAGGACTCGCCGATCTGCACTTTCTGCCCGAATCCCAAACCCTGATCGTACCAGAAATGCTTCAGAACAGAATCACGGCTCTCGATCTGGGAGCGACGCGGTCCTTGTCCAGGTAGGTACGCCTGCCGTCCGCAAGGCTAGGTTGACAGGGTGACGCCGCCATACGAGACCGGATGACCGGCGGACAGAGGTTTAGCGAAAGACACAAAATAATGCGGACCGAACCATTTGGCATCGACGTCCAGGCCTGCCGGGGCCGTCAGCAGCGGCTAATTTCCGTCATGCGCGACGAGCGAATCGAGCGGACCATTGTCACTCAACCCGAACACATCCAGTGGCTGACGGGCGCCCGTTTCGGACCACTGTTCCAGCCGGTCGCGTCACTCGACGCCGATGGCCGAATGACGCTCGTCGCGCCCACCAAGAAACTTCCTGAATCGGTCGCGGTCGACGAACTTCTCGCTTACGAAGCGCAGTGGCATTCGACACTGCGCAACGATCAGCGTCGGGCCAGTTCCGAGGCGCTGCTGCGAGCGTTCGATGGCAGTGCCTGCACAGGTGGTCGTATGGGTGTCGAGTTTTCATCGTACGGGCCGCATTTGGCCGGCAAGGTCGATGCGCAACTCGTTGATCTAGAACCGGCCCTCTACTACTTGCGTCGAAAAAAGGATCCCGACGAACTGCGGATGATGCGGAAAGCAATTATGGCGACGAAGGCCATGTACGCCAAAGCCCGAGAGGTCATCGCGCCGGGGATCAATGAACTGGACCTGTACAGCACGCTGTACGCGGTCGCCGTGGACGAGCTGGGCGAACCTCCCACGTATTTCGGTCAGGATTTTCAGTGCCATTCGCACGGCGGACCGCCTCGGGATCGTTCGGCAAACGAGGGGGAACTGTACATCCTCGATCTGGGAGCCGGATTTCGGGGATATTTTTCCGACAACGCCCGAACCATCTGCGTAAGTCGTCGTCCTACCGACGAGCAAACCGGGGCCTGGAAACAGATCCAGCAGGTGTTTGCCGTGATTGAATCAACAGTCAAGCCCGGCACGAGCTGCCGCGCGGTTTTCGATTCGGCGCAGCGGATACTGGACAAGTGCGCACCGTGGGAGTTTAACCACCACTTGGGACACGGCGTAGGATTGTTTCCCCATGAAGCGCCGCACCTGAATCCGCACTGGGACGACCGGTTCGAAGTCGGTGATTTTTTCACCGTTGAGCCCGGTCTGTATCACGAAACGCTTCGCGCGGGCATGCGCCTTGAGCAGAATTATCTCGTCACTCGCAACGGCGTGGAATTGCTGACCGATATGCCGCTTGAGCTTTGAATTGCCGGGCCGCGCAACGGCACGGAGGCCGAAGGGACGACACCGCGTGCCCAAAACAAACCCGCCGCGCGGTACAACCCCGGTAGGGCACGCCGTTACTGGCGTGCCGCGGTCCTGCCGGGTGAGTCCACCCGCGGGGCGCGGAACGGCACGGAGGCCGTTCCCTACAACCGGTGAACGCGTGCCTAGGCGCGCCGCATCCAGAGCGCTGCAAATGCGAGGATAGCCAACACGGCCAGACCGGCCGTCGATGGTTCCGGTACACCTTCCAATGGCGGGGCAGTCAGGATACCGACAAAGCCGTCAATATCATCGAAGTCCTGGTCGCCGTCCTGGTCCGTATCTCCCAAGGCCCGGGGCGGAAGACCAAAATCCGATTCATATTGGCCGGGTTGCTGCAAACCCAGCACGAAAGGAGCAATGTCGTCGAAGTCCACATCCCCATCGACGTCCATGTCGCCAATCACTAATCGCGGAACGAACCCCGTGCGGATAATGACATTGTCGAAATTACCACTGCCGCCGGCCGAACTCACATTGGAGGGCCCGCCTAGTCGTACCACATTGTAGGTGTGGCCGCCGTCACTCGTCGTGATCGTCCTCGTGCCGTCGATCGAGCCGTTTTTCTGCAAGTCGACCTCGAACTCAATCTGGGAAAAGCTTATTGTCGCCCGGAAGTGATGCCAACCCTGCTCCACGGGAATCGGCTGACCCAGGCCGTCCACAAATGCGACCCAGTCCGCCGGGTCGCCGGCGATAAACACGGTACGCACCCCATAGCCCGAAATATTCGGGCCACCCTCGGGAACAAGCAAATTGTTGTAGCGCCCCATCTCGAGAATCGACTCCAACGACGCACCGCCCGCGTCGGTCCTCAATCCTGACGTCAACCGCTTGTTCGGCGCCGGAGGTTCCGTCAGTAAATCAGAGCCGTCGTCAAAGAAATCGAACTCCCACACAATCGGATCCAGGTCATCCGGGTCGGTTCCCGTGAAAGCGCGATTATTGGTCGTTCCACCGGGATGAAGCATCGACTGAGACGGATCACCAACGGTTGTATCCAACGTCCCCAAGCCCGTGCCGCCTTCGTTCCAAACCGCGTTCATCTCCGTTGTGTCGGCATACGTTTCAAAGTCATCGTACAACAGCGTGACGGCAGACGATGCCGACGTGTAGCCAAAGACACTCACGGCCAACGCAGCACATAAAAACTTATGAGTCATCGAAACTACTCCCCCCCCCGGACAAAACAAAACAAAACACGGCACAGGCCGGATCATACGCTCCATACAGGTATACCAACCCACACCGCGGTTATCAAATGCTAAACGCAAATCAGGCGAAAAATCACCCTGTGGCGGGCCGTCCGTCGCGATGCGGTCCACGGCGACGGTACCGCCCGGCCGCGACCACGATCAGACCGCTGGCCAGCAGCACGGCGGCCGGTGGTTCGGGAACCGCGTTGCTCGTCAGACCGTTGACACCTGTCACGAGTATTTGCACAAATCCGTCGATGTCGTCGAAGTCGATGTCGCCGTCTGCGTCCATGTCCCCATGCTCCTTGGGGTGGATGCCGTAGATCGCTTCATATCCCGACGAACTGTTCAGACCCAGGACGAAGTCGTCGATGTCATCGAAGTCGATGTCGTCGTCCAGATCCATATCCCCCAAGAGTCGGGGTATGGTCGAGTCCAGAAAGTCCTTCACGGCGATCTGCCGGTCGATGCCCAGCTGGCCCGACGAAAAGAACGACGAATAAGCAAACAGCGTGACGCCGTTGGTACCGTGGTTGTAGAGCGTCTCCAGTTGCTGAACGGTAAACTCGGGGCCCCCGTTGTTGTTGTCGTGCAGGTAGACGCCGATACCGGGAGCCACGCGTGCATCGGTGGCAATTGACAGCACGTTGGTCAGGTTGGGCTCGAACAGGTAATTATTGGACGGACTCAAATAAATCATCGGGATCAGGATATCGACCAGGTTGTCCTCCAGCCATACGCGGTAATCCTGCAGCACCTGATCATGGCCGACGTCGGGATCTCGCCACACCGCCGCGGATAGATCCACCGCCGGATCGACGCTGTCGATCGTGCTTCCGAGGTCGCGAACCAGGTCTGTAATCCGTTCGCGGATGTATTCACGATACGCTTCCGCGTTGGACGGATTCGACGCATCCCTGCCGGTGGCCTGCTGGAAGAGCTGGTGGGAATAGTCGTCGTGAGGCAGGTCGCTGTAGGAAGTTGATCCGAGCCAGCGTACGTAGTCCAGGTGGATGCCGTCGACGTTGTAGTTCGCCGCAATATCACCCACTACGTCGTTCACATGGGACTGCCACTCCGGCAAAATCGGATTGGCAATCACGTAGCTCGAGTTGAGCGGCTGGGGATTTCCACCCGCGTCGTAGATTCGAAAACTGGGATCCGTGTTGTAGAACGTGTGCTGCGGAAGGCGGGCTGGATTTGGTGCCGTCGTACCGAGCCAGAGCGGCATCGTGTTGATCCACGCATGAAGCTTGATGCCTTTGTTGTGCGCCGCGTCGATGGCCACTTGCAGCGGGTCCCAGGTGCCCCCCAGCGCTTCGGCCCGCGGCTCGAAGTTACTGTCGTAGTACGCGTCCGATCGGCCTCGGACCTGAAACACCAGATCCGTTATGCCCAGACTGGCGGCGTTGTCTACAATCGTCTGCACGGTGGAAGCATTGCCATTGCGGTAGTCCCACCGCGTTACCCACAACCCACGGAAAGTATGGAACGGATCAATAGTATTGCCACGGACCTTCGGTACGGTGGCCGTGAACACGACGAACACGATTGCGATCCATCGAATCATAGCTGCCCTCCTTCAATTGGGGCTGCGCTGCACGAACGACCACCGACGCCGGAGCCCGAGGCAGGCAAGAACCGTCAGGATCAATACGTCCATGCCAGGTTCCGGGACGGCGCGCGCATCGCCGGTAACGCCAACTCCGAGCAGGTTGACAAAACCCTGAATATCGTCAAAGTCGAGGTCGCCATCGCTATCCGTGTCGCCTTTCGCCGACGGAGGCAGCCCAAACACGGCCTGATAGGCTGCCGCGTCGTTTAAACCCAACACGAAATCGTCGATATCGTCGAAGTCGACGTCCCCGTCGCAGTCCATATCGCCCAGCGTGACCTGCAAACCGACTCGCACGTTATCGAAGTGTCCACCGCCCCCGGCGGACGACAAATTGGAGGGACCTCCGAACCGTGCAACATTATACGCAATTCCTGCTCCTCCGGGTGTACTGACCGCACGCTGAGCGTCCACCAGCCCGTCGTTCTGAAGATCGAGCTCGAATAAGATACTGGACGCCCCGATCGTGGCTCGAAAGTGATGCCAGCCCGCCTCGACGGATGGTATGCCTTCAAAGGCTACCCAGTCGGCGGGATCGCCCTCGATGAACACCGTCCGAATGCCATATCCTGAGACCGTCGCTTGTCCCTCGGGATCGGCCAGGTCGTTGTAGCGGCCCATTTCCAATATGGAACTCAACGCCGCGCCGTCGCCGTTGTCGCGAAGGCCTCCGGTAATGCGCTTGTTGCCGGTTCCATCGTCCAGAAAATCAAACTCCCACACAATCGGTTGCACATCCGTGGGAATCGTGGCGGAAAACACGCGGTTATTGGTCGTACCGGCGGGGTGAAACATAGACTGTGACGGATTACCGGTGTTGGTATCCAGCGTGCCCGGCCCAATGGTCGGCTCGCTCCAAACCGCGTTCATCTCGGTCGTATTGGCATACGACTCAAAGTCATCCTCCATGATCGTGTAAACGGGAGGCGGCTCAGGAGGGGCCACCGCCGCGTCAAGCACAATATCGGTGCCGTAATAAAAAGGCAACAGGTAGGTGTAGGGCTCGCCGTTGTCCGACAGAAAGTCGGATCCGTTCTGACTCATCGCGCCGCGATTGCGCGGGTTTCCCAGAAAGCCTAGTGTCGTGCCCATGTTGTCGGGACCGACCAGCCCATCAAGCAGAGGATAAGTTACGTATTGTTCCGTATTCGTGGGATCCGGGTCCGGCGGAACCATGGCTCGCCCACTCGGATCCGAGGGCCTCGCGCCGGCAACATAAAAGGCAGCAATCACGTTGTCCTGGTAAGTAAGTATCTCGTTGGCCGTGGCATTGGCGGCATCAAAATGCTGCTGCAGCGGAGGATTCGCACACGTATACACCTGGTCGCCCGTACCGTCCTGGATGATCCCCGATGTTTCCATCTTGTAGTAGGCATAAGTCCGTGCGGCGACGGCCTGCGCTTTGAGGGCTTCGAAGCTGGCCGCGCCATTCTCGCAGGCAACCACGCGCGGGACGTAGTCCGTTTCCGTGGGCACGGGACCGATGCCCTGTACGTTGATTGTCGGCAGAATCAAGTGCTCCCCGGCTGCAGAGGCTCCGCAGCAAAGCAGCAGGACCCAGCATGTTGTCAGCCGGTTCGCCATCGTGCGACGCCTCGCGAAAGTTAACTCAAATCGTTCACGAAAGATTTCTATTTTCAACATTCTTCCCCGATCATGCTTTTCATTGCCGGGCAGAGCCCCGGGCTAATCGAATACAACGCGAATTTCAAAAGTGCGATTTATCAACGCCACTCCCTTGCCACCCATCGCCTGGACGCGCCAACCAGTCGGCCGGCGCGGCCCACACCGAATCCGTATTTCGTTCGGCGTGACCGGTGCTTCTCCGGTGAATTGCTTGAAGTGCCGTCTCCGTGTTGAGCGTCCCTCGTGAACCGAACGCCGTGCTTGCCTCAAGCCGTTGGGGCACGGGAACGGACATTCGCTCCAGGCCACGACGCGGGAAATCCGCTCCCGGAAAGTGGGACCGATCCGCAACATTGTCGGCATCGACCGGGCCGGGCGGCAGACTCATGTCTCGAGGGTCGATAGCCGTGGAAGAGGCCCATGAATTATTGTTAACGGTTGCAGCGTTCGCTCCAAGGCCCCCGCTAAGCAGCGCCACCATGTCGTCGATGTCGTCAAAATCGTGGTCACCATCTCCGTCGATATCCCCCTGCACGGTGCTTGCCACGCCGTAGGTGGCAAGATACTGGTTGGGATCCGACAGCCCCAGCACGAAGTCATCAATGTCGTCGAAATCAGTGTCGCCGTCGAAATCCATGTCGCCGGGCCCGATCCGTCCTTGTGGATCCCGGACCATCAGGTTGTCGATCAATCCGAAACTAAAGGCAGGGTTGTCGGAAAGGGACGTGAAGATGTCCATGTAGCCCAGGGCCACTGTGCCCTCGGCATCGAAGAAGCCTCCGTTTCCCGCGTCGAGCGTAGCGATCTCCAGTCCGTCAATGCTCCACCGGGCCGACGCCGCGGCGCCCGTTCCGCCATCGGCGTCCACGAGAATTTCCACCGCGTGCCACTGCATGCCGACAGTGCCTTGCTTGGTGGCGCCCGTCTGAGCTCCGCCCTGCCCGAGGGCACCGACATTCACGTTTCCAAACCCGGCGTAGTAGGCATCCAGATGATTATGAGCCCCGCCATCTGCGGAACTCGTGCCAGCCGCAAATTGTCCACTTTCCGCGAACTGTTCGCTCGCGTCTTTCACCGCGCGGTAATCCCGAATGGAACCGCCTTCGCCTGAAACGGCGGTCCAGCCGCCGCTTCCGGTGCCCGAGTCGCCTCCCGTGTTGAAGTTGACCGTCGCCCCGTCGCCTCCGACGCCCGCCGTCAAGAATTCCGTCGAACCCGAACCACCCTCCGGAAACGGTCCGTTGGCATTGATCCACATGTCGAACGTTACGACATAGTCGCCGCTGAATTGCGACAGCGTATGGAGGGTAATGCCCTCGGTCGTGCCGGGAGCATCAAGATTTGCTTCCAGTTTGAGGCCTTGCGTCGTGCCGTCCATCGTGTTGGGGGCCGAAGGGATGCTCAGCGCGCTGTAGTCAAATGCGAACGCCGCCGCCGCATCGCTCGAAGTGCTGACGATGGCATAATTCGACGACGTATCTGTATCGAACCGGTCCGAAAACAGTTTCAGACCATCGATCGCGCTCGGTGTCGCCATGGCGATTGCGCTGAAGGTACCCTCATTGCTGTCCGTGTCGACCGCCGTTACGACGTAGAAATACGACAGATCGTTGGCGACGGTGTGGTCGACAAAATAGCTCGTGCCCGCCAGTGCGCCGTTGACCTTCACGTACGGCCCCGCGTAGGCCGGCGATCGATATACGTTGTAGCCCGACAGATCGTCTTCGGCGTTGTCGTCCCAATTCAGCACGACGCTACCGTCCAAGGGGAACGCGAGCAGGCCGGTCGGAGCTGCTGGTGCTTCGCTCGGCGCGGTGCCGAAAAAATTCAACACGGCCGCCATCACTTGGGTCCGGTCGTTTTCATCAACGATTGTTTCGAAGGGGAAGCCCAACATGACGACCGAACCTTCTCCGCCGGAGCCTTGGTACTGGATGGCTGCTCCGCCGCCGGCGCCCCCCACGTAGTTCATGGCGGTCGTCGCGCCGCCCAGCGGACTAATGACGTCGGGAAATTCGGTATCGTAGAAGTTGCCCGTTCCGTCGTCGAATGCCACCGTCATCCCCTCGAACACCGATCCGGCGGCTCCCTGGGCGGAGTAGGTCTGCGCGTCGTCGGACACGTAGTCGGCGCGCAGCGTATTGTTGTAGAAACTGCGGCCGTTGTTCAGAGAATCGAGATCCCATCCGATTTCGGCACCCGACGTGAACAGGTTGCCGCCATTCGAGAGATAGGCGGCGACGAGCGCCTGCTCGGCGGCGTCGAAAGTGAAATCCACCGACGACTCCTCGCCCAGAATCCACACGACTGTGTCGTAGTTATCCAGCATCACCACGCCGCCGGTCACGGCTTCGTTCTGCACCGTGTCGACGCCCAGTGTCGTCGAAAAGGATTCCACCGCTTCAGCCACCTGCACGCTGTAGTCCTGCGTGTTCGCGTAGCGTTGGCGGACACGGTCGACACCGTTGGATCCGAACGGCTGCCGGAAATTCTGCGACCGGCCGAGGCGGTCGAAACCATTGACGATAAGTACGGAGGACGGCCCCGTGTCGAGGGGTTGGGACGCGACGACCGCGGAGGGGGCGGATTCGCCGCCGTTGTTGACAGCCACCACGCGGAAATAGTGCACCCCGTTCGCCGCATCCAGGTTGGTGAATGCGTGGCTCGTCGTCGCGCCCCCCGCGACAAACGTTCCGCCGTCAAAGCCGAGACCGTCCAGCGACGTATACACGCGATAGCCGGTCGGCGCGTCTCCGCCGATGCCGTCCACGACCGGTGGCGCCCAGGACACGGTAATATTGCCGTTCCCGTCCGCAATGGCTTGGGGATTTGTGACTGGATCGGGCAACAGGTCCACGGGAGTTGCGCCGTCGAATTGATTGAAATAGCGGACGATCGCCTGATAGGAGGCTCGGGCGACGGCGTCCCGCACTTTAGGATCGCGCATCAGCTCGGCATCCTGCTCATTGTCGTGAAATGCCACCTCCAGAATCGTCGCATCGAACTCGTCGTTGATGTGTGTGTTGTTGATTTCACCGAATTCGATGTCCGAACGGTCCAGTGTGACGACGGACCTGTCCAGCCAATTGTGTTCGAACTGACCGTTGAGCGCCACCATATCGTCGTTCACCTCGCTGCCGACGATCTGCGCATAGTCGAACTGATTGGGGGTGGCCGTGCTCGGATTGTTGTTCCCGTTGTATAGCGCCAACGTACCCCGCGCACCGCCCCCTCCCGCATTCGAATGGAAGCTGAAGAAAACACGGTCCGTTAAGTTTCCGTCAATCTCCCGGTTCATCTGTGCCGCCCATTTGGGCGGTGAGCTCACCGTGCCCGTAATGCCACTCGTATCAGTACCCTGACCGAATTGCGACTGAATCCAATACAGACCCGCTTCATCCTCGCGAGGTTCCCCGGACACGCCTCCACCCAGGTTGGTGTCGCCCATTCCATTGCCGAACCGGATGGCGTCAGCAAGAACAAAATCCGTCGCGCCGGTGTCGGTGGAACGGTTGCTGATGTCTACATACCCGGTATTCCCGGCTTCGAAATAGTAATTGCCCAGGTAAACCCAACCGTTTCCCACACGACGATGATTGACGGTAACCTCCGTGGTCCCCCCCGTGTGCGCGATCCGGTAAAGCTGGTCCGACACGCGTTGCGATCCGGCTCGCGTCCAGGCGTAGATCGGATAGAACCCGTCTTCCGGAAGATCGGGGCGATAACGCGCAAATGCCGTTTCCGTCGTCGAGCCCTGCGCCCGGCGATACGAAACGTCGCCAGGGTCGCCGTAGTAGATGGACGCCGAACGCTCCTCCCAGGTGCCCGAAAAGGTTACTTCCGGATCGTCGTTGTCCAGGATCACTTCGTTCACCTGATGGCCGGCCGGTCGCAGAGGCACCACGGTCGCGCCGGCGCGGAACAGATAGTCGACCAAGAAGTTCATCTGATCGATGTTTCCGAAATCCTCAACCATCTCGAACGTTTCCGGGCGCTGCAGGTTCCAACCATTTGAGGAACTGTATACCCAGCCGTGGCCAGCGTGCACGTAGACGACCTTGCCAGACAGCGCGCCTTCCGGCTGCTGGCCCACGCCAACCAGGCCCGCAGCCGACAGCAATTGGCGATGCTCGAGTGCTTCCAAATCCAGGCGTCGCAGCGCCCGCCCGCCGCGCGCCGCGGTGGCTCGTACACTCGACACGCGCGGGAAACATAAAGACGCCAGCCGGTGCAACGTGCGGCGGGCGAACCCGCCGCTGGGTGCGGTTGATTTCATGGAGGTGAATCGCCTCTTCCGAAGGTGCCCATCGGTGCCGAACACTCCGCACCTTGTTGTACCCAAGCGCAGTAAACTACGCAACTTTCCGGCTCGGGGTTCCAGCGACGCGACCATCACCTTCCGGGCAACGGGAGCGGAGGGAACTTCGGCGGTGTCGGCCGTTCGCCGCTTGGCGCCGCGTTCTACACTTCGCCCCGGCCCTTCGGCTTCGTCTGTCGAGCGCGTGCAAGGAGAGCGCCGCCAAGCAGAAAAAGCAGCAGCGCACCCGGTTCGGGGACGCGCGTGGACGGGCTGCCTGTCAGTTCGGCGACGAACCCCGCAATGTCATCGAAATCGTGGTCTCCATCGTCGTCGAGATCGCCTTTCAGCGAAGAAGGCAGGCCATAGACGACTTCGTACCCCGCCGGGTCGGTCAGCCCCAGGACGAAGGCGTCGATATCGTCGAAGTCGACGTCCCCGTCGCAGTCGAGATCTCCAAGCACCGCGTCGTGCTGGGTGATGGAGACGTAACCGAGTTCAACGCGGCTCTCTCCGCGAGTGGTATCATCCCCGAGGAACAGAAAGCTGGGGATCTCGTACGGATCGATCGAACCGCTGAAATTTGCGTAGTTGCGGAGCGCGCCATCCAGGATGGGAAGCCCCGCCTCGTTGGCGTACAGCTCGTACGCTGTTCCCCGCACCACCAGCTCGAATCGCGTCACGGCAGACGTCGTGTCGAACGCGACGGATTCGGCCTGCGTGAACAGGTCATTCGCGTTCACCGCGTCGTCCTCTTGCACCCAGACGCGATCCTCCCAGAATGCAAGTTCAAGGCCCGCCAGGTCCTGGCTGATCGCGATTAACGAGAACCCGGAACGGTCATCAACACCATCGCCGTTGTCGTCCCCCGCAGGGCCGGTCACGTGATCTTCCGCAAGGACGCGCACGTCCACGCGCACCGTAAAACCGGGAACCCGTTCGATGACCGGCATATGGGGATTCGAGAACAGCCCCAGGACAGGGTCGTCGGTAAAATAGCCTCCGCGGTCACTCAAGGGTGACAGCGAATTGAATTCGGTCGACGCTGGACCGGCGGTTTGAGTTACCGAATGCCCGAAGATCGGGTCGGCCAGGAAGGGCCAATCCTGGGTGCTGGGCAGCGTGCCCAGACTTCCGTCGAAAAGAACGATCTCGGAGGCATCTGTGACCGAAGCCATGCAGCATATCATCAGAAACGTCGGTTGGAGGATACACTTCATGTTATGAGCGTCTCTCGGTGGTGCGTCTGTCGCAAGCGTCTATCCGCGGCGCAGCGGATTGGCTCCTGTTGGTCGCTGCGCCGTGCATCGACTGGGGGCGACCAGCGGGAGCCCGGCGAACTGGTCGCTGAACGCGGACTTTCGAGTCTTACGTTCCAAGATGCTCGCAGTGCGCGTGCATGATCGCAAGTCCTTCTTGGTTGTGGTCTTGTGCCGCATTGGGATTCATTGTTCACGCACCTCTGATTATAGCCTGCTGCCGAGGGGAGCGTTGTCAGCGACGGAGTTGAGCGTCCTTGCAGGCGCATCGGCCCGTCGTATGGGAGGGACCGGCCGACCGTTGGCCGCCACTTCCTGAGGCCGGGCGGGGTGTGCTACACTGGCGCCCCCTTTCAGTCACTTCGGGACATACGCAATGAAAATCATTCGTTTCCAGGATGACGACGGACGGATTCAATTCGGATCCCAACATCTCGACGGACGTGTGACCCGGCTCGATGCGGAGCCGGTTGGTGAGTGGCGCGATTCGAGTGAAGAGGCGGCCGTCGGAAAACTGTTGGCGCCCATCGTGCCCAGCGACATCTTTTGCATTGGCTTGAATTACCGGCGGCACGCGGCCGAGGGAAACCATGCGGTTCCGGAATTCCCCGTCGTATTCATGAAAGGGACGGGGGCATTGCAAAACCCGCACGATCCGATCCAACTGCCGCGGCATCTGAAGAGCGATCGGGTAGATTACGAATGCGAACTGGCGGTCGTGATCGGTCGTGAGTGCAAGAATGCCTCACCCGAGGATGCTCTGACTTATGTTCTCGGCTATACCTGTGCCAACGACGTCAGCGCCCGCGATTGGCAGTTGAAATATGGTGGAGGCCAATGGTGCCGTGGAAAGACATTTGCAACCTTTCTGCCCTTGGGTCCCTGCCTGGTAACTCCGGATGAGATTCCCAATCCGAACGCGCTCTCCATCAAGACGATCCTCAACGATGAAGTCGTGCAGGATTGGTCGACGGAAGATATGATCTTCGATGTGCCGGCACTGATTGCTTTTCTCAGCGGCAGCACGCGGTTGCTGCCCGGAACGGTTCTCTTGACCGGCACGCCGCATGGCGTGGGTGCCGCTCGCAAACCCCCTGTTTACCTGCAACCCGGCGATTCGGTGTCGATAGAAATAGAGAAAATCGGCACGCTGACGAACCCCGTCGTAGAAGAGGAATGTTGATCGCCGATGAAGATGTATGTCGAGGGGCGGTGGCGGGAGCGTGCGCAGTCGATCGAGGTGTGCAATCCCTACGACGGATCGATCATCGATACCGTGCCCCGAGCGGGTCTCACCGACGTGAACGCGGCGCTGCGCGGCGCCGTGCGCGGCGCGGCAGCCATGGCAAAAACAGCCGGATACGACCGGTACGTCATGCTCCGCACGGCGGCACAGAAGATGGACCAGCAGCAGGAGGACCTGGCCAGGACCATCAGCCTGGAAGCAGGCAAGACGCTGGCCGAAGCGCGTGTCGAGGTATCGCGGGCTGTCCAAACGATCGAGCTGTCCAGCGAGGAAGCCAAACGGCTGGGGGGCGAGGTTTTGCCGCTTGACGGAGCCCCTGGAGCGGGAAGCCGGCTCGGACTGACACTGCGTGTTCCTTGCGGCGTTGTGGTTGCGATCACGCCGTTCAATTTTCCGCTCAACCTGGTCTGCCACAAAGTCGGCCCCGCTCTGGCCGCGGGCAATTCCGTCGTCCTGAAACCTGCTTCGGACACGCCGCTGATCGCGCTGCGCTTTGTGGAAATCCTGCTCGAGTCCGGTATTCCACCGCTTGCCGTCGCCTGTGTCACGGGAAGTGGAGGAGAGATCGGCAAGGCTCTTTGCGGCGACCCGCGCGTTCGCAAAGTATCATTTACCGGCAGCCGGGACGTCGGCGGGGAGATCTGCCGGACGGCCGGTTTGAAGAAAGTCACCATGGAGCTTGGATCCAACAGTCCGCTGGTCATCATGGAGGACGCCGACCTGGAAAAGGTCGCGCACGCCACGGTGGCTTCCGGCTATGCCAACGCCGGCCAGGTCTGCATCTCCGCCCAACGCATCCTTGTCACGAACGCGGTATACGAAGACTACCTGCAGGTGCTGCAACCGCGCGTAGAAGAGATCACTGTCGGAGATCCTCTGGACGAATCGAACCGCATGGGTCCCATGATCCGACAAAGGGATGCGGAGCGCGTGGAACAATGGGTGGGAGAAGCTGTCGGATCCGGTGCCCGCCTGTTGTGCGGCCATCAGCGCAACGGCGCGGTCTACCATCCGACCATCCTTGCGGACGTCGACCCGTCGGCCCGCGTCAGCCGCGATGAATTATTTGGACCGGCCGTGGCTGTCAGCCGCGTGTCGGACATTCACGAAGCCGTCCGCCTGGCGAACGACACAAACTACGGTCTGAGCGCGGCGGTGTTTACGCAGAACATCGACCACGCATTGCTGTTCGCCCGCGAAGTGCGATCGGGCAATATCCACGTCAACTGGGGGACCGTGTGGCGAGCCGATCTGATGCCCTACGGTGGGCTGAAGGAGAGCGGCATGGGCAAGGAGGGCCCGAAATACGCCGTGGAAGAAATGACGGAATTGAAAACCATTATTTTCCACTGACTGCGTCGGCAACGGGGCTCGCCGCCGCGTCCGCCGCGCGCCCCGGACGGCGGCTGTTCCCCAGTGCCGCTCAGATCATCTGTTGCGTCCCAATCCCAATTCCCGGCAAAACTGAATACTTCTTTCCAACTCGCTCCGCTGATAATCCCGCACGGCAGCGTCCCGGTCCTCGCCGCGGGGCACGCTCCAGGCGCGCCGCGGCTTGCCCCGGGCCGCCATTTGCATGAAGCGATCAAAACCCGGCGGTTTGCCCCGGGGCCACGCGCGCCAGTAGTTCTGGTCCTCAATAGGAATCCGATGCGGAAACCCCGATATCGTTTCAATGTTGACGGGCGTCTCCGGGCAAAGCTGTGCGAACTTCTGGAAATAAGACTGCCAGTCCACGTCGCCTTCCCCCATCGCCGTCCACTGCACCGTCACGCCAGAATCAGTGCGCCACACCGCTCCGTCGCGCAGACTCGTGCACAAAGCATAGCGGCCCAGATTTTCGAGATTTTGAAGGGGGTCTTCGAGCGCCCATAGGGCGTTGCCCGAGTCCATGTTCGCTCCGACGTATTCCGGCCCCGCCTCCTCGATTAGTCGCGCCAATTCCGACGAGTGCATGTCGCCGGCATGGTTTTCCACGGCAATCTTCACGCCGTTGTCGACCGCCACGCTGCGGCAGTCCTGCAGGACGCGAATGGTGTCCCGGATCCGGGCATCGATGCCTCCCTTCGAGCGCCGATCTTCTTGGCCACCGAGCACAACGCGCACGATGGGAGAACGCACGGCGCGGGCCACGCGTATTCCCAGTTCCAGGTGCTGGACCGCAGTTCCCCAATCGTTACGAAACGCCAGAGACGTCGGGCAAATGCTCCACGATCCTACTTGCACCGAGATCCCCAGTTCGGCGGCACGTCTGGCGAACTCCTGGAGATAAGCGGTCTTGAGGCTCTCGAAGGCGTCGAGTTGCGTGATGAACAACGAATCCAACTTCAGCGATGCCGCGTACTCGAGCAGCCGATCGGTTTTCCAGTTCATCGCGCGAACGGCAAAGTTGTCCATGCCGAGCTTCAGACGGCGCACCTCCACACCGCCGTCCCGACCGAAACAGCGACCGGACAGGGTCGAGCCCAGACCCGACAGTAATACCCGGCAAAGAAAGTCCCGTCGAGTACCGTCGCCCCGACGCCGCGGAACGCCTGAAAACATCGTGCCCGCTACCTCCTCGTCAAACGATGGTCACGAATGCCGCGGCCCGCCTGCCACGAATGCCGGTGGCAACGTGGATCGGAATCGCGTGACGTGGAGCCCGATTCTCTTCGACTTGAAACGCATCAAGCTTGGCAGACGTCAAGTCAAAACACAATCGACCGTCTGTTTTTCGCCAGTGTCAATGTGTTCAGGGCGCTGTGAGAGGCTCGATCGTGATCCCGCGGAACGCCACGGGATCTCCATGCCCGGCAAATCCAAAGTGGCCCTGCTTGCGGTCTTTCCCCGGATGAGGCGTGTCGCCCATGAAATCCGTTACTTGGCTGAGGTCGGCATCCAGGATCGTGAAGCCGTTCAACTCGACTTTCACTCGCGATCCGGTGACGGTCACTTGCTGATAATTCCACTGCCCTGTCGGTCGCAGATAGCCCCGCGCGGCCGCCACCATTCCGTACGCTGAACCGTGGTACTGGCGTGGATCGAGCGATGCGTACTTGGGATGTTCGGAATCCAGTACTTGCAATTCGCACATGCCTTGATACGCCGCGTTGCCGTCGCCCGGATATCGGATGGCCAGGCCGTTATTGCCCGCCGGCGGCAGCTTGAATTCAAGCCTTGCGATGAAGTCATCATACACGTCTTCCGTGTACAGGTTGCCTCCCGTCCCGGCCCGGCACATCAGCGCGCCATCCCGAACGTGGTAGCTGTCCACGGCCCCCGACCAACTCTCCAGGCTGCGCCCGTCAAACAGGACGAGGACGTCGTCCGGTTCTTCCGCGCGCAGTAACGTGTTGGCCTCTGTCGGAGGGATTGCTCGAATAGCGATATTGCGCCACCGGGTCTCGCCACCATGCGTCTGCAGCTGGATGGGGCCGCGCCTGGCAATCGGCAGATCGCGATCCCAGTAGTTTTCCATCCGGGCGCGGTCGACGACGAGCTGGTCATTCAGCCATACACTGGTCTGCTCGCCCACCTGCCGGATACGAAAGCGGTTCCACTGCCCGACCGGATTGTCGGCCCGCTGGGCGGGATCCCTTCCAGGGGAATCCGGACTGTTGTTCCACAGCCCGCCGGATCCCTTGTCCGCACCCAGCTTCCAATAGCCCGCCGCTTCCGTGAAATCCCAGATCTGAACCTGCGGCGTTGCTCGCAGATAGATGCCGCTGTCGCCCTTGGGACGAATCTGAAAGTCAATCCACAGCTCGTAGTCGTCGTAATCTTCATTGGTTGTCAGATAGGGGCCGCGACCGTCGTTAACGATAACGCCTTGCTCAACACGCCAATGCTGGTGAAGATCATCGGCAAACTGTTGCTCCAGCTTCGCCCGCTCTTCATCGCTCAACGCCAGCAATTCCCGAGGATCCATCGACTCCATCCCGTGCCATCCCGACAGGTCGCGGCCGTTGAACAACACGATGTTATCGCCGGTTGGTTGGTCGCCGAGTGCGGACGATCCGCTCAGGCACGCCAGCAGCCCGAACAGCCAGAGCCCACCGGCTCGAGAGTTCAACACCATACGCCTTTCCCCCTTTGAATGCGCCGGGCGGAAGCCGCCACTCGCTTCGTGAATAAGCGCGCGGACCGAAAACCGTGCGCGTCGAATATCTATTGGGAGGCCGTCGCGTCCGACCGGGGCGCGTGAGCTCGGCTACGCGCGGCCAATATTTGTTGTTCGATCCGGTTTAGCTCTTTGTTCTTTTCCGCCAGGCGTCCGGCGGACTCCTGGGCCGCTCGCTGCGCTTCCGCAGCGGCGTCGAGCGTGGCTTGATGCCGTGCCGCCGATTCGGCGACGTCCCGGCGCGCGGCCTCGCGTGCCGCAACCAGCTCACTCATCTGCCGCGCGAACGCAATTTCATCGTTCCAGCGGTCAACCACCGCCCGGGCTTCGCCCGCTGAGGTCTGGGACGCTTCGAATGCGGCGCGGACCTCATCCATCTTTGTTGTGGCCGCACGCACCTCGGCCCGCAACTGTTCGACGCGCTGCGTGGCCTGGGCGACGGCGGATTCCGAGGCGGATTGCTCCTTTTCCAGCTCGACCAGTCGCGCATCTGCTTTCTGTTTCTCTGCCAGGTGGCCGGCTGCCATGGCCTGCTCTCTACCCAACGCCTGGCCCACGCGCGTCGCCACATTTTCCAGCTGCTCGGCAGCTCGGACCAGCTCTTCTTCATCTGCAAGAGCCTGGGCGGCTTCGCGGGCTTTGGAGGCTGCTTCCCGGATGGTGGGCAGGGACGATTCGAGACGCGTTGCCTTGCGCGTGGCGCCGTCATGACCGGCACTGGCCACTTCGGCCTCCTTACGAATTCCCTCGGACGACGCCACAATCGCGGCCAGGTCCGACTGTTTCGCTTGCATTTCCGCCTCTGCTTGTTGTGCCTTGGATTGCGCGTCCGCCAGGGCAGCGGCGACCGTCTTATGGGCATCCACGTGCGCGGCATGTTCCAGCTGGACCTGTTCCAGAGCCCGCTGTGCGACCTCCAGTCTCTGGGCCAGGCGAGGCGGATTCGATTCGAACATGGCGACCGCCGCGCCCTCTTTGCCATCGAATACGCGAATCATTCCCAGCCAATCGCCGGCAATCAACCGGTTCGTCTCGTCACAGAATGTCACGGCGGTGGAAAGATCATCGAAAGCTCCGAACGCCCGAATCTCCTTGCCGTTCTGGTCCCAAAGCCGGGGCACGCGGTCCCGGCCGCTCGACGCCAGCCGTCCGTCCCTGGCAAACTCGAGAGACAGAGCGCCTCCGGCGTGCGCATTCCACTGCCTGATCTGTTTGCCCTGCTCAATCTCCCACAGACGTACCGTTGCATCTTCGCTCGCCGAAGCCAGTATGTTCGAATCGGCTCGCCAGGCAAGGCTGGTCACCGCCTGGGCATGCCCCTTCAACTCGCCGAACTTTCTGCCCGTAAACGCTTCCCACAGTAGCAGCGTGCCATTGCGATCAGCCGTCGCCAGCAGAACGCCATCCGGGCTGAATTCGACCGCATGGATCCAATTGGTGTGGTCGCTGATTTCATACTGCAGCTCTCCACTATTGGTATGGAAAACGCGAACCATCCGCTGCGGTCCCCCAATCGCGACCTGCGAATGATCGGGGGAGAGATCGGCGGCCAGGACGACATCCAGCTCGTCGCCAATCTCGAACACGCGTTCTCCCGACGACACATCCCATGCGACGACTCGGCCGGATGCGGCGGACCGGCCTCCACCGGCAAGCAACAGGCTGCCATCGCGACTGAACTTCAGCACGTGGACGGTGCCCTCGGCGAAAGGCAACAATCCTAACAATTCTCCAGTCTCGGTATGATATAGAAGGACCTGTTTCAGGCCGCCGACTGCGGCCAATGGTGCCCAGGGACTGGTGGCCAGCGCGCTCACCGCGGCACGTTGCGCTGCGTGGGTCACGGGTTCCAGGCTCAGTCGCGGCGGCCAGGCGACCGCGGCGGGCCGCTCGCCCGCGGGAACCGCCGAAGCGAGATCAATCTTGCGCTTCTTGACCGTCGGCGCTTTGCTGCCGGCGTTTTCCAAGGCCCCGCCATCGATCCAGGCGCGCAACATTTCCAGCAGGGCATCGGGCAGCCGCGGGGACTCGGGCGGCATGTACGGCTCTTCGGTGTGCGTTACCAGCATGTACAGGTAACTGGCCTCCGCATCACCCGGCTCGATCACGGGACCGGAGCTGCCGCCCTGCATCAAGTTCGTGTGGTTGGTCATGTCCAGACCACCGCTCTGCTTGTTCGGGTTGTGGCAGACAAAGCACTTTTCCCGCAGAATCGGCTGCACGTGGTCCTGGTAGGTGATCTTACTTTCGGCCTCGGCGGCAACGGTTGGCAGTGCGGCCAGCAGGCCAGCCGCCGCGGCCAGCATATGCGCGAACCATCGCAGCCCCACCGAACGGCCAACTTCGGGTGGCCGACGGCGGCCGTCCGCCGCCGGGGTCGCGGTGCATTCGACCGAGTCGCTGAAATGGCCGCTAACAACACAAAAAATGGTGCGTCTTGTCATGTGTCGTCTCTGGCGCCGCGCGGTCAGGGGCGTTCCAACCCCCCGACGGCGTTTCGTGCCAGCGTTCCATCAGTGGTTGATTCGATCAATGGTTGAATAGGAATTCCCTGGAATTGAGCAGTGCCCAGAACGTGTCTTCCAAGCCTAGTTTGGGATCATCGTATTCGGCCAGCACTTTCTCTACGGCCGCGTGCTCTTCGTCGGTCGGCGTTCGACACAGGCAACGGATATAAAGGGCTTCCACGACCTCGCGAGTGGATTTTCCTTGTTTCAGCAACTGGTCGACGACGTTTCCCTGGTTTGCCTGTTGGATTTTCGAGTGCACGGTGTCACCGTTGAGAAGGTGCAGTGCCTGCGACAGGTTGGGTTCCATGGACACTTCGCACGAGCACACGGTTTCTCGCTTGGCCCGGCCGAACGTCGTCAGGAAGTAGGTGCTGGTGTTGCCGTCGGCGATCTGGACGGCCCGCGCACCCAGCGGCAGCCCGCGAAACTTGTTCTGGGCATCCGTGACCTGGCTGATGGCGTCCAGCAGAATTTCGGCCCGCAGGCGTCGCAGGATGGCATGGGAGAAATTGCTGAGGTCGTTCGCGTTGGACTCGTTGGTCACCGTGCTGAGCTGATAGGTTCTCGACGTGCAGATGTCGCGCACCAGCTTCTTGAAATCGTACTGGTATTCCACAAACTTTTCGGCCAGCGCGTCGAGCAGTTCGGGATTAACCGCTGGATTGGTGACGCGAACGTCGTCCACTTCGTCGATAATGCCTCGCCCGAAGAAGTGGGCCCACACGATATTTGCCAGGTTGCGCGCGAAGTAGGGGTTATCCGTGGAGCCGATCCATTCGGCGAGCACCGCCCGGCGATCCTTGCCTGCCGTGTCCGGCGAATCGCCGCCCAGAAACTTTGGCGGCATCACGCGGCCGTCCACGGGATGTTTAACCTCGCCGCTTCCCGCGTTGAAAACGATCTGCTCCCGAGGATCCTCTCCCTGCTTGCGGCCAATCTGCGAAAAGAACGCCGCGAAGCTGTAGTAGTCATCCATGGTCCATCGGTCGAACGGATGATTGTGGCACTGGGCGCACTGGATCCGCATGCCCAGAAACACTTGGGCGACATTTTCGGCAATCTTCAACGTGTCTGTCTCGTTCTGGTAGTAATTGGTCGCCGCATTGGCAAACGTGCCGCCCACCGACGCCAACAGTTCCTTCACCAGCTGATTGATGGGCACGTTGCCGGCAATCCGTTCCTGAAGCCAGTTGTAGTACCGCAGCATTGATTTGTAGCTCATCTGGGGAGTCGTGCGGATTTGGAGCAGCTCGGCCCACTTCATCACCCACATTTCGACGAACTCTTTTCGCTGCAGCAATTCATCGACCAGGCGCTTTCGCTTCTCGGCATCGTCCGATGCCATGAACGCCCTGTATTCTTCCTCGGTGGGGAGCGTTCCGGTAATGTCCAGCGTCGCGCGCCGCAGGAATTCTTCATCGGTGCAGACCTGCGAGGGACGGATGCGCAGCTTGCGAAGTTTTGCATGAATGTGCGTATCGATATAATTCAACTCCGGAACTTCCGTCCACTGAAATTCGAGATTCGAGGGCAGCACGATGAAATGCGTGCCCACGGTATGTGTTTCGAATCGCGCCATCACGAACGCTTCGCCCCGGTTCTTCGCCGTGACGACGCCCTGCTGCGTGATTGGCGCCGCGTCGTCGTTATTGGTCATAAAAAAAGCCAGGGCCGTCACGTCACGCGTGGTTCCGTCCGAATAACGGGCGCGAACGATCACGCGCTGCGACGCTCCAGGGCCGTCGAGCACGGCTCCGGGCGGATAGATTTTCACTTCATCCACCGCCGGTATTACTCCAGCATCCCGGGGCGCGCCCGCCTGCAGCCAGCGAAGCAGCGTCTGAAAATAGGGGCTGTCCACGTCGAATCGCGTGCCTCCCGTATGGGGGACGCTTCCCGTCGCTTTTCCCAGCAACAAGCACTCGGCGGGCAGCGCCAGATTGATTCGCCTGTCCGGCACCTCGCGTGTGAGCCGAAAGTAGTCCCCCTGGGGATCGAAACCAAACAACGAGAGACGAAAACCGTCCTTGCCCCGGGCCGCTCCATGGCAACTGCCGCTGTTGCATCCGGCCTTCATGAACACCGGCATGACGTCCAATTGGAAACTCACCGGCCGATCCACCGCCGATTGGGCCACTTCCACGGGCACCGTCGCCGTGAGGCCCGCGAATTCGGCGGCCACCGTCGTCGCCCCGTCCGCCACCGGATGGATCACCCCGTTGTCAAACCGCGCGATGCCGACATCCGCAACCGCCACTGCGGCTTCGTCCGTAACATCACGAGTAATTCCATCGGCGAAGACGGCCTGCACGACAATCGACTGGTGGTCGCGGGATGTCGTCAGCTGTATTTGAGGTGGGTAAACATCAACGGCGGTCGGCGTCCTGTCGGTCGCTTTCGCCGCGTGACTGGCCGTAATGGCAATCAGCAATGCGAGTACCACCGGGGTGCGGGCCGTGTTATCAGCGGCGTAGGCCATCACACTCCTCGTATCTGGTGCGTCTTGATCGGTGACGTTGCGTCGGCGGAGTATGCCGTCCACGATGTTCCGTGTGGCGGGAACGAACTTCGCCGGCAAGCCCGCGCGGTGCGCCATCGAGGGCGTGTCCTCCGGTGCAACGCGAACCATTGTGTCCCCTCGCCCGCGCATCGGTCAGCCCCCTCCTCCGGTTTCCTTGGCGCCTTGCCGTGCTTTGCGTTGGCGAGCCTCCAGTCGGAGTTTCTCCAGTCTGGACAGAGGCTTGGCATCCGGTTCTTCCGCTGGCGGCGTTTGAGCGACGGGCGCGGGCTGGTCTTGCGGAGCGGGCAGCGGCTTGTCGATCTGCAATTCCGCCGTCCCCGCGCGGCTCACGATCGGTTCGCCATCCTGGATCACGGTCACTCGACACAGGATATTGCGATGCGTTCCCGCCGGGCTGGACGGATCCATTGCGACCTCAAATACAATCTGCTCCGTTTGGCTGTCGAATTCGACATCCGGTGCCGTCACCTTGGCGGGGAGCCCGAGCAACTGGGCTTTGGCCTGGCCTTGAAAGGACCTGACGTGATTGAGCGTGCCCAGGATCTGGACGGTTTGCCCCTGTTCACAGGCGGATCGTGGCATTGCGACGGTGACCATTGGTTCGGCGACTGTCAACGAGGCCAGTTGCGTCGATGCCCACGCCGACCCCTTCACGTCGGCGGATCCAATGGCGTACACCTTCCATGGGCCGATCTGCGCGTTGCCATTTGCATTGAGCGGATAGACCACCTCATTCTGGCCCTCGGGAATGGTCACTGAGGGTACGGTACCGACGCCCGGCGGACGAAACGGAAACTGCACACTGATGGGTGCCGTGAAGCCTTCGTCCCGCTGGACGATGATCTTCAACTCGAGCGACCCGTCGCGAACCAGCGGCACCTTGGGTTCCACGATCTCGAGTTTAAAAGGGATGTGTTCCACGACCGCCATCGCCAGTCGGTCTACTTCACAGCGGCGGTAGACGGATTGGTTGGGGGGCCCCAGCACCAGGTCGGCCTGGTTCAGGAATCCGCCTCGAATATTCTGCGAGGCGTCGGCGTGGCGAGCAGTGAAATCGACAAGTTTGCCGCCAAGCGGTGCATCGGCCGCGGCTTCGAACAGTACCGGCATGACGTTCAAGTTCGCCGGCATCGGATCGGCCGTGATGTGGATACCGTCCGGCAGGGCCGTTTCCTCCAGCACAAGGTCACCGCCGAAATTGGCGCGGCTCGCCGAAACCAGCGTTGCAAAACGATTGCCGCGAGGAACACTGACGGTCTGCCGGTATTGCCCGTACCGCTCGACGCGGGGAATGCCGAGAGTCAAAGCTGCCGCGGCCGGCTCGATCTCCACGCGATAGACGAAATCGGGACCTCCTCGCTGGAGATGATCGGACACGCGTACAACGTAGTTGCCGTCGGCCGGGACGGTAAATCGCAGATAACTGTCGGGGCCTCGAGAATCATCGTTGCCAATGAGGGTATTTCCTGAGGCGTCGAGGACGTGGATCACGGCATCCACGGGAGACCCCAAGCGGCGGGCGTAGCACTCGATGTCAAATACCTGACCCTTCTTGGCGCCAAACTGAAAATGATCGACATCACCCGCGGCATGAAGAATTCCGTTGAGGGCTCGAGGAAGTTCCGTGGCTGCTGCGTCGGCCGCCGAGTTGTTCGGCTCGGTCTCCAACACATTGTCGAATGCGACAACGCGAAAAGCATTGGACGACGGTGCCGCCCCGCCCGGATCGTTCGCGATAAGCCCGAAATCCAACGTGGGCTCGCCAGGCAACGTTACCGATTGTTCGATGTCGCCCTTCGGATCCCCCACGAAACGTACGGTCATTTGAGCCCCGGCCGGTCCTCCGGCGGGATAGACGCCCGTGGGCCTCGGAAACGTGCCGACGTGCAGGCGGTAACGGCAATTGCCATTCCCCCCATAGGCACTTTCACGCACCTCGACGAAGTATCGGCCATCATCGGGCGCGATTACTCCCGCCACGGCGTCCTGTTGTACGAGCGGGCTGTCGTCGCTGGCCGCCAGTTCAAATCGCTTGTCGTTCAGGATGGCGACGTAGGGATCGAAGAGCGTTGTTCCCAACCGCATTCCCTCGACCTCAACCGATAAACGCTCCCCTGCCTTGGCGTCCACCGCGAAGTAATCGACGTCTTCATTATCGATGACGCCCCGCACGGTTACGTTCAGGGAGACGAGCTGGGGGGCGTCAAACTGGTTGTTGGGTTCCGCTTCGTCGACCACCGGCAAGATGCCGACCCACACGGTACGGAAATCCGAAATTCCCGACGCCGTGCGCACCTGGGCGATGTGTTCGCCAAGACGACAATCGTCCGCGACACGCACCGTCGCACGCACCACGGCGTCGCTTTCCGCTTTGATCTCGACCGTTTCCAAGCCCGGTTCGTAGAAGAAGATTTCCTGGGCGTCGCCGATGCGCGAACCGTGGAATGCCAAAACGTGATCTTCGCCGCGACGCATGCCGCGCGGCAGAATGTGACTCAGGCGGGGCGAGGCGGCGGAGACGCACGCAGCGGCAAGAAACCAGCAAATGACCGGCCCGCCGACGCCAGCCAGTTTTTGTTTGCATGAACGCATGGGACAGGTCTCAACAAGAAAATCGAACCAGCGGGCCGCGTGCGGCTTCGTGACATCGCCCAGCCGCGCGGGCATCCCAACGCACGGTGACGACCATGGGCTTGGCGGGGCTCATGCCAGCAGGTCGTTGCGCACGCTGCCTCCCTTGACAATCTCCACCGGCCGGTTGCCGGGCGCCATCAATTCCTTGTCGGCAACGATTCCCAGGCAGTGGTAGATGGTCGTGGCCCAATCCTCGACCGTCAGCGGTTGTTCCTCCGGTTCGGAAGCCGTCGCATCGGACGACCCGTAAACGGCCCCCCGCTGGATGCCGCCACCGGCCATGGCAACGCTGAAAACCTTCGGCCAGTGGTCACGACCGGCGTTGTTGTTGATCTTCGGAGTACGGCCGAATTCGGTGGCCACGCACACCAGTGTCGAATTGAGCAGACCGCGGCCGTCCAGGTCGCGAATCAAAGCGGCGAAGGCCTGATCAAACGGAGGAATCCCGTTCCGCATCCCCCCCTGGATGTTGTTGTGCATGTCCCAGCTTCCGTAGGTCAGCGTTACGAAACGGACTCCGGCCTCCACCAACCTGCGGGCCAGCAGCATGCGCGCGCCGGCCGCATTGCGTCCATATTCGTCTCGAAGCTTCGGCTCTTCTTTCTCGATGTCGAATGCCACCTGCGCCGCCGGCGAACTGATCAGGCTGTACGCCCGATCGTAGAAAGTGTCGACGGCGTCCAGTGACTGCGATGTCTCTCGCGCCCGAAAATGGTCGTTCACCGCGTCGAGCAATCGGCGGCGGCGAGCAAAGCGATCGTCCGCGACGTTGCCCGGCAGATTCAGATCCCGCACTTTAAATCCCGTCGACGCGGGGTCCGCGCCGATGCTGAAGCCTGCGTATGACGAACTCAGATATCCGGTACCGGCGTACGTGTTGGGCTGGTTCGGGATGAAAACGTATGGCGGCAGATTCTTCCGGGGTCCGAACTCGTGGGAAACGACCGATCCCATGCTGGGGAACGCCAGCGCCGGACTGGGACGGTATCCCGTAAACATGTTGTGCGTGCCCCGCTCGTGTGCCGCTTCGCCGTGCGTCATGCTGCGGCACAACGTGATCTTGTCCATGACCTGCGCAGTTTTGCCCAAGAGTTCGCCCAGCCGCACGCCCTCGACATTCGTCGCCACACTCCCCAACGGACCGCGGAACTCGACCGGCGCATAGGGCTTGGGATCAAACGTTTCCTGGTGCGCGGCGCCGCCCGGGAGAAAAATGAAAATGACGGACTTGGCCGTGCCCTCACGGCTTTCGTAAGTCTTGATGTCGGCCAAAGCAGCCTGTACACGGAAGAAGTCGGTCAGGCCCAATCCGACACCGCCCAGAAAGCCGACGTGTAAAAAACCGCGGCGACTCAGCCCGCTACCGGTGCACGGCATGTCTGTTCCCTTTATGAACCGATCCCGTAGAGATCAAGGACTCGAATCGATCGACAACGCACGACGCGCACCCACGGACCATGTTGCACGACCGTCTCGCCGAGGATGTCTGCCGAAAACGACTCTTTTCTGACCGAGCGTGTTCCGGAAGGACCGTGCCCGGTCTTGCCTCCGCAAGTCTGCAAAGGCCACTCCGGTATGCCTGGCAGGTGGGATAGTTTACAGGAGGGTCATTACAGGAGGGTCATTACAGGAGGGTCATTACAGGAGGGTC
>CAZNKT010000002.1:103860-124483 GCA_964573605.1 uncultured Pirellulales bacterium
GGGTCATTACAGGAGGGTCATTACAGGAGGGTCATTACAGGAGGGTCATTACAGGGGCGGTCATCAAAAGCTGGCTTGGCGCCGCGTGTAGGATTTCCGGCGGCTGCGCGCCGATGGTAGCTGCGCGACAACCGGTTGTCAAGCATCCACCGCGCCGAACGTCTGCCCTTGGGCCCTGTGTTCGGCTCTGATTTAATGCACCCAACACCGGTTCGCGGACCATGACCGCAAAATGAAATCGCGCGAAAACCCGCTTGATTCTTTCCATTTTTTATCCCTGACCGAAATGAGACCCGCATGCCCAAACGACCCGGAGGTTTGATTGCGGCAACGTTCACGCCGTTCGCACCGGATGGCCAGCTGGCACTGGACGTCATCGACAGACACGCCGAATTGCTGCTGCAAGATGGCGTGGACGGCGTCTTTGTGTGCGGTTCCACCGGGGAAGGCGTGTCGCTGACCGTCGACGAGCGGATGCGCGTCGCCCAGCGGTGGGTCGACGTCAGCCAGGGCCGGCTCAAGGTCATGGTTCACGTGGGGCACAACTGCCAGGATGACGCCTGCCGGCTGGCCGAACATGCCTCGAGCGTCAACGCTTCGGCCACAAGCTGCGTCGCGCCATGCTATTTTAGACCGGCCGACAACGATCATCTTGTCGAATTCCTGGCGCCAATTGCCGCGGCGGGCGACTTGCCCTTCTACTACTACCACATCCCCACGTTGACCGGAGTGGATCTGCCGATGGTCGCCTTCTTGCAACAGGCCGGCCAGGAGATTCCGCGACTCCGCGGCATGAAATATACGCACCTCGACTTTATCGATTTTCGCCGCTGCCTCGAACTGGACAATGGGCGGTTCGAGATGTTTTGGGGCCGCGATGAGTACCTGCTGGCAACCGTAGCCATGACCGGCGCGGACGCCGCGGTCGGAACGTCTTACAACTACGCGGCGCCCCTTTACCTCCAGATGATCCAAGCGTACCGGGCGGGCCGGTTGGACCGGGCCCGAGAGCTGTCGGGCACAGTGTTCGAACTGATCGACGTATTGTTGAGTATGGGGGGCATCGCCGCTGGAAAAACGATGCTGGCCATGCGGGGCATCGACTACGGCCCCGTCCGATCGCCGCTGACGAATCTCTCGTCCGGACAGCGTCAGCAGATAGCCTGCCGCACCTCCGAGCTGGGCATGCTGCCGACGTCCTGACCTCCCATTTTCCCGCGAAGTCATTCCACGCGATTGCAAGAGATCCGCCGCCGGGCGCTGGCCCCTGTTTGCGTTGGTGCGGCGCTTCCAGTAACCGTGGGCGAGCGCCCTTCGGCGGATGAATCATCCGGACGAAGGGGCGACGACCACGCGACAAAAAAATAGGCGGGCCCCTTGCGGGACCCGCCAATTCAGGCAGTCAGCAGTAAGACTACTTAAGACGACTTGCGGCGACGAAGGAACGGCACGAGCCCTACGACTCCGATCCCGAGCAAGACCAGGGCACTCGGTTCCGGAACCGTCCAGATCCATGCAACCTCGACGGGAACGCCGCGGTCGAATTCGCCGTTTAACGGCGGATTATTGGGGCTACCGAAGACGACGCTCGTTTCCTCCGAAGATTCGCCGTCGTTGTTGATCCCCCGGTCGCCGATTGCCAAAACCACATGGGCGTGGCCGGGCCGGTGAACCACAAAATGAACGGATCCCAGCAGCCAGGCGTCGTTAGCCGGATCGTAGCCGGGATCAACACCCTGTGTATTGGGTCCGAGGCCGGCCCCAATCACCTGGTCGTCGCTGACAGAGAATCCTCGGATGTCAACACCGGAAGCGTCCGGACCGTTCACCGCGGTGAACTCGTGCCGGAATATGTCCTTGTTGAGAGGATCGCCGGTGTTGCCCAGAAACGGGTTTTGAATTTCGGCGTCGGTGGGCCAGAGTACCACGTGGTCTGTAACATCCGCTTCCACGTGGTAGTTGGCGAGCGTCTTGCCCTCGTCAGGCCGACCCCAAATCCACAGCCAGATGTGGTCGCCGATGTGCGGCGCGGTCGTCTTGTCCATGCCGATATTCGGCATTTCGCCAAGTGGCGACGAAGTACCTGATTCTGAAAGCCAGATGTTCGTCGCCTGAGCAGTGGTCGCGGCAACGGCAAGAATTGCCACAACGGTAAGAACTCGCTTCATTAGACTCCTCCTTTGCCTTTCTCGAAAGAAAGATCCCGAAAAACCTGAAACCAAAAACAAGTCGTCAATGTTCCCGGTCGACCGCCGACCGGTTGTTGCCCTGGATGACCAGATTGTGCCATCGCGACCATCAAACTTCAAACCCTTTTCTACTAAATTGGGTGAATTTTTTTCCTGATCGGGTCCCGATCTGAACGCATCCACACCGCTGAAACCGCTTCTTATGCCCAGAATTCAACCAAAAAAGGGCGAGAGACACCTCTGCAGAGGGGGCCATAAATCGTGTCCCGTCACTTCCGCGATGCCGTCGGCCGGGGCCGGAAACTCGCCGAAACCAGTCGCACGGCCAGGTCCATGGCGGCCAGCATGTTGTCCGCGCGGGCCCTGCCCTGCCCGGCAATATCGAATGCCGTGCCGTGGTCCACCGAGGTGCGGATGATGGGTAGCCCCAGCGTGACGTTTACAGTGTGTTCGAAATCCAGCAGCTTCATCGGCACGTGACCCTGGTCGTGGTACATGGCCACGACCAGATCGAAGGCTCCCGCAACGGCTCGAAAGAAAACGGTATCGGCCGGCAAAGGCCCCTCGCACTCGTAACCTCGCTGCCGGACGCGAGCGATGGCCGGCGCGATGATCGTCTGCTCGTCGTCGCCAAAAAGGCCATCTTCACCGGCGTGCGGATTGAGTCCGCAGACGGCGACCCGTGGCCGCTGGCCCCGCATGTTCAACATTGCCTCCCATCCCAGTTGGATGGTCTTTGCAACCCGTTGCTCGTCCACTCGCGTGGCCTCCGACAGGCGGCAATGGGTTGAAACGTGAACCACGGCCAATCGGTCGTTGACCAGCATCAGTCGGGATTCCGCGGCGCCGCATCGTTCGGCGATGAACTCTGTGTGTCCGGTAAATGCCTGGCCCGATAGCGTCACGGCGTACTTGCTCAACGGCCCGGTCACCATCGCGGCAGCTTGTCCGGACAGGCAGGCGTCGACGGCCCGCCGCACGTATTGAAGGCCCGCCCGACCACCTTCGGCCGCGGCCGTTCCCATCTTGATTTGCTGAGGGGCCAGTTGCCGGACGTCCCACAGCACGCGCCTGACGTCGGGAGCGATTTCCTCCCAGCGGGTGACCGTTTGATCGAAGAGACCGGCGGTCGTCCGTCGCTCAGCGCTGCCGATCCATGCTTCGCCGATCAAAACCCAACGTGCCGCCGAGATCTCTTCGGTCCTTGCCATCGCTTTCAATGCGACTTCGGGGCCGATTCCCGCGGGATCGCCCATCGTCACGACAACCGTTGGCAGCGTTGGGGAATTCATGGCCGCAGAATACCACGTACGTCAAAAAAGTAGCAATTGCCCGGCTGTGTCCGGCCGGGTACCGTGCCACGTCGCTTTCTCCGCTCGCCGTCATGATGTTACAATGCGAGGGTCCCCCCGACGGCCCGCTGATTCTCGAACGGTTCAACCCCATGGGCCTCTGCGTAGCCTACCGCCGCCGCCGACCGCGCACACCGGTGGGCATCTTCTGCGCGTACGGCGATGGCTCGGGGCCTGCTGCTCGACGCCCGTCGGCACGGTTTCCGCTTCCCGGCGGCTTCTTCCAGGTGCCGTGCGCGCGGATGGCGTTGCCGGGTGTGGTTATCGTCGCCGGTTTTCTCGTAACGTGCGTCGCCGTGGCCCACTGCGCCACGGCCCAAGAGGTGTTCGACGACGCGTTTGAGCGGCAGTTTGCCGCAGACCTGGTGCCTCTGGTCCAAACCTACTGTGTTGACTGCCACGGGGACGATTTGGAAACCGAGGGACTTAACTTCGAGCAGCACGCGGGGGGACTGGAAGCGGCGCGAGATCCCGCGCGGTGGCAGCGCGCCTTGCAGATGATTCGCTTCAAGGCCATGCCGCCTCCGGACGAACAGCAGCCGACCGATGCGGACCGCGCGAGGTTGATCGCTGCTCTGGAGGCCGTGCTGCGGCACGCGGGCAGCTCGGCCACCCCGGATCCCGGCCGCGTGACCATGCGTCGGCTCAATCGGATCGAGTACCGCAATACGATCCGCGATTTGCTGGCGGTCGACTTCGATACGGCAACGCGATTTCCCGCGGACGACGTCGGCGAGGGTTTTGATAACAACGGAGACGTGTTGTCCCTGCCGCCGCTGCTGATGGAAAAATACCTGGATGCGGCCGAAGAAATTGCAGAGAAGGCCATTATCGATCCGCAGAATCCTGTCAGGCAGCGACGCGCGGGAAGCGACATGGAGGTCGAGGGAGGTGTTCGCCGAACGTCCGGCGGCATCTACAGCATGTTGTCGCACGGTACGGTTTCCACACGATTCGACGTCGATGTCACGGGCAGTTACACATTGTGTGTCGAGGCGGGTGCCGATCAGGCTGGTCCCGACACGGCGCGCCTGCGGCTGTCCGTCAACAACGAACCCTGGCACACATGGGACGTGGAGGCCACTCGCGACGAGCCGGGCGTGTACGCTGTTTCCGGCGCATTGTCGGCTGGTGAGGTTACGATATCGGTCGCGTTCACCAACGATTATTACCGACCCGACGATCCGGACCCGCAGAACCGTGACCGCAATGTCTTTCTGCACGCCATGGAGCTGGTCGGCCCGCAGCCAGCCAGCACATCGGCGGTTTCCTCCGCGGACACGGCGCGCAGCGATGGACGCATTCTCGTGACGCGGCCCGGGGACGGTGTTTCGATCGAGGACGCCGCGCGTCAGACGCTCACGCCGCTGCTTCGACGGGCTTTTCGGCGTCCGGTCACTGGCGACGAAGTACGTCCCTTCGTTCGCCTGGTGGAGACGGCCATCCAACGCGGCGACAGCTTCCAGCGCGGTCTCCAGGCGGCGCTGGCGGCCATGCTCGTATCGCCGGAATTTCTGTTTCGCATTGAACAGAATCTGCCAACAACCGAATCGCCGTCCCCCCAGCCGGTTTCCAACTACGAGCTGGCAACGCGGCTCGCCTATTTCATTTGGAGCAGCATGCCGGATGAAGCGTTGTTCGAGGCCGCCGCCCAGGGAGGATTGAACGATGATTCGGCGATTCGAGGGCAAGTCGCGCGGATGTTGGCCGATCCCAAGTCCGCGGCGCTGGTCGATAATTTCGCGGGACAATGGCTGAATTTGAGAAAACTGGCGACGGTCACGCCGGATCCCAGCCGATTTGAGGCGTTCGACGAATCGCTGCGCGAGGCGATGTGGCAGGAAACGCGTCGCGTGGTGACCTCCATTGTGCGCGAAGACCGAAGCCTTCTCGATTTGCTGGATGCTGATTTCACGTTCGTCAACGAGCGCCTGGCGTCTCATTACGGCATCGATGGCATCGACGGTGTTGAATTTCAACGCGTGGACGTGGATCACGATCGTCGCGCGGGCATCCTGACGCACGCGAGCATCCTCACGCTGACCTCGAATCCGACACGAACATCGCCCGTCAAGCGGGGCAAATGGATCCTGGAGAACATCTTGGGGACCCCGCCCCCAGAACCGCCGCCGGCCGTCCCCGCGCTGGAGGACGCTCAGGCCGCCCATCCCGATGCTTCGCTGCGCCAACAACTCGAAGCACATCGCCAGAATGCGGCCTGCGCGGCGTGCCACGAGCAGATGGACCCGCTCGGGTTGGCCTTTGAAAATTACGACGCCGTCGGACGGTGGCGGGACGCCGACATGGGCAAGCCCGTGGACTCTTCCGGCACGCTGCCCGACGGCGCTTCATTTGAAGGTCCCATCGAATTGATCGCGCTGTTGCGGTCGCGGCACGAGCCTTTCGTGCGAACCGCCGCGGAAAAAATGCTCACCTACGCATTGGGCCGGGGTCTGGAGTTCTTTGATCGTCCCGTAGTCGATAGAATTGTGGACGCGATTCAGCAGCAGGATTACCGATTCTCCGCACTCGTTGTCGAAGTCGCCTGCAGCATGCCGTTCCGCATGCACCGCGGCGAGGGAGACGAATCATGACAAGCAGACCACGGTCGCCAGGAATCTCTTCCGGGGCCGCGGCGAGGCCCCGCAGAAGTGTGTCCTCAGGGACGCGCGGCGTGCGCATCTCGCGGCGTCAGACGCTCAAGGGAATCGGCGTCTCGTTGGGCATGCCCTTGCTGGAAGCGATGCGGCCGCAGCCGCTCTTCGCTTCCCCCCAGTCGGCCTGGACACCACCGGTCCGAGGGGCGTTCATTTTTTTCCCCAACGGCGTGATCATGCCTGCGTGGCGACCCGTGCAGCAGACGGAGTCGGGCCCGCTTCCCGAGACGCTGCTTCCACTGCAAGAGATGCAGTCGGATGTCAACATTATCACGGGACTTGCCCAAGACAATGGCCGGGCCAAGGGCGACGGCGCCGGCGATCACGCCCGCTGCGCGGCGTCGTTTCTGACAGGCGCGCATCCGGTCAAGACTTCGGGCGCGGGCATCCGCGTCGGTGTCTCCGTGGATCAGGTGGCGGCGGAACAGGTCGGCCGCCAGACACGCCTGGCATCCCTCGAGCTCGGCATCGAACCGGGCCGAAACTCGGGCGACTGTGATTCAGGCTATAGCTGTGCGTATTCGTCGAATATCTCATGGAAGACACCCACCACGCCGATGGCCAAGGAGATCGTCCCGCGGATGGTATTCGAACGGATGTTCGGCAGCGACGACGATGCCGACGGACGCCAACGCCGGGCAGCCTATCGCCGGAGCGTTCTGGACCTGGTTGCCGAAGACGCCGCCCGGCTTCGCCCTCGACTGGGCGTCCCGGACCGCCACAAACTGGACGAATACTTTTCCAGCGTCCGGACCGTCGAACGCAGTATCGAAAACGCTGAGCAACTCGGGCCGCTGCGCCGGCCGGAAATGGAGCTGCCCGACGGCGTACCGGAGGACAGACAACAGCATATTCGTTTGATGTACGATCTGATGGTCCTTGCCTTCCAGACCGACACGACCCGCGTGGCGACGTTCATGCTGGGCAATGCCGGCAGCAACTGTCCGTATTCCATGGTGGGCGTGAACGACGGACACCACCACTTGTCCCATCACCAGAACGATCCCGAAAAAATGGACAAGATCCAACGCATTGACCGTTTCCTCGTCGAACAATTCGCGTATTTCTTGGGCCGCATGAAATCGGTGCCCGAAGGAGACGGTACGCTGCTCGACCACGCCGTCGTGCTCTATGGCAGCGGAATCAGTGACGGCAATCATCATCTGCACGACGACCTGCCGGTGTTGCTTGCCGGGCGTGGCGGGGGCGCCATTCGTTCGGGCCGCCATATTCATCTGGCACACGAAACGCCAATGAACAACCTGTTCTTGTCCATGCTGGATGCGATGAAGGCCGAGGTGGAAAAGATCGGCGACAGCAGCGGGCGGCTCGGCGCCCTGCACTGAACGGTGACGGCACGGACACGGCGCCGCCCGGCGCGTTGAGCCTGACGTTGGCAGACCGCCCGCGCGGCTTGCGGTCCCTCGCCTGTCAATCTTGCGGTCACGTCGCGACCCCGGAGTGGCTAGGCGGACCGTGCCAGGGCCTGGTCGAGGTCGTCGAGCAGGTCGTCTGCGTGCTCGATGCCCACCGACAGGCGGACCGTGGCCGGCGTGATGCCCTTGTCTGATTTGAATTGCGGCTCGAACGCGCCGTGGCTCATCAGCCACGGGTAGCCGATCAGCGATTCGACGCCGCCCAGGCTTTCCGCCAGCGTGAAGACGTGTGTCGATTCACACAGCCGCCGCGCGGCCGTCTCGCCCCCCTTTAGTTCGACGGTCACCATGCCGCCGAAGTCGGACATCTGGCGCGCGGCCAAGTCGTGGCCCGGATGGTCCTCAAACCCCGGATAGTGCACGGCCGCGGTCTCTCGCCGGTCCCGCAGAAACCGCGCGACGAGAGCGGCATTGGCGCAGTGTTCGCGCATGCGGATGGCGAGTGTCTTCAGGCCGCGCAGGCAGAGCCAGGCGTCCCAGGGCCCCAACACGCCCCCCGTGGCGTTGGACACAAACCGCAGTTGCGCGGCCACATCATCATCGGACAGTACGACCGCGCCGCCGAGCAGGTCCGAATGTCCACCGATGTATTTGGTCATCGAATGTACGACGATGTCGGCCCCCATGTCGAGCGGTTGCTGCAGACACGGTGTGGCGAACGTATTGTCGACGACCAGCTTCGCGCCCGCTTCGTGCGCTATTTCCGCGCAGCCGGCGATGTCCGTCAGACGCAGCATGGGATTGGTCGGGCTTTCGATCCAGACCAAACGGGTATTCGGAAGGACCGCTTCCTGAAGGGTCGGCAGCGAAAGCGCGTCGACGAACGAAAATTGCACTCCATAGGCCGGCAAGACCTGGGAAAACAGGCGGTAGGTTCCGCCGTACAGGTCGTCGCTGACGACGACATGCTGGCCCGCCGTGACCAGTTGCATTGTCGCAGCCACGGCCGCCATTCCGGAAGCGTAGGTGAGTGCGTGGCGTCCGTTTTCCAGAGAGGCGAGGCACTGTTCCAAGGCAACACGCGTGGGATTGCGTGCACGCGAGTATTCAAATCCCTTGTTCTGGCCGATCGCGTCCTGCGTGAAAGTGGACGTCTGATAAACGGGTACGATTGTCGCTCCCGTGGCCGCATCCGCCTGCTGGCCGGCATGAATGGCTCGCGTCTGGAATCGCATTGATGAATTCACCCCCTGCCACTTTGCTTGAAAACGCCAACCGTGATCGATGCACGAACGATTCGAGACCGGTGATACCCATTGTTACAACCAAGGCAAGCCCTTGGCAACGCACGTTGACATCGCTGAATCAAGACCTACGTTTCAGACGGATGCGCGGGTCCGCACACGCTCCGCCGGCAGTCGCAGCCCCCGGTGTCAACCCAACACAACCATCATCGCAACCACACGACACCGCAATCTTGCCCCATCGCCCCACGCAGGGGATCCTTCCGGTCTGTGAGATCATGGCATGATGTCCGCAATCATTTTGACCCCTCCAATCGTTGCCGCCGGCACAGGCTTGCTGGTAGGAGGATTCGTGGCCGGTGTCGCGGCCGGACGTCGCTCAAGCAAAGGGTCGTCGCCGCGCGCCCAAGAAAACGGCCAGGATGGGGATGCCGCCGGTAGCGGCCGTGCCGTGCTGGACCGGGAGCTTCGACGTTGCTATGCCGAATGGAACCGACGGGAGAAAACGTTTTGCGTGCTGGTGGTCATGTTTGACGCAAACGAACAGCACCACTGCGACGGTCAGGCCGCGAGCAGCGCGCATCTGTTGCGACCCGTCGTCAACGCCCTTGGTGTGGCCTTACGGGAGCTGGACTGCGTCGCGGAGATGGCGGACATGTCCGTGGCCGCTGTGTTGCCATCCACCGACAAATACGAAGCCGCGCTCGTCGCCTTCCGGTTGCAGCACGTGTTGGCATTGCGGGCTGCCTGGCGCGGCGAAACCGAGGGATTTCCGCAATGCGGTATGGGACTGGCGTCGATTCGCACCGAGGACAGCGCGACAACGTTGCTGGAGCGGGCCAGCGACGCGGCGCGCTTGGCACTTGAGGGCGACGATCGGACGATCTGCTGGCACGACGGCGAGCAGGGACGACCGGTCGAAGGCCTGGTGGGCGATGCGGCAGAAATCCGCCTCGCGCAGCGTCAACCGGTGGCCTAGCCGCGGTGGGCGAATGGGGGCGACCGCCCGCGACGGTCGGCGCCCCGTCGGAGCACTTGCCTCTTGGTTCATTGATCTTTTTTCAGTCGTTGGGCTTCCAGCACGTGCATCCGGGCTTCCACGTGCCTGCCAGCCCTGGCCAGCGCCTTCGCCAGATTGTCGTGGCTGATGGCACTTGGCCGGATTTCAACCGCCCTGCGGAAATGGACAATCGCTTCTTTTAACTGTCCGCGTCGGGCCAGCGCCGCTCCCAGATTTCCGTGTGTCACCGCGTTTTTCGGCTGCAATTCGAGTGCTTTGCGGTAGTGCACGATCGCGTCGTCGATTTGCCCGGACGTCGCCAGTGCCACGCCCAGATCGCTGTGCGCTTCGGCCAGCCCAGGTTTTAGCTCCAGTGCCTTGCGGTGCTGTTTGATGGCCGCCGCGATCAATTCGTCGTGACGCTTCGCATCGCCCTGCCGCCGCGCGACCTCCGCGGCCTGGATCAACGCTCTGCCCAAGTTCCGATGTCCTTCGGCAACGTCCGGCTGAAGCTCCAGCGCCCGCTGATAATGCTCCATTGCTGCGCCCCAGTGACCGAGCGACAGCAACTCGTTGGCCAAGTTATTATGGCCTCGATAATGGTGCGGCGCCGTTTTGACCACAGTCGCCCACAACCGGCGCGGCGAGATGTAGTCTTCATTGCGACGGATCGTGAGCATGCCCAGCAGCAGCGCCGCAGCCATGACCGCGCCGCGGGAAATCGCGCGCCAGCGACCCGGATTGCCTGCCCGCGCGACGACTGTTTCCCACGCCACAACCGCCAGGACGATCACCGGCGCCAGCGGCAAGTACATCCGATGTTCCACGGCCAGGTCCGCGATGGGCACGATCGATGATGTGGGTGCCAGGACGAGAAAAAACGTCGCGCCGACCACGCCCAGCCACGACCCTTTTCGCACGTACCAGAAGGTGGCCACCAGCAAGGCCAGGACGGGCAGCGCCGGAAGCAGCGCTTGCGGAACCGTCCGCACGGGCGGCCATCCGTAGTCGAAGCACAGCGGATGCGGCCAGATTGCCAGCCGCAAATAGTGCAAGATCACGCCCGGTTGCGACGCCGCATAGCGCCACCAGGTCACCGTATAAATGCCTTGGCCGCCGAAGCCGGCCGTCGTCGGCGTGCGGAACAACCGTTCGGCGCTCAGTGCCCCCAGCAGTACCAGCCACGTCAGCCCCAGCCCGACGTACATCTTCCATCGCCGTCGTAGCGCGGTTGGCAGGTCCCCGGCAAAGAACGTTCGGTCCACCAAAAGCGCAATCAGCGGCGCGGATACCATGACTGCCTTGCAGCCCATACCGAGCGCGCAAAAAACGACCGCCGCTATTTGCCACCGCTCGCTCCGCGTCCCGCTGGCGGCCCGCACCACGGCGTACACGGTCAGCAGGTACAACAGGGCCGTCATCGATTCGGCCCGTTGGATGATGTAGGTCACCGCCTGCGTTTGCAAGGGATGGACCATCCACAACAGGGCTACGGCAAAGCCGATCCAGGCCGCACTCTCGGCTCGTTCGTTGGATTGCCAGGCATCTTTCGACCCCGTACCGATGCCCGCCCGCCCGGACGGGTTCCCGTCGCCGTGGATTGCATCCCCCGAGGTGGCGCCCACCACCACCGGATTGCCGCGTGGCGTCGACTCGTCGCCGCCGGTGCGGGTCCGCCAGGCGATGACGAGTCGCCGCACGATGCCCATCAAAACAAGAGCGGCGCCCAGATGCACGGCAACGTTTGTCAGGTGGTAACCGACCACGCTGCGTCCATGCATGGCGTAGTTCGCAGCCAGCGACAGGCGGATCAGAGGCCGCCGCGTGCCCGCGATCAGGTGCCACGGCGGCCACAGTCTTTCGATGGCCCGGCTACGCACAATATGCTTGTTGTCGTCGAACTGGAAAGGCACTTGCAGGCTGTTGTAGTAAATAGCGCACCCGATCAAGACCAGCAGGCCAGCCTGCAGATAAACCAGGTTCCGCTGCCCGCCGTGCTGCCGCGACGCGCTGTCCATCAGACAATCCTCGTATTAACGCGTCGGTGGAAAGCCTGCCGAAGTGTGTACCGCGGCGGGGTCACTATCGGGATCGACGATGCGGACCGCCGCCGGCGGAAACGCTTCCATCAGGGCGATTCCATCTGAAACCCCCAGCACGCTTACCGCCGACGCCAGCGCGTCGGCGGTCATTCCGTCCCGGGCGTACACGGAAACGACCAGGCCATGGGTCAAACCCAAGCCGCTCGCCGGATCGACAATGTGCGAATAGCGCACACCGTCGATTTCGACATAGCGGTACGTATTTCCTGAAGTGGCCAATGCGGCATCGACCAGTTGTACCGCGGCGCGGCCCCCTTCCGGTTCGGCCGATGGCACCGCGACGGTCCACCCGCCCTGGCCGGGAGGCGGTCCACCGGCTACGACATCGCCGCCGCCATTGATCAGTGCCCGCTCGATGCCGCTGTTCTCAAGCACGCGCATCATCTGGTCCAGGATGTATCCCTTGGCGATGCCGCCCAGGTCGATGTGCATGTGCGGCGCCAGCAGCGACACGCTGCGCGTTTCTGGATGCAGCCGCAGCTTGTCGAAGCCCACCGACTTACGCGTCTTGACCAGTCTCTGGGATGTCGGCAGCGAACCGAGCTGACGGCTGCGTCGCCACAACCGGGTCAAAGGACCGGCCGTCACGTCGAAAGCGCCCCGCGACTGCTGTGCCACCTTGACGCCAAACTGAAGCACGGTCCACAAATCGTCGCTCACCGCCATCGCCGGGCCGGGGGGGCGCTCGCCGGATGACTTCGACAGGCGGTTCACTTCGCTGCCCGCTCGATAGTCGCTGAGCAACGTCTCCAGATTTTCAACTCGGTCAAACGCCGCGTCCATTGCGTGGCGGGCCTGCTCCGCGGATTTCGCGTAGAGCAGCACCTGGACCGTTGTCCCCATATGCTGCTCGCTCCGCGCGAATCGCTGCTCGGCGGCCGCCATCGTACCGCCCACGAGACTGACCCCCACGGCAATGATCAGATGCCAGCGGAGGCATCTGCCGCGGAGACTCGAATTACGCGCGTCAACCAGTGCTGGAGACGTGGTGGGTCGGCTGTGGGCAATAAAATTCATCGACCGCTCAGGCGTAGCGCGTGTCAGTCCCCCTCGCAGTTTTCATATTAAGGCGAGCCAGGCCTTCAGAAAACCGATTCTCCGGGCGGCGCTCGTCGTGCGGAACCGGCCCGCACGTTGCCGCCGCCGACCGTGTCTGTCCGCCTGAGCGACCGTGACCACGTGGCTGCCGGCGGTGTGCTGCGTCTATCCGAAAGTGCGGACACACGGCGCGTTGTGGCAGTGTGCCGGTTTCCGTGTCCTTGTCGACGTATCTCTCCACGACGCAAGAATCTGCCGCGGGCCGGTGCGTCGGCAGCGGACGCATCTCCGGCCATGAGCTACGTTCCCTTCTGAGGAGACCTATTATACGATGGCTTAGAGGGCGCACTCGGTTGCCAGACAGCAAAATCAGCCGGCTCGCGCCCGCATGCGGTTCACGCGGGCGTAAGCAATTGCGAACTGCCGGGGACCGGGGGCTGGCGCGTCGTGGCCGGTCTATGTCATAATCGCACCCGGTGACTTCGTAGAGCGTGTGTCGCAAGCGCGCCGGACGCATACTGGTTGTATCAGGGAAATGGACGATGACGCGGCGTGCTTCGATCGTAGCGAGATGTTCTATCCTGGGACTTTTTATCGCGTTGCTGGCCAGTACCGGTTTGGTATCTCGAACCGCGTGGAGCAACGATTCGGGGGCGCTTCCCAGACCTGCTTATACGCAGACCGTACCGGACGCCGGCATTGCGTTGGACATGGTTCCCGTGCCGGGCGGCACGTTCACGATGGGCAGCCCCGCCGATGAGCCGGGGCGATCGCCGGACGAAGGTCCTCAATTTCGAGTCGAAATAGAGCCGTTCTGGATGGGAAAGTACGAAGTAACCTGGGACCAGTACGACAAGTTCCGTCAAGAGTACAACCAGGTCGCCGACGAAAAAGTACTGGACAAGACGTCGGAATACCAGTCGGGCACGTCCACGCCGCAATGGGCAGATGCCGTTAGCCTGCCAACTCCGCTGTGGGAACAGGACTCGGCCCCGATCCTCAGCGGCATGGGGTCGCGGGGAGGTTACCCGGCCGCCGACATCTCGCAGTATGCGGCCAAGCAATTTACCAAGTGGTTAAGCAAGAAGACGGGGCGCTTCTACCGCCTGCCGACGGAAGCGGAATGGGAATATGCCGCGCGGGCGGGCACGACGACGCCGTGGTCGTTCGGCAACGACCCGGAACGCTTGGACGCGTACGGCTGGTACTTCGACAACAGCTTCTACGACGACCAGGACAAGGGACACCCGGATTTTGGGGCCGGGTACCGCAAGGTCGGCTCAAAGAAGCCCAATCCCTGGGGCCTTTTCGATATGCACGGCAACGTATCGGAGTGGGTGCTGGACGCCTACGACGAGGGCCACTACGCGGAATTGGCCGGCAAGCAAGTGTCGTGGAAAGACGCGATTTGCTGGCCTACGGACGTATTCCCCCGTGTCGTGCGGGGTGGCAACTGGAATTCTGAAGCCGAAGGGTGCCGCAGCGCCGCCCGGCTTGCATCCGACCGATCGTGGCAGAAACGAGACCCCCAATTTCCCAAGTCGATCTGGTGGTACACGGATGCTTTTCATGTGGGATTCCGCGTTGTCTCTCCGGCGAAAGAACCTCCGGAAAAGGACAAGCTACGATATTGGGATGCCGACACGAAAGCAGAAATCAACGTGCTTGTTTCCAATGACAAAATTGTGCGTGCCATCATTGATAAGGACGAGCAGGCCGAGGTGACCCGGAAGGGTGACGAATGAGCAGTGCGATTGGCAATGCTCCGGCAGTCCGCCTGTTCGTGACCATCCTATGGGCGTCCGTTGTGATCCCGGCGCTCGGCGCCGCTGTACTCAACCGACCCGCCAGCGGCGCGGTGCGGGACCGGTACAAACGGACGTACAGTCGGAGTCCGTACACGCACTTCATTGATTTGTACGATGCATCGGATCGCGTCATCCATCCCTCGGAAAGCGACGCCCGTCCTTATTCGCCCAAGAACACGTGCAAGAAATGCCACGACTACGACCGGATCGCCCGGGGATATCACTTTTCGACGGACGATGAGCAGTTACACGGACGGTCCGGCGAACCGTGGCTGTGGACGCACCGACGGACAGGGACGCAGATTCCCGTCTCCTACCGCCGCTGGCCGGGCACTTACCATCCCGATGCGCTGGGAATGTCGACCTTCGATTTTGTGGCAACGTTCGGCAGTCATCTGTGCGGAGGGCCCGTGGCATCGGACGCCGAATCGTTGCCGGGCCGCTTTGCGGTCAGTGGCGCGCTCGAAGTGGACTGTATGCTGTGCCATGCGGCCGATCGCACGTATCGTCACGCCGAATGGGCCCGGCAGATCGACAACCAGAATTTCGCCTGGGCCGCCACCGCTGCGTTGGGATTGGCCGGCATTAAGGGCATGGCCCGCCGTCTGCCGGACGATTTCGACGCCCGAGAAGTGCCCGATCGCGGTGTCAAGACGCGTTACGACACGAGGAAGTTCGATGACGAAGGTCGTGTCTTTTTCGATGTCGTGCGGAGCCCGCCCGATCGGGCGTGTTATGCGTGCCATACGGTCCGGCCGACGGGCAATCCGTCCAAATGGTGGACGCATGACGCGGACGTGCACCTGCGTGCCGGGCTGACATGCGCCGACTGCCATCGCAACGGCATCGACCATCACACGGTTCGAGGCTATCCGGGCGAACCTCATCCGGCCGGCGACTTTGCGCGGGCCTTCACGTGCCGCAATTGCCATATGGAACAGGCAGCTTCGTCGAGGGGTCGCACCCTTTCCGGGCGATTCGGCGCGCCGCGCCCCTTGCACCGCGGCCTGCCACCCTTGCACCTGGAATCCATGTCCTGCACGGCATGTCACAGCGGCCCTGCTCCGAGCGATTCGGCCCGCAGGATTCAGACGGCCATGGCCCACAACTTCGGAGTCCCGTCGCAGTCGCGCGACAGCGACGACCCGCCGGGCATCGTCGAACCGGTGTTCTTGCGCAACGCGCAACAAACCATCGGGCCGCACCGCATGACGTGGCCGGCGTTTTGGGGTTGGCTGGCAGACGGCCAAGTGACGCCCGCCACGCCGGATTCCGTCTCTACGCTGTTGCGCCGCGCGATGCGTATCCGAAAGGACTTTCAGGCCGAGCTGCGAGAGGCGCGTTTGACGCCCGACGAGAAACGCGCCGTGTTGGGAGACGCAGCCGATCAGAAGCCGGAGACACTCACCGAAAGGCAGCGAATCGCGCTTGACGCTGCATTGCAATCCAAAGCGGCGGACGCGTTCGACGAAAAGCTCCTCCAAGCGTTCACCGCGTTAGCCAAGCAGCCGCCCGGTCCTGCCGTGGAACCGGTGTTCGTATCGGGCGGAAGATTATACCGCTCGTCGGACGATGGAAAATCCGTGGTTGCCGAATCGCATCCTGCGGCCGAACCGGTCGTTTGGCCGCTGGGGCACGACGTGCGCCCGGCGCGGCAGTCGCTGGGCTCGGCCGGATGCACCGATTGTCATGCTCGCGACGCTCCGTTGTTCTACGGCACCGTCACCGCAATCGGACCGGCACCCGACGACAAGCGGCTTTCGGAGCCGATGCACCAGTGGCTTGGCGAAGATCCCCGCCTCCTGTCCGCCTGGGAAGCTGCGTTCGTGGGCCGAGATTTTTTCAAGTGGGTCGGCGTGGTCACCACGGGGATGATCGGACTGGTATTGGCCGCCGCCGCCACGAGTGCCGCGGTACGCTGGACGATTCGCTTCGAACACCCCCGCCACGCTCCCTCGCCAACCGACCATGAGCGCGACTGAGTACGTTTCCACGGCAGTCACGGCGTTGGTCGTCACGGCCGCCGCGCTGTTGGTGGACTTCGTTGCCACGCGACGTGGGTCGCGTCGTCCGTCAAAATCTCGCCCGGGTGGATGGCTCACACGGTGCGCCTACGCCGTGGTGCTGTTCTCGGTATGTGTGCTGGCCGCCACGGCGTTGTACGGAATGGCAGCGCAGGGACACGTACGCCGTTGGACCCTGCTGGCGCATATCGTTGCTGCTGGGATCCTCTTGCCGGCGCTGACGATCGTCGCCGTCGGCTGGTCGAGAAGAACCGTCACGCCGCTGCCGCAGTGGGACACCGGTCCTGCGACGTGCGCTCGATTATCCACACGTTGGCATTGGTCGTTCTGGAGCGTGCTGTTGGCGGCCGTGATCACCGCCGGAACGATGCTCGTCAGCATGATGCCCATCCTCGACACGCGCGGGCTCACGCTGATGCTCACGATCCACGCATACAGCGGTTTGATGCTGTTGGTCGCGGTGATCATTCATGCCTATTGCCTGCTGACGGCAAAGTGGGGCTGGCCATGAGCCTGGCGCAAGGCAAAGACGGAAATGGCGTGGAAGCCGATCGAGTGACATGGCCCGTCGCGGTGCTGTTGCTGGTCGTGGCGTGGCTGTTCGGCGTCCTGGTCCGCTGCTACTGGATCTATTACGCCAGCCAAACGGACGGCTTCATGTGGAACGGCCTTCCTCTCCCCAACAATCGCGACTCCTTCTTGTTCGGCTGTGTTTTGCAGAAGGCGTGGCTCGGCATGCACGAGCAGAATGCGATGGTGCCGGGCGTTCTGCACCACGGGATGATTACGGCACTGCCCTGCGTGCTCCACTGGGTCGTGCCGATTGGCATTCCGGCAATCATGCTTTTCATGCCGCTTGTCGTCGCCCCGCTGCTGGCCGTGCCGATACTGCTGATCGGCAGACTCTACGGCCGGACCGTCGTTGGCTTTCTGGCGGCGGCGTTGGGCGTGGCTTCGCATAGTTATTACAATCGCACACTCGCGGGCTATTACGACACGGACATGTTCTCGGTGACGGTACCGACGCTGGCGTTGCTGTTCATGTTGGCCGCTGTCCGCCGGAAGTCCCTGGCGTGGCTATTGGGCGCCAGCCTCACCTTGCTGGTTTACCCGTTCTTTTACGGTCCGGGTCTTCCCGTGGCGTATGGCGTGGCGGTCGCCTTCGGACTCTACGCGGCCGTCTTTTGTCGCCGGAACGGTTTCGCGTGGCATGCGATCATTCTGCTGGCCCTGGCCGCGACGTGCGCCCAAGGTTTTCGGGGCAGCACGCTGCCCGATCGCGCGTGGCTGGCTGGCGGCGGATTGGTCGCCGTCCTGGTCAGTCATTGGTGCCTGATGAGGGGGTGGATCCGCGGGGGGGGACGGGTGGCACTGTGTGTGGCCAGTCTGGGACTTTTCGCCGTGGTGGCCGCTCCCCACGAGGCGATACTGTCCCGCATGATGCAGATGCGCGCCGCACAACGGTCCCGGTCGGTTTCGCCACGCGGCGCCGCGGTGCCGAAAACAGAACGCAAGCGTCCCGACTACAAGTTCAAAAACACGCTGACCACCGTCCGTGAAACAAAGGCCGTGCCGCTAGCCACGGTGGCCCAGCGAATCAGCGGGTCGTCATGGGGTGCCGCCCTGGCCCTGGCCGGCTACATCGTGTGGATGAGGCGGCACCGCGAAATGCTGTTGGCACTGCCGTTCGCCGGACTGGGCCTATTCGCGTTGGCCGGAGGACTGAGGTTTACGATCTTCGCCGTCCCGCTGTCCGCGCTGTCGGCCGTCTGGCTATTCGCGTCGGCCGGCCAGCAACTGCAACGCTGGGGCCGAGCCCGCACGGAGCCGTCCGTCGCGCGGCATCGCTTCAAAAGAAAAGCCGCGGCGCGTCGGGATCGAGGTCCTTCAGCAGGGGATCGGTTCGCAGATCGAATTGTGGGACGTCCTCAGTTTCCCACGGCCTGCTGTGCTCTGGGAACGCTCGCGCTGCTGGTTCCCAACCTGCAGTGGATAAGAGACTACAAAATCCCCGTACTGCTGCGCCATGATGATGTTGCGGCCTTGAACACGCTTCGGCGGCAGGCGGCTCCCGACGATATGGTCATTACATGGTGGGACTATGGCAGCGCGGTATGGTTCTACAGTGGATGCCAGACGCTGAATTCGCCTGCTTCCAATCAGTCGCCCGATAATTTTCTCGTTTCCAAAATCCTGTCGACGTCGTCGTATCGGCAGGCGGCCAATCTGAGTCTCATGGCTGCTGAATATCAGGCGCGGATGCGAGGCAACAATGCCGTGATAAACAGGATATTGTGGGATCGCAACGAGCAGCGGGAAACCCCCCGCGATTTTCTAGAACTGGCCGCCTCTCCAACATTCGAACTGCTTCCCCAGACGCGCGAAACGTTCCTGTTCCTTCCAGCGGAACTGTTGCGGATGTATCCCGCCATTCGCATGTTCAGTGACCGCGACCTGCTCACGGGCAAATCCGGCCAACGGCCTGTCTACACGCTGGCAACGGGCCGCCGCAAGGGACACAAACTGACTGTGACGCTGAACCATCGATTGCTCCAAATCGATGCGCGGTCCCGAACAAGTACGATCGGCAGGCGTCGATTTCCGTTGCACGCGCTGCACCTATTGCGTTATTCAGAAACGGGCGAGCTGCAGGTCCGCACGATCCTGTTCGACGCCAACGCGCCCTATCACGTCGTAAGCCTGCCCGACGATGGCGTCTTTCTGGTGCTGGATGCGGAGAGTTACGCGAGCGTGCTCGTGCAGTTGCTGGTCTTCGAAAACGCCGACGCGTCGCGCTTCGAGGCTGTGGACCTGAATCCGGGGTCGAAACTGTACCGCGTCCGACGCTGAACCGTGGTTGCACGGGCGGCAGCCCACACCGGGATCATCGGGATGGGGGCACGCCGCGCCGGGCGACGCGGAACGCAGCAAGCAGCCCGCGCGCCCCAAAAACGACCCCACAATGTGGGGGGAATGGCAATCCTCGATTGTTGGGCTCCGCGGAGGGCTTGTCTCTGGAGGCTCCAAAGGAAATAAATGGTTATGAGACCACCGTTTGACAGCGTTTGATCGGGGCGGTATATTCACCGTCTTGTTGGCGCCGATGTGGGGGTGTGTGGAGTCCGCCCGGGTGGTCGGCAGCCGTCGCAGCCGTGGGGCTGCTTCGGCTCTCGCCCACAGGGGGAGGTCCTTCGCGTTCCGGCACGGTTTCCGCTGCTGATCCTTGGTAGGGATGAGTAACGCGGTGCGGGGGCCGGAGCGGGTGGATAGGCATCGGGCAGGCCACAGTGGCCGCCGGGGCCGTTTGTTCTTTGACAATTTGGTAATTGCGACGAGTGGCATCTTTGTGAGCAACTTGTTTGGTTCGCCTGCGGGCGGATGCGATGAGTGCTCATACGGATCTCCTTTGCCTTAGCGTTGGCTGTCTGCGTGTGGCGGGCGGATCGAGGGGACGCGAGTCCCTTTGCTGATGCACGCGGCGTGGATGGCAAAAGATCGTTACACGGCCAGCACGGTCGTCTTTGCTCTGTTTGCAGGGCGAGGCATGTACGGCGCTGGCTGTCACATAGCTTGATGGGTCGCAACCGGAACGTGGTTTTCGTCGATCATGTCGAGAGCGGCGAGAGGGTTGGATCTATGTGGTCAAGCTACTAAGGGCACACGGGGGATGTCTTGGCATCAGGAGGCGATGAAGGGCGTGGAAGACTGCGAAAAGCTCGGGGGAGTTGTCAAACAAGCGATGATCCCGGGATTCCCGATTTGGCATGTGCTGAATTCATAGGCGCGTGCGGCAAACGCGGTGAACTGAAACATCTAAGTAACCGCTGGAAAAG
>CAZNKT010000003.1:0-98963 GCA_964573605.1 uncultured Pirellulales bacterium
GCGATGCCCGAACAATTCGCTCTCGATGAGCGTCTCGGGCAACGCGCCGCAGTTGACGGCCACGAACGGCATATCCGCCCGCAAACTCTGTTCGTGCACGGCGCGGGCCACGAGTTCCTTGCCGGTGCCTGTCTCGCCCAGGATCAGAACACTGGAATCGGTCGGAGCAACTTTGGAAATCAGGCTTCGAACCTTGACCATGCCCGGCGTGTCGCCGACAAGTCGAGGCGTCCCTTCCAGCCGCTCCACGCGTCGCTTCAGTGCGCGGTACTTATTGGTCAATTCGCGCTTCGCAGCGACACGCTCCAGCAGGGCGTGCAGCTCCAGCAGCTTGCAGGGTTTGGTCAGATAGTCGAACGCGCCGTTGCGCAGCGCGGCCACAGCCGTATCGAAAGACGATTTTCCCGTCAGCACAATGGCTTCCGTGTCGGGGCAGATCTGCTTGGCTTTGGCGATCACTTCAATGCCGCCCAGACCGGGCATGTCCAGGTCGACCAGGATACAGTCGTACGTGTTGCGCTCCAGCGCCGCGACGGCAGTCAGACCGTCGGGACAGACGGTCACTTCGTGACCCATGCCAGGCAGCTCAATCTTCATCAACTCCTGGAGCGATCTCTCGTCATCGGCGAACAGCAGTTTCATCTTTTTCGAGTTCTTGGGCTTGATGGTGTCCCTCCTTGCAGTCAGAACGCTGCGACGCCGATGACGGCCCGGACCATGCCGCGAAAGGCATGGCGAACCACGCGCCGCATCGGCTGGTCGCGGTCGGTCGGTCTCTCCTGGTTCGCCGGCAGCAAGGGCCCGTAGAGGCCTCAGGCAGCGGCATGTTGGGCAGGCGCGGCCGATTCCACGGCCGGCAACGTCAGTACAAACCGGGATCCCTTTCCGGGGCCGTCACTGTTGGCGTCAATCTGTCCGTCGTGGTCCGAGGCGATGCGATAGGAGATGGAAAGGCCCAACCCCGTACCCTGGCCGTTGCGGCGGCGCGTGAAGAACGGCTCGAACAAGTGCTGCATCACCTCGTCCGTCATTCCGCAGCCATCGTCCGAAACAATAAAGGCCGCATTCTCCTGCTGCCGTTGCACGACGACGTGCACGGAACCGCCAGGGTCGACGCTGTCGAGGGCGTTCGTCAAGAGATTGAGAACGACTTGTTTGATCTCCGCGGCATTGATCGCCACCATCACGGATTCGCCCTGCGACATTGTCAGGTGCTTTCCCTGATAACGACCCAGATGGCGAACCATTTCCACGACATCGCGAACCAGGGCGCGGAGATCCGTGGACTGCCGATCCACATCCCCCATGCGGGAAAAGTCCAGTAGCTTCTCGGTGATCTCCTTGCAGCGAAATGCTTCTTCCTGAATCATCTTCAAGTAGTTCGCCACGACGTCGTGGTCTTGGTTGGAGGCATCAATGACCGTGGATATGCGGTTTTGCAGCGATTCGCTGCACAAGGCGATCGAGGCCAGCGGATTATTGATTTCGTGGGCCACGCCGGCCGCCAAAAACCCGACACTCGCCAGCTGCTCGCTGCGCACTACTTGGCGCGTTCGTTCCTGAACCTGGCGGTCGAGTTCATCGCGGGTAATTTGGAATTGCGCGGTCATGTCGTTCATGGCTTCCGCCAGTTCCGACATTTCATCGCGCGACTCGAGGTGGACTCGATGGTCGTACCGCCCCGCAGCCACCTTCCGGGACGCTTCGACAAGAACGCCGAGCGGCCGGAAGATCCATACGAAGAAAAAACGCACGAACACGACGAACAGGATCACCGCCGAAACGGAACTCACCCACGTGACAATGATCGCCGTACGGTACTGCAACCGCACGTTCTCCGCCAACGTGTGAAAGCGCCCGTAAAGGTGATTGGGTAATTCCGCCGTCAACTCCTGGAGCCGGTCCACGCGGTTGGTCAGCTCGCCCAATATGGCGCGATCGACGTCCAGCAGCCAGTTGTGATTCTCACTCGCGCCCGCGATCTCATCCAACAGGCGTTCCATGCCCGCCAGCGTATTGCGCTCCTGGCGATCTTCGCCAATCAGCGAATGCGAATGACTGGCATTTTCGTCCAGCCGCGCGCGGTACCGCTCGAGTACGGCTCGAACCAGATCCAATTCCCGGACGAACGCGTCGCGGTTCAGTTGCAGGTCGACCTGGTTGTCCCCCTGGAGAGGAAAGGAGTTGTACGCGCGGTATTCACTCAGCGTGGAACGCAGGTCACTGACGCGCACGGCCAGCTCCGTGGCCAGCGGCAGCTCCGTGGAACGGTCCCGGAGGGTGCGCACCAAGCCTCGGTAGGCGTACAGACCATAGGAGCCGCTGGCTGCAAGCGTGGCTACCAGCACCAGTAGCAGGGCCGTACCCAACCAGAGCTTGTAGCGGATCGGCGTACTCGAGAGCATCCGCGACCTCCCTGTCGCAATTTCCCCGCGGACCCAGTTCGTTGCCGGCGGCGGCGGCTTTCGCGGGGTCGCGGAGTGTACCACCGGCGACGCGTGCAGGGCAAGGCGTAATCGGGAGGGACAGGGAAGGTTGGGCAAAAGGGGCGCGGCAACGGGCCTGGTCAGTAGCGAATGACCCGTCGCAGCAGCCACCATCCCCACAGCAGGAAAACGATGTTTCCCAGCCACACGCTTTGCGGCGGCCACTGGCCTTGTTTGGCGTGGTCGACACTGACCATCAGAAACGGGTAGTACACAATCAGGATGGGCAGAAAGCAAATAAAAAAGCTCGCCAGAAACTCGCCGTGCCGACGCCGGATTGCCATGGGCATGCCCACCAGCGCAAAGCAGAGACAACTAAAGCCATTGGCCCAGCGGCGGTGCGGTTCGGTTCTCAACCGGTGCAGCGTTTCCCGGGCCGAGGACAGACGGTGGCGGCGCTCGCGCCACTGCTGGCCCGTAAGCGCCGGAAGGTCTCCCAGGATCAACTGATAGGTGGCCGCCACCGCCAATTGTCGGCCCAGCGCGGCGATCTGGTCCTGCTGCTGCCTGACGGCTGTTGCAATCGCGTGGAGCGGGATTTCTGAAGGACGCCGCTTCCCTTTGGCGCGACGACTCAAATCGGCCAGCGGCACGACGTAGGGATGGTTGCCGGGCAGCACCAGGCCCTGTTTGTTACCGATTTCCACGTCCGTGTCGACCAACTGGATCGTGAGTTGACCTTCGTCGAGATCGGCATGCAATTGGGCCTCGCGGGCGTCAATCGTGACATCGGGTTTTCCCGCACCCTGTTTGACGGTGATCACCGGTCCGACCAACCGCTTGCCGTCGACATCCCGAACGTTGATGGTCAACTTATCGTTGGAAAAACTCTTGCGGGCCTTGAGAATGCCGTACGCGGTCTCTTCGACCGACTCGATGATCACGCGCTGCATGCCCTTTCGTCCCCAGGAGACCGCGACATCGTTGAGCCAGACGGTCGCCAGGCTGATGAAGCCGGCCAGCGCGAGAACCGGCCAGACCAGCAACAAGGGCGAGATTCCCATGGCCTTCAGCGCGATGATTTCGTTCTGGGAAGCCATGCGGCCGTACACGAATGTGGATGCCAGCAGGACGGTGCCCGGCACCGCGAAACGCATCGCTTCCGGCAGCGCGAAGGGCACCAGCCGCACGAGGGGCCCGATGCCGATGCCTTCGCGCACCGCCTGCTGACCAACCAGCACCAGAATGATCAGCGCTGTCATACCGACGAGGGAGATCGTCAGCACCTTGAGGAACTCGGCCAACACGTAACGCGGGATTGCCTGCATTGTGACGTTACCCTGGAAAGCGTCCACCGTCGGGCGGCGACGACTTTATCAGCAATCGCGCCAAACGCAAACGACGGTTTGGGTGCGGAAGGGCTGTAGGGCTGTCAGCGGACGACTTCGTCGTCCTGGGATGGTTTGGACGGCCGCTGGCAGAGGATGTCGGCGGCGTCCCGGATCCCAGCGGCGATCCTTGAGGCCGCCTGGGCGTAGTGTTGCTGATCGGTTGATGTTTCCGCTTCGGCGAGAACCGTACCGAGTGCCGCGTCGAGGCCCTCGGCGGATCCCTGGTAGGCCGCCCGTTCTCGAATCCGCGACACGATCGCTGCCAGCATCTCGGCCAGGTGGCGGTCGACCGGGCAGTCGACGGCCCGGTAGGGACCCGATCCGGACTTTCCATGCCGCACGGCAGTAGCGGGCCAGGGTGCGGACGTCCGGCCCGCAAAAAGAGCGATCCCCGCCGCCACGAGACCAGCTGCGAACGCGGGCAACGCCAGAAGCCATCGTCCTGCAACCACGCTGACGCACGACGCGGCGAGCATCAGCATGCAGGCTCCCCACGCCACGCGGTGTCGCATTGCCTCCTTGCCGGCATGGTCCGCCTGTCCGTTGCCCGGTGCGGTAACACTGTCCGGGCCGGTGCGGACCGCGATGACCGTCGTATTGTCCGGGCCCCCGCGCAGATTGGCCAGGGCAATCAGCGTATCGACGGCTTCCTGCAGGGACAGCGTTGCCAGCAGCGCCCCGATCTCTTCATCGCTCACCGCGCCGGTCAAGCCGTCACTGCACAGCAAAAACATATCGTGCGGGCGAACCGGGTAGGGGCCCTCAACATCTACCTGCACTGCATCGTTGGGCCCCAGCGACCTGGTAATGACATTGCGTGGTATGGTCGAGGCAATGCCGTCGTTCAGCGACCGCGCGGCGGCCTTCAACTCCCAGACCAAACTATGGTCGAACGTCAGTTGTTCGAGACGCTCGTCGCGGAGACGATAAATGCGGCTGTCTCCCACGTGGGCGACAACGGCACTCTCGCGCAGCACGAGCAGCGCGCTGCACGTGGTCCCCATTCCCCGAAAATCGGCCTGCTGTTCTCCCCGCGCGTGGATGCGCGCATTGGCATCCTGCAAGGCCTGGTGTATCGCGGCGGTTGGCGATAGATCGGTCCGCTGTCGGTAGGTGGCCAGTACGGTTTCCACCGCCATGCTGCTGGCCAATTCGCCCGCGGCATGCGCGCCCATCCCGTCGGCGACCACGAACAAGTGGCCGCGATCGTGCTCCTGAGGCCAGCTATCGGCTGGCAACACGGCCTGGGCATCCTGGTTGCTCGCACGCCGCATGCCGACATCACTGGCGAATCGATATTCCACCTGATGCATTCGATCAGGCGGCGTTGAAGATGACATCAACGATTCAGAACCTCTCTTCCCCTCGGCTCGCTGGTATGGCCCGCCACAGCACTCCCCGGGCCGATCTGGATGGGCCGAGCATATCGGGACGCATTGATTGGTGCCGTGCGATCCCCTCTCGGGGGGCATATCGCGTTGTGCGTCCTCAGCCTCATTCTAGCACGGTCATCGGATGGACAAAGCGTGGCGCGCTCGTACGATCGCTGCCACGCTGCCAACGTGGCAGGAACACGGTCTGGTCTTATGATCCACAACCTGCTATGGTTTTCGCCCCGTTTTGTTTACGGATGCCCCGTGGTTTGTGTACCTATGTTCTGCGCCCGGCCTGTTCGCTTGAGCGTGTTTGTCCTGATGGTCCTTACGGGGGTGGCAGCACCGGGATGCGTGCGCCGCCGGCTGACCATCCGCAGTCATCCGCCCGGGGCCCGTGTCTTCGTCGACAATTTCGAAATTGGCCGAACGCCGTGTGCGACCGACTTTTTGTATTACGGCAATCGGCAAATCCGGCTCATCAAAGACGGTTACGAGACGGTCCACGTCAAACAGGCGATACCGGCTCCGTGGTATCAGATTCCGCCGTTGGACTTTTTTTCGGAGAATCTGGTTCCGTCCCGGATCCGCGACGAACGGACGCTGGACTTTGTGTTGACGCCGCAAGCGATCGTTCCGACAGACCAGCTTTTGTCGCGGGCGGACGGTTGGCGTCAGGGGTCGCGCGTCCAGGAGCCGATTCCGGCCGCGCCGGCCGGTGGTGCGGTGACAGTCCCGCCGCCGTCCGCCGTGCCTCCCACGACGGCACAACCGTTTGCGCCGCCCCCGCTGCCTCCTTCTTCCGGCGCGGCGCCGCAAAACTTGCCGCTGCCGCGTCCCTGATGCCACGCCGCGCCGAAGCCTACTTGATACCGGTCCGGCGCCGCAGCGCCCCGGAGACACCCAACCGCCCCGGATCCCGGGCGATTTTGTCCGAAAAGATGCGCACGTCGTCAACGATGGGCTTCAGCTGACGGGTGATACCTTCGATGTTCCTCACCGCTCGGTTCAGATTATCGTACAGCTCGGGGTTCTTGGTGAGTTGGTTGATGGTTCCTTCCGAGCTGTTGAGGGTTTCAGCAAAGGTCAGAACCTCCTCCAGCACGGCGTCCAGACTGTCGAGGCTCGAATCGACTTTTTCGACCAGCCGGGGCCCTTTTTCACCCAACGGTTCGGTAAAACCTTCCAGGTTGTGCAGATTGCGGCTGGCCATTTGGACGGCCGACTCGATGCCTTCCATAGCGCTGCGTGCCTGGGAGAGTACGTCCGGCAGATCGGCGATACCTCTGCGTAGCTGATCCTGTACGTCGGGGTCGCCGATGATATGGTCCAAGGCGTCCGTGGTCCGGGCGATCCCTTCCAGTGCCGCGTGGGACCGTTCCAGGACCGCCTTGAACTGGTCTTCATCCACTCCTTCCAGCAACCGGTTGACGCGTTCGGCGAGTGACGCGACCTGCTGGCCCGCGCTGCCCACCGAGTCCACGGTTTTTTCAATGTTGTCTTCCAGCCTGGTCAGCAGTTCGATGGGATCGGTGGGCACCCGGCCCGTGACGGTATCGCCATCTTCAATCAACAGGCGCGCCCGTTCAGGATCATCGACTCGCGCGAACTCCAGACTGGCGTCGCCCAGCAGCGTTGTCGTGACACGGACCTCCTCGTTTTGCCACAATTTACGATTGCGATCGATCGATGCCGTGACGACCACCTGCCCGTCGTCGTCGAAGCCCACCTGTTCGACGCGCCCGATCGTGATGCCGCTCTTGCGAACCGGCGTGTCCACTTCCACACCCGGGGCGCTGGGCAGCTTGATATACACGGTGTATTGGCGGCGGACCAGCGTCGGCGCTTCGCCAAACATCAGAATCAGGATGGCAATAATGATCACGGTGGCGATCATCACCACGCCAACCCGGAACTGTACGACACGTTCGTCCATCGATAATGCATTTCCAGGGATTTGGCTCTACGCGTCGGCGCGCGGGAACCGGCGCCGGGCGGTGCCGTCAGGCACCGTCGGATTGCATTTCCAGTAGCCGTTCACGAGCTTCGCCGCGGACAAACTGAGTGACTCGAGCATCCTGCGACTCATCAATCTCGCCTGGCCGACCGTCAAAGATTATCTGCGACTCATCCGCGGCCAGCCGGTTCAGCGGATAAACCATGACCACGCGGTCGGCCACTTTCCGGGCGGTGTTCATGTCGTGCGTCACCACGACACTCGTTACCGGATAGCGTCGGCGCGTGCGTAGGATCAGCTCGTTGATGACATCGCTCATGATAGGGTCGAGTCCGGTCGTCGGTTCATCGTATAACAGCACGTCGGGTGCCATGACCAACGCCCGCGCCAGTCCGACGCGCTTCCGCATGCCGCCGGAAAGTTCCACCGGCCGCCGGGCGTGGACGCTCGTCGGCAGTCCGACCTCGGCCAAACGCTCGGTGACCAGGGCGGTCCTCTCGCGCTGCGGCAGCGCGCGGTGCTGCTTCAGCGGAAATGCGACGTTCTGGGCCACCGTTAGGCTGTCGAATAAAGCCGCGTTTTGGAAAACGAAACCAAAACGGGCACGTTCGCGGGTCAGTTCCTTGTCGCTGAGCCGGGCCAGCAGTCTTCCGTCGAACAGCACCTGGCCGGCGGCGGGCCGAATCAGCCCGATGATGGCCTTCAGCAGAACCGTTTTGCCACAACCGCTCTCGCCGATAATGGCCAGGGTCTGGCCACGGGGAATCTGGAGCGTGAGGCGGCGCAGGACACGCTGGCTGCCGAACGACACGCTCAGATCCTGAACTTCGATGAGTGCGGGTGAATGGTCCATGACTCTGCATGCGTCCCGTGGCGATCAGATTAAATTGACTCCTCCCGGCCACAGGGCTTCGTAGACCGAGTTGAGAAAGATGTCCAGGAACAGGTTGAGCACCAGAATGATCACGAACGAGTGCACAAAGGCAGCCGTCGCAGCGCGTCCTACGCCCTCGGCTCCCGGCGCGCAATGAAATCCGCGATGGCAACTGACCAGAGCGATCGTGGCCCCAAAAAAGAAGCTCTTGAAGACGCCGCTGAACAGATCGAATGCTCCCACGAACCGCTGGGAATTGTCCCAATAATGGAACCAGTCGATGTCTAGCAGTGTCACGCTGTAGTAGTAGCCTCCCGCGACGCCCATGAAGTCCGCCATGATGGTCAGCGACGGAATCAACAGCAAACACGCCAGGAAACGGGGCACCACAAGATAATGAATCGGATTGGCACCCATGCACGTTAGCGCGTCGATCTGTTCCGTAACGCGCATGGTCCCCAATTCCGCCGCCATCGCGCTGCCGACTCTGCCGGCCAGCATCGTGGCCGCCAGCACCGGTCCGAGTTCCCGCACCAGGGTCATATTGATCACCGCGCCCAGGCGGGTTTCCATATGCAGTGCGCGAAACTGCGAGTGGGTCTGCACGGCCAGAATCATGCCGATGAACGTGCCCGTCAGTGCGACGACCGGCAGACTCAGCACCCCTATCCGGTAGAAGCTGGGCAACAGTGTTTCCCGGCTGGCCCGGCGGGCCAACAGCCAGGACAAGGTGCGCAGCGAGAACGTGGTGAGTTCTCCGGCCGCCGACACCCATTGGATGATGATCGCGCCCAGGTCGGCGATGGATCCGGCCACGACGCGGACAGGTCCGCGGGACGCCGCAAGCTCTGTCCCTGTCGACATCGTTGAGGATTCCTGATTCATGCGGATGCGCGACCCCGCCGAACCTGCGCAGCGCAGCGCGCCACGCCAACCGGCGACGGCGGACGTCATCGGTAGGATCGACACGGCGAACGTGCCGCTTGAGGAAAGTGTAGCGGTGGAGACAAATCTCCCGATTTGGTGATCTCCAAAAGATAGGTAAACCCGCCTGCGGCCTTACCGTTTGGCCGCAAGGGGCGAAGGGCAGCAAAGCGGGTGCGGCCTGTCGGGCCGCAGCGCCACTGGGCCGCATCCGGTGCAGAGACCGGACTGGCGAGCGCACGGCCAAAGCGGCGAGGGCCTGCCCGTCGGCGACGCTGCCGCTTATTCGCTGGCCGGCGGATCGTTCTCGACATCGTTGCCGCCATCGGCCATGGCCGCCACGGCAGGCTCGTCGTTTTGCGCTTTGATTCCGTGGAAGACGAGTTGCTTTTTGCCGCCCACTTCTTTGGAATCGACTTCGATCGTATCCTTCCCCTGGAACTCGCCCTTGAGCAATTCCTCGGCCAGCGGGTCTTCGATGTAATTCTCGATCGCCCGGCGCAGCGGCCGCGCGCCAAAGTCGGTATTGGATCCCTTATTGACGATGAAGTCGCGGGCCTGTTCGGTCAGGGCGAGGCTCAATCCGCGTTCGGTGAGTCGGCTGCGAACCTTGCTCAGCTCCAGTTCAATCACGTTCTTGAGGTCGTCCACGTTCAAGTGGCGGAACACGATGATCTCGTTCACCCGATTGATGAACTCGGGCCGGAACACCTTTTCGATTTCGTCCGTGACGCGTTCCTTCATCGATTCATACGAGGCATCCTGATCGGGCCTGGCGAATCCGAACTGGCTTTCGTTCTTGATGGCTTCGGCGCCCGCATTGGTCGTCATGATCAGGATCACATTCCGGAAGTCGACGTTGCGGCCGAAACTGTCGGTCAATCTGCCTTCTTCCATGACTTGCAGCAGCATGTTGAAGACTTCCGGGTGGGCCTTTTCGATTTCATCGAGCAGCACGACCGCGTACGGTCTGCGGCGGATTTTTTCAGTGAGCTGGCCTCCTTCCTCGTAGCCGACGTATCCCGGAGGCGCGCCGATCAGCCGGCTGACATTGTGTTTCTCCATGTATTCGCTCATGTCGATCTGAATCAGCGCGTCTTCGTCGCCGAACATGAATTCGGCCAGTGCCTTGGCGAGCAGGGTTTTGCCGACGCCGGTGGGACCTGCGAAGATGAAGGCTCCCGTGGGACGCTTGGGATCCTGCAGGCCGCTGCGGGACCGGCGGACCGCGCGGGAAATCGACCTGATCGCCTCGTGCTGGCTCACGACCCGCCGGTGCAGATCCTGTTCCATGTGCATCAGCCGCAAGCTGTCTTCGGTAGACATCCGCGTCAGCGGGATGCCTGTCATTTTGGAGACGACTTCCGCGATCACGTCCTCGTCGACCATCCCGTCGGTTTCCCGGGACTTCTCCCGCCACTCGCGGGTGATGGTCGATTTCTTCTTTTTCAGTTTGTCGGCCTGATCGCGGAGCGAAGCGGCTTTCTCGAAATCCTGATTGGCCACGGCTTCTTCCTTGTCCTTATTGAGCCGCTCGACCTCCTCGTCGATCTCTTTCAGATCGGGGGGGCGGGTCATGGCTTTGAGTCGCACCCGCGCACCCGCTTCGTCGATGACATCGATGGCCTTGTCCGGCAGGCAGCGACCGGTGATGTACCTGTCGGACAATTCGACGGCGGCGGAGATGGCGTCGTCGGTAATCTGTACGCGGTGATGGGACTCGTAGCGGTCGCGCAACCCCTTCAGGATTTCCACCGTATCGGACTTGCTCGTCGGTTCGATGATCACTTCCTGGAACCGCCGGGCGAGCGCCGCATCCTTTTCGATGTACTTGCGGTATTCGTCGAGCGTCGTCGCGCCGATGCACTGGATTTCCCCACGCGCCAAGGCGGGTTTCAGCACGTTGGAGGCGTCGATGGCGCCCTCGGCCCCGCCGGCACCCACCAGGGTGTGCAATTCATCGATGAACAGAATGGTGTTCTTGGCCCGGCGGACCTCGTTCATGACGGCCTTGATGCGCTCCTCGAACTGCCCGCGGTACTTGGTGCCGGCGACCATCATGGCCAGGTCCAGCACGACAATGCGACGGTCCAACAGGAGTTCCGGCACATTGCCTTCCACGACTCGCTGGGCGAAACCCTCCACGATCGCCGTCTTGCCGACGCCGGCTTCGCCGAGCAGCACAGGATTATTCTTGGTGCGCCGGCTGAGTATCTGGATGGCCCGCTCGATTTCGCGCTGGCGGCCGATGACCGGGTCCAGCTTGTTTTGGCGGGCGAGTTCGGTAAGGTCGCGGCCAAAGCTGTCGAGCGCGGGCGTCTTGGACTTGCCGCTCTTGCGTTCCTCGCCGGAACTGCCACCGCTCTCGCTGCTGCGGCCGCGTTCCGACTCGCTTCCTTCCAGCCCGTGTCCGAGCAGGTTCAGAACTTCCTCGCGGACCTCCTCCAGCTTGAGTCCCAGATTCATCAGCACTTGGGCGGCCACGCCCTCCTGCTCGCGAAGCAACCCCAGCAGGATGTGTTCGGTGCCCACGTAATTGTGGTTCAGATTGCGGGCTTCTTCCATGGAATATTCGATAACCTTTTTTGCGCGCGGCGTCTGGGGCAATTTCCCCATGGTCACCATGTCGGGACCACTCTGCACGAGCTTTTCCACTTCGAGACGGATCTTGCGCAGGTCGACGTCCAGATTCTTGAGCACATTGGCCGCCACGCCACTGCCTTCCTTGATCAAGCCCAGCAACACGTGTTCAGTCCCGATGTACTCGTGATTGAACCGCTGGGCCTCCTGGTTGGCCAGTTGCATTACCTTGCGAGCTCGGTCGGTAAAACGCTCGTACATTGCCCATCTCCAGTCGCTACTGCCGTTCGCCGAACGGCCGCGTTTCAAAGAGTCTCCCAGTCCATGTCACGCAGCGGCAGAGTGGCGGGCTGCAAACTCGTGATGTCGCTCGACGCCTCATGCGTCGACGGCATCGGATGCTCGCGTGTGGCCCTGCCAGCGCCGCTCCCGTTCAATTTCATGTTCCCACGCGCGGGCCTCGTCCAGCGATGTCAATCGGGCCAGCCGTCGAGCGGCTTCTTCGGTCCTGCCCAGATGCCGGCACATCGTCGCGTGCAGCAACTGAACGCTCACGTCGCGTGGATCCTGCCGGATCAATTCCTCCAGCCCGCGCTGCGTCTCGTACCAGTTCCCCTGCAAGTATTGCGTGATGACATCGCGAAACAAGTCCTCGCCGGCTTCACCCTCTGGGGCGCCCGCAGCGCCCGACTTCGGGCCGTTGAACGAGGGATCGTTCTCGTCGCCTGCAGATCGGCCCTGACGACCGGCGATCGCGGCACCGCACCAAATGGCGGCCACCGCAAACCATCCTGCCCGCCGGATGCCCCGGTCCATCCATTCGGTCCACACCACGCTGGCGACGAACAAAATGTTGACGAGCACAGCGAATGCGACGGCCAGGACCAAACCGGCCCACGATCCTTGTTTCCAAAGCCAGGGCAAGCCGGGCCAGATCCATCCTGCCCAGAGCCTCCTGCGATTCGGCACGCTCGCTCCCTCGATCGTGGCGGGTCCGTGTCACCCATGTCTTGCTAACCCCGCCATCATGCCACGGAATTGTAACTCGTAATAGGGCTTGGAGCAAGGCAACCAAAAGCCACGCTTGGAGTTAGGTTGCCAGCACCGTCAGCAGGCCGCGCGGACGGCGTGCGACATGCAGCAAGCCATTGCCCGGCGGTGCGTTGCGCGGCTCGTGCCGCAACCCGTTGCCCGGCAACTCGCGATATGCAACATTGACGTTCGCACGTCGAGCGGCGTGCCGACGGTTGCCCGTCGGTGGTGACGGTCGGCACCGTTGGGGGGATTGAAGGGATGAGATCGCCGGGGGGCAGACCGCCCGCACCATCTGCGCCGGTCGAGGTGCTGCGCCTGCTCGATGCCGCCGCAAATCGAGCGTCCGAAGGCTTGCGGGTGATCGAGGACTTCGTCCGGTTCACGCTGGATGACCGGCATTTGACACACCAGTGCAAGCAGCTGAGGCACGCGTTGGACGAGGCGGCCGGGCGGTTGCCGCTCGCCGACCGCTACGCCTCGCGCGACATCCGGTCCGATGTTGGCACCGGGATTTCGCTGGAAAGCGAACAGCGGCGTACGGATGCATGGGATGTGTGTCGCGCCGGATTCATGCGTGTCGAACAGGCGCTGCGCAGCTTGGAGGAATTTGCCAAGACGATGGAACGGGCGCGTGGCGCCGATTTCGAACGGTTGCGCTACGATGTCTATGCGCTGGAAAGTGCCGTGGGCACGACAGCGCGGAGCGTTGCGCGTCTGGCGGACGTGCGGCTGTACGTTCTGGTCGGCGCCGGGGCAAGTCCCGATGCGTTCGCGGATAAAGTGCAACGGCTTGTTGAGGCTGGTGTCCACGCGATCCAGCTGCGGGACAAGAAGCTGGATGACCGCGGGCTGACCGAGCGGGCCCGCCTGTTGTGCCGCGCCACGCGGAGTGCTCCCACGCTGGCCATCATCAACGACCGTGCCGATATCGCTCGAATCGCGCAGGCCGATGGTGTGCAACTGGGACAGACGGACGTTTCGGTTCGGGATGCGAGGTCCGTGATGGGAAGCCATGGCATCGTCGGCGTGTCCACGCACTCGCTCGAAGAAGCCGATCAGGCGGTCATGGCCGGTGCGGATTTGATCGGTGTAGGTCCGATCTATCCGTCCGCGACCAAGGCGTTTGCGTCGTACAGCGGAGTCGCTTTGCTGCGCGCGGTCCGCGAACGGATCCGCCTGCCCGCATTTGCCATCGGCGGTATCCATCCGGACAACGCCGCCGAAGCGCTGGCCACCGGCGTGCATGGTCTGGCCGTGGGCGCGGCGATCGACCGGCATCCCCAACCGCAGGTGGTCGCCCGACAGCTGCTGCAAATCATCAGCGAGCATCGCGGCCGCAGGCATGCTTGAAGTCGAACAGAAGTTTCCGATCGGCGACCGCCGGCAGTTCGAAGCCCGGCTCGTTGCGCTGGAAGCGCAATTTGAGGATGCGGTCCATCAGCGCGATTTGTACTTCGCGCATCCCGCCCGGGATTTTCACCGCACCGACGAAGCCGTGCGGATTCGGCGCGACGGCACGAAAACGCTGATCACGTATAAGGGCCCCAAGATCGATCCGGAGACCAAGACCCGCCGTGAAATTGAATTGCCGCTGGGCGACAGCCCGGACACTTTTGGGAATTGGAAGGAGATCCTCCTGGCGCTGGGTTTCACGCCGGTGGACGAGGTCCGCAAACAACGCCGGCCGCTCACCGTGCAATGGCAGGGCTGGAAATTTTCGGGCGCCATCGACCAGGTTGAACGATTGGGCACGTTCGCCGAATTGGAAGTGGTCGTCGACGACACCCAGGCGGCAGCCGCCAAGCGAGCGCTTCTGTCCCTATCGGCACGACTGGGGCTGACGACGCACGAGCGCCGCAGCTATTTGGAGTTGCTCGGCGAGCTGAAATCCAGGTAATCATACGGCCGTCCGATCGCCACCGGGCGCGCGGCGCCACATCGGCGTCGCGCCGGTCGGCCAATGGGAAGCGTTCCAATGTGCGCTGCTTCACGGTCCGCCGCCGCCGCGGTCTGCTGCCGGCACATCGAGTCCCCCTAAAGAGATAAGAGATCGTGGTTTCCCGCGTCCGGCCCGGGCGCGATATTCGACGAATTCGCCATTTATGGGCGGCTGCGCGGACAAGGAACCCCGGAGCCGGCTCTCCACGGCCAGTTCGGCGGGCTTCCGTCGGCCTGGGGCTATTAGCTCGCCGTCTCGAATAATCGAATGACCGATGCTTGACTGGCGCCCGACGCCAGACACATAATGATGACCGCTGGGTCGCCGGTCCTCGCCACGCAGGGTTCTGTCAACCGGGGGCCAACCGTCCCGCAAGCCAGTGGCCGCGCCCATAGATGGAGGACTGCCGCTGGCGGAGCGCCGGAGGTCGGGTCCGAGCATAAAGGTTGCCGTGCGGTTGGTCCGCCGATCGCGAATTGTTTCCCCATCGAGGGGCGACCGTCGCCCGCGAGTACGTCCTGGGAGGTCCATACGATGAAAAATATGAAGTGGCTCTGCGTTGCTGTAGCAGGAATGGCGTTGCTGGCAACGTCGCAAACCGGCGCGGCGAGCAAGGAGATTGGCGAAGATGTCGTGTGTCCGGTGTCAGGCCAGCCTGTCGATCCTGAGGCCAAGGCGGAATACCTGGGCAAGGACGTTTACTTCTGTTGTCAGAAGTGCCCGAACGCCTTTAAGTCCAAGACGGCCAAATACGAATTGAAGGCCCGCCAACAGCTCGCGCAAACGGGCCAGATCGTACAGGTCGCCTGCCCGGTGTCCGGTAAGGCCACCACCGAGGGAACCGAACTCAATGTGAACGGCGTAGAAGTCGCCTTCTGCTGCAAGAATTGCCGGAAAGCAGTGAATAAGGCCGAAGGCGATGCCCAATTGAAAATGCTTTACGGCAAGCTCAAGAAGGGGTTCACGCTTCAGGTCAAATGTCCGGTGAGCGGCAAGCCCATCGACCCGGCGCAGAGCGTTGAGCACGACGGCAAGCAGGTTTATTTTTGCTGTGAAAATTGTCCTGCCGCCTTCCTGGCAGATCCTGCCAAATTCGAAGGCAAGCTGAAGTAATCGGCACGCGTCGCGGCCCCGAACCTTCCAACGGGACGCCCCCCACAGGGCGTCCCGTTTTCTAATGCGGCCGTTTTGAGAACGGTCTTGAGAGCTGTCTTGACCATTGTTGCGACTGCTCTTGTGTCGTTGTGAGTCCTTCTGCCATACTTGCCGCCGATTTTGCCGGCAGTTGGCGGGACGAACGCGGCTTCCGCCCGCACGCTTGTCGAACCAGGCGGTAAACGTGCGTACGTGGAGCCACACGGCAGACCCGACGGAACGGACGGACCCCATGAAGATCTTCTTTTCGGCCGGCGAACCGAGCGGCGATCTTCATGGCGCGAATCTGATCGAGGCCATCCGGCGCCAGCGGCCCCGCTTCGAGCCGATGGGTTTCGGAGGTCCCCGCATGGCGGCCGCCGGATGCCGTCTGCACGAGGATCTCACGCGAATGGCCGTCATGTGGTTTGCCCGCGCCATCCTCTATCTGCCCTGGTTCATACGACTTGTCGTGCGAGCTGACCGCGTTTTCCGCCGCGACCGCCCGGACGCAGTCGTTCTGATCGACTATCCAGGTTTCAACTGGTGGATCGCTCGGCGGGCCAAAAAACATGGTATTCCGGTCTTTTACTACGGGCCGCCGCAGATCTGGGCGTGGGCCAGTTGGCGGATTGGCAAGATGCGGCGTTACGTGGACCACATCCTCTGCAAACTGCCGTTTGAACAAGAGTGGTACGCCCAGCAGGGATGCCGGGCGACGTATGTGGGCCATCCGTACTTCGACGAACTGGCGCAACGGACGATCGACGCCGATTTTATGCGCCGCGCGGCGGGGTCTGGCCCGCTGGTTACGATCCTGCCGGGTTCCCGTACGCAAGAGCTGACCAACAATTTGAAATGGCTGCTTAAGGCGGCGACTTTGATTCATGCCCAGGTTCCCAACGTCCGGTTTGCGATGGCGTGCTTCCGGCCGGAGCACACAAAATTCGCGGTCGCCCTGAGCAGTCATCTCCGTCTGCCTCTGGAGATTCACAGCGGAAGAACGGCCGAATTAATCCAGCAGGCGCGGTGCTGCATGGCCGTTTCCGGTTCCGTGTCGCTGGAACTGCTGTATCACGAAAAGCCCACGGTTGTGTTGTACTGGATCACCCGTTTCGCATTTCGCGTTCAGCAGTTTTTTCGGAACGTTAAATACATCACGCTTGTGAATCTACTGGCCTGCGAGGACTTGTATCCCAAGAATCTCGATTTGTTCGATCCGCATGCCCCGGGAGCCGAACAGGTCCTGATGCCCGAGTACCTGACGTACGAGGATCGATCACGCGATTTGGCGGAGCACGTGATCCAGTGGTTGACCGACGCCGGGGCCTACGCGCGAACCGTGGCGCGGCTGGCCGAGATGCGTTCGCGGGTAGCCACCGCCGGAGCGTCGGAACGTGCGGCCCGATACGTGGTCGGGCAGCTTGAGGGCGGGGCGCGGTTCGACGGTGCCGCGGCCGTCCGGGCCGATGCACCTCGAGCGAAGTGCGACGCTGGGCCAGATGGTCCACAGAAGCAAGTTGGGTAAGAATCGCGCAGGCGGACCGCCGTTGCCCCGTGCAGGGCCGTGCCCCGCCCGCGATGTGGCGGTGACTTGTCGCGGGCCCTCCTGCCGGAGCGGAACGCACCAGCATCGCGGACGAATTCCGGCGAGTTCAGGATGCGAACCGTGCTGGGTGAACCCCGCCAGACTTCGTACGATCTGCATTTTCGCGTGTTCGGATTTCCGGTTCGCGTCACTCCATTCTTCTGGCTTGTGGTGATTTTTCTGGGCTGGGACCTCGTCATCGGTCTGAACCGCGCGCTTCCGGAGGGTCCCCACCGGGCGATGATTTTCGCACTCTGGATCCTGGCGGTTTTCGTGTCGATCCTGATTCACGAATTGGGACACGCGGTGGCCATGCGATACTTTGGCCTTCACGCGGCAATCGTCTTGTACCACTTTGGAGGACTGGCCATTCCGCGCGGCAGCCCGGGGTACGCCGCATCGGCCGCCACGCGTCCTTCCGGCCAGATCGCCATTTCGTTCGCGGGGCCCGCGGCGCAATTGGCGGCAGCCGGCCTGGTGCTGGGGCTGATCGTCGGTTCGGGGCATGAGGCGCTGTTGTTGAGAGCCTTTGGAAACTTCTGGCCGATGCCCGAAGCCGATCCCCTGCCGAGCGTTTCGCTGGATATGGCCGCGACATTTTTCATTGTTCCCAGCGTGTTCTGGGCGGCGATCAACCTGTTGCCCGTGTACCCGCTCGACGGCGGCCAGATCGCTCGCGAAGCGCTGATGATGTTCGGGGCTCGCCAAGGAATCGAACGCTCGCTCATATTGTCGCTGGTGACCGGCGCGGCCGTGTGCCTGTTTGCACTCAGTCGCCAGGACACGTTTTTGGCGCTATTGTTTGGCTTTCTGGCCTACTCCAGCTACATGACACTGAAAGCCTATCGCGGCCAGGGCGGCGGCAGGCCGTGGTGATGACCCAGCGCCGTCCACACGACGACGGGGACGAACCGCGGCGTGTGGTGCTGCTGGGCGCGAGCAATGTGGCCCGGGGCATCGCTGCGGCAGTCAGCGTCGCGAGCGCCACAATTCCGGGCCCGCTGGAGTTCTTCGTGGCCTGCGGTCACGGCCGGTCCTTCGGCCTGAAAAGCTGTCTTTTGGGTCGCACGCTGCCGGGAATCGTCCCCTGCGGATTGTGGCACGCACTCGACCGGGAACCGGTCGTCCCCGCCCGAGCCGTCGTCACCGATATTGGCAACGACGTGCTGTACGGCGTTCCCGTCCCCCGAATCGTGGCGTGGTTCGAACAATGCGTCGACCGCCTGCAGCGAGTCAACGCCCAGATTACCGTGACGCGCCTGCCCGTCGACTGTCTGGAACGACTGGGACCCGGCCGGTATTACGCGCTGCGAATGGCCTTGTATCCCCGTTGTCGCTTGACACGCGCCCGGGCCATCCACGCCGCCCGCGCACTCGACGACAACCTCCATGCCGTGATCCAGGCGCGCCGGCTGCGAGAGATACGCCCGCCCCCGGATTGGTATGGGCTGGATCCCATTCACATCCGGCGGCGTTGCCAATGGACGGCGTGGTGTACGCTGCTCGGCCGAGATCCGGACCGTGTGCCGCGCATGAACGTTGTTCGATCGGGGACGCGGGCCGTGTATCTCAAAACGATCGTGCCAGAGCATCGATGGATCTTTGGATACCATCAACAGCGCTGCGCGCCGCAGGGACGTTTGGCCGACGGTTCGACAGTGGCGCTGTTCTGAACAACGTGCTCACGACGAAATGCGCCGATGCATCATCGTCATGCAACGCGTGCCAACGCAGAAATTTATTTCAAAATCGTGTTGCAATTGGTGGTGAATTGCGTACAAATACACGTTAACGGCTCTGCTACTGCTTTCGGAGAAAGCATGCTGAGCGCGAAACGGGCGTTAGCTGCCTGCGGACGGGCAGTTATTACCACGAGGCAGAAAGGCGTCCGCGGTAAGGCATCCAGCCCTATCGTACCGCCTGATTCGAGATCTGTCTCAAACTCTTGTTTGGAGGACGTATTGTGGCCAAGAAGAAGAGAGCCGCCAGGAAGAAGGCGGCGACCAAGCGTAAGACGGCCAAGCGCCGGGGTACGAAGAAGAAAGTAGCCCGCAAGAAGAAGGCCAAGAGGACAACGAAGAAGAAAGTAGCCAAGAGGAAAAAGAAAAGAAAGGTAGCCAAGAAGAAAAAGGCTGCTCGCAAGAAGAAGGCCAAGAGAAAGAAGAAAAAGGCCACCAAGAAGAAGCGAGCTACCAAAAAGAAACGGGCTACCAAGAAGAAGCGAGGCACCAAGAAGAAGGGCGCCAAGCGAAAGGTGCGTCGCAAGAAGAAGCGATAGTCCACCCAAGGGTCTATCGGCAGCGGGGCACGTTCCCACGGCCGCCGCGGACCACGGGGAAATCACGCGAGGCCGCCACGGTATGTTCGTGGCGGCCTTTTCGCGTTTGGGGCGCCCCGCGCGGTCCGGGTGATTGGCCCTGTAACGATTTTTGTGTCCCGCCAGCAGTTGGTGGTTCTTCGCTTAGCTCAGGCATTCACAGCGACGGCAGTTCCTCGCTCCTCCGCAGCCTGCTGGCGTTCTCCACCAGCCGGCGGCAGATCGCTTCCAGATACGGCGCGGCGGCGGCATCTTCGAAATTGGCCGCCGTGCGCCCTTCGTCGCCCCGCACCCGAATCTGCATGTTGATCGGCACATCTCCCAGAAAAGGGACATCCAGTGACTCGGCCCGCGCACGCGCGCCGCCGCTGCCGAAGATGTCGGAGCGCTCGCCACAACCCGGGCACAGGAAGTAGCTCATGTTCTCCACGAGCCCCAGCAGCTGAATCTGGACTTTGCGAAACATGGCAATGGCCTTGACGGCGTCCAACAGGGCTACGTCCTGTGGCGTGCATACGACCACCGCTCCGGAAAGCGGCAGGAGTTGGGAGAGCGTCAGGGCGATGTCGCCGGTACCGGGTGGCATGTCGATGATGAGATAGTCGAGCAACCCCCATTCCGTATCTTTCAAGAACTGGGTAATCGCCCCGTGCAGCATCGGACCTCGCCACACTACGGCCTCTCCCGGTGGGACCAGCAACCCCATCGACATCACTCTCAGGCCCAGCGAATCGAGTGGTTGCAGACGTCCGTCCTCCACAGTCGGTTTTCCTTCAAGGCCCAGCAGATGCGGTATGCTGGGACCGTACACGTCCGCATCCATTAATCCCACCTGGCATCCGGCCCGTTTGAGACCGAACGCAATCGAGGCGGCAATCGTGCTCTTGCCAACTCCCCCTTTGCCCGATCCCACCGCGATGACTGTCTTGGCCCGAAGGCCAATCTGGCCAATGGGCTCGGCGGGCCGATCTAAGTCGGTTACCCGGATCTGAACATCATGAACTCCAGTCACTTGCTGACGGATCTGCGCCTCCAGCGCTTCCCGCGTCGACTCCTTCAGCGGCGCGGAGTGGGTCGTCAGACGCAGGGTGACACCGATTCTGTCCCCTGCGATCTCGAGGTCGCTCACCTGGCCGGTGTCGACGATGCTCTGTCCCGTCTCGGGATCCGGAAAGTCCTTCAGCACGCGGTCGACAATGGAACGATCGATTTCGGACGATGCCATGATTGTGTTTCTTTCTTTCTTTCTTCCTTCCGGCCGGCCTGTCTGCGGCCAGCACGCGTCGGTCTACTCGGCGACGCCCACGCAGCCGCACAGAGGCGGCGAAGCGGGCCACGGTGGCCTGCCAGCGCCGCCCGCTCCGGGCAGCGGACGGCAACCGACACACCGCTGTCAGGATCCATTTCTCCAGGGAAGGTCGGCGAGGATCCGCTCGCATACCGATACCTGAGGATCAGGCACGCGCGCGGCATGGCGCGAGGCCAATTTCACGAGTTGGCCCGCCTGGCTGGTGGAACGCAGGGCATCCACGGCGCCCGCCTCACGGAGGGCCGCCACGGCCAGCGATGGAAAGGCCGGCCATAACACGGCCACGCGCGCGTCGGGACACAATCGGTCCCAACGGCTAATCCATTGCAGCGCGATTTCGAATCGTTGCTCGGTGATCTCGACAGCCAACAGGCTCGCGGGCCACGCCTGCAGGAAATCGTCACAATCCTCAAGCTGTCGGACTTCGCACAGTTGCCCTTCTGTCAGAGGCGGCGGCGCCTGTCGCAAAGCCAGGCGGACCGGGCCGGACCAGCGGCGGTGCTGCTCGCACAGAATCAGTCGCGTGGAAGTCGGCGGCATCGGTGATCCAATTCTTGCAATCGGCATCGTGCCCCACGGGTGGCGTCGTGCGACCGGCCTTCGTGGTCGCTGGGCGGTGCGCTGCCTTTGGCGTTGATTCAGGGGACGCTCCGATGCGTCTCCCCGCACCGGCAAACCATCCTATCGGCGCCTAGCTGCGGGCTCAATGGGCTACCGGCCCATCGCTGTCCGGACGATCCGGGATCTCGTTCGATGGCGCCAGGTCCAGCTGCTCCAGGCGCCGGTAGAGTCTGGGGCGTGTCATCCCCAGCAATTCGGCCGCCTTCGTCTTGTTGCCTTTGGCGCGCCGCAAGGCTCGCGCGATGAGTTCCACTTCGATGCGCCCCAGGAATTCGTCGAGGACAATCTTTTCGTCTCGGGGTGGGGGATGAGCCGCCATTTCCGCGGCGTGCCTGATTGTGGCCGGAAGATCGTGGGGTGTGATCTCGTGGCCGGTAGCCGACTGGCGCGCTTCGCGGACAACTTCATGCAACTGGTCGAGGCCGCGCGACCATGGATACGCGGCAAGCAGGTCGAGTGCTTCCGCATTCATCCCGGCCAATTGCTTGCCGCCTTCGCGGTTCAGTTCCTCAATAGATGCCTGGACCAGCAAAGGGATATCCGGCAATCGAGCAGGGAGTGCCGGGAGCGTGATAGTGAGCGTGGCGAGCCTACAATACAAGTCTTCGCGAAACGGTTGTTCGTCGACTCTTGCCAGAAGATCATCACGCGACGTGGCCATCAACAACACCGACTCGGGAAGCGTCCGCAACCGGTCGGCAAGGTAGGGCTGCACGTCCCATCCGATCGTATCCACGTTCTGCAGCCAAAGCGTCACTGCATCGCGACGGCTCTCCTGCTGCGCCAGTTTTTCCATCGCTCGGCCGACGGCGTCGGAGTTAAGCAGAGCGCAATTCAGCGGTAGCAGAAGCGATGGGTGTGCGCGGGCCCGCAGGTAGTGGACGGTGCGCGCGACGCGGGAACACCCGCTGCCCAGCGGTCCGACGATCAGCACGCTGGACGTTGTCGACGCGGCCAGTTCAATCTGCGCGCGGACACGGCGGATGGCGGGTGTCTGGCCGACAAGGTGTTGCAGGGCGTACTGCTCCGTCTGGCGGGCGTGAAACCGCTGAATCGCCCAATGCAGCGCTTCGGAACTTTCCTCGGCCAGGTCGGCTGCCATCGTCGCCGCGTCCAGGTCGTGCGCGTCGAGAATCGTAAAGACCGCGTAGGCGGCGCCATCGTTCCGCCCCGCCCGCACCGGGACGAACGTGGCCCTGCGGTGCATCAGCTTGCCATCGCGTGACATGCAGGACGCGTGGCCTCGTGAGAAGTGGCCGCCAAACACCGCCGGTGGAGGGCACAACCCCGCGGCAAGGCCGGGCGCCGCCGGTTGGCCACTGTGAGTGGCATAATCGACGCGGCGGCCGATCAGTTGATCCACGTCCGTTCCCGTCCACGTACCGAGCGCGCCATTGCAGTAAACAATGTTCCGCCGATCACTCAAAAAGTAGACCGGTTGCGGACTGTTTTCCAGCAGCTCGTACCACACCGTGGAATCCGCGGTTCTTTGCGACATGCCGGCTCCGGTGAACGCTGACGCACGGCCCCGCGCCGCCGGCAAAAAGCCGGTCTGCCTGCAGAGACGAAACCGGCCTTGCGCCAACGCCGCGGCGCATCCGATGTCATTAGTTTTCATTGTACCCGCCGGCAACGCCCGCCGAGCCGGCCTACCCAGGCGAAGGCGGCTGCCCGCGTGTCGAATCGGCCGACAGCGGCTCGGGTCGCTCGCCACGCGCCAGCCACCCCGCAACTGCCAATGCAGCCACGAGACAGAATGCCATTGCCGCCACCGCCACGTCGCGGCTGGCATCGTCCCAGTAGCCCTTGATTCCGAGCGCCAGAAATCCGAATCCCGCGATCAGATTCACAGCGGCGAGACATCGGGGCATGAACAGTGCCGGAGGCAGCGCGCGCCGTTCCAACCATACGATCAGCCAGCAGAGCACACCGCAGGACAGCACGCCCGTGAATAGATTTGCCGGGGTCAGGATCGCCAGCAGCAGACGAGGTTTGTCCAGGCCGCCATGGATTCGATACACGAGCAACCACGCCAGCACCAGCAACGCGCCGGCGGAACACCACGCAATGGCGGCGACTTTCACACGCCGCGGATGCCGCACAGTCCACCGCGGAAGAACGACATGGCCCATCTCGCGAAACGTGACGCAGGCGACTTCAATCGTTCCGTACAGCGTGCCCAGCATCGCCAGGAAGGCCCCGCACACATAGAGAGGCAGCAGCCAGGGGTGGATCCGCGTCACGAACTGCGCCTGAAGATCCAGGAATCGTGTCTCGTCCGGAATCTTGTGGGCCGGGCCCAGTACCAGCGCGCCCGAAACAACGAACACCACGCAAAATCCGACCACGACGGCGAAGCTGATCGAGCAATCGATAAGGGGAGCGCGCACCCACGTGCGAATGGGATGCGAAACATCGCCGGCAATCTCGGATACTTGCTGCGGCGTCGCGGGTCCCCATCCGGCCTGTCCCCACTGCTTGTCGCGCAAAAAGGAGACATAGGCCAGGTAATCGAAGCCAGCTCCTCCAATCACGCCCACGTATCGGGTCATTTCGACCCACACTGGCTGCCGGGCCAGATCCGGATAGGAAGCTGACAGCCAGCCGGGATAATGGAGTCGGCGAGGAATCAAGGTCCCTTCCACAATGTCCAGCCAATCGGGCCGGTGAATGAGCAACGCCGCGGCCGCACAGGTGATCAGGGCTCCCACGATCAGCAATTGCACACGTTCCAGCAGCGCGTAGCCGCGTGTCGCGGACAACAGCAACGTGGCCGCCAGCAGCACGGTGCCCCAGATGTAGTCGATTCCGCCGTTGAGCACATGGCGTGTGCCGGTAATCCACGCCGTCAAGTTGCCCAGCACACCGCTGTGGAAGCTGATCCAAATGGGAAAGCACAGACAGCCTAGCAGGAAGAACAGCAAGGGAAGCCATCCCCGCGGTCCGGGAAGCGACGCCATGCGGGCAAACGGATGCACGCCGCACAGCACCATGTGCCGGGCCATGGCCACCACGCACGCCCATTTGCAAACTGAAATGACGACAAAAAGAAACAAAATGTCATATCCGAACAGGGCGCCGCCGCGCGTGGAAAAGATCAGTTCGCCCGTGCCGATGGTCAGCGACGCGATAATGGCACCGGGACCGAACAACGCCAACCAGGCCGTGGGACTCCGCGCGATCAGCGGCCTCGGCGTTCGGCGGTATTTGCTGTCGCCCGGCGGTGACTCCATAATGCGGTAAGTCTAGCGGAGCAGGTCTGGTCCGGCGAGGACCATGGTCCCGCGTGTCAGCTGCCACCCGGGCATTCGCCGGGGAGTGAAGTGTGAGCGAATCAGAGACTTCCCGCCATCGGCCGCCGGTCTTGTCGCCGTCCAGCAGAGATTCGTACCAGGCGGTGTTCAACGCTGCCTTGGACGGCCTGATCGTAATCGCTCTGGACCGGAAGATCGCGGAGCTGAATCCCGCCGCGTGCCAGATGCACGGTTATGTACGGCACGAGTTGCTGGGGATGGACATCCGGCGTCTTATCTACCCGGAAGACCACTATTTGTTCGAGGAATTCGTCCGTACCGTGACGGCGGGCCAACCGTTCCGTTGTCAGGGCAGGGGGGTTCGCAAGGATCGTTCCCTTTTCGAACTTGAAGTGCACGGCAGTATCATCTCGTTCCAGGATCAGCCGCACCTGCTGGCAGTCATCCGAGAAATCACGGAATTGAAGAAGGCCCAGCAATCGCTGGCGGAAACCGGGCAACTGCTGCGCACTTTGATCGACCACGCACCGGAAGCCATTGTCCTGCTGGACGCCGACACGGGCCGCTTCGTCGACGGGAACCCGAATGCGATGCACCTGTACGGGCTCGACGAGAAGCGGTTTGCGCAGGTAGGACCCATTGAACTGAGCCCGCCGGCGCAACCCGACGGACAGGAATCGCGCGAAGCCGGCCGGCGCCGGATTGCCGAAGCGCTGGCAGGGGAAAACCCGGTCTTCGAATGGATCCACCGGGACACCCGGGGCCGCGAGTTTCCCTGCGAAGTGCGACTCGTCCGGCTTCCTGTGGCGGGGCGCAATTTGATCCGGGGCAGCGTTACCGATATCAGCGACCGCCGTAAGGTCGAACAAGAACTCCGTGAGAGCGAATCCAGAATCCGACTGTTGATGGAATCGACCGCCGAAGCCATTTTCGGACTCGATCTGAACGGTCATTGCACGTTTTGTAATCCCGCGTGTCTGCGCGCGTTGCGGTACGACAACGCCGAGCAGTTAATGAACAGGCGGATGCACGACGTGATCCACCACCGTCGGGAAGACGGATCGCCCTTTCCCTTCTCGGAGTGTCCCATATCGGAAACCCTGCGGCACGGCGACCGAACGCACCGAAGCGACGAAGTGCTGTGGCGGGCCGACGGATCGTGTTTTCCGGCGGAGTACTGGGCCTATCCCGTCCGCCGGGATGACCAACTCGTCGGCGCGGTGGTGACGTTTCTTGACATCGCCGATCGTCGTCGAGCGGAACATGCGCTGCAGCAGGCGCAAAACGAACTGGAAGACCGCGTGCGGCGCCGTACCACCGAATTGGCCAGATCCGAAGAACGGTGGCGAAGTCTTGTCGCCACGGCCCCGGACCTGATCCTGATTATTAACGCGGACGGTACGATCCGATACATCAATCGGACGGTGCAAGGATTTCAATTGGAAAATGTGATTGGCAGAAAGGCCGCTGATTTTTTGTGCGCCGAAAGCCGTCCGGCGATGGCCGAGGCGCTGCGGACCGTGCTGGATACCGGCGACGTATGTAGTATCGAGGTTGCGTCGTCGGGCCTCGATGGGAATGTGGAATGGTACGCGAGCCGGCTGGGACCTTTCTATGAAAACAACCGTGTCGTTGGTGTCACGAGCATCGCCACCAACATCACGCAACACAAGCAGGCGCAAGAGGCCACGCGGCGCCTGGCAGGAATTGTGCAGGCGGCGGACGACGCCATTATCAGTGCGTTGGTCGACGGCACCATCACCAGTTGGAACGAAGGAGCACAACGGCTGTTGGGCTACCGGGCGGATGAAGCCATTGGGCAGTCCGTATCGATTCTGCAGCCGCGCGACGCCTCCATGCAACTGACGGAAGTGTCGCGGGCATTCGAACGCGGAGAGAAGCTGATCAACGTCGAAACCGAACGCGTTCACAAGACCGGTCGGCACATTCCTGTGTCGCTGACGATTTCTCCCCTGAGGAAAGACGAGGACGCGGTCGAAGGATTCTGCGCGATTTTGCGGGACATCACGGACCGCAAGAACGCCGAGAAGACGATTCAGTCCGAACGGAAGTTGCTCCGGCGGCTGCTGGAGATCCAGGAGCAGGAGCGGCAAATGCTCGCGCACGACATGCACGACGGGTTTGTGCAGTACATCGTGGGAGCCCACATGATTCTGCAGAGCGGACAAAGACAGCTCGAAGCCCAAAAAGTGGCAATTCCCGATGCCCTGGCCACCGTGAGCGATCTGCTGCAACAAGCCATCGTGGAAGGCCGCCGGCTCATCGGCGACCTGCGTCCGATGGTCATCGACGAGCGCGGTTTTCTCGAGGCGGTGCGGCATCTCATTGCCGACGCGGAAAGCCATTTTGGTCTGCATGTCACGCTGATGGCCAGAGTCGATTTCGACCGGCTCGACCCCAAGCTGGAAGGCACCATGTTTCGGATCGTTCAGGAGGCATTGACCAACATCCGTCGCCACGGGCAAACCGACCAGGCCCAAGTTCGCGTCCGCCAGTATCATTCGACGGTGCGCATCGAGGTGCAGGATTACGGGGTCGGATTTGAGCCGGATACCGTCCCGGCAGAGCGGTTCGGCCTCCGCGGAATCAAGGAACGGGCACGGCTGTTCGGGGGCCAGGCGTGGATCACCAGCCGACCGGGCGGAGGGACGCTCGTGGTGGCGGAAATGCCGTGTATCCCGCAAGATGATTCAGCGTGACGCCGCGCGGTGGACAACCGCGCGACCATCGCCGGCCACGGCCTCCGCCTCGGTGACCACTGCCCGCCGCGCGGCCGCGCCCGCCTCGGTCGTCGCACGCAAGACGCCGCGCGGCAGCAGGCCGATCGCCAGTACCGCGACGCCGCAGCCCACGGCGACGCCGGCGGCGGACAGGTGCCCTTCGGCGCGGAGCGGCGCACGCGACCTTCCGAAATAGATCGTCCCCACGACCCGCAGGTAGTAACCGGCCGATAACGCCGCGTTCAACACGGCCGCCACCGCTAGCGTCACGAACCATATGCCCGCCTGCTCGGTCGACGGCACGATGTCGACGGCCAGGGCGTTGACGATCAGGCCCAGTTTTCCCCAGAATCCCGCCAGCGGCGGGAGTCCAATCAGGCTGAACATGAAAAAGGCGATGGAAACCGCGATCATCGGATGGCTCCGATGCAGCCCGGCCAACTCCTCGATGGCGTCCACTTCCGCGTGTTCGGATGCCAAAAACGCCAGGGCCGCAAACGTGCCAATCGTAGCCAGGGCATAGACCAGAAGATACAACAGCACCGCCGAAATTGCCTGGGCGTGGGCTGCCGGATCGGTGGCGTGGGAAACAGCCATCACGGCGAGTCCTATCAGCAGATACCCGGCATGGGCGATCGACGAGTACGCCATCATGCGCCGAATATTCCGCTGCCACAGGGCCACGACGTTGCCAAGCGTCATCGTGACAATGGCCATGGCCAGCAGGACCTGCCAACCGCCCGGCGTGAAGGCAGGCAGCGCCGCTTCCAAGATCCGAACCAGCGCGACGATTCCGGCTGCTTTCGGGATTACCGACAAAAGTCCCGCGTTACCGCTGCTGGTACCCTGGTACACGTCGGGAGCGTAAAAGTGAAACGGCACGGCGGCGAGTTTGAAGCCGAGCCCCGACAGCAACAGCACGCACCCCAGCCTGGTCAGGGCAAGAACGCCCGCGGGCGCGTCGCCCCGCTGGACCGAAAACGCTTCCCGAATCGTATCCAGGTGCGTCGCGCCGGTGACGCCGTACAACACGGAGAAACCCAGCAGCAGCAGGGCCGAGGAGAAAATGCTTAGGTAAAAATACTTGGCCGTCGACTCCCAGCCACGCAGATCGCTGCGTCCGATGATCAGCAGCATGTACGTCGGTATGGAGATCAACTCCAGCGCGACAAACAACAGCACCAGATCGGATGCCGTGCCGACCAACATCGATCCGGAGGTCACCAGAAGCAGGGACCCCGCATATTCGGCCGCCAGCCGCGGGGTGACAACCTGCGCCGAGACCAGAACAAACGCTCCGCCCATGCCCAGACTGATCCACCGGACAAAGTGGGCAAAGGCGTCCCACACCAGCGGACCGCTGGCCACACGGCCCGCGATATCGCTGCTGGAAACCAGCCCGGCATGCTGCACGGACAACAACCCGGCGGCAACGGCCAGCCCCGTCAGCGACAACACCGCGTACAGCCAGCGCGCCCGCAGGAAGGGGCCACACATGAAAATCAGGGCACCCGTGACGGCGACGATCAATTCCGGCGTCAGCAGCACGACGGTGTCCAGGTTCGTCGGATGCATTACGGCAACCCCCGCCGCGCTGTGTTGCCGCTGCCGAGCCGTGCCACCCGGGATCGATCGACCGGATGTTGCCTGTCATATGCCGTGTCGAGCTCGCTTACGATTCCGTTCAGCGTCGACTGCATCGGATGGAGAAACACCGCCGGCTGGACGCCAATCCATAGAATGAAGACGACCAGCGGCGCGAGAGCCACGACTTCGCGGAGCGACAGGTCCCGGACGGTCGATTCGTCGCGGCGGGCTCCCGGCTGTCGATAGCGGCCGAAGAAGACGCGTTCCACCAGCCACAGCATGTACCACGCGCCCAGAACAACGCCCAGTACCGCCAACACGGCGATGCACCGCAACTGAATGTCCCAATCGGTACCCAAGCCGCTGAACGCGCGCTGGAACATGCCCACCAGCAACAGGAACTCGCCCACAAACCCATTCAGACCGGGCAGCCCGATACTCGACAGCGTAAACACAAGCATGAAGAAAGCCAGCACGGGCACCTGGCTTGCCAATCCACCCAATTCGCGGATCTCCCGCGTGTGATAACGCTCGTACAGCATCCCCACGCAGGCAAAGAGTCCTCCGGTGGAAAGTCCGTGATTGATCATTTGGAGCGTGCCGCCTTGAACGCCCAATCGATTCAATGCCAGAACGCCCAGCATGCAGAATCCCAGGTGGCTGACGCTGGAATAAGCGATGAGCCGCTTGATATCCTTCTGGGCAAGAGAGACCAGCGCGCCATACAGGATGCCGGCCACCGCGAGCCACAACAGGTAGGGCATGAAACGCGCGGTGGCGTCGGGCAGCATCGCCATGTTGAATCGGACAAAGCCATACGTCCCGATCTTCAGCAGCACCCCGGCCAGCATGACGCTGCCTGCCGCCGGCGCCTCGACGTGGGCCAGCGGAAGCCAGGTATGCAATGGAAACAGCGGGACCTTTACGGCCAGTCCCGCCAGTAACGCCACGAAGATCCAGCTTTGCGTCGTGACGGACATCACGGCATCCTCGCCGGCGATGCCGGATCGCAGTGCGGGTATGGAAAATGTCAGGTTGCCCGCCTGCTGGTAGTGCCAGAGCACCAGTGCCAGAAGTCCGACAAACGTCAGCATGCTGCCGGCGAGTGTATAAAGAAAAAACTTGATCGCCGCCCGGCGCCGTTCCGCGCTTCCCCAGACTCCGATCAGGAAGAAAAGCGGAATGAGAGTAAATTCGAAGAACATGTAGAATAGGATCACGTCCTGCGCTGCGAACACACCCAAGCAGCCGGCCTCCAGCAGCAGCAGCAACGCATAGAATGCCGCCGGACGTTCACGGATGGCTTCCCAACTGATGAGAACGCTGGATACCATCAGCATGGCCGCCAGCCCGAAGAACCACACGCTCAGGCCGTCCAATCCGACACTCATGCGGATCTTCCAGCCCCAAGACGGGTCGATCCATTCCAGGCTACTGGCGGCAAACAACGCATCGCCGCCGGGATACCGCACCAGCAACACCGCCGAAGCGGCGAACGTCAGGATGGCGGTTACCAGGGCGCTCTGGCGGACTGCCGCGCGACCGAACGGGCCCATCAACAACACCAGGACCGCGCCCAACGCGGGAAGCAGCAGCGTTGACAACAGCAACAATCGGTCCATAAAAACCTTTCACCGCAACAGAACGCCGGCCACCGCCACAAGGCCGAGCACCATCAACAGGGCATATACTTGCACCAGCCCGGTCTGCATTCCGCGCAGCAGTTGCCCGACGCGCAGCGGAACCGCCACCGCCGCTTGAACCAATCCGTCGATAATCCGCCGATCAAACCAGTAGGCGGCTGTGGCCAGGCCGAGGCAGGGCCACACCACGAGAACCGCGTAGATTTCATCGAGGAAGAACTTTTGACGCGAAAGGACATACAGTCCGCGCAGCCGCCGTACGATCCACGACAATGCGGCCGCCGATCGCAGATAGAGCACGCCGGCGAGCACGATTCCGCCCACCGCGCAGGCCGTGCTGGTCAAGGCCACGTTCAAATGCATCTGGTGGGCGGGCTGGTCGAGCGCGATGCGCGGATCCGCCAGCGACGGCGTGTTCACGATAAACTCTGAGAACGGCACCAAAAACGCGCCGGCGCCGGCGGCGCATACGGCCAGCACCAGTAGCGGGACCGACATCGAACGAGGGGATTCGTGGCCGTGCGAGCCGGCCGCGGATGGGATCTGTTCCGGACCGTAAAAGGTCTTGAAGAAAGCGCGGAACGTGTACAACGCAGTCAACACCACAGTGACCATTGCCGCGATGTAGAGCCACCAAAAAATGGCAACGTGGTCTCCGTGATGCCCCCGTTCGTGGACGGCGCCCAGAATGGAGTCCTTACTCCAAAAGCCCGACAGCGGCGCGATGCCGGCCAGTGCCAGGCATCCCACCAGAAAGGTTCCATGCGTGATGGGCATCCTCCGGCGCAACCCGCCGATCCGCTCGATATCGATCACTCCGCCCATGGCGTGCATCACGCTACCGGCTCCCAGGAAGAGCAGCGCTTTGAAAAAAGCGTGCGTCAGCAGGTGAAACATGCCTGCGACGACGCCCAGTAGCGTTCCTGTTCCGAGGCTGAGAAACATGTATCCCAACTGGCTGATCGTCGAATAAGCCAGGACCCGCTTCAGATCGTTCTGGCTCATGGCGATCAGACCAGCCATCAAGGCGGTCGTCGCGCCGATCACCGCGACGGTGGTCTGCGCGGCAGGCGACACGAGAAACAGCGGCATGCATCGGGTGACCATGTACACACCGGCGGTCACCATGGTGGCCGCATGAATCAAGGCACTTACCGGGGTCGGGCCCTCCATGGCATCGGGCAGCCAGACATGAAGCGGAAATTGGGCGCTCTTGCCGCACGCGCCGAGCATCAACAACAGGCAGATCGCCAGTCCGACTCCGCCGGCCACATACCGCTGGGGTTCTTGGAGCATGGTTTGTCCCAGGACTCCTGCCGACTGCGATGTGTCATGGAAATTCAATGTTCCGTAGGTCGTCCAGATCAGCATCACGGCCAGGGCAAATCCAAAATCGCCCACGCGGTTTACCAGAAACGCCTTCTTACCTGCGGCCGCGGCCTCACGTTTCGTGTACCAGAATCCGATCAACAGGTAACTGCATGCGCCCACCGCCTCCCAGAACACGTACAGCAATACGAAGTTGCTTACCGAGACGAGCATGGCCATGGAAAAGGCGAACAGGCTGATGTAGCTGAAGAAACGCCAGTAAGACGGATCGTCGTGCATGTAACCAGTGCTGTAGACCGCTATCAGAGTGGCCACGAAGGTGACCATCGCCAGCATGCCGGCCGTCAGGGGATCGACGCGCAGCACGATACCGACATCGAACCCGGCCGGCGCATCGCGAAACGACGGCGGTGGACTGCCGTAGGCCCCGCCAATCTCCGCCCAGGACCATAATTCCACGGTCGTCGACCAGCCGATGGTCTCGCGCGGCCCGCCCCCCGATTCACGCACCTGCTGCCAGACACCGACCAGCAACACGGCGCTGCCGATCGTTGCCAGGACAAGAGCGGCCACCGTGGGGACATGGCTCTGTTGGCGAAGCAGTCGTGGACCGAGCGCGGCGGTGACAACGGCCGCAGCCAACGGCAGCGCTGGAATCAGGACGAGAAGCAAGTGCAGGAAAGATTCAGACATGTTCTCGGTGGGTCAGCTCTTCGATGTTCGCGGCAGGCTCGATACCTGCCGGCGTCAGTTCCGGCCAAGCCGGTGCCGGCTGGGAAACTTCCGGGATCTCCTGGTCGACGTACGCCGGCAGATTCTCTTCGCGCGTACCCTGCCAGAACGCGACGTCGAGGTTGCCTGCGTGATGGTACAGCATGAGCACCAGGGCCAAAGCGATGGCCGCTTCGCACGCGGCGACCGCGATCATGAACAGCACCAGGATCTGGCCGTCCCAATTGTCGTGGTATCGCGACCAACCTACCAGGTCGATGGAAACCCCCTGCAGCATCATCTCGGCGGACAGGAACATGACGATCAGATTCCGGCGGGCCAGGAACCCGACCATCCCCACGCCGAATACCAGAGTGCCCACGGTCAGGTAGTTGTAAAGCAGGGAGAGTTCGCTTTCCATTTCGGTCTTCTTTCCTTCGCCGGTCCGCCGAAGCCGGAACGGGGTGGTTCAATTTTCAGTTCCGTCCAATGGCGCCGGCGCCGGCTGCGGCCCACGGGCTTCCGCTGCCCGACGCGAGGAATCACTTCCTTGTTGCACAACGGCGACCGCGCCGACCAAAGCGGCCAGGAGAAGAAATCCGACCACTTCCACCGATACCAGATGGCGGCCAAAGAGCACTCCGCCCAGACGAGCCACGTGCTCCGGCGCCAGGACACTCTTCTCGGGCTCCGCTCCCGCGGCAGGTGGTTGCTCAGGCACGGCCGCGGCCAGGTCCGCCACGTCGCCGGCAAAAGCGCCCAACACGATGCCTACCAGGACGGCGCCGGTGGCGGCCGACAGCAAAGCTTCCCAACTCAACCGGTCGTAATAGGCACGGCCCTGCGGTTGAGCCAGCATGAGCACGAATAGAAAGGTCACCAGAATCGCCCCGGCATACACCACGACGGTGGCTACGGCCAGGAACTGCGCGCCGGACACCAGGAACAGGCCCGCCGTTCCCACCAGGGACGCGCCGAACCAGATCGCGGAATAGACCGGGTTTCGTGCGGTTACCGCCGCGACGCACGATACGACGGTGACCGCGCCGAACGCATACAGGATGCCCTGTTCTGCCAGGCCCGCGACCCGGGGTAGCTGCGCGCCGAAAAGGACCAGACCGGCAAGTGCCGCGGCAAATCCCAACCACCGGCCCCATGCCCGCCGGCGAGGAAGCATCAGCCACATGCCCACACCGCCGGCCGCACACGCGGCGATGATCAACCCGCTTCGCTCCATTACAGGGTTCCTCCCTTCGAGGGCGAGGTCATGGGCTCCTTGTCTTTCGTCGCATCGTAGACGGCCAGCAGCTTCTCCTTGTCGAAGACCATTTCTTCGCGGCTGCGCCCCGTCAGATCGAACAGGCTTGTCAGTTCGATGGCGTCGACCGGGCATGCCTCTTCGCACATGCCACAGTAGATGCACCGCAGCTCGTCGATCGTAAAACTTTCCGGATACTTTTCCCGATCCGGCCAGGGGCTTTCCACGCCCACGATATCGATGCAGTGCGCCGGGCACGCCGTGGCACACAGGAAACACGCCACGCATTTCACGCGGCCGTCGGCGTCGCGATTCAGCCGGTGAACGCCTCGGTAGATCTGCGGATTTCCGATTTCGGGCCGCTGCTCCGGAAAGCTGACCGTAACCTTGGGACCCACTAAATGACGGGCAGTTGTCGTCAGGCCGTCAAAGATCAGGGGAAGATACATCTTGCCGGCCAGTCCCAGCTGAGGTTCTTTCAGCCAGCGGATCTGCGGATCGTCAGGTTTCATCAGTAGCTCCCTCAAGGATACGAGGCGGTGTGGGTCGGTTTTGGGTAATGAGCGGGCCGGCGTACGCCGAGCCGACCCAGGCCACGATGGCCACCAACCAACCGGCGGCCACGAGCGCCAGCGGCGGCCACCCGCCCGCCAGCTCCTCGAGCAGCGCCACGGCCACCAGATTCACCATGCCCAGCGGCAACATCACTTTCCAAGCCAGGGCCATCAGCTGGTCGTAGCGGAACCGCGGCCATGTCCACCGCACGAGCATGAAGACCAGAATCATGGCCAGGGTCTTGACCGCCAGGACCGCGCCGCGGGCCAGTACCTGCGTCCAGCCGGACGTGCTCTCGGTCAGCACCCAAAAGTGCCAGCCCCCGAAAAACAACAGGACCATCAACAAGGCGGCGGTGATCATGTGGATGAATTCGGCGGTCAAAAAAAGGAGCAGTTTCACGCCGGAATACTCGGTGTGGTAACCGCCGACAAGCTCCTGCTCCGCCTCCGGTAAATCAAACGGCAGCCGAGCGGCCTCGGCAAACGCCGCCACCAGGAACACGAGCATTCCCAGGGGTTGCGTAAATGCAAACCATAATCCCGTTTCCGCCTGGCGGCCGACGATGTCCTCCAGCCGTAACGACCCGGTGGCCAGGACAACGCCCAACAGTCCCAGCCCCAGCGGAAGCTCGTAGGAAATCAACTGGGCGCTACTGCGCAACGCGCCCAACAGACTGAACTTGTTGTTGCTGGCCCAGCCACCCAGGATGACGCCGTAAACGGCGATGCTCGACAAGGCAAACACGTACAACACACCCACGTCGATCCCCGGTGCGACCGTTAACGCCACGGGTGATTCTAGTCCCAGCCAGGGCATGGCCGGAAGCGTGTCGCCTACCGGAATCACCGCAAACACGGCCAGCGCGGACGCCATGATCACGATCGGCGCCAGCAGGAACAGCCGCCGATCCACGTGCGCCGGAACATATTCCTCTTTGAAGATGAACTTCAATCCGTCGGCCAGTGGCTGGCCCAGTCCAAATAAGCGGATATTGGTCAGCGGAATGCCCACGCGGTTCGGACCGCGGCGCATTTGTACCCAGGCGGCGATCCAGCGTTCCACAAGGACCAGGTAGGCCGCCGTCGTCATCACCACGGCAACGATGATGACAATCTTGATCACCGAGACGATCGCCAACCAGTACAGCATCACGATGGTTCCTCAGGCGTCGCTGGCACGCCGGGCGGACGCGCGAACCCACAACACGTCAGTCCATGCTGGCCGCCAGCATGGCGGTTTTCAAATCCAGACCGGTCGGCGGAATTTCGTGCACCGCTTCGTGAAAGTACGGGATTTCCACGGCCACTTCGTGCAGTACGTCGCGGACGCGACAAAGCCCCGGGCGCTCGAGCAGTCGCCACAACAGGCGGACTTCCGTCTCCACGCCGGCCGGCGGGCGAATGGCCCACGACACAGACTGGATCCGGTCGGCGACGTTGACGTAACTGCCCTCCTGTTCCGCAAACGCACCGCCCGGAAGCTGGTAATCGGCACGCCGCCAAAGGGGAGAATCGAACACGTCTTGAACGATGAGCAGCCCCACGTCGTCGAATGTCCGGGCAGACGTTTCGTCAATCCACGGGGACGGGTAACCGCCGGCGATCCAGACGCCGTCGAACGAGCGCGACGCGACGGCTTCGGTCAGTTCGTCCCATGTCACGATCCGGCCCATGGCGTGGGCCAAAACTTCTTCGACGCCGCGCCGGTTCGGACACTTTTCCGCATGAATGCAGAACCCGTTCGGAAAGGTTTCGTCCGCGCCGACAACCGGAACCGGCCCCATCGCCAGCATCGCCTGTGGGTCGAACTGGCGAATAAACTGCGTTAGGAGGTAGGCCGCTTCAACGGTCATGTGAGGTGACAGCACGGCGGCCAATCGCCCTGCCGACTTCAAGTCACGCGTTAGCCGGTCGGGCAATTCCGACCCTTCCAGTTCCACATGCTGGCCGTCCTTCTCCCGCACGCGCCGGCGGGTCTGCCGCTCCGCGTTGTGGATGTAATCAAAACCGTATCGGCCGTCGTCGCACATCCACCACTGGTTCACGTGCGGGTTGGTCCGCGGCTTCAGCCGGTAAACGCGGTCCTGGTTTTCGTCGATCCAGATCGAACAGCCCGTGGAACAACCCGTGCAGATTCCAGCGTGGCTCGTCATAAACCACACGCGCTGCCGATACAAGAAATGTCGGTCACCCAGCGCGCCCACCGGGCACAGGTCGACGACGTTTCCCGACAGCCTATTGGCCAGCGGATAGCCTGGAAAGACATCGATTTCTTCATGGCTCCCGCGGTTAACGACCATCAATTCCGACGTGCCGGTTATTTCGCGAGTGAAACGCACGCAGCGGCTGCACATCACGCAGCGATCCACGAACAGGGTGACGGTGTCACCCATCGGTCGTCGCCGACTCGTGAAGGGGCGGATGTCGGCCCGCCGCTGGCCCTGACCGTGCTTGAAATGATAGTCCTGCAACAGGCACTCGCCCGCCTTGTCGCATATCGGGCAGTCAATCGGGTGGTGGATCAACAAGTCCTCTTCCACCATGGCCCGCGCTTGGCGCACCTTGTCGCTGTTTGTCACGAACACCGTTCCGTCGCGGGCGGGTGTCTGGCAGGCGGGAACCAGCTTGGGAACCATGGAAATCTCGCCCGTATCCGGATCTCGCGTGCCGGTCTCCACCAGGCACATCCGGCAACTGGCCACCACCGACAGACCGGGGTGCCAGCAGTAGTGCGGGATTTCGATTCCCAATCGCGCAGCAACTTGAATGCCGTTGAGCTTTTCATGGCTGTCCAGTTCGACCTCGACACCGTTGACCAATGCGACTGCCATAACAGAGCGTTTCCGATTGCGATGACCTAGTGTTGGAGAGCGTGCATTTCCAGCGCGGGAACGGGATCGGTGGCCATGTAACCGTGCGGATTGGTTGCGCGGATGGTGTGTTCAAATTCGTCCCGAAACTTCCGGATGGCGTTCTTGATGGGCCACGCCGCACCGTCGGCGAGCCCGCAGATCGTGGTGCCTGGCATGATACCGATGGAGTCGCCGATTTCGAGCAGCAGGTCGAGATCGATCAGACGGCCTCGACCCGCCCGAATCCGCTCCAGCATCTGCAGGGCCCAATCGGTTCCTTCGCGACAGGGCGTGCATTGACCGCAACTTTCATGTTTGAAGAAGCGGCAACTGTTGTGAAGAAAATCGACCATGCGGACTGTTTCGTCCAGGACGACCACGGCGGCCGTTCCGAGTCCCAGGCAACCGGCCTTGACGGGCCCGACAAAGTCGAGGGGAACGTCCAGCTCTGCCGCGGTCAGCAGACCCATGCTGATCCCGCCGGGAATGGCCGCTTTCGCCCGCCGTCCTTTCCAGACGCCTCCACCAAACCGCTCGATCAGTTCGCGGCACGAAATTCCCAGCGGCGCCTCGTAACAACCGGGCCGCTCCACGTGCCCGCTGAGACAGTACAGCTTGGGTCCGAAGCTGCCGATGTCGCGGGGATTGTCCGGGTCGGGGGGGACCCCGATCGATTTGAACCACGCCGCTCCACGCTGCACAATGTGTCGCACACAGGCCACGGTCTCCACATTGTTCACCACGGTGGGCTTGCGAAACAGACCTTCGACGGCCGGGAACGGCGGCTTGATTCGGGGCCAGGCCCGTTTGCCCTCCAGGCTCTCAATCAGTCCGGTCTCCTCGCCGCAGATGTACGCCGCTGCGCCTCGATGAATGGTGACCTCAAGGGAGTAGTCGGATCCCAGGATGTTCTTGCCCAGGTAGCCCGCGTCGTAACAGGCATCGATGGCTGCCTGCAGGCGCTTCAAGCACTGCGGATATTCGTAGCGGAGATAGATGTAGGCCGTCGAGGCCCGCGTGGCGTAGCAGCTGAGAATGGTGCCTTCCAGCACCTGATGGGGATCTTCTTCCATGAGAATGCGATTGTTGAACGTCCCGGGTTCGCTTTCGTCGGCGTTGATGCACATGTAGATGGGGCCGGGATGGTTCTGCGGCAGGAAGGTCCACTTCAAACCACAGGGAAATCCGGCGCCTCCGCGTCCCCGCAAAGCGCTCTCCTTGACCACGTCCACGATCTTTTGGGGCGTTGCGTCGCGGAGCGTCTGGCGGAGCGTGGTGTAGCCGCCCGCAGCCTCGTAGCCGCTCAGCGTATGGCTGTCAGGTCGACCAACATGAGCCAGTAATACCGGTTCGCAATCCAACTCGCACCTTCAATTCAGGGCGGTGGTCAGTTGTCCGAGGTCGTCCGTGTATTCACGTCGCGCAGCGTGACGCCGCACTGCTTGAGCAACGCGTCCGCCATGTCGGGCGTCACGTTCTTGTGCAGGGTTTCGCCGGCCAGCACGCACGGTGCGAAATCGCAGGCCCCCAGGCATTCGGCTTCTTCGAGCGTCAGCTTTCCGTCGGTGGTCGTCTGCCCGGGACGAACTCTCGCCCGCCGGCACATGTGCTCCATCAATTCTTCACCGCCGCGCAGCGCACAACTGATCGAGCGGCAGACCCAAGCGCGGGTCAAACCATGTGGAGACTCTTGTTTGAAAAAACCGTAAAAGGTGAGCGTGTCCTGGATTTCCGCGGGAGCCACCCCCAGCAGTTCGGCAATTTCGACGACCGCCCGCAGCGGGACATGACGCAGCCGATCATGCACCACGTGCAGCGCCGGGAGTGTAACGGCTCGCCGAGTGGGGTAGCGCGGAAAGTACGCCCGGATCGCTTCCACCATCTCGTCGGTCAGGATCCTGCCGTCGGTCGCCATGGTCCTACCGATCCAATTCTGCGGCAATGATGTTCAGACTGCCCAGCACCGCGACGACGTCGCTCAGCGTATGGCCTCGAATTAGTTGAGGAAACAGCGCAAAGTGAACGAACGAAGGAGGTCGGCACCGTGCGCGGTACGCCACGTTACTTCCATCTCCTACGATGTAAAACCCAAGCTCGCCATTGGGGGCCTCGGTCGCTCCGTAGACTTCGTTGCAGGGAACTTCGAACCCGCGGTTGGTCATGATCAGCTCGAAGTGGGAAATCGTCCCCTCAATCGACTGGTAGACCTGGGTCTTGTCCGGCAGCGCGGTCCGCTCATCCACGCCGACGTTCACGGGGCCGGACGGAAGATTCTCCACAGCCTGGTCGACGATCTTGAGGCTTTCTTCCATCTCGGCCACGCGCACCAGAAATCGGGCCAGGCAATCGCCGGAGGTCATGCAGGGCACTTCAAATTCGAAGTCGGCGTAGGCCAGATACGGCTCGTCCCGGCGCAGATCGCGCGTGACGCCGCTCGCCCGAGCGATCGGCCCGCTCGCGCAGGAGGCAATGGCTTCTTCCCGGGAAAGCCGACCCACCCCCTGCATGCGGTCGATGAAAATGCGATTGCGATAGAGCAACTGCCGCATATCTTGCAAGGTCTTTGGAAATCCCCTGAGAAAGGCCCGTATTTTTTCCACAACCAGTGGCGTCGCATCCTGCGAAACGCCACCGGTCCGCGTGTAGCTGTTGGTGAACCGGGCGCCGCACAGCGTTTCAAACACGTCATTAATGACTTCACGCTGATAGAAGGCATACAAAAAGAACGTGAAAGCTCCCACGTCCAGTCCCATCGCTCCCGTGGCCAGCAGGTGGTCGGAAATGCGGGCCAACTCGGCGACAATCGTTCGCAGATAGCGGCAGCGAGGCGTGATTTCGATACCCATCAGTTTCTCAACCGCATGGTGCCACGCCACGTTGTTGGCCATCGGTGAAATGTAATTCATGCGGTCGGTGATTGTGACATACTGGTTGTAGTCCAGATGCTCGCCGAGTTTCTCAAAGCCTGAATGCAAATACCCGATGTCGGGCATCGCGTCGATCACACGTTCGCCGTCAAGTTTTAGCACCAGGCGCAACGTTGTGTGCGTGGCCGGATGTTGCGGCCCAAAATTGAGCGTCCACACATAGTCCCGCTCGTCGGGACGGGCCATATCGGCCGTCTTTTGATTGGCCGGTGCGGTCGTCACGTGGGGGTTCCTCGCGTGATGACGGGAAAATGGTGCCTCTCGCCGCGACCCTGCAACGGGTAGTCCTTGCGCAAAGGATGGGCTGAAAACTCCTGGGGCAGCAGAATGCGGCGATGATCCGGGTGCCCGTCGAACGTGATCCCGAACATGTCCCATATCTCGCGCTCCAGCCAGTTGGCTCCCGGCCACAGTGCAACCACCGACCGAACGACCAGCTGTGGCTCGTTTAGAAACGTACGCACCGTCAGACGCTCGTTGGTCTGCGTGTTGGCCAGTAGATACACCAGTCCAAAACGGTCGGTGGCGTCCCGGTACAGCGCATAATCGACGCACGTCATGTCGACCAGAAGATCAAAGCCGTGCTGTTGCTTGAGCACTTCCAGCGCTGCGAACAGTTCGGTTGACGGCAGCACGACGCGCACGTCGCCGCGAAATTCATCGACGCGTAGATCGGTGATCCGCTGCGCCAAATCCGTAACGGCAGCCGATTCGATCATGCGTGCCTGCCAGCCGGGGAAATCGCCGACGCCGGCGGGGCTCCGATGATGGGCAAATCCACCAATGCCCGCTTCGGCAACTGACGACTGTCCAATTGGAACTCCTTTCCATCCACGGTTCCTCCGCGCTGAATCTGATCCTGCAAATCGATTACCGACTGAATCAGCTGTTCCGGCCGGGGAGGACAACCTGGAACGTACATGTCGACTGGAAGAAATCGGTCGATTCCCTGCACCACGCTGTAGGTGTCGAACACGCCCCCCGTGGAAGCGCACGCACCCATCGAGATGCACCATTTGGGTTCGTGCATCTGCTGCCAGATACGCTGCAACACCGGCAGCATTTTCATGACCACGCGGCCCGCGACGATCATCAGGTCGCATTGGCGGGGGCTGAAGCGGAACACCTCGGCGCCAAATCGGGCAATATCGTGCCGGCTCGCTCCGGTGGCCATCAGCTCAATTCCGCAGCACGCCGTGGCAAAAGGCATCGGCCACAGGCTGTTCTTGCGGCACCAGTTGGCCAGGGCGTCGAGCTGGCCGATCGCGACGTTTTCAGGAAGGTATTCGGACATGTTTTTGAAGAAACGTTCCTTCTATGAATTTCCCAGCCGAGTCCGCCGAGCAGGGCCCGCGAACACCGCGCCGCCGCTGGTTCCGGTCCGGCCGCGAGGTACTTGGCGAACGTCCGGGTTCGGCGGGCAGTCGCCGCGCGCTCGGGAAATCAGCGCCAACGAAACAGGCCCCTTCGCCAGTCGTAAACGAACCCGACGACCAATAGCAGCAGGAAAAACAGCGCTCCCCCCAGCACCAACCCGCGGCTGGAAATCGCACCGGCCGCAACGGCCGCATCCATTCCCTGAGGATGTCGCGTGGCGACAGCCCAGGGGTAAAGAAATAATAACTCCACGTCAAATACGAGAAACGCGATGGCCACCAGATGGAACCGCACGTCAAACCGCCGGCGCGCGTCGTGAATGGGGTCCATGCCGCTTTCGTAAGGCATGGCTTTGACCGCTCCGGAGCGATGCGGCCCGACGAGTCGGCCTAACAAGATAAGACCGGCCGCAACGGCGACCGCCAGTACCGCAAACAGCACCAGCGGAAGGACCAAGCTGAGAACCGTGCCATCCATAAGGCTTCATCGCTCAACGTTTTGTGACGACAAACGACTTTGTGAAAGTTGTCACAAAGTCGGCCAAATTAAAAACCCGACGAATGTCGAGCCTGCTGTAGGCAATGTAGTGCGACGACCATGGATGGTCAACCCGGCGCGACAACCCGGCGACCTAACGGTGCCCTTGCATAGGGTTTGCGGTTACGATTCCCGGCAGACGTTGCCCGCCCGCCGGACGCCACGAAGCGGCGCGTCGGCGGCCATGCGCCGCTCGGCCGAGGTGACCCTCGCCGCGAAGCACCGCCAATCCGACCGAGGAAACCGCGATGACATCGAGGATTCAGGATATCCTGTGCGATTTGATTTCCATTCCGAGTGTCAACCCCATGGGCCGTTCCAACACGGGCAAGCAGGAGTTTGAAAGCCAACTGACGGAATATCTTGAAGATTTTTTTCGGCGTGAAGGACTCCCGTTCTTCCGACAGGCGGTCCATCCGATGCGAGACAACATCATGGCCTGGGCGGCGGGCGGTGAGACGATTTCCGAGGATGCGCCGGCCATTGTCTGGGAAGTGCACCAGGACACGGTCCCGGTGGACGGGATGACGGTGGATCCGTTCGGTGCGGAGATGTGCGGCCGCCGCGTGTTCGGGCGCGGTGCCTGTGACGTCAAGGGGGGAATGGCCGCCATGCTGTTTGCCTTGCGGCGGTTGCATCGCGACCGGTCGGCCGGGAAACCCACGGTCATCCTGGCGTGCACGGTTAACGAAGAATTTGGATTCACCGGTGCGACGGCGCTGTGTGAGCTTTGGCGGCAGAACGGCCAGTGGCCCGGCGCGAGGCCGCCCCATGTGGCTATTGTCGCCGAGCCGACGGACTTGAACGTCGTGGTGGCCCATAAAGGAGTCCTCCGCTGGCGATGCCATACGCGAGGTCGTGCCGCGCACAGCAGCCGTCCGCATCTGGGAGTGAACGCCATTTATGCCATGCGCCATGTCGTGCAGGCGCTTGAGAAATACGGCACTGACGTCGCACCGCAGATTGCCCAACATGCTCGGTGCGGACAAGCGACGATTTGCGTCAGTACGATCAGCGGGGGGATCAGTGTCAATACCGTACCGGATCGGGTGACTGTGGAAATCGACCGGCGACTCCTGCCGGAAGAGGATCCGCACACCGTTTACCGCAAGGTCCAATCCTACGTCGCCGATCACGTTCCCCAGGATATCGTTGTCGAACACGACCCGCCGTACAGTATGAGTACGGGCCTGTCCGATCGCGAAAACGGTCCGTTGGCACATGCGTTGTGCCGCACGGCGCGGGACATCGCGGATTCGTGCGCGCTGATCGGCGTTCCCTATGGCACCGATGCAGCCGCCATTTCGGCCGCGGGGGTGCCCGCCGTTGTGTTTGGTCCGGGCTCCATCGAGCAGGCGCACACGTCCGACGAATGGATTGACTTGGGCCAGGTCGAACAGGCCAGTGAAATCCTGTACCAGTTCGCTTGCCGATACCGGGCGACCATTGCCTGACTGCGGAAGGCGGCGACGGCTCAAGTGGTCGCAGCCCGTCAGTAGGCGGGCGCGGAACCCACCGTTCGATTGCCCGACGCGGTGGGCGCCGGCGCGGCCGCCGGCGCGGGGCCCCAGACATCGTCTCCCACCAGTCTGTGCCACCGCGCGGGCAAGAGACCGACGGGCACGTGTGTGTTGTGGGCCAGATTCTTCCCGGCTTGCGTGTGGATCCCCAGCAGTGCGCCTCGAAGATCAAACAACGGGCCTCCCGAGTCGCCTTGTGCAAGCGTGCAGTCGGTGACCAGCAGTTGCGTCCGCGACCGCAAGATTTTTCCCAAGCGCAACGCCGCTGGACTGCCCCTCTGCCGGGCACCGGGGTGACCGACGGCGAGACACCATTGTCCCGGAGCGGGCGCGGATAAGGCAGCTTGGGCGACGTGGGGCCACGGTCCCGGGGCACGGATCTTGAGCAGTCCGAGATCGACGTGATGATCGGCACCACGGCTTTCGGCGGTCACACGGCGCCCGTCCGCCAAACGTAGTTCCGCCATCCGGCCGGACGCTTGCGACACGTGGGCTGCCGTCAGTACGAAACCATCCGGTGAGATTAGCACGCCACTGCCGCGCGCGGTTCCCAGACGAATGCGGACCGTAACTGCCACGGCCCTTCGAGCCGCTTCGCGGATCTGCGATTCCAACTCCCGAACCGTCTCCGGCGGTACCGCACCCGGTGGATCCTCTGATTCTTCGATCTGTCGCAGGCCGGCGCCGAGCGATTCGAGATCCGGACGGGAATCGACCAGCGAACGGACGGCGGTCAGCATTTGTTCCGCCGGCAATGCGTATCGCGTAGCCCGGTCGACACGGAGCACGTTGACGCCCACCGCCCGACCGCTCGTATCGACCACGGGTCCCCCACAGTCGTTGGGCCGCAGCAAAAGATCGTGCTCCAGCCACGGTATCGTGCCATCCGTGTAGGTCGGCGGCGGGCCGGCGATGCCGACGGCGATCGGTTCGACTCCGCGACCGGCACAAGAAAGGAGACTTCCCGCGGCGGGAGGCGAGCCAAGTCGCCACTGCATGGGACGAAGCGTACCGGGTGGGCCGCGGAGAATCGCAATGCCGTGCTGCTCGAGACGAGCGACGCGCTGCAACTCAATTCGCTCACCGTCCGGAAGCTGACCGGTCAGTCGTCCGGCGGGCAGCCCGGCATGGGTGACCAGGTAGCCGGCGCGTGTCAGCACGACGGCCAGTCCGGCATCCCGCGTGCGGCCCGCTGCAAAAACCCGCATCGTGCTCTGCGCGGCCCGCGCGATGACGGGGGCAAACAGACGTTTGACGCGCGTGTGATTCTTTCCAATCGATCCGGCCGGCGGGCTGGCAACCAGCACCGGCACGTTGAACGCCGCGCAACTGGCCATCACCGCAACGAGGCACGCCGCCATTCGGCCTGCGGTCACCCTCCAGCGCGACATTCGGAATGCAATAGCCAAAACGCGAATCTGCGGACGAACCAACAGTGTTGATAGAGCCGCTTAGAGATCCATTTCTTCCACGGCGTCCATCAGGTCGTCCAAGTCGTCCCGGGGCGATGCCGTGGCGGTGGCTCGCGGGACGCGGCTCGCCGTCCCCTCCCCAACCGCTTCGCGTCCGGCCAAGACGAGCTGTTCGTCCCGTTCACTGGCCGCAATCACGGCGGCGTCCGGTCCGCCGAACAACTGCGACAGGTCGATCTTCAGCGCGCCGCCGCCTTCCTTGCTGCCGGCGATCGCCGGTGACTTGTGTTGCGGAAAAATGATCGCCTGCTCGGGGCAGACGCGGCTGCAGGCGGGACATCCCTTTCGGCAGTTGTCGGGTTGTTCTACAAGAATCGTTTCCTGAGTGTCCACGCCGTAGACGCCGAACAAGCAAAAGTCGATGCATTCCATGCAATTGGTGCAGCGGCTGTAGTCGATGACGGGATACCAGCGTCGTTGGGCGGTTTCATCAACCACGGCCGCGGTGGCGGGCGTACCGTTGCCCGGCCCAGATAACTCAGGGTCGGCCGCCGCGCGGCCACCGTCATGATGATTGTTCGTCGGATGTAGATAGCGATCGAGCTGTTCGGGCCGCGGCGATCCCCCGATCCAGTCCATCAGCTCCACCGTCTCGGTCGCCGCCTCGGCGACAATCCTTCGGATTTCTTCAAGGTATGGCTCCGCGGAGTCGTGCGTCCGCAGATCCAGGCAGTAGATCGTTCGATCCGGCGTCGTCCGCTGGTCCGCCACGCGCGCGGGCTCGGTTGGGTCTTCCTCGTTGTCGATCGACGTTTCGTCCGCCGGCATTTCGTGTTCGGATTCCGCCTCCTCTTCGGACGCGAGTAACGTCGTGCCGGTGCGGCCCCGAACGCCATGACGATCCAGAATCCATTGCGCGGCACGCGGATAGAGCCAGCTACAAACGATCATGTCGCCCGCGATGCCCGATAGGCACAGGATCCCGGTACCGTCTGGTGCGAGGTCGTACAGATGCGGCACGACATTGACATCGACGCCGCGCTGCCCGAGCAGTCCCGCCACGACTTCTTCTTCCAAGGCCCGTTTGGCCGGATTCTGGCTCTGCCCTTGCGAGACAACAACAGTAATGCGCTTTGCCATGACGAGACCGGGGAGGATTGCGGAGTAACGTGGTTGCGTTGATCGCCGAACGTTTTCAGGCGGTCGCCGCGATGACACGCTCGCGGCGGATTTGTTCAACGCGGCGCCCATCTTAACGGCCTGTGGATTCGCGAGCAAGCATTTTTCGAGCCGCACCTGACGGGAGACGGGGACCACCGCCGGCTCCCGAGGGGGGTGGCGTGTGGCGCCCGCTATTCGTTGAGCTGACCTTTTACCGTTCGTTGGGTGACGACCCAGACTTCGTCCAGATGACGGATGTATTGTTGTGGTGTGAGCAGTTCGCGACCCGGACCTTCGATTTCAAACAACCATCCCGCATGGTACGTATCGACGTTGATGGCGGACGGGTCCGCCATCAACGCTTCGTTGAAGCAGCGGAGCCGGCCGTCGATGGGCGCGTACAGAGAACTTTCGGCCTTCTTGCTTTCGATGCTGCCGATCTCCTGTCCACCGGCCACGCGGGACGGCGCGGCGACACTCCAATCCAGAAAGTACACGTCTTGCAGCAGGCGCACGGCGTATGCGGAGAATCCGAACCGCCACGCGTCGGCCGATTTTTTCGCCCACATGTGATTCTTGGCGTAACGGCAGTCCGCCGGCAGGACGGCCTCGTGTTGTCCCATCATGAACTTCAAGGCATCGTTCACGGCGGGTTCTCACCACGGAGGGGAGCGAACGAGAGCAGCGGTCCACTCCAGCTGCGGCGGCGGAGTCGCAACGCGCTGCCGGAACGCAGCAGGCATCAGGTGTAGCGGATCCCCTGATGTTCTTCCTCGAAGAACGCCGGCAGCAGGCCGTCGGCGCGTAGCAAGCCGTTGCGCGTCAGCACGACGGACCGATCCTGGATGGAAACAAAACCACGCCGCTGAAAATCTTCCCAAACGTCGGACCAATCATGCAAAACGTCTCTCCCGAACTTGGCGCTGAAGTAGTCCGCGCTGATCCCGCCCCGCTTCATCTGCAGAATCAGTTCGCGCACGAGGAGCTGGTGCGGTGTCGGGCGCATACCGCGGCTCAGGGGAAGTTCACCCCGCTGCACGGGTTCAATGTAGCCGTTCCAGTCGGGCATATTCTGGTAGTGGACACCCGAGACGTGCCCAAAGCTGGCCACGCCGGCAGCCAGCAGGTCGCAGCCTTCCCAGAGATGGTCGCGGTAACGGAAGTGGACATGGCGCGAATCTTTGACAAGTGTGTACGCGCTGGACACGGAATAACCGGACGCCACCAGCTGGTCAAAGGCGTAGTTGGTCCATGCTCGTTTCGTCGGCCAGTCCGCCACGGGGTTTTCCATATTGCCCTCAAGCATGTCGCTTGAGTACACGGTGTTGTACGGCAGTTCCATCTGGTAAATCGTCACACTGTCCGGTGCCATGTCGATGGTCTTGTGAACGCATTGCTTCCAATTGTCCCACGTTTCCCCCACCATGCCCGCGATCAGGTCGATATTTACGTTGGGAAAATCGGTGGCGGCGATCCAATCCCAGGCCTGGTAAATCTCCCGCGACAAGTGCGCGCGGCCGTTCTCCCGCAGCACGGCGTCGCTGAAGTTTTCGACGCCCAGACTCAGGCGGGTCACGCCCAGGTGCTTCAAACTGCTGACTTTTTCCTCGGACAGTGTGCCCGGTTCGCATTCGAAGGTCACCTCTTCGGCGGTGTCCCAGTGGACACTTTTTTCCAGCCGTTCGACGAGTCGCGCCAGCTGTTTGCTGCTGGGATAAGAGGGTGTTCCGCCTCCGAAATAGACGAATCGCAGCGGCCGGTCTCCCCTCACGGGCAGCCCCGCCAGCAGGGCGACTTCGTTTGCCAACGCCGACATGTACTGTTCGATTTGGGATGCGTTCCTATCGGTGTACACGCGGAAATAGCAGAACTTGCACCGTTTCCGGCAGAACGGGATGTGCAGGTACAGACCCAGGGGAACATCATGCGGGGGATGTTCCATGGCGGAGCGCACGTCGACCAATCCTTCAGCGGTCCACTGCGAGAAGGGCGGGTAGTTGGAAATGAAGTAGCTGCCTACTTCCGTCTTCTTTGTGTCGGTGGCCATCATGTTCCGCGAAAACAGTACAAGGTCCCGTCCTGATTGCCGATGACGACGCGGTCGCGTGCCACGGCCGGCGACGCCGAAAAGGCGCCTCCTGCATCATATTTCCAAACGTCACTACCGTCGAGCAGCGACAGCATGTACAGCCGCCCGTCGCTGGAACCGACCAGCACGAATTGGCCCGAAATAGCCGGACTGCTGTCGACGTGGCCCCGCGTGGAAAACGTCCAGATCGGCCCACCTGTAGTGGCATCACGTGCGTGAACGCGTTTGTCACGCGCGCCGTACACGACGCGATTACCCGTGACGGCGGCCGACGACCGAATGGACTGCATGCGACGAGGATCGCTGGCGGTCCACTCGACCGCGCCCTGTCGCCAGTCGATGGCGAAGAACACTCCCCCTTCGGTACCGAAGTAAATCAGATCCTTCCCCGCGGCGGGTGTGGAGCCGGTGGGCGACTGTATTTCCACCTGACGCACTTCTTCTCCCTTTCTTACGTCGATCACGTGCAGGTAACCGTCGCACCCGGCGAGGAACGCGTGTCCGTCGGCCACCGTGGGCGCGCAACGGATCTGATCCGCCGTGGAGACTTTCCATAGCAGTGTGCCGGCGGCTTTCTGCAGGCAGTACAGCGACGCGTCCTGCGAACCGACGAGGACACGATCCTGATGGAAGTTCGGCCCTCCGTCGACCTCGGCATCCGTCGCGAAGCTCCAGCGGCGCTTGCCCGTGGCGGCGTCCAATCCGCGTACGACGCCGTCGAAGTCGGCAACGACAAGCAGGTCGCCGTCGATCGCCGCGGCCGCCACGTATCCCGCCTCGCCGCGGTCGACCCACTTTTCAAGCCCGGTGTTCAGGTCCAGAGCCACGAAGGTGCCTTCCATATCGCCGACATAGACCACGCCGTTGTGGATCACGGCCGTTGCTTCGATCGCGCTGTCCTGGAACCGGTAGCGCCAGGCGACTTTCAATGGAGGCCGCAGGGCCGTGGGGGCAACCCCCGTTCCGCGGACGTTTTGGCGGAACAGCGGCCAGTCGTTGCCGCCAGCAGACGATGCCTCGGCGGACGCCGCCCCGGCTTGCGCGTCGGCCGTGGCGGTCGGCCCGCCGAGGCAGGCCAGCAGGACGGCGCACGCCAGGGACCACCACGCGCCGGCCGCCATCTGCCGCGCGGTCCCGTCCGCCGCGAGGCCGACATGGCGCCCACGCAGCCGTTCGCCATCCCGCGCGCCGGGCAATCGCCAATCAAAGGGCCTGTTCATAGATCGTCAATAACTCCGACGGTCCTACGTCTCGGGGATTGAATCCGGCCGTCCACTGCCGGGCCGCATCTTCGGCCAGGTTCCGAAGCCGGTCCCGGTGGATATCGTAATCCGCCAGCCGACAGGCGAGTCCAGCCTGCCGGATCCAACCCCGCAGCACGCAGGCCAGCTTTCCCGCGGCATTGTCCGCGCACGTCTCGGCCACTTCCGCGCCGGTGCATTCTAACAGCTCGCGATACCACGCTTCGAACGGCTGTCCATTGAACCGCACGACGTGGGGCAGCATGATACCGATCGCTTCGCCGTGCACGATTCCGCATTGCGACGTGAGCGGGTTGGCCAGTGCGTGCGCCGCCCCGAGCATGGAGTTCTCTATTGCCAGTCCCGCGAATGCGGCCCCGATCTGCATCTCGCTCCGCGCTTGTGGATCATCGGGTTCATCGAGCACGCGCGGAAAACTCGCGCTCAACAGCCGCCATGCTTCGCGGCTGAACGCCAGCGACACAGGGTTTCTTCGTTTCGTGACGTACGTTTCGACGGCGTGCGCGACGGCGTCGATGCCCGTCAACGCGGTGACTCGGTGTGGCTGTGTGTGCGTCAGCAAGGGGTCCAGCAGCGCGACGCGAAATGCGGCTTTCTTGTCGCCGCACGCCATTTTTCGACGCGAGGTCGGGTCGGTGATCAGCGCATAGGATTGCGTTTCGCTGCCGGTGCCCGCCGTGGTGGGAACACCCACGGCCGGCAGCAGGTCGCGGCGGGCCTTGTCTTCGCCCCAAAAGTCATTCATCGAGCCCCCGTTGGTGTAGATGAAATTGATGCCCTTGGCGCAATCCATCGCGCTTCCACCCCCGAGTCCGACGATGACGTCCGGCCGAAAAGCGTCCGCCTCCCGGCGACCATGCTCGACATGGTCGGTCGTCGGATTCTCTGCGACACCGTCGAAGATATGTACGCGCACGCCGGCCGACACCAGGCAATCCGCCGCGCGTGCGGCGTGTCCCACGGAGCAGATGCCCGGATCAGTAACCAGCAGCACCCGCGTCCCGCCCAGTTCCCGCACCAGGGATCCCAGCCGGTCCAGCGAACCGGGCCCGAACACGATTCGCGTGGCGGCGTGAAATTCGAAGGATTTCATGACGCGACCTGCAGCGCGCGGGCTCGAAACAGAAAATCGACGATGTTCCCCTCGTGCGGCTGAAGCCAGTTCAACTGCGTGGTGGGAATGGGTCCCAGGTTCAGCCGGTCGATATGGGTCGCGTCAATCAGCTCCCCACGCAACGTCTCGTCCTCCGTGATGGCCGAACAGACAAGTGTCGAACCCAACTGGCTGATCATCTGCTGCTGCGGGCATTGCACGACCGTTACGAACGGAAACATGTATTCCTTGCCCGCGATCGCGGCTGCGGGAGAATCGCAATGGACGACCGTCGGCCGCAGGTAAGCGCACCGTGACTCCTCTACGAGCCGATCGCCGTAGCGGGCCGTGAGATGCTCGGCCTGGCCGGCGTCGAGCCCATTCTCGATGTCGCGCCAGATGGCGGCCGCCGCGCCGGGCACGGTGAAGGCCGCCAAGCCGGCGTTCGGATCTTCGGGCGGCAGCACTTCCACCGGTCCCAACCGTTCCGCCAGCGCCTGGGCAATCTCGCGCGTGTGCCGCGAAGCATAAATGGCTGAACAATTGATACAGCTCCGGCCGGAATTGAGATACACGCTGTCGACCATCAGGTCCAGGTAGCTCTGCCATTGATCGACGCAATCGTCCCCCAGCAAGATTTTGCTGAATCCCGGACCGTGCACCTGAACGCGCGGGTTGGCCTTGTACTGTTCCACGGTGGGAGTGCCGCCGAAGATCATGGCTCGCTGGCATTGGTTGACCACCGCGGCGCCGACGTCGGCTCCTCCCGGATAGATACCGATCGCCGCGCGGGGGACGCCCGCTTCGACCATGGCCGAGGCCATCCGATACGGTGTCCATGGTTCCTGCGGACCCGGTTTCAGAACAAGCCCGATCTGCATGGGTATCACGGGTAGCCAGAGCGTATGGACGCCGGGCGAATTGGACGGCAGAACCATGCCAATCACGGGAGATTCCGCCTGATAACTGACCGTCACCCCTCGCGGTTCGCATCCGTAGCCACGCCGCAGGATGGACAGGTCCAGCCCCCGGGTCAGTGCGTCCAATATCTCCTGCATGTGCATCAACACGAAATGGTTCTTTTCCATATTCCTGCGGCACATGTGTTCGGGCAATCCGGTCGACGCGGATTGCGCGCGAACGAAATCCGCGGGAGACTGGGTGCCATCGCCGGTCGGCAGGTCGGCGTCCCGGTACAGGTCGGCGGCCCGCGTCATGCATTGGATCAGGTGCTCGCAGGGCATCTCGCGCAGCGCCTGCCGTGCCGCGCGGGCCTGACGAAGATCGCGCGCGAGCAGGCCGGCCATGGCCTGACCGACTGTGGCGATGGGTTCGCCGGTGCGGAAGTGATTAACTTCTTCCTTCTCCAGCGAATCGTGGGGCTCGCCCCAGCGAAGCACGGGCAGTTTCAACATGGCGGACTCCAGGTGGCAACCTGTTGGTTCAATAAACTCCCACGGTCGTCGCTTCGGCCATTTTTCGAAATGGCCGCACGCCACTCACGCCGTCCCACGGAAACCCCTTGCACGGCGGTTCGCGCTCGCCCTCATCACGCTCCAGAAAACCGGGCACGAAGAACTCTTTGGTGAGCGTGGTGAGCCGCACGCGACCGGTTTCACCGTAGTCGACGATGCGATCTTGATCATCCATATCCACGACCTCGATCACGGCCCGAGGCTGGGGCGCGTAATAGGCAATCTTGTAATTATCTTCGGCGGTTACGGGGCGCGAACACGCCAGTCCCATCAACGTATTGCCGTAGGTGGGCGTCATGAATATTCCGCTCTTGTCATGCGGGCCGCCAAACAGCTCCTCGATGCAGAATCGCGTCCATTCGGGAGTGAATTCCGTGCCACCCGAGAAAACTCCGGTGATCCCCGTCTCGGAAAACGACGTGCCCCGTTCTTCCAAAGCCAGCGCGAAGGCCTCCAACAGCTTGGGCGTGGCGAACAGGCAGCGAATGTCGTGTCCGGCTTCCAGGATCGTCAGCGCCTGGTCGATGCAGTGTTGTTTGTACGCTTTTAGATGCTCATTCCAACCCTTCTTGATCAGTTTCACCACCCACCGGGGATCGAGGTCGATGCAGAAGCAAATGCCGCCTCGATACTGCGCCAAATGTTCCACGGCCAGCCGCAGGCGTCGGGGACCCGAGGGGCCGAGCATCAACCAGTTGGAACCGCGAGGGAAGTACGCATCGGGCAGCGTCTCGCTGAACAACTCGTAGTCGATTCGAAAGTCGTTGAGAACCACGCGGCTCTTGGGAATCCCCGTGGTGCCTCCCGTCTCGAAGACATAAACCGGTTCTTCTTCATAAGCCTTGGGAACCCACCTGCGGACCGGGCCCCCACGCAACCATTCGTCCTGAAAGGGCTCAAACTTTTTCAGGTCGTCGAAACCGCGGATGTCCGTCAGGGGGTCGAATTCGAGCGCACCGGCGCGTTCCAACCAGAACGGGCAGCCCGTCGAAGGATGAAAATGCCACCGTACGATTTCACACGTGTGCACATCGAGACGCTGTCGGGCCTCGGCGGTGCTGGCTGTGAGTTCGGCGTTCATGGCCACCGTTGCGGGGGTGCGGTAGAGTCTTGCGCCATCGCTCGCGCGCCGGGCGAGGATGGCCGTCATTCCCCTTGTCTGGCGGCCGAGTGCCGCGTGGGGATCATCTGTGGGGTCGTGCGTTGGCGAGACAGTCCGTTGGACCGGGCGGCGAAAGGACCGGCGGGCCGTCGGGCGACTCGAGCCTTCTATTCTCCTGAGTGCCGCGTGGTGAGGGAAGGGGGCGGGGCGTCGGTGATGGCTGCTTGCGCAACGCCGGCGGCCCGTGGGGCGGCAGGGGAACAGCGCCGGGGGATCCCGGCCGTCGCGGCTGTCACGCGGTCGTGTCGGTGGGATTGGACACGCTGCTCAATTGGGCCAGCACCTGGATCATGCCATTCAGATGCGCCAGTCTGGGCCCGAAGCGATCGACGAATTCGTTCAACATGAATTCGCCTTGCATCAGGCAATCCACGCTGGAATTAATCTCCTCGGTAACGTTGTCAAGATACTCGACCTGGACACGACTCAACGCTTCGGCTGCCTGACGGCAGTTGCGGGCCAATTCCGGGTTGGATTGTTTCCATTGATTCAGTTCATTGGCACGCTGCTTTTGCGCCGTGCTCATCGTTCGGACGAGGTCCTCGAGAAGCGCGTTCGTTCGATCCTGGGCCGCCAACATTTCACGTAACAATTCGGTCGGTTGATTGGCCGCGTTGCCGGACGCAGGCGTTTGGCTTCCAGCGCTGATATCCACCTGCGTGAACATCGATGACATTGGTCGATAGTCCTCGGACATGGGTGACGAATTCCTTTCTGCGGAGCGGAGTCGAGGAGGAAATGGGCAATCAGTAGAAAGGGCAACATTTCACGGTATGCGTCCCACGCCCCAATGCGGCCGCATATCTCCGATTGTAACGCACGGCGCAGCCATTTGCCAGGAATCGATGCTGCCGTGACTCGATTGCCAGCAACGTTGACCGAGTCGCTAAAGATTCGCACCGGCGCGATCCGATGCAATGCCCATCGGGCCAGCGCGGGGCGGCCATCGCGCGAGCCACCTCTCACGGGGCAACGGATTCTCCATCGTGGCAGACACTAAGTCGTTGTCAGACTTAGGATTCTTGACGGTGATCAAGCACCGCGCCTTCGGGCTCTTCGGTGGCTACTTGATCCTCAATCCGGCTGGGCGGCCGCTGGAATTCCATTGCACTGCCGCAGTGAAGGCCAGCCGCGCGCAGGAGATCCTGTACGGCCCGACGTTGCAGGCCTACTTGCAAGCAGAATTAATCGGGCGGGCGCTGTACGAGCACGCCCGCCGCACACCGGCTGTCGTACTGACCGATCGGCGTGCGATGTTGGAACTCGGCCAGATCACGGATGCCAGCGTGGCTTACCTCGATCCGGCCGACCGTACGACATCCGCGCCGTCGGTGGCAGAAAAGGCGAGGCCCGGCTCCGAGGGAACGTCCAGTGCCCATCACGAAGGCCGCCGGCGTGACGGGCTGCGGGACTTGGGTCTGGATCACGTCGCGCTCGCCTATCCGGCCGCCCAGGCGGACCGTTTTCGACCACTGCGAGAGATGTTGCGGGCGACGGTCGGCCGCCTTGATTTGCGCGAGCCGTTCGCACGGATCCGTTGCGCCATCCGCGAGGCACACCAGGTCCGTTCCACGCCAGAAAGCCGTGCGGCGTGATGCAACCAGCCGCTCGGCATCGCGTTGAGGTCTCCAGCGTACGCACGGACGTCGACGTCCGCGTGGCGCGCGGGGTCGAAGTGGCCTCGGCGCTGCCTGCCCCACCGCTCGCGATGCTCACGAGTCACCCGCTTTCGCTGCGAACGCCCCGGTGCGTTGCCGTCCCGGTCCGCCATCCACGGATGCGGATCGCGGGATTCGCGTTCGGTGAAACCGAACCGATGGCCGCGGCCGCTGTTGCAGCCGCTCCAGCTGCCGCAACACGCGCCGGGCGACGGCAGTCGGTCACGCGGATTCGTCCACCCAGCGACGTGGTCAAGCTCGACGAGCGCCTGTACCTGCTGCTCCAGCCCCCGTTGGAGAGCCTGTTGGCAGGCAGCGGACTCACGCTGCCGCACGGGCCGTTTGCCTTTCAGTGGGAGGGCGTGGCCTTTCTGCTGCCCAGACATCGTGCCGTTCTGGCCGACGAGATGGGGCTGGGCAAGACCATGCAAGCCATCACGGCCATTCGGCTGCTGGTGCGGTGGCGGCAGCTGCGCCGCGTGCTCGTGGTGTGCCCCAAACCGCTTGTCTCCAATTGGCAAACGGAGATTTCCACGTGGGCTCCCGAGCTTATCGTGGCGGTGGTGCGCGGAACACGCGCCGAGCGCCACTGGCTGTGGAACGCCAACCACGCCGTGGTGACGGTCGCCAACTACGAAGTGTTGCTACGCGATCGGGAGATCGTCGAGCGGTTGCGACCGGAGTTCGACCTGGCCGTGCTCGACGAAGCGCAGCGCATCAAGAACCACACCGCGGCGACGCACGGCGCGGTCCGCGCCATTCCCCGCAGGCGAAGTTGGGCACTGACCGGAACGCCCATCGAAAACAGTACCGATGACCTGGTAGGCATTTTCAAATTCCTCGGATCCGACACGCTGCGTCGCGAGATGTCCGCTCGCCGTATGGGGCGACGAGCGAGCGACGAGATTCTCCGCCGCACAAAGGACGATGTGCTGCAGCAACTGCCCGCCAAGCTCGAACGCGACGCCCACGTGGAACTCTCGGCGCCGCAGCGGACAGCCTACCAGGCCGCCGAACAACATGGCGTCGTCCGCATGTCGAAGCTGGGAGACGCGTTGACCATCCACCACATCTTTCAGCTCATTCTTCGGCTGAAGCAGATTTGCAACTTCGATCCCGCCACGGGCGCCAGTTCCAAGCTCGAACGGCTGCGGGAGGACCTCGAGGAATGTGCGTCCTGTGCCCGCAAGGCGATTGTGTTCAGCCAATGGGTGGGCACCTTGCAGCGCATCCACCGCGCGCTGCGGCACATGAACCCGCTGGAATACCACGGGCGTCTGCCGGGACGGCAGAGGGAGGAGGTGCTCGAGCGGTTTCGCAACGACGCGCGCCACCGTCTGCTGCTGATGACCTACGGGGCGGGAGGCGTGGGACTGAACCTGCAGTGCGCCGAGTATGTCTTTCTGTTCGATCGATGGTGGAACCCGGCCGTCGAGGACCAGGCAATCCATCGGGCATACCGCATCGGCACGCGGCGACCCGTCACGGTGACGAGAATGCTGGCTGTCGACACCATGGAAGCACGCATCGACGAGATCCTGGCCACCAAGCGGGAACTGTTTCAGTCGGTATTCGCGTACACCCGCGACCCCCGACAGTTCGGCCTATCTCGCGACGAGCTGCTCAACCTGTTTCCTCAGCCGACGGGAGCGCCGGCACGGCGTCGAACGGCAGGCGACGCGTAAGGCATCCGCCGCCGGGCGTTCGCACGCGTCACGCCGCCTTCACGGCGTCAATACGTGCGGCGGAGAACGAGGATCGTCAGATCATCCGGGGGACTGTTTCCCGCGCAGTGGGCCTGAACGGCATCGGCCAACTGCTGCACTATGGCGTCAAGCGGCAACGATCTGCAGCGCCGCACTAGAGATTGCAGTTGCTCGATCCCGAAGCGATGCCCGGCGTCGTCCATCGCGTCCACGATGCCATCGGTGGCCAAAATCAGCGCATCTCCAATATCCATTGTCAGGGGCCAGCCTTGATGGTACGACGGCCGCACGACCACTCCCAGTGGCGTGCCGGTGGTCTCCAAAGCATCGAATTCGTCGGTGGCCGAAACGTAGTGCAGCGCCGGACCGTGGCCGGCGTTGGCGTACTGCACGCTGTGGTCCAGGGGATCAAGGACCGCCAGCAGCATGGTAATGAATCGCCCGTCACGCAGGTCCTGGCTGATGGCTCTGCCCATCAAATTCAGCAGCACTTCCGGCTCGGTGTGATCCAGCACCAGTGCGTGCAGGGCGGCCCGAGCGGTGGCCATGATCAGACTGGGGCCCAGCCCGTGCCCACTGACGTCGGCAATCGACAGGCCGATGCGCCCGTTTCTCAACGGAATCACGTCGCAGTAATCGCCCCCGACGGCCTCATTGGCCAGCCACCACGTGGCCACTTGGTAACCCGCGATATCCGGCACCTTGTTGGGCATGAACCCGCGCTGGATGTTCCGCGCGACTTCCAGGGATACTTCGACGGAGCGTTGGTTGCCAAGCTGCTCGACCATCTGAACCCGATCCAGGGCGACCGCCGCGTGCTGGCAATACGCCGTGAACAGATGCTGGTCCAGTTCATCAAAGGGTCCATACCGGCGATTGATCAGCTGCAAGATGCCCAGCAGCGATCCTTCCTGTGGCGTCGAGAGGGGCGCAGTCAGCATGCTTTCCGCGCGGACACCCTCGGGTTGATCGGTGGCTGGATCCCAGCGGGGGTCCTGCGCCGGATCGGCCAGGTTGACGAGCTGGCCGTGGCGGGCCACGTGCCCGATAACGCCCTGCTGCGTTCCGCAACGGATTTCCACATCCTGGATGCCGGGCGTGGCCGGTATGAATAGCTGGTTGCTATTCGCATCATATTGAAACAGCCGGGCTCGCTGGCAGCGAAAAGCCGTTTCGGCTTCGCGGGTGATGGTCGCGGCGATGCGCTGCACATCAACATCCGCCGCCAGCACGCGGACCACGTCCAGCAACCGGCTGACACCTTCCAGCCGGGCCCGCAATTCGTCGCGTGAAACGCGACTGAGGTGTGCGTCCAGCGAGTCGACCAGGGATCGCTTGGTGCTTGACATAGGATTCAGTCTAAACGACATGCACGATCGGTGGAAATCCGCGTGGCGACACGGCCAGGGGCCAGGAAGCGGCGCAACAGCATGCAAAAACACTTTTCCGCCGGTGGTGGAAGGGCTTCGACGGGCGTATCGGCATCGGTACGCGACCATCCCGTCCACCGCAGCCGCACGTTCCAACCGCGGGCCTGTGCGGCGACGTTCATTCGCCCGGCGACGCGCAACGACCAGAGCACTCCAAAGGAATCGCGAAATTCGTGCCACACAGCGTCCGGGGCCGACATCCTTGTCGGCGATCGACTCCCCGCGACCCGCGCCGCGATGACGGCGCCGACCAACAGGGCCGGTCCCAGCATGTTCCCCAACGGGTCGACGGGGCGGATGTAGCCGCTTGGCGGCAGATTCATGAACGGGCCCAGCACCACCCACTGGCCGGCCGTGGCCATCAACGCCGCCCACGCCGCCCGGGTCCCCAAATGATTAACGCACTGCATGGCCATCAACAGCAATAACAGGCCCGCCCAAGGGCCGGTGATGGTCAGGTGGTGCGCCGATGGAAACATCCACCAGGTCAGGGCGGGCGTTTGCAGCACGACCCAAAATGTCGCCACGACAAACTGCCACGCCTCGTATTGCGGACGTTTTGCGCCCAACAGGGCCACGAACGGACACAACGCGGATACCGCGCCGGCATAACGGAGCAGTTCCAACCAGCGGCTGTGGGGGAGGGGGTCCGCCAGGACGGCAACGACTTCCGTCCCGATGATGGCCCCGATCGCCGCTATCGCCCACCGACAGGGCCACACCAGCGTCGTGCCGGCCAGCGTCCCCGACCGCCGCCCGGTCTCGGCGGTGCGGCAAGCCCGCCGTATTGGGATGATCCCGACAACGGCCAGCGACAACAGGCAGGCGACGGTCGCTGCCCCAGCCCATAAACTTGCCGTGGTCGGAACCATCAGATCAGCCGCACGGCGCGGCTGCGAAAACGCGGCTGCAGAATTGGGAGATTGCACTCGAGAGCGCCACCGACTCCGTCCGATACAGACAGTACAACGGTACCGGGAGGGCGAGACACGAGTTGTTTCGCTTCAGGATAGAGGTCATGGCAAGACGACGGATCGACTTGCCATGACCTTTTTTACTTCTCAATTGACGCCAGCAACGTTTCGGCTTCCTTGCGTTTGACAAAGATGCCGCTCATCTGCATGGCCGGTTCCAGGATCCGCGCAGCCTCGTCATTGCGTCCCCGATCGTACAGGATTCGGGCCAGCAGGAATCGGCTGTCCGCGTTCAGGTTTCGCTGAACTTTCAGCGCCTCGGTCAACTCCTGTTGTGCCTGGGCATTGTTGCCTAGCTGAAGCAAAACCCAGCCCAACGCCGTGCGCAAATTCCCGTCGGAAGGCTGCTGCTTGGCGGCCGCTGCGGCGAATCCGGCAGCGCGGCGCAGCTTTTCCGGATCATCCTGTTCGCTGAGGGCCATCGCCAACTGACTCGTGACGGTGACGTTTCCCGGATCGAGCAGATGCGCTCGGCTCAGGTGAAGTTCCGCCGATTGAGGTTCGCCAGCCATACGCGCCGCGACACCAGCCAGCAGCAGAGCCGTCACATTGTTTCGCTCGGCTTTAAGAATCTCATCCAGATTCTTGCGCGTCTCTTCGAGCCGGCCCGTTTCCAGCTGGTATTGGGCGTAAGCCAAACGCGTTGCCAGATTATCGGCATCGCTTTGCATGGCGGCTTGGAACGCGGCTTCGGCTTCGCTGTCCTTGCCCTGCTGCTTGTAGAGCCGGCCGATCGTCACTTCCGGGTGTTCCAGTTCCGCATTGAGTTGCCTGGCTTTGGCCAGCGCCTCGCGAGCCGCGTCGACCTGATCTGAAAGAAGTCTTACTCGGCCGAGACGCTGCCAGACTTCCGCCTGCTCCGGCTCGGCCTGCACCAACTGCTCCAGCCACTTCGCGGCACTGTCCCATTGGGCCCGCTGTTCCGCAATTCGCGCCAGGCCGCCCATGGCCTGTCGGGCACCGGTTTGCTTCCGTTTTTGCCCTTCGGGCAAGGACTCGTTAGCCGATAGTGCCTTTAAGAACAACTGTTCGGCCGCCGTGAGATGTTGCTCGCGAAAGGAAAGTTCCGCCAACAGCAGATAGGCTTCGGGATCCTCGGGATTGTCGCGTACGGCACGTTCCAGCGTTAAATTGGCCGCCGCGCTCTGGCCGGCGGCGAAGTGCAGTCGTGCGAGCACCGCTTGTGCGGGAGGCAGCTGCGGGTTGGCGGCCTTCGCGCGTTGCAGGAATTGCAGGGCGCCCTCGATGTCATTGTTGCGATACCGTGTGACGGCCTGCTGCACGTCCTGCAGTTTGGGGCCGACTTCGTCGACGGCATGGCCGACCAGCGAATTGACGTCCCATTGCGCCTGGACGGTCGAATGCAACACGAGCATGGCGGCGACGGCAACCACCAGCGTCGAGCGGGCGGGCCGTGCCGTTCGGCGCGTCAGCGGCATGATTTCTCGATTCGGTTCGATACCCATGTCGGACCTCGAAGGGGTTAAGTCTCTGCTGCACGTTGATCTCACTGGTCTATTGTACGAAGAATGGGGCATTCCTTCCCAGCGGGAGCACCACGAACGTCGCTCTCGATACGGATCTGCCCGCCGTGCGGTTCTATCCTGCCGATCATGCTGGCGGCGCGTGCCGCGGGTCGGCTCGATGGACTCCGTTCAGCGGGCTATAATGTCCCGGGCAGCGGCCATGGGCGCCTTCGGAGCCGCTGAGATCGACATCGGGTGGCGGAGCTGGGAGAGGGCCGAGATTTGCTCGTAGGGCCGGTATTTACCCGCGAGGCGACGGTCCTTCCCAGGCGTCTGCGATTGTACGCTGGCCGATGCGGCTACGTGTTGGTGCTGTGGCTGCTGATGTGTACGGCCTGGCTGTTGCTGACCGGCACGCAGGTCGTCCGGCAGCTTAGCGACTTGGCGCTTTTCGGGGCGATCCTGTTCCAGATCCTGGCCCCATTGCAGTTGGCAGTGGCCACACTGTTCGCCGCCGTGGTTGCCGCCAGCGCCGTGTGTCAGGAGAAAGATCGCCGCACGCTGACGCTGCTGCTGCTCACGCGGCTGTCACGCTTCGAACTGGTCGTGGGCAAACTCCTGGCCAGCCTCCTGCAGATCCTGGTGATGCTCGCCGCGGGTGTGCCTGCGTTTCTGTTGATCACACTGCTCGGCGGCGTATCGTTCCCTCAGGTGGGCAGGGTCTTCGCGATCACGCTGGCCAGCGTGTTCCTGGCGGGGAGCCTGGGATCGGTGGTCGCGTACTGGAGGGAGAAAACGTTTCAGGCGCTAGCCCTCACGGCGCTATTCCTCGTTTTCTGGTTGGCAGGATGGGAGGTGGTGGCCACCGGGGTCGGACTGGCTCCCCCCCATGCCGCGCTGGCGCGGAAACTGGCGGCCGTGAGTAGTCCCTGGCAGGCGCTGCAAGCCGGAATGCGGCCGGTGTTGCCCGAGGTTGCATCGGAGGGAGGCTGGTCGGGTTCAACGCCATGGTTCTTTCTCACGTGTGTCACGCTGGCGGTGCTGCTCAATGCCGCGGCGATTCTTCGCGTCCGCGTGTGGACGACCGGTGTGGAAGCGCGGCGCGACGACGCGGCGCGCTGGCGGCACACGGATCGCGCCGAGCGACTGTGGCGGCGCGTGATGGTCCGCTGGCGAACCCCGCGCCGACGCCGTGTCTGGGACAACCCCATCCTATGGCGGGAGCTTCGCACGTGGGCCTACGGGCGCAAAATCGTGCTCGTTCGCATCGCCTATCTGGGGCTTTGTGTGCTGGCGGCCGCGATGCTTGCCGGAACCAGCGGGGCAGCGACCGATCCGGCGCGCCTGCACTCGCTGATTCCGGCCGACGCCCAACCACTGATTCCCCTGATGGCGGTCAGCCTCGTGCTGGCCAACGCGCTGGCGGTCACGTCGCTGACAACCGAAAGGGACGGCCGCGCCCTGGACCTGTTGCTGGTCTCCGATCTAACGCCCCAGGAGTTCCTTTTCGGCAAACTGGGCGGCGTGCTATATAACACGAAGGAAATGATCTGCATTCCGTTGCTTCTGTGCGGCGCGTTGTGGTTCGATAGTCGTCTCACGGGCGAGCATCTCGGCTACGTCGTGGGCGGCTTTCTCGTGATGCATTTGTTCGTCGCCACGCTGGGCATCCACATGGGTATGACGTACAGCAACTCGCGAACCGCGATCGGTGTCAGTCTGGGGACCGTCTTGTTTTTATTTCTTGGAGTGGCCACGTGCATGCGGATGATGATCGCATTCAGCGGTTCGTTTCAGGTACAGCTTCAACCGTTCTTGGCGTGCATGCTCGGCGGCGGTATCGCGTTGTACTACGCACTGGGTCATCGCAACCCATCGACGGCCATTGGTCTGGCTTCCTTTTTGGCCCCGGCTGCGACGTTTCATGCGATCACGAGTTTCGTCATCGGCAAACCGGGCACCGTATTTCTGGTGACCACGGCCACCTATGGATTCGCCACGGCGGCGATGCTCGTACCCGCACTGTACGAATTCGACGTGGCGACCGGCAGGACCACGGCCGACCATTCGTAACGCGGTAGGTTGACGGTGGCACCGGTCTGGCATGACGGCAAGCAGGTGGTACCCCGACGATGGACTTATTGTTTGAGTTCAGCCATGGCCTGGCGGCCATGGGCGTCCTCATCTTCTTTTCGGCGTTTTTCTCCGGAAGCGAAGCGGCGCTGTTCTACTTGAAGCGGGCCGACCGCTTTGCGTTCCGCGCCGGCAATCCTGCCCAGCGATTGGCGGCGGCGCTGCTGGATCGCCCCGAGCGGCTGCTGACGGCCGTCCTGTTCTGGAACCTGATCATCAATATCACGTATTTCGCCGTCGCGTCGATCATTGAAATCCAACTCGACAGCCGCGGTCATCGCACCGCGGCCGGGCTGTTCGGAGTTACCACGCTGCTGGCCATTATTTTCTTCAGTGAGATGCTGCCCAAGAGCCTGGCGGTGCTCTACCCGCGGATATTCGCCGCGTTGGTCAGTTTTCCACTGGCTATCGCCATGCGCATGTTGACGCCAGCGCTGCCAGTGATTCGCGCGGCCAATCTCGTCTCGCGGCGCCTGATCTGGCCACGCTTTTCCGCGGAACCCTATCTCGAACTAAAAGATCTGGAGCGTGCCGTGGCGCTGTCGGTCTCCGATGCCAGGCTGTTGGAGCAGGAGCATCAGACATTGCGGCGGATCGTTGCCCTGTCGGAAAGCCGGGTAGAAGAACTCATGCGCCCACGCACCCAGTGCCATGCTTTCCGTCCGCCCGTGACCGTGGACCGACTCCATGGACACCTTCCTCCCAGCGGCTATTTGCTGGTCACCGACGTCCGCGGCGATGAAATTGTATCGGCCGTTCCCATCCGCTCGTTGTCCGACCTCTCCACGTCCCATCTCGAAGACTACGCCGAAGAGCTTCTGTACTTGCCGTGGTGCGCGACCGTGGACGTGGCGTTCGACGAAATGCACCGCCGCGACCGGGAAGTCGCGGCCATTGTCGATGAGCATGGCACGACGATCGGCATCGTCACGCTGGACGATGTCTTAGAGACGATCTTCAGCGACGGCGCAGGCCGCAGCGAACGGCTGCTGAAACGGTCGGGAATCCGGGCCACGACGCCGGGCGTATGGCAGGTTACCGGCATGACCAGCCTCCGTCGCCTGGCCCAGCATTTCGACGTGACGCTGCCGTTGAGCAAGAGCGTGACCGTGGCGGGCGTGCTCCAGGAAGCGTTGCAGCGCGTGCCCACCACGGGGGATCAGTGCCGGTGGGGTCCGTTCCGGATGCGGATCCTGGAGACTGCTCAGCGAGGCGATCTGGTCGTCGAGCTGTTGTACGACGGCGCCGAGGAGACGGACGCATGACCATCGTTATTGGTCTTTTCCTGGTTGGCATGGTCGCCAGCGCGCTGTTCAGCGGCGCGGAGACGGGATTCTATCGCGCCACGCGCGTCCGACTGTTGCTCGACGCGTTGTCGGGCAATTGGACTGCTCGCGGGCTGCTGTGGCTGACCAATCATCCGTCGCTGTTCGTGGCCACGACCCTGCTGGGGAACAATCTGGCCAACTACCTGGTGTCCCTTTCGATCGTCGTGGGAACCCGGCGGATGTGGTCCAGCGAGTCCTACTGGGCCACGTTGATCGCCCCCGTGGCGCTGGCCCCACTCGTGTTCGTGTTCGGCGAACTGACGCCCAAGCACGTGTTCTACGAAGCTCCCAATCGCCTGCTGCGGCGGTGCGGACCGGTGTTGCTGCTGTTTACCTGGCTGTTTCTGCCCATCAGCGCGCTGCTGTGGGCTTTGAATCAGGTTTTGCAGCGGGCGTTTCCCGCCGCGCCACAGCAGGTACGGATGGCACTGGCCCGCCAGGAGCTTGCGCAGTTGCTGGAGGAAGGTCACCAGGAAGGCATTCTCCGCCCCACGCAGCGCGCGTTGGCACAAGGGCTGTTTGCTGTTGCCAGCCGCCGCGTGCGGGAATTTGCCACCCCTGCCGCCCGCGTCACGCCAGCCCACCTGGAAATGACCAAGGCTCAAGTGCAACGGCTGGCCCGCCAACAGCGGGTGAGCATGCTGCCGGTCACAGACGCGCCGTCGTCGCGCGAACTTGTTGGCTACGTGCTGGTGGCCGATCTGTATCTGGATGGCACCGAAAAACTGCCAACCGCACGACCACTGGTGGAAATTCCGGATACCGAAACGTACATCGCCGCGTTGATGCGGATGCACGAATCGCCTGAGGTATTGGGCAGGATCGTCAACGCCCAAGGCAGAACGGTCGGCTTCGTCAGTAAGCGGCAGCTCAGCGAGGCGTTGTTTCGAGGCCGTTGATGCGGCGGGTTCCGGTGGGAACCGCGGGCTATTTGTGGTAGCCCAACGACTCGACCACTCCCAGCATTTCTTCGTAAGTAATGAACCGGCGGCGGTGCCGCAGCTTGTAAGTGTCGATCGCTTCTGCCAACTCGGCCGCTGCCGGCGTAAGATCCTCGTGGCTGTTTTTAAACTGCCGCCGCTCGCGGCCCGCATGCGCGTGGGCCGAACGGCTGCGACGATCGATGAACCTTCCGGGCGGGGGTTGGATGGTGGGTGTCGACATGCCTCTTCTCCTGGGACATGGGTGTGGGCTTGACGCCAAAAAAAGATAGGTTGCCAAAAAGCCCCGGTCAAAGTCTGGTGGCGACCGTGGCCGTGATACCGGGCGCGGGCCGACGCCTGACCCGATCGTACGAATAAAACGGACCGAAGGCGTTGGCGTCGCGGTGGCCTCCCGGCGCGGTTCGGGCCCATGCGGGGGGTTGTAAATGTTACAAAGGCGGCCGCTGCCGGCGGGCCCCGGGCAGTGCCCAACCCAACGCGCGGGGCGGGCCAAAACCGCGCGTCAGCGTGCCGATTTCCGCACCCCGGAGCGCGTGCGGCGGCCGCATCGGGATGCCGAAGTCTCGTTTTGGCACGCGAGATGCACCCACTTGGCGGAGTGCCGGGACAGTCACCCGGGCCCGCCCTGGGCGTTCCGGACACACCGTGAATCTTAGCTGACCGCCGCCGGGGTATGGCGGCAACCGCCCGAATCGGGAACGAGCCTGTTTTTCACGGTCCGAGGGTCCGGATGGCTGCTGCCTCCAATGCCATCCGGACCTTTCTCTTTTTCATCCCAAGAATTGCTGCACCGCCGCGGATGTCCGAACTCCGCCGCCGCGACCGCCGCACACCCAAGCAACGCCCGGGGCTGTGCCCAGCGGGTCGCGCGAAGCAGTCGCTGGGCCAGGCGCGGCGCGAGTCAGCCCCTGTCGGTCGCGGCTGTCCCTCGGGCGGCCTGGCCGGGCCCGATTGACGCTGGCAACGCGCCGTGATACGCTCGCCAGCGATAAGGAACGTAGTGATGGGGTTGGACGGGCACCGCCCGTGCCCGTCGCCGCGGAAATGTCTTTCTTTCGACTCTTTCGGCAGGCAAAGCTTCCACTCGCGTCGCGTGTTGGGGACAGCCGGGACGAGTTGACGACCTTATCAGAGTGTCCCTGCTGAGTAGGCATGGATGAATCAGCCGACGTGTGAAGCACGGCGCGCCGGCTGCGTTTTGGCTGATTTGTCGTGCTGGGAGATCTGCGACGTGGCGCAAGGCACAATCAAAAAGTTGACAGAGAAAGGCTTCGGTTTCATTGAGGGCGAGAGGGGAGATATTTTCTTCCATCATTCCGTCGTGGAAGGCGAAGGCTTCGATAGCCTCCGTGAAGGCCAGACGGTCGAGTACACGGAAGGACAAGGCCCCAAAGGCCCCCGAGCCGAAAACGTGCGTGTCGTTTCCTGACGCCGCGCGTCAAGACAGGTGATCGACGCCTGCCTGTCGGCTTCGTGCACGAGTTGGATGCGCGGCCTCGGCGGCAGGTGTCCTCTGCTTACGATCGCTACCGTTGAAGCCGTGCGGATCAACGCCGCTCCTTGCACGCGCGGGGAGCGGAACGCATTACCGGCGAAGATCGTATTGGGGGGCGCCCGCGCGCGGATCGGCGAGCTCGGCGCCCCTGATCGTCAGCTATCCGACAGCAACCGGCCGTCGCTCATCGCGATGCGATGGTGAGCAAGTTCGGCTGCCCGGGGATCGTGAGTCGCCAGCAGCACGGCTCCGCCCTCGCGCGCAAACCGGCCGAGACATTCCAGCACAATCCGCGAATTTTCGTCGTCCAGATTGCCGGTGGGTTCGTCCGCCAGCAACACGCGAGGCTGATTCAATAGGGCCCGCGCCAGAGCCGTCCGCTGGCGTTCGCCCGTGGAGAGCTGACCGGGTCGGTGCCGGACACGGTCCGCCAGTCCGAACTGTTCGATCAGCGTCATCGCCCGGCGGCGCGCGTCCGATGCAGACCAGTCCGATTTTCCCAACCGGGCCGCAAGGACGTTATCGCGGACGTTCAAATAGGGGATCAGGTAAAACTGCTGGAAGACAAAACCGATGCTGTCGGCACGCAGCGTGGCCCGTTGCTCGGCGGGAATCGCGTACAGGTCCTGGGTGTCGAGCCACACGCGACCGGTGTCGGGCCGCAGCAACCCGCCGGCAGCCAGCAATAACGTCGATTTGCCGCAACCGCTCTTGCCACGAACTGCCCAGAACTGACCGGCTTCGACCATCAATGTCGCGTCGCGCAGTGCAGCGACCGGCCGGCCGTTTGCGGCGTACGTCTTACTGACCGACTCCAGACGGATCAAGTTATTCTTCCCTTAACACGACCGCGGGGTCCTGGTGCGTGGCAGCCACCGCCGGAAGCCAGGCGGCCAGCACGGCCACGACCGGCGTGAGCAGTAGCACGCTGAGGAGCAACCCCGAGCCATACAGGTCGCTCGCCGTCACGCCGCCCGCCGATCCCCCGGTTTCCGCACCGGCGACTCCGAGGAAGCCGATCGCGTAGCCCGCCAGCGCGCCGGCGCAGCCCAGCACGGCAGCTTTGGATACGAACAAACGCATGATCTGGCGCGAACGCACTCCCAGCGCCCTTAAAATGCCGATCTCTGCGCGCCGATCCCGCACGTTGACGGCCGTCAGCAAGCTGACGATGACGCCGGCGCCGACCACAACCAGCGGCAACAGGACAGCTGCCAGACGCTCCAGGCGGTCGATCGCGGCTTGTCCTTCGACTTTAACGCCTTCGCGGGCCTTGGCCCGCGCGATGGCCGTCGTCGACAGCTCGATGACCTGCACTTCGTCGCCCAGCAACGCCGAGATCTCCGCTTGAATTTCAGCCAGCCTGTCGATCGACGCGCAATTGCATTCCAGCGCCTGGATCAAATTGATCTTATCGGGCATGTCGAGCATTTGCTGGGCTTCTTTCAGATCGATCCACACGGTAATATCGTCTTTGGTGCCGCGTTGAGGATTCACTTTACCCACCCGGAATTTCCGTCCCCTCAGGATGACTTCGTCATCTTGTTCGAGAGACAGTTCGACGGCCAGAACACTTCCCACGTCCATGGTTCCCTGTGGCACCGGCTGTGTCAGCGGGCGCTTGTTATCACGATGCTTAAATGGAACGATCCCGCTGACGCCCATCAGTAGAATCTGACGGTTCCGTTCGGGCCATTCGATCTTTCGGATCAAAGCCGGACGAAGATGGTTGATCGTGACAATGTCCGGGCTGTTGGCCAAGCGATCAACGTATTGGATGGGCATGGTTTTCTCAGCGAAATCGCTGGCATGAAAATCCAACAGATTCTGGTCCTGAGGCAGAATCGTAATATTGAATCCCATGTTCTTCATGATCTTGCGAACTTCGTCGTCCAGCGCGGCAACGCGGCGGACGGTGCGGACCTGATACGCGCGGAGGAGCGTCATGACGCCGACACTGCTGCCCACCGCTACGGCCACGGCCACAAGCAGCAACAGCGAATTGAGTTTGCGGTGACGGATTTCCGAGAAGACGAGTGAGGCGATTTTCACGGTAATGCCATCCCCGAACGTCAGGCCGAGCGCATCCACAGGGATCCCGCGGCGACCGCCGCTACCGCCACGGCAATGCCGCCCAACAACCAGAACAGCAAAGTCGTGCCAAACGAACGCGGGGAATCGGCAGCCGCCGATCCCGGCACCACTGCGGCGGTTTGCGGGGCCGGCGACGTATCGGCGGTGGCGGCCGTGCTGGCCGGAACCGTTTCGGAAGCCGGCGTCGCGTCGGCCGCCGCGCCGGTGGCCTCTTCGGCAGATGGCTGTTCCGGGACCGTCTCCGGTGCGTCCCCCCCGGTGGTTTCGTCTGCCGGACGCTCCAAGGTGGCCAGATCGATGACCTCCAGTCCGCCGATGCCGGTCAGTTGGGGCAGCTCGCGCTGGGGCAGGGCCGTGCCGCGGATCTGGGCCTCCCAATCGACAGCCAGCAGCATGTCGCGGCCCGGATTGAGGGCTTTGACCTGGCAGGAACAGTCGCCACACAAAAAGCGGCAACTTTCTTCGATGGTCGACGCGTTGATGCCTTGTCCGACCAGCGCAAAGTAGGTTCGCCCGCGACCAAAGACCGGCACGGCAATCGGTTCATCGAAGCTTTCCAGATCGGCTTCGCTGTGCAGCAGCATCTGGAGGAAGATTTTTTCGGATTCGTCTTCCCGAGCCAGCTGGACGACCGAGAACCCGATCCGCAACTCGACAGCGGTACCCGCCTGGTACTGATCGTCCGTTTCCAAAACGTCCCTCGACGGCAGGGTCAGTTGTTCCTGCATCCGGTCGAGTTCCGTCCGCAGTGTATCCAGTGCCTGGGCGTTTTTCTGGGGGTCGCTGCTTTCGATCAGCACCCAAACGGCGGAATCGCCCGACAGAATTCGCTCGGCGATGTCGGCCCGCAGCGGCGATTGGACAATCCGATCCGCATTCGCCGCGGTCAGTTCTCCCGACCAGCAAGCGACCGGTGACGGTCCCGCCGGTGGATATCGCAGGACGAGCCAGGCCGTTTCGGATTGCTTCGCGGCGTCAACGGCGTCGTCCAGCAGTGGGTCCGGCGATCCGGCATTGCCGTCTTGCGGCGGCAATTGGTCCACATCCACGTCCGTCACGAAGACGTTCACCGGCGCATCCGCATCGTTGGCGGCATCCCGCAACTGCTGGAACAATGCCTGTTGCGGATCGGCAAGCGGTCCGGAATGACAGACCAACAGTTCGTAGCGATCCGGTTGCCATCGCTCCAGCGCGTACCGGAAAACCGGAATGCGACACGCGCTGCCGAGATTCGACGTCGCGAGCCATACCATCAGCGGGGTGAGCAGGTACCGGAGCCAGGGCGACGCCGGAATCGCGGCCAGTATCCGGGCGCGTCCGCCGGGCCGGGAGCCGCTGCAGACATAGTTTCTTTCTTTCATGCCATCACTGGGCGACGACGGCAACACCGGAAAGAACCGGCTCGCGCGTCGCGCTGCTAAGAGGAATCAGATCGATCTCGATGCGATTCCCGTGCGGAATCACGTCGCCAAACTCCAACATCACGCCTCGCAATCGCCCGCCCGCCTCACGCACAACGTCCCATCCCTGCGCCACGGTCTTGTCCTGAACGGCGATATCGAACACGCGCTGGCCCTCTTCAACATCATCCGGTTCGCAGAAGTACAACCGGACCGTGTAGGCTTGGGGCGCAGCCTCCGCTGCAGGTTCGGCGTCCGCGGGGCCTTCGGCGCCGGATCCCTGGGCGGTGACGTTCAGCGTCAGGCGGCGCAAATGACGCAACCCCGACGAAGCGACCCACGGCAAATCTGCGGACGCGACTGCCGACGCATGTCGCCGGAACGCCTCCACGTTTTGCCCGTCCACTTCCACGTGGAAGGGTGGTGCGTCGCCGCTGACCGGTGGATATTCGACCCACAGGAGCCCGTCCTGGTCACGCCAGTCTCCCGGAGCGCCGAGGTTAAGTCCAAGCCGTACCAATGCGGCGCCACCCGCAATGTCGTCCAAGGTGCTGATCGTCCATGTTTCGATGTCCGGCATGTGGATTAAAGCCAGCGAGGTCTGGTTCTGGTATCCGCAACTGCACGTACGCGTATAGTCGGGAGCGTTCAAGACGCCGTCGGCGGCGATCAGATTGGAGGTACAACCGGATCGGAATCCACCCAGATTGCCCGTGCCGCATTTGGCCGTGAGGTCATAATATCCCGCTGCTCCCGAGCGGAACGTGAGCAGATGCTCGCTTGCCACGGCCGTGTTGCAGCCGTATGTGCGAACGTATCGCCAGGCGGCCGGTTTGCCGGTCAAGGGATTTTCGATGGTGACGGGCGATCCGTCCTGCAGCCGGAGGACTCCACTGCTGAGGTCATAGGAGGTCGAATTGGTGATGATCAGATCGTTGTGCAGGATGCACGGACCGGCGTACTGGGCATCGTCTTTCTTCCACAACAACGATCCGTCCCGTCCGCAGATGGCGGTCATTCCCTCCGCGACTTCTTCCTGACTGCGGTCCGACGCGTCGGCTCCTGCCTGGATCAGTATGTCATGGTCGTCCGAATAGGACAGCCAGGTTCCGAACACGTGTTCGGACGATTCCCACAACACGTCTCCGGTGCGGAAGTCGAGCGCCATCAGGCGGTATGTGTCCGGAGCAGAACGGCCGCGCCGGGCGAGCTGTTCTTCCACCGTCCGAGGCAACTTGTCCAAGCAAAAAACGCGGTCTCCTCCCGCCACGATCGTATTGTGCAGAAAACTGTGGCGCGCCGTTCGTTCCCAGAGGAGGACGCCCGAGTGTCGATCAAGGGCCACGAGCCCGCGGGATCCGAAAATGTCGGGACTCCAAGCCGCGCTGCGCTTGCGCGAGACTTCGTACTCCACACCCTCCATCCGCTTCGTGTAATCGGCGAACTCGGTGCCGGCCAGCAGTATATCCTCGTAAACACCAATGTAACTCCACGTTCGAGCTCGCCCGCGGGGGTCCTCCGGCAGCGTAAAGGTTTGCATCGTGGTGCCGTCTCGCGGATTCAAAAGCAGGCATTCATGGCCTTTGACCAGATACACGGCTTCCGGCGTGACTACGTAATTCGTGCCTCGCGCGTTGGCCCCCGGAAGGTGGACCTGGTTGTACGACGGATCGAGCGGCGTGTTCTTGTACGTGTCGTCGTAGAAGACGTTGTAGGTGCCAAGATCGTCGAAGGTACGCTTCCACAACACGCGGCCCGTGTAAACGTCGCGCGCGCTGAGGCTGTTGATGCCCTGGAGAAAAAGGCGGCCATTCAGTACCTGTTCCGGCGGACCGTGCCCGTGACGAGGCAGCACGTCCATGTTCGAATTGCCGCCAAACCACAGGATACCCAACGGGAGTTTGACGAGTTCGTCGTCGGACTTGACCGTATTGGCGATGTCGCCGTACTGGTGCGTCCACGGGGCGGAACCGGGCAACGCGCCTTCGCGGACCAACAGCGTGTGCCCGCCCTTGCGATTGATTTTGAGTTGAGACAGGCCGGCCGTTTGAGCGCTGGATGCAAGTTGATCGCCGTCGTCACCGGCCAGGGGCACATACAAGACACCTCCGTAGGGCCTGACGGATCGGTACATGGCCGCCAGTTGGTCGGCCGCAGCGTACCGGGACGCGACGGATTCGCCAACGACAACCAGATGTGCAATGAAAGGCGGCGCCACGAACGACAGCGGATCGCCTTGGTGGACGGCCACCCGCCGGCCATACAGGCCCGCGTCGTCCAGACGTCGTCGGAGCGTGGCGACTCGGTCGGCATTCGGTTCGACCGCGACGATGTGCAGATCGGACTGGCCGAGGGCGGCTTCCAGAAGTTGGCCGTCGTCCACGCCAAACCACAGGGCGTACCCCTCCGACTGGCCCGCCGAATCCAGAAGCGCCCGTGCTTCCTCCACATGCCCGTCATGGGGCGACAGCGGTGTGGGTGAGTAGGCAATGGTGTGCGGCGGGTCGTTGGATGATCGCTCGAAGGCATGGATGCGCCCGTCCTCAGTGACCGCCAGCAATCGGTCGCCACCGGCCAGCAAACGACCGACCTTGCCGTCAACGGGCAGCGACCAGGCGACGCGCAGCGGAGTGGTACCATCGGGAAGTTCGACGGCCGTGATCGCTCCATTGCCCGCCGCGTACAATCTGCCGCCCGCGCGAATCAAATCGCCACTGCCGTCGGCCGGCACTTTCCAAAGTTCGTTCTTCCCGGCGTCCAGCGCACGCACGAACTCATCCGTGGCGGAAAAGACCCGATCCCCGGACAGCACCGGCTCGTTGAGCATCAGGGCGTCCTTGACACCCGATTGCAGATCGAAACGCCGCACTTCGCGTCGTCGCGTGTGCACATAGAATTCCGTATCGTTGGCGATGACCAGTGAGCCGCCGGTTCCCTTGCCTCCCGCATTGATGTGAAAATAGAGGAGTTCACCCGTGGATCGATCGAAGGCCGCGGGCACCGATCGTCCGCCCGGCACCAGCAGCGTGTCGCGCGTGGCCACGAGGGCTCCCTGGGGGGCGACGCCCGCGAATGCCGGCGCACTGTGCGGTTGCTTGATGTATTGAGACCCCGTATGGTCGTTGACCCAGTGCACGTCTCCGGTCTCGGCATCGAGCGCGTAGAGGAACGTGCCCAGAAACGGCCAGATACTGGCGGCGAAGTAGATCTTGCCGTCGCGAATCACCGGCCCCCCACGGGCCGGCCACATGGAAATCACTCGGCGGTTTCCCAGGACCTTGCGATCGGATGGCCCGCCGCGGAAACGCCATCGTTCCCGGCCGTCGTCGGCGCGAACGCAATACAGCCTGCCGTCGTCGCTGGCAAAATAGACGCTGCCGTTCCAGGCCACGGGCGGAAGGCGCACCGGTCCGTCACAGAAAAACGTCCATAGCGTCCGGCCCGTCTGCAGATCGAGCGCGACGACCTTGTCGCTGTCGTTGAATCCGATGAACATCCGCCCGTCGGCTATGATCGGTTCGAACAGCGAGTCGTACGGCATCATATCGCGATTGAGCGGGTCGTCCCACACGGGAACGCGCTGCGAAAAGTGCCGTGTCCAGGCGAGCTGCAATTGGTCGGGCAGATCGTCGGGCGATGCGGCGGACCGGCCCGCGTCGTAGCGCCACATCGGCCAGTCGCCGGCTGACAGTTGTGCTGGACCACGCCAGCCGCAACAGGCCAGCAACGCCAGGGAAAACAATCGAGACATACAGCGAAAGGCCATCGTGGAGGGTCCTTCTCGTTGTTCGGTTGACTATGGGCTATGGGTTGGCGGAAACGCGGCGTGCGACGACGTTCTTCAAGATAGCGTCCTTGCCGGTTTGCAGGGCTTCGATCGCGCACAGGACGGGGGCCCCGGCCAGCCCCCGGCGGCCTGTTCGGGAAACCAGATCCACCACGAGGTCATCATGGACCGAAACACCGTCGTGCGCCAAAATGATCGCTCTGCGCCTGCCATCCGATTGAGCCGCCAGGTCTATTTTCTCTGCAACAACTTCGTTCTGCAATTTTACGGAGAAGACGCGCTGCCCGGCCACGTCTCCATCCGGCGCGGCGAAATAGAGCCGTACGTCATATTCCGCGGGACCGTCGTGCGGACCGCGCAGCGGCAACTCACAATGCGTGATCCCCAGCATTCCCGAAGCATAGATCCACGGCACATCGGTACCCTCGACGTGGAAGTCCCGCGTATTGTGTTGAAAATATTCGCCCGGCGTCTCAAATCCGGACAACGGGCGAATCTCCAGCGGCAGGTCGAGTCCCTGCCTCGATGATGGCCGAGGATAACTCAACCACAGCTTGCCGCGGGCGTCGCGGCGATCCCCCGGCGCTCCCAGGTTCAAGGCCAGATGCCTCACCGGAGTGGAACTGCCTTCGGCGGTGTACACGCCCCATACTTCGCGGCTCTCGCGCGGCTCAAAGACCACCGTCGACGACAGCGTGAACAAGCACGCGCAACCCGCGCTGGCTTCGGGGATCATCACCAGGCCGTTGGCCGGAATGGTGTTGATCCAGCAGCCCAGCCGATGTCCGGCAAAGTGCTGGGTCCCGTCATCCGTTTCCAGGTTGTAGAACGCCGTGTATCCCGACCGGAAAAACAACATCCCGGGGGTCGCGCTTATGGCTCCACAGTGATGGCCGGGGCGAATGAACTTCCACGGCGTCTTCTCGCCTGTCAACGGATGAACCCGCATCTGCTGCGCGCCGGTATGCAGATCGAATGCCCAGGGTTCGGCAATCACCTGGCCGTTCACAACCACCGGGCGGTGACGATAATTCGCGTCGACGGCCCAAAGTTGTTCTCCTGTTTCCGCGGACAAAGTGACCAGCCGTCTCCGCTTGAATTCTCCGGCCAAAAACTGTTTCCAATAATGGCCGTTGGCATTGGCCCCGCAGAGCATCACGTGCCCGCCGGCGACGATCAGTGTCAGCCGGCCCGCGCCGGTGCCCGTATCGCTGCAATCGGTAACGTCGACTGCCCGGTCCCACAGCACGTCGCCGGTCTGCAAGTCCAGGGCCACGACGCGTCGCACATCGAGCCGCTTCATGCGGTCTTCGGCCCGGCGACGGGCCTCGCCCGTCAGATTCCGCAGCGGAGTCTTGTCCTCGCGCAGCAATCGTTCGCGCTGTTCCGGCGTGATCGTGCTGTCGACAAAGAAAACGCGCTGGTCATCGAGACCGATGGTCGCGTGCGCGATATTCCGGCCTTGGTACGTCCACTGACGATTGCCCGAGGCCACATCCACCGCGAAGATCCGGTCCGTGCTCGTGGCCTGCGACGTCCTGCCGCGGTAACGGGCCTCCACGGCGAGCAGCGATCGAACGGTGCTGGTTCCGATGAGCTTCCCTCGGATCGTGCCGACATAACCCCAAAATCGTTCCTCGTCCCCGCTGCCCTGTTCGAGCTGATGGACACGAATGGTCTCGCCGGTAGCGGGGTCCAGCTCCAGGCATTCGTCTTTCACGACCATGAACAGCCGCTCGTCGCCCAACGCCAGGTTGCTCGAATCGTTATTCTGATAAACACCGGTCCGCAGCGCTTCGGCGTTTTCCCGCTCCCAGAGAAAACGCCCGTTGAAAGCGTCGTAGGCCATCAGCGATTGTTCGCCTTGCACGAACAACCGTCCCTCGGCCGAAAGCGGCGCCGCGGCGCCGAAATGGCGGTTGACCATCTTGCCCGGCCCCGGATCTCCGTACCACAGCACTTGCACGCCTCCGCGCACGCGCTGGTCGTCCACGCTCGCCGTGTTTCCCGGGTTTCCGTACTGATGTGTCCAGCCGGCCGCGCCGGGCAGCCCACCTCGTGTCACCAGGTGCCAGTCCTCCTGTTGCTCGACGCTCGCCTGCTGCTGCGTCAGTCCCGTGCGCTGGATCCAGGACGCGATCGACGAGCGACCTTTCTGTTTGATGGCGGCCGGTGCCGACGCGGGCCACCCCAGGAGCAACACGCCTCTTTCGGGCTTCAGGTGCCGAGCCACTTCCGCCGGGTCGCGGGGCATCTGCCCGGTGAATAGAAGCGTTTCCGATACGATCAGATCGGCGAAGTAATCCGAGTACGGATCGCCCGATACGTCGGCCAGGTCGACCGAGATGCGGTGGCCGTACAGACCGGTACGGCCCAGTTTGGCACGGGCCGACGCGACACGAGCCGGGTCGTTGTCCAGCGCGTAAATGATCAAATTGCTGCGCGTGGCCAGCGCGTGGGCGAGCCGGCCGTCGCCGTTTCCGTAGACCAGGCAGTAACCGTCGCGCACTCCCGATCGCGCGAGGATCTGGTCGGCGGCCTGCGTCACCAATCCGGTAACCTCGTCGTCGGCAAACGGCGATGGCGACGGTGCCTGGCGTGTGCCATGAGCGACGACGTCGGAGGGCGGGGCATCGCCGGAAAAGCAAACGATCTTGCCTTCGGTCGTACTGGCTAGCAGGCGCCCATCGGCGACGGCCAATCCGCGAACCTCGCCCTCGACCGGACTGTTCCACACGGGCTGCCCCGTGTCGGAATCGAGCACGGCGACTTGATCCACTCCGCCCACGACAAGCGTCCGGCCTGCCAAAACGAGCGCGGACTGGTGCGGTGAACTCGTTCGCCACAGGACGCCGTCTCGCGTAAGCCGGGCCAGCGCGTCGGTTGCGTCCGCGATTTTTCGGGTCGTCTCCTGATACTTGCCGCGATTGGTTTCATAAAGCGCCTTCAGACCTGGCAGTTCGCGTTTCCACGTGGCGACATCATCTTTCTCCGAGCCCTCCGACGGCGCGGCGGGCGCCGGTATCTTGCCGGCCGCGGCGATCTTCTGCTGCATCCGCTGGAGTCGCTGGAGTTGCAGGGGCGCGGGATTGATGCGCAGTTCGCGTTGCAGCCCGGAAAGTGTCTCGACAAGGGCCACACGTTGGTCCGCTACCGCGGCGAACTTACGCCGATCGATGCACGTAATCTGTTCGCCGTCGGCAACATAGGCCCGGTTGTCATGGAACGTCATACGGCGACCCTGCAGCCGGTCGACGATGCCGCCATCCTCGTGCTGAAGGGCCAGAATATGGTGTTCGCCGACCGATAGGATGCGGCCTTCGTCCAGCAGGGCATCGGTACCTCCAATTTGCTTGCCGCCGCGCTGCTGTTTGTGAAGCAAGGCGCCGCTTTGACGGTCCACCGCCGCCGGCAGCGACCTTCCCGATGGAACGAACAGCGTGGTGTCGGTTGCCAGCAAATAGCCCTGCGGGGACAGGTCGTTGCGGCCCGCGTCTCGCTGACTGATTGTGTCATTCTTCCAGATAATGTCCCCGTTGTCGGCCCGGACCGCGAACAGGTACACGGTTTCGTGGGGAAAAATGCCTGCCCCAAAGTAGGCCACGCCGTCGAGCACCAGGACGCCCGTTCGCACCGCCCACCGGGAAGTCATCCGGCCGCGAGCCAGTATGCGTTCGTCGGCCGGGCCCGCGCGACGCTGCCAGACGAGTGTGCCCTCCGCCGCGTCGAGGCAATACACGTGCCCGTCGTCCGACCCTGCATAGACGCGGCCCTCGGCGTACGTCGGCGCGAGTCGGATGGGCCCGCCGGTAACGTACGACCAGATTTCTTCGCCGGTCGACGCATTGACGCAATGGACGGCGTTGTCGACCGACGAGCCGAAAAATACCGAGCCTCGGGCAACCGCCACGTGGAAGGCATCATCGAATCGCACCCGATGCTTTAGCTTCAGACCCTCGATGACTCGTCCTTCCGGGCCGGGCCAGGCTCGGCGAGGCGGAACCGGTGAGTCGATCACCCACTGGGCGTGGAGCGGAACGGGCAAAGTTTCGTCGGTGTATCCCACGCGCGTCCGGTCGCGCATGTAAGTCGGCCAGTCGGAGGCCGTGGCACGCGAAGCTGCGCATCCCGCCAGCACAACAAGGTACAACAAGCTACGTCGAATCATCTCTGCGGCTCCGGGAGGTGAGACGGCGGTCTGCGCCAAGCGCAAGTATAATGCGGAAACCGGCAAATTGTCGAGCAGCGCGATTCGTTCGCCCTCCGGAACAACGTGCCCTTTTCGTGCCGTTACACGCTTGCTGAGGGCCAAGTCCCGGAGCCCACGTGCGCATTACCGGGCCGTGATTTCGTACAGCGGAAGGTGGCGGTAGGCCACTTCCAGCGACAGCAGGTTCATTGCCGTGACGTACAGTCGTCCCGCCCATGGGCCCCATCGGTCCGGTACCGGTTGTAGGGGATCCCAGCTGCCGACAAGCACGCCCGATCGCACCTGACTTTGCAGCAGCAACGGCCGCAGGTGATCGTTCCACGAATCCCAGTACCGGCCCCGCATGTGGTACATGACCTGCGTTGCGTAGAACCAATAGTACGTATCCCGCATGGGATTGCCGAGTGCCGCAAACACCGGCGGGGATTCGCCGCGGGCAAGATTGTCGGCAATCAGGTCCGCACCTTTTCGCAGTTCGGGGTCCTGTCGATCGTGGCCCGTGTAGAGACGCATCAGCAGCCCAACCGATGTCATGACGGTACTTGGCCGGCGCCCGTGACGCTGTGCGGCGTTGTCGGGCGCGTGGGGGTTATAGATGTAGCAATGCGATTGCGGCGCTGGCGCTTGGCATCGCTCGAGAAATCCGACGACGCCCTGCAGTGTCGATTCAGGGACATCCAAACCGGCCAGTTGGCCGCTCTTGAGAGCCATCAAGTGCCAGCCGGTCACCGATAGATCGGACGAAATGCCGGGATGGTACCGCCAGCCACCAAAGTCGGGATGCTGGGATTGGACGATGAAGGCGATGGCACGTTGCGCGGGTTCGCTCAGTCCAGGATCTCCGGTCATGCCCAGAGCTTCGCACAGCGCAATGGTCGCGATGCCGTGGGCATACAACATGGTTACTGAGCTGGAACGCTCGTCGGAGGCAAGGTAAATACCGCCCGAATTGCGCTGCTGTTCGAGGAGGTAGTCGAGGCCTCTCTGGACGGCGTCCATGTACTTGTCCTCGTAGTGGTCGTATCCGGCACCCAGAAAAGCCAGCAGGGCCAAGCCGGTGGCGGCGACGTCGGTGCCCGTGGCCGGCGGTCGCAACGGCTGGCTCGCGGCAGCGCCCGTTTTCAGGCTCCATTGGCCGCCCGGTTGTTGCTGCGAGGCCAGGAACGTCAAGCCCAGCTCGATTGCCTCTTCCGTGCGCGGACGGGGGGTGCCATCGCCTCCGCTCTGCCGTTCCCGCTGCCGCAGACCGCGGCGATTGAAGGCATCGGCCGCCTCTCGAACGCGCCCGTCGACGGCAGCCGGGGCGCCCACCTTGCGTTTCAAATATCGGCCCTCGCCGCGATGCGCAAGGGCGCTCTCGCGCCGCGCGCGCCGACCCGGCAGACCGACTTCGGGCGTGATCTTCCCCGACAGACCACCCTGGTTAGGGGGGGCGTCAACCTGAACCGGTAAACGGCCCGCGGTTTTCCCCAGCGCTTCGGCCGAGGGAGTCAAGGCCAGGACCGCCGTCGATTGTTCGGGCCCCGGTGGGGCGTCGACGGCTTCGATACCGATCGACAGGTCCAGTGTCCTGTCGCGCCGTACGACCGGTTCCAACGGATCTTCGGGTCCATCGGGCATCGCCGACTCGACGTCGGGTGACTGACGCACGTTGGGCAGGGTGCCCGACAGCGCCGATGACGGCTCCGGAGGCGGTTCCTCTACAGCTCGGGCGCTGGGCGGCGATCGTCGGCGGGGCAGCGAGACTCGGGTTCGCTGCAGCGCGTTGTCGCGCGTCGATCGCGCCAAGTCGGGCGGCGTGGCGACGCCCAACGGACGCGCGGCCGATGCCGCGGCCTCGTTCGCGAGACCGATCGGCTCGGCCCCCAAATCGCCCGCAGCCCGCAACGCATCCTGGTCGTTGGCAACGCTCTTTTTTTTGGGCGCGTCGGCCGTCAACGGCCGGTCGATCGCGTGACTGGTGGACGCCATCGCCGCGCGACGGGTGAGCGGTCGTTCGAGTTCTGGTTTTCGCGCTCCGACCTGCGCCGGGCGGTAGGGGCGGCTGGGGGGTCGCAAAGCCTCATCCGCTCTCCGGGCCGCGGTTGTTGTCGGCGGGGCGCCCGGCGACGGCTCGCGTTGCGGAGCCTGGGGCCGTAATGGCGGATCTTCGCGAGGCTGGGTGTCCGCGACGTCCGCCGGATCGGGCGCGAACGCACCGCGGGGCGGTGCCGCGGGCTGCGGCACCGGCGTATCGGCCGATGAAGCCACTTGCCGCAACGGAGTCGGTCGGTCGGGATCCTCGATCGGCTGAGGTGGCGAGGTTGAGCGGCGCGCCCGGGCGATGCGCAGCGATGGGCGTCCGCGGGTCAGGTCGTCCGACGTGGGAACGGCCAACGGACTGGCCGGCCGGCCGGCCACCGTATTGAGGTGGGGCGCGGCGGCTGCCCGTTGATCGATGGCCGCCGCCTGCTGGTCCTGGCGGCTCAGCAGCGACGGATCCGGCGCCCGGTGCGGCGCTGCCATCTCGGGCCGTCGCAGCTCAAGGGGCGTCGGCTCGGTCGGCGGAAGCGTCTCGGGAAGGCGTGACGCCTGCCTCATCGCTTCGCTGGCCCGCGGTGTCTGTTGCTGGCGGGTCAGTTCCAAAGACTGGATCTCCGTGGTAGGAGCGCGAAACAGGGCCTGCAATTCCTCCCACGACGTCGCGGACTCGAAGTAGTCCAAGAGGAGCTCTTCAGGCAGGCGAACCTCCTGTTCCGGTTCCGGCACTAGCGGCGCGGACTTCTCAACGCGCACCATTTGCAGCGACTGCTCGCGGAGCGCGATTGCCAACAGGATGTGGCCCGCGATGCTGATCAGAAAGGCCAGCTGCAAACGTCGCGAAATGACATGGGAGACGTAGCGCGACAACACGGCGAGCAGCAGGGCTGCCAGCACAACAACGCTGCAGTAGATGCGCGCGTACTCGACCGGGCGGGGATCGGCCACGCTGCCACCGGTGACGATCAGCCAGCACGCCAACGTAGCCAGCGCCGCCAGACCGGTCACCGCCGGCCAGCGGCGCTCCTCGAAGCCCAGCACCTGCGGCCGGCCGCTCTTGCGTACCACTCCGTGCGGCCTGCTCATAAAATCCGCTACTCCGTGGCGATGCTGCAACGAATATTTGCCTGCCGGCACAGATTCATCACCTGCACGACGTGTCGCGTTCGCGAATCGCGGTCGGCGCGGATAATCACGCGCTGGTTCCCCGGATTCTGCAACCAGGACTGCGTCAGCACGCGCTGCAGCACGTCCGCATCCAAAACGCGACCGTCCAGGTAGAATCGACCGTCTTCTGCCACGTTGACAAAAATCTCCTGAGGCTGCGTGACCAACGGTCTCGCCTGGGACGCTTCCGGCAACCGCAGATCCAATTCGCGTTCTTCCTCTTCGAATCGCGTCGCGACAAGAAAGAAGATCAACAATAGAAAGACGACATCCACCAGTGGCGTGAGGCTCAGGGAGCCGAGCGTCAGACCTCGATCGAACTTGATGGACATGACTCTTTATCGCTGCAAGCAGGCGGGCATGGAGCCGCGACTCTTCACTTGGCGGTGGCGGCGTGACCGGCAGGGCGCTCCGAGTCCGCGGAACCGGTGGCTGGGGGCGCGGTTGCCGGAGGTTGATTGACCCGCAGTTTGCCTTCAAAGCGCTCGACCTGGGGAAGTAAATTGAACAACAATTCGTCGATCTCGCGCAGTCGAACCTGGATCCGCCCTTCGAACCAATGAGCCAGCACGGCAGCCGGAATGGCCACTGCCAGGCCGGCGAAGGTGGTGACCAGAGCGGTATAGATTCCCTCGGCAAGGTATTCGGCCTTGTTGGCACCCACCGGCATATTGGCTGTGGCCATGAAGGCTTTAATCATTCCCCACACGGTGCCAAGCAAGCCCATCAACGGAGCGATGGCCGCCGCCAGATTCAGCGTGCGGACATTGGCATACAGCCGCGCCGCCTCGCGCTGACTGGCGTCGGTTGCCGCGCGCTCCACTTCCCCGTGCGGCCGCCCAATTTTGAACAGCATCGCGCGAATGACGTTGGCTGCGGCCGACGGGTACTGTTGGCACAGCCGGTAGACCGCGCGCGGATCGAACGCGGCCGCCTGCCCCGACACCTCCCCCAGAGCGTGCACCAGACGCCGCGGCAGGACGCGGCTTTTGCGCAGCGCCAGTCCGCGTTCGACCGCGACGGCAATGACAATCACTGAAAGGATCCAGATGGGAGCCATCAACCAGCCGCCGCGAATCAGCAGTTCGAGCAGGTTGATCTTCGGATTCGGGTTCGCGGTCCGATTGCCGCTGGTCTCCTGCGGCGCGTCAGCCAGGACCTCGTCCGCTTTCTGGACAACCTGCTGCTCGTCGTCAGATGACACTTCGGACGGTGTTTCCGCTACGTCGGACGGTGTTTCCTGCGCGTGGGCGCCCGGCAGTGGGACACGGAGCGCGGTCGTGGCGGCGGCTACGAGCACCAGCAGCCAGACGACACGCATGCTGGAGAACCAGGAAAACAGGAAGTTTGGCATGCGATATTCCTTCGCGTCGGCCTCTCAGCGCTGCTGCCGCAACGCCGCCAGCTTTTTTTCTGCCATCCGGGCCTTGGCGCTCTCGGGAAAGACTTCGATCAGCTCGGCGTACATCTTCATCGCCGGCTCGGGTTTCTGGAGTTGTTCCAGACAGCGGGCGGCCTCGAACATGGCGTTAGCCTGCCAGGTCTTCAAGGCATCGGGAGCATCCGCGCCGCCGTAACCGTAGGCCACTTTGAAGAACGTCCGCACGGCGTCCCGGTACGATTCCCGTTGGAACTGGATCTCACCGATCATGAAACGCGAACGGGCTCCCAGTTCCCCTTCGTTGCGTTCCGCCAGGGCTTCGTAGAGCCGGAGTGCTTCGTCCAATTTGTCAAGATGCTGTTTGGCCCATGCAACTTCGAATTGAACCTGTTCGTCGTACGGCGATTCTGGAAAGCGTTCGCTGAACCGATCCAGCAGCTCCAGACTTTGCTGCCAATCCTTCATTTCGGAGGCCGCCTGGGCGGAATGCAGCAACGCGACTTGCCGCAGGGAATCCCCGGCAGGTTCTTTGGCCAGTCCCGCGTCGAATGCCGCGCGTGCCTGCTGGTACTGCTCTTGTTGGAACAGGCATTCTCCCTGCATCACCAGCGCGTCAGCCAGCAGGGAACCTTCAGGGTATCGACTGATTTGCTTGTCAAATGCCGACAGGGCTTGTTCGTATTTCTTCTGCTCAAAAGAACACCAAGCCAGCTTATGCGCCGCGCGTTCTCCAATCGGGGCTTTGTCGTTCTTTTCCATGGCCCGCCGAAAATAGTCTTCCGCCTCCGCAAACTGCCGCTCCGCGTAGCGCATCTCGCCGACCCGGAGCATGCTTTCGGCGGCCAGAGAGCTTTGTGGAAACTGTTCAGCCAACCGGGCGAACGCTTGCGTGGCTTCGGTTTGCTGGCCCAATTCTTGATGGGCCCAGGCAATTTCATAGAGCGCCCGGTCAGCCCCGGCATATTCGGGATCGTCGCGGAGCAACGTCTGCAGGGTCTCCAAAACGGCTGCGTGACGCCGGAGTTTGCCCAGGGCGAGCCCCCGGACGTATCGGGCATCCGATGTTTCCTCACGCGACCGCGTTTCCTGAAGAAAGGCATCGATGTCTGCCAGAGCTTGCCCGGCCTTTTCGGTTTCCAGCAGGCACACGGCCCGCGCGTAACGGCTGCGGGATGCCAGGGCATGATCCGGAAATGCGTCAATAAGTCGCGTCAACGTGGTTGCCGCCTGGCCATGTTCGTCGCGGCTGAGCTGGGCCCATCCCAAACCGAACAGTGCGTGGGGCACCAGGTCGCTGCGTGGGAACCGTTCAAGCAGTTGCTGGTACGCCTTCTCGGCTTCGGCGTACGTGCCGGCCGCGGATTTCCATTCCGCCAGCCGAAACAGCGCGCGGTCGACCAGAGTGCTGTCAGCGTGATCGCTCAGCAACCTGCCGAGCGTGGCCTCGGCCTCCGACGGGTTCCCGGCGCCGTGCTGCGCCAAGGCAAGACCCAGCAGCAACTTGTCGCGGCGCGTCTCTTTTCCGGCCGCATCGAGTCCTGCTTGAAACACGGGTACCGCGGCGGCATATCGCCGCAGTTCAAGATGGCTGTCCCCGATCAACTGCAGCGCCGGCGCCACTTCTTCGTGCGCCATCTGTTCGATCGACGGTTTCAGCAGATCGATCGTCTGCTGGTACTTCTCTTGCATGAACAGCGCCGTGCCGTGTCTTACTCTCCATGTATCGACTTCCGATCTGTCGGGAAAATCGCGCACCAGCGTGGCGAACAACTGCTCGGCTTCAGCGTATTTTTTCTGATGCAGCAGACATTCACCAACGACGACCTTCACGTCGGCCGCCAGAGGATCGGAGGGGAAGTCGGACAAAAATCGCTCCGCCAGGCCGCGGGCCTGGTCGATCCGGCCGGTTTCCAGTGAAGCGTAAGCCGCCATGTACTGCGCGTACGGCGCGCGGGGATGCTGCGGCTGCTCGCGTGCCGTGTCGCGATAAATGTCAATCGCTTCCTCGCGGCGCTGCTCGATCGTATAGAGTGCGTCCGCTTTATCGATCAGCAGATCGGTACGGAGCGGATTTTCCGCCGCGTCTTCCAATGTTCGCCGCACGACCTCGAGCGCGGTCTCCGCGGCCTGCTGCTGAAGGTGACACCGGGCAAGCCAGTGGGCTGCCTGGAATCGGGAGTCGTCTTCACGCTGGTTCGCCCGCTCGAGTAAGCCAATGGCCTTCTCGACGGAGCCGGCCAAAAACAGACACTTCCCGCCTCCCAGTTCGGCAAGTGGGCCGTATTGGCTCTGGGGATAGTCGGTGAGTATCTTCTGGTAGCGCTCGGCTGCTGCCGCGTACTGGCGCAGTTCCATGCGGCACTGTGCTTCGCGCATGAGGGCGTAGTCCGCGAACTCAAAGTCGGCCTTCCCTGCGGCGGCGGCAAAACGCGGCAGGGCCTGCTCCGCCTGGCCGGATCGCAGCAGGGCGTCTCCCAGGCGCATGGTGACTTCCAGGGCCAGCGGATGCGCGGAAAACTTTTGGAGAAACTTTTCATGTGTCTTGACGGCCCCGACAAAGTCGTCCGTCTCCTGTTGCGCGATCCCCAAGCCGTACAGCGCCTTGGGCTCCAGGCGGTGTCCGGCATGCGCATTGAGGAACGCCTCATAGGCGTCGACCGATTCGGCGACATGCCCCTGTGCGTAGCGCGCTTCGGCGAGGTAAAATCGAGCGGTGGGCACGTATTCGTGGGCCTCGAACGTTTCGATCAGCCGCTCGAACGTAGCCACGGCCCGCTCCAGCGCCGCCGGATCTTTGGCGCGTCCGAGATTGAATTGTGCCAGCCCCAGATTGATCAGCGTCGTGGGCAGCAGTTTGTCGTCCGCACTGGTTTCGGACGCTCTGGACAATGCCCGCTCGGCCTGTGCGAATTCGCGGGATTGCAGATGGCAAATCCCCAAATAGTGCTCGGCCTTGGCCGCCAGCGGGTCTTGCGAATATTCGTCGAGAAACTTCTTCCATTCGTCGGCGGCCAGATCGTAAACGCCCCGATTGTGCAGCGCGACGGCCGCACGGTATTGGCGAATGGCCTCGGTCGAAGAACTCGGAGAAGAAGCCACCGCCCCCGCGGCCAGTATCGTCGCCAGGGCCACCAGTCCGCCCAATGCGCACGGGGCAGACAACCGTGCGCCATGGCCCACCCAGCATGCCCGCATCGCCAACCCTCTCCCGAAGACAGGGATCCCGAATCGCGCCGGCCGCACGCTGCTGGAGCCAGATTCAGAACGATCTTGTGCCGCCACAAGGCCGGTCATGGAATGGTTCACCGGGCGTCGTGAAAGGCCCTCTTCCAACTTCACATCACTTTAGGGCAATACCGCCAGATCGTAAATGACCGTCGCCCAGTCACATCGCTGCCAGCGATGCCAGGTTGCCCCATGGATCGGATTCATCGTAAGATTGGGTGGTCTGGGGCGTCCGGCAGTTTGTGCGCGTTGGCCGGGGAGCGTCTTCCGGGAAGAAGGGTCGTTCGTGAACCACCGCACCCCCGACGATCGGAGACCACGCGGTCCACTATTTTAACGCTTCGGCGCAGCCAGAGTGAAACAGATTCTCGTAACCGGCGGCGCCGGATTCATCGGCAGCCACCTCGTTGAAGCCCTGTTGTCGCGTGGCGATCGCGTAATAGCCGTCGACGACGAGTCGAACGGCTCGCCGGAGAACCTGCAAACAGTCCGCAACCATTTCGACTTTTCGTACGTCACCGGTTCGGCGGCCGATGCGGATCTGATGCGTCGTTTGATCCACGACGTGGATCATGTCTATCATCTTGCGGCGGCCGTCGGTGTGGGGCGGATCGCCGAGGATCCGGTAAGCGCGATCGAGCGTAACTTCCAACCGGTTTCGGTCGTGCTCAAGGAGCTTTGCCGCGCGCACGAATCGGGCCGGCCACTGAAATGCTTTTTGGCGAGTTCCAGTGAAGTTTATGGCGAGAATCCGGGCGACCGCTGGTCGGAGGACGAGCGCCTGATGCTGGGACCCACCTCGCAGATGCGCTGGTCCTACGGCGCGGCCAAAGCCGTGGATGAATTTCTCGCACTCGCCTGCCATCGCCAGTACGGGCTGCCGGTCGTCGTGGGGCGACTGTTTAATGTTGTCGGGCCTCGGCAATCAGGCAGATATGGAATGGTACTGCCGCGACTCATCGAACGCGCCCTGGCCGGAAAGCCGCCCATCGTGTACGACGATGGCCAACAACTGCGGTGCTTCATCCATGTCGCCGACGTCTGTCAGGCGATCATCCAATTGATGGAATCTCCCAACACAGCCGGGCAGGTGTACAACATCGGCAACGATCAGCCCGTGAGTATCCTGGCGCTGGCCGAGCGTGTCGTGGAAGCGATTGACCCGAAGCTGGACATCGAATTCGAAAGCTACCGCAACGTGTACGGCGACGATTTCCAGGACGTCCGGGCGCGCGTGCCCGATTTGACCAAGCTGAAGAAGGCGATCCATTTCGGACTTTCCTACGATCTGGACATCGTGATCCGCGAAGTGATCGAATGGATGCAGCGCTAAGCCCGCGCCCCGGAAGTAGGTCATGCACCAGCCCCATGTGATCCGGCTTCATGGTCCGTGGGAATTTGAGATCCTCTCTGCCACGCCGAACGCCGACGCACCATCGAACAGTGTCATACTGCGCGTACGCTGGCCGGCAGACACCGGGATGTTGCTGCGCGCCGGCAAGCGGCCGGGGGTTGTCCTGCTGTGCCGGCGGTTCGCCCGCCCAACGGGACTCGAACCACGCGCGGCGGTCGCCTTGTGCATCAGCGGCGCGCTGGCCGGAGGCGAGGCCTACTTGAACGACCGCATGTTGGGCGATGTTCCGCCGCGAGGCGCGCTCGTCCGTTTCGACGTGACGTCTCTGCTGTTGCCCCGCAATCAGCTTATGCTGAAGTGTCCGTCGCCTCCCCCGCCCGGCCCGGACCAGCAGGCTGGCCAGCCGCTGTTGGGCGAAGTACGCTTGGAAATCGACCCGGCCTGAGCCGCCGCGGAGGACGTGCCGGATCGGAACCACCGCCTCGCCCTAATAACCCCAGGTGTGCCATGATTAACTCCCTCGCTGTTTGGACCGGCATCGGTTGCCTGCTGGTGGCGTTGCCCGCTACGGCAGACCCCCAATTGCTCACCCACGCACAACTCGAAGCGGGTTGGCTCCGGTTGTTCGACGGTGAGACTCTGTATGGCTGGCAGGCAACCAGTGATGCCAATTGGCACGTCGACGGTCGTGAGCTTGTCGCCGATCAAGGCGCCCCCGGCCTGCTGCTCACAACCACGGCCTTTTCCAACTACGTGCTCAAGCTCCAGTTTCGTGCCGGTTCGGACTCCAACAGCGGGATCTTCCTGCACGCTATGCAAGACAGCACCAACGTGGCGCGGGACTGCTACGAAGTGAATGTCGCGGGTGCGGATGATCCCTTTCCCACCGGCAGCCTGGTGCAACGCCTAAAAGCGAGCGCCGCGCCGCCATCGCCGCGAGCAGCTTGGCGCACATTCGAAATCGTCGTGCACGGACCACGCGTCGTCGTCCGCCTCGATGGGCAACAGGTCGTCGATTACGTCGATACCGATCCCATCCGCCGGGGGCGCATCGGGCTGCAATATCGATCGGGCAATGTGCGGTTCCGCGATATCATGCTGAAGCCGCTGGGAATGCGCGCCCTGTTCAACGGGCGGGATCTGACCGGATGGCGTACGGATCAGGCCCTGAACAGTGCGATTTCCGTAACGGACGAAGGCGCACTCCATATCCAAAACGGGAAAGGCCAGGTCGAAACCGAGGAGGCTTTCGCCGACTTCGTCTTCCGGACGGAAATATTCTGCAACGGCACCGAACTGAATTCAGGCGTGTTCTTTCGCTGCATTCCCGGTGATCTGTGGATGGGTTACGAAAGCCAGATCCACAACGGGTTTCATCAGAACGATCGAAACCGCCCCAGCAATTGCGGCACCGGCGGCATTTTTCGGCGCCAGGACGCCCGGCGCGTGATGGCCGACGATTACGAATGGTTCCACATGACGATCGTCGCCGACGGCAGCCACATGGCCGTATGGGTCCATGGGATTCAAGTGAGCGACTGGACCGATACGCGCCCAGCCCATCCCAATCCGCGGCAGGGCAAGCGACTGGAGGCGGGCACAATCCTGTTGCAGGGCCACGATCCGACGACCGATCTTTCCTTCCGCGATCTTTCTGTGGTCGAAATGCCTCAACGCGCCGGCGTCACCGGGCCATGACGGGCCGGATCGTCGCCCAGCGGTGAGTTGCGGACTCGCGTGGATTCCCAGTGCTAACTGTATTGGCAGTAAATAGTTGCGTTGCCCATGGCGCGTCCGTGGCGTGCCCCGCGCCCGGTTTGCTTACCGCTTGATTTTGACGCCGACCCCACCGTGTGGCTATCCTTAGGGGACGCGGTAAGGAGAGATGCCGCCCGTGTTACGTCTGATCTTTTCTGCCGAGGCGTTCAATACCTCGCACACGACCGGCCTGTCGCATTCGGAGGTGGGGAGGGCTCGATCATGATCCTTCAAGATATTCTACGAGTCAAAGGAACGGACGTCTATTCGATCGTACCGGACGCCAGTCTGGCGGACGTTGTCCGGCTGCTGGTCGCGCACAATTGCGGTTCGCTGGTGGTCGCGTCGTCCGAGGATTCCACCAGGATCGTCGGCATCATCACCGAGCGCGATATTCTGCGTGTGTGTGCCAGCGACCAGCCGCTGGCCGAGACCACAGTCGCATCCGTGATGACCGAGAACGTGATTACCGGCAGTTTGGACGATTCCGTTTCGGACATTATGGGCACCATGACGGACCATCGTATCCGTCACCTGCCCGTCATTCAGGACGATCGCCTGGTAGGAATCATTTCCATCGGCGACGTCGTCAAGGCCAAGCACGACCACGTCACCGCCGAGAACCATCATCTGAAGAACTACATCCAGGGTTAGGCGGTTTCAGCAGGTTCTCAGGGTTCCGTTCCGGGCGAGTCTCCCGCTTCCAGCGGCAGCACGCTGCGTAAAACCTTGGGCAAGGGAAACGATACGTTTTCCGCACGCAGCGATCGCGTCTCCACCGAGGCCTGGAAACGATTCGTCAGCGCTTCGATGCAGGCCCGGACGACGATTTCTGGAGCGCTGGCCCCGGCCGTGATCAGAATCGTTTCCGATCCGTCGAACCAATCTGGATCGATATCTTCGGCGCCATCAATCAATCTGGCCGGAACGCCTCGTTCGGTGGCCAATTCGGCCAGGCGTTGGCTGTTGGAACTGTTCTGGCTGCCCAGTACCAAAACCATGTCGGCCTCGTCTGCCAACCACGCCACGGCCTCCTGGCGGTTTTGCGTCGCATAGCAGATGTCTTCCTTGGGTGGCGAGGCGATGTGAGGAAACCGCTCGCGCAGCCGCCGAATGATCCGATTGGCATCGTCCACCGAGAGCGTCGTCTGCGTGAGGTAGGCGACGCGTTGCTCGTCGGGCACCGCCAGCGAATCGACATCTTCGGGCGATTCGACCAGGTGGATCGCGCCGGGCGCTTCTCCGATCGTACCCACAACCTCGTCGTGTCCCGCATGTCCGATCAGCAGGATCGTGTAACCTTCACGTGCGTAGCGGATGGCCTCCAGGTGGACTTTGGTCACCAGCGGGCAGGTGGCGTCGATCGTCCGGAGTCGACGTTGGCGAGCCACATTCCTGACGTGCGGCGACACGCCGTGCGCGGAAAACAGCAGGGTCGACCCCTCGGGCACCTTTTCCAGTTGATCGACGAATACGACGCCCCGGTCACGAAACGTATCGACAACGTGCTTGTTGTGGACGATTTCGTGATACACATAAACAGGAGTTTCGAACGCGCGCAGCGCCATTTCGAGCGATTCGATCGCCATGTTCACGCCCGCGCAGAAACCGCGTGGGCTGGCCAGAAGAACCTTCATCACTCGTTTTCCCTCCCTTCGCCGGGTGGCCGCGGAGCCGTAATGCCCGGCGAATGTTGGTAATACTTTTGGGCTGTTCGGCATCGGGGAATTAGGCAAACTGTTCGGCCAGAAAGACTAATGTTTGGGCGACATTATCTATTTTGACGATGGAACGAAGGCAGGCAATATCCCCGGCACACCACGCGTCTTGTTGTTTGGTGCGGCGGTACCCATCCCATCTGTTTGTCCGCACGGAGGCGGAGCCATGAAAAGGATCTTACCTCTCACATTTCTGATTTCTGGCCTCCTGAGCCAGGTCGCGTCGGTACAGGCACAGAGTTTCTATTTTGATCACGGCGAACTTCGCCGATTGCCCGAAGTCAGCCAGCCGGTCGACTCGCGACAGCTGCTCGTGCTCGGCCAGAGCGAAACGGCGGGGGGCGCGATCGACAATCCGGGCCCCTGCGGAACGTGCTGCAACGATTGCTCCGCGAGTGGATGCGGCTGTGGATGTGTCGGCACCTGGCACGATAACACGTCGGCCTTCTTCGCCGGTGACGGCTGGAATTCGATTGCCGACGACGATGATAACAACAATTTCGGATTTCGGTTAGGGTTCAACAGCGGCTTCGCTCTGGGCGACTCGACGCTCCGCGGACAGTTTGGTCTCAGCTATGGAGCCTACGACTTCCACGGACGCGAGAGTTCCGATACTCCGGAAGCCGCGTCGATCGAAGAACAGATCTTCCTGACCGGCGGTGTGTACAAGCGCAGCGACGTGTGCTGCGGCGACTATCTGAGTTACGGTTTGGTCTACGACGCCATGATTACGGACAATACCGGAGAGCGAGCCGCTTCGATCGAGATCGGTCAGGTTCGCGGTGTCGTCGGCTATGCCTTAAACGAAGCTTCGGAAGTAGGAATGTGGGCCGCGTTCCGCATCGACAACGACCGGGTCGCCGGTATTCCCTACCGGGCCATGGACCAGGTCAATTTCTTCTGGCACTACAACTGGATCTATGGAGCGGACACCACGGCCTACCTCGGCTGGTCCGACGATCCGGGCATGTTGGTGTTGGGTCTCAACGGTCAGGCTCCGCTCAGCTCGTCGACGGCCCTGTTCGGCAACGTTGTCTACAACCTGCCAAGTACCGGCGGTGGCGACGCCCGCGTAGGCGTTGATGATGCCTTCAATCAGGAAACCTGGAACGTGACGTTCGGGCTGGTTTACTACTTTGGCGGCAAGGCGGTCTCGCGCAACGTGTCGGGCAACGCCGGCCTGCCGCTGCTGCCGGTGGCCGACAACGGCACGTTCATGTTGCAGGCTCCACAGAACCTGTAATTGGCGTGTAACGCCGCGATGGGGATGTTTTTCCGAGCGTTATTCCGGATTGTTCATCAGCCGAAGGGCGCCAGCTCGCGGTTGCTGGAATCGTCCCATCAGCCGAACGCCAGCGCGTTCCGGCAGATTGTGAGCGCCGTTTTGGGCAAGATGGACAGTGCTCCCTTGCTGCATCCGCGTTCTGCAGAATGCCGGCTGGTTCATGAATCATCGGGGTGATTCCCGGACTGCGAACGATCTCCGGCCCGGGCCCCGATTCCCACCGGCCGCCGAACCGCCCGCGACACGGGCCAAGCCGACCACACACGGCCACGGGCGCGATGGACCCGCCCGCCTTGAGTGGTTTTCACGGCGCGGCGGCATCGGCCAGGCATTGACGGGCCACTTCTGCTTCCTCCAGCAGACTGCCGATGGCCGCCGCCCAACGCGAAAGCGCGACCAAGGCGCTGCACGTCGCATCCATGCTGCTCTGACCGTAGACGGATCCGGGAATGATCGTGGACGAGTAGGTCTGATCCTGCCAGGTTCCGTCCGCGGCCTGTTCGTCGAGCAGATAACGTACGCCGCGGACGACCGCAGGATGGCTCTTGAGCCCGATCGTTGTCAGCGTCTCGACACACCATCCGGTTTGTGTTGCGCCGGGTGGGCCCTGCCCGCGGGACGGGGCATCATCGGCCAAAGTGGGCAGTTCGCCCCACCCTCCGCACGGCTGCTGGTTGGCCAGGATCCATTGGACGGCCCGGCCTAACGTGTCGTCCGTCGCCGGCAGCCCGGCCGCGAACAACCCTGCCGTGCATTGGCACGTTGCCCACAGCGCCCGGACGCCGAGCCACCCGTCCCAACTTCCGTCGGCACGCTGCGTCGCACGAAGGTAGCGTACCGCCCGCTCGCGGCGGTGCCGCCAGCCCGGGCTGCCCGGCCCGGCGATGGTTCGTAGAACAATGCCCGTGGCGTCGGGCCAACTCGCGCTGGCCTGCCGTCGCCTCCAGCGCCGTTCGCGGCGCGTCAGCCAGGACGCCGACACGCGCTCCGTTCCCCATCCGCCGTCGGGGTTCTGCCGGGATTCGATTTCCGCGGTCCAACGGTCCGTCAATGCGATCGCGCGGGCCGTTTGAAACATCTCGTCGCCGGGCTGCTCCGGCGCCGCGGCGGCGGCGTCGCAAAACACGCCAATCTCGGGCGGCAAGCTGCCCGCATGCGCGTCGTCCCGAGACATCACGGCCTGGCGCAGCGCGCCGAGCGCCCATGCCCTTTCGGGGAGACGCGCGGCGCTCGATGGGTCGCCCATCTGCTCGATCAGCCACGCGATGCTCTTGCGAAGCGGTTGCACATGACAACCGGCACCGCTCCGCAGCAGACAGCCAACGGCTGTCGCGGTATCGCGCAACCGCGTCCGGCGGGGTGGCACGCATAACTTCGATTTCTTCCGAATGACCAGTTTTTCAATCTGTCCGAGCGCATGCTGTAATGCGGGGCTGTCGGGCGGTGAGCCCAATTCGTACAGTGCCAGAGCACGCCATACGACCGACGACAGGCAAAGTTCCGACGTTTCGCCGCCGCTGAGCGACGTCTCCAGCCAACGCCGCCAAGCGCGTCGCGTGCGGCGACCCGGCGCGGGGGAGCGCCACACCGATGCGACCGCCCATTGCGCGGTTCGTCGCGCGACATCCATTGCCCGGCCGCGGTACGGTTGGCCCGGAAAGGCATCCACCTTCGGCCACTGGTGAGGTTCGGACAGGAACAGTTCGCGAATGTTGTGGTCGGGTGCCTCCATCCGGCGACGCGTCGGATCTGCCAGGCGCGACACACCGTACAGCAGCGCCTGGTCACCATCTTGAGGGCCGGTCGCCTGGTGCCTGACGAACCTGGGGCCCCATGCGTAGGGGAACGGCGGGCGAGGAGCGTACCGAAGCGCGATCTGTCCAAAAAGCGCGAGTATCAGCCGCGTGAAGGCATCGGCCTGGTCGGCCCCGCCCAGTTGGCGGATGACCTTCCGCGCCCGCTCCAGGCGCTCGTCCCCGACGGGATAGCCCATCAGTTTGAGCGCCAGATAGGCCCGCACACTGTCACTCACGTCGGGTCCGCCTCCCGGGTACCGCGCCCAACCGCCGTCACAAAGTTGCCGGGCCGCCAGTGAGCGACTGACATGCCGAGCCACTTCGCACCGCGACATGCCCAGGCGCACAAACAGTAGCAGCAGATCGCTTTCGGGCGCGGTACCGCCGGACCATGTACCCGACCAGGCGCCGCAGGCCTGTTGCTGGTCAAAGAGTTTGCGGCGCGCCCGCAGAATGGCACTCATCAACGGCGCGGTACGCACTCGGCGCACGGGCACCGCCCTACGACTGGATGGAGTGCCTGACCCATCGTGGCCTTCCATGGACACGATGCGTACATCGCGAATAGCGGTCATTGCGTGGTTTCCCTATCCAGCTCGGGTCTTCCCTGACGCGACGCGTGCGATACGCCAGCAATGGCAATGCAGAAAGATAAACACCCGCCACCGGGTTTCGCAAGACCACTCACAAAAACCAAGCAACCCAACAAGCAACCGAAGTGGCGGAGTTTAACCGGAAGGCCTTGAATCAATGTCTGCGATGGGGGAACGGTACAACCAGCCGGGACGCGCTAGCATCCGATTCTTGCGAGTTTACAGACCTTATGCGCCAACGGGAACCGTCAGCTTCCGCCCCGCCGCTAATGCATCATCATCGTGCACGGTCCGTTATAGTGCCTACCGAAACATCAAGAATGCATTGCCCAAAACGCCCGTTTGCATCCGGCAGTCTTGTTGGAGGCTCTTCATACAGAACCTGGCACGTGGCAGCTTGCTAGCACGACGGTGCTCGGTTGGGAGTCGCAGAAAGGCACCTGGCGCTGTAGTACCAGCCGTTACGCTGCGTACTGAAAACCGCGGCGCGTTGCGGGTACGGTCGGCTGGCGTCCATGGCAGCACGCTGTAAATTTTTCCCCGCCTGCCCGGCACGTCGAACTCGATTGGCGCAAGTACCTGCCGGTCGACGAGCCGCGCGAAAAGCTGCGGCGTGATGAAGTCGCTGTAGCCGTAATTGCCGGGCGAACGGTAACGGGCGATCTCATCCCAGTTGACGAACACGTGCGATATTCTCTGATCGATCAACCACGCATGCAGCTGCGCGATGGACCGGCCAGCCAACTGTTTCTCCAGCAGCACGTCATCGAAGACGGTGTTGTACAACACGGGCATTTCGAGGTCGAACACCTGAGCGTCCCCCACGACCAGCACCTTGTGATTGAAAGGAACATGCGTATTAAGAAACGCGTGCCACGGCGACACGCGTTCGGCGCTGATCCGCGCGTCGGCGTAGGCCATCACGTAGCGGTTGTACCCGCCCAGTCCGCCCGTGATCAGCAGCAGGCTGGACGCCAGACCCAGGGCAAGCACGGTTTGCACGACGACGCGCCAGGCTCGCACCGATGTCCATACCGCCCCGGCACCCGCCAGCAGGGCCAGGACGGGAAAAATGGGAATCCAGAACCGTTCGATGCGGTGGGTTGTCAGCCACCACACCAGCAGAACCCAAGCCACATACCCGGCCATCCAGACGACGGCCTTCCGCCGCGCGAACATCGCCACGCCCACCACAGCCAGCGGAATGACCGGGAGGCTCAAACCGTCGCTGCAGACTATGAAGTCGGCCATTCTGGCGGCGGCATCCGACAGTAGGTAATCGTCGGGACGGTGCGCATGCTGCCACTGGAGATGTTTTTCCGCGGTTCGCGTTGCGCCGTCGAACAACCCGTACAGCAATGGATACGTGGGATTGCCCGTCAGCGCCAGGTTTTTTGCGAACCACAAGCCGCAACTTACAACGCCGGCCGCCAGAAATATGAGTCCCGCGCGGAAGTTCAAACAGAATCGTGAGACACGAGAAAAACGGCTGGGGCGTTGCGACGGTAGTCGTTCTTGAACGCGCACGGCAGGCGTCTGGCAGATGACGTAAGCAGCCAGGGGCAACATCACAAACACAACGGCCGTGTACTTGCAGCCAACAGCCGCTCCCGCGAAAAAGCCCGCCACCACCAGCATCCGCGTTGCCGACGCTACGGCCGGCGCCGGACGGCGCGGCGCGGCCGATAGTGCCGGGGCTGCGGTCGGCTCCGCGGAGCTGGCGGTCGCGCCGCGCCGCAGCAGCAATGCATAGACGGTCAGAAACAGGTAGAAGGCATACACACCTTCAACTTGACCGAGCGTCGAAACGCGAACCATCCACGGAACCGACAGGTAGGTCAATGCGGCTACCACGCCTGCCGTTCGACCGAAAAAGCGTCGGCCGGCCAGGTACAGGGCGACTGCTGTCAGCACGCAAACCATGCCAATCAGGGTCTTGCCGACCAGCGCGCCGGTCCACCAATCGCCGTGCAGCACCATGGCCAGCAGCGCCAGCATCTGGGGCCCCAACGGCATGTTGGCGTACACGTTGTGGGGCAGAAAAGCGATCTGCCCTCGAAGGAAGAATTCCTTGGGCGCTTGAAGGTGGTATTCGCGAACGTCAAATTCAATCGGCGGCAGCATCGATCCGAGCATGACGACGGCTACCAACGGAAACGCTGCGACAATCCACCACCGGTTCAACCAGTCGGTTCGAGAAGCTTCGGCGGCCGATTCTGCGTTGCCGGCGCGCCGCGCCGCGAGGCGTGGCCACGTCCTGCGCCCGTGCAGGGCCGCAACGACCACGGCCGCAGCGGCAGGCATGGTCAACAGCCAACGGTCGCGAAGTTTTCCGGCCAGGCCCAAAGACAGGACATACAGCGAGACAAGGTTCAACCCGACGCCGGCACTGAACAGCATCGATTCGGCGCGGCGCAACAGGCCGTGCGCGTTCGCGGCCCACAGCGCGCACCAGCCGATGCCAGTCGAGCCCGCCAGGATCAGGCTGGCGCTGAGTAATATCGCGGCGCGGTCGATCAGGCAGGAGGGCCGCGCGTCGCCGGACCAACTGGCAACGATCAGATCGTAGCCCAGGGCCACGTGCCACAGGAATGTCGCTCGTCTCGGTGGCCGACCGTCGGGCGTCCAGGATTGCAGGTCGCGCAGCCGCGTGGACAGAAACAGTATGCCGTAGAGCACCATGCCCGCGGTGATGATGGCCAGCGTCGCCGTGGAGGCCCCACGAGGGTAGGGCGGGTCAGGGCCCGGTCCTGCGGGCGTAGCACCTGCTCGGGTCGCCATGCATCCACCCCATGCGGCCGTGCGCCGCTGTCGGCGCCAACTATCCGACGCGACCCCAACGGGTCCGCGGCGCCGCCCCCGCTTTCAGGTGTCGAGAAGCATTTCCGCATGGCCGGTCGACAGCGTAGCTTTCTCGTTGACCGGCAAGGTGACGCGCAACGTCGTCCCTCGACCAGATGCTGACTCAACGTCCAGGCGTCCGCCATGCTGGGTAATGATACGCCAGCACTTGGAAAGGCCGAAACCCAGCCCCCGCCCGGCTTCGCGTCCGGAAAAGAAGGGGTCAAAAATGCGGGCACGAATTTCCGGAGCGATGCCGGGTCCGTCATCGGTAACGTCGATTCGCACACATCGGCCCGACCCGCCGCTCTGACCCGACGTTGCTGAGAGAACGACGTGGCCACCGTGGCCCAGCGATTCCAGGGCATTTTCGCACAAAGCACGCACGACAACCGCCAACTGCACTTCGTCGGCCATCACCGCCAGCCGCGCGTCGACCGCCGCCAGACGCAGCGCCGTTTGCTGGCCGGCCGCCCGCGGATGCAGTTCCTGGCGAACCCGTTCCAGAACCTGTGCGAGGCGGATGCGGGTAACCTCAATTTTGGGCGGACGAGCGAACAACATCAGGTCGGCGATCATTTCGTGGGCCCGGAACGCCTGACTGTTGATTGCCGCCAGTTTCCGCCGCCGCTCCGGGTCGCTTTCATCCTTGAGCAGCGTCTGGGCGCGGACCGAAATATTGGCCAACGGATTGTTGATTTCGTGGCTCGCGCCGTAGGCCAGTTCTTTCATGGCGTGGAGCTTTTCCTGTTCGACGGCCTGCTGGAAGGCGTCACTGGCGTTGTCCATGGCTGCCAAACGAGCAATCAGCATCGGCAGCCGCTGGCGCACGGCAGTGTCCACGGTCGACCACCGGGCGGTGGCCCGGAGGTAATCGCCCCACAGATCACTGTCGGCCACGGCGTCGTCCCATGCCGGGCGGGGCGCGCCCAAACATTTGCCGACCGCCTCCGCCGCCCGTCCTACGCAGCAGCCCACCGGCGATCGCATGTGCCTTACTGCGTCGAGCTGTTCGGCCAGCCAGGGCGGCATGTCCGAATGCTGGCCCTGCAGCTGAACATTACCGTCCGCAGTTATCCGCGGCCATCGGTCCGCGTTGTGCAGCAGCCCCAGTAATCGCGCCTGCCGCGGGCAGACGTGCGGTTTCGCCGCCGCGGCCTGTTCCGCCCATTGGCCGACGACGACCCCCGCGGCCGTCAAACGACCCAAGGCCGCCCGTGCCGAGCGGTCGACGCAAGTCTCGTCGGCGGTGTGCCAGGAAAATCCGCGAAACGTGTTTTCCTCCAACCATCGGGCGGCATCCGCCAGATCGGTCACTTCCCGTTGATCCCGGCAATACGCCGCGGTCACCACCCACAGCGTCACAGCCGGGTCGCGGGACAAAAGTTCAACCAGATCGCGACACCGCTCCCGGCGCGAGATGCGCAGCCACGCAGACTCCATTTCCTGCGCAGAGCGATCCGCGAAAGGCAAGGAACAAAACGGGGTTTCCGCACGCGGAAAAGGGAGCCAATGCAGCGTGATACGCTCTGCCAAAGAACTCGAACGTGCGGCTACTTGGTTCGCTTCCATGCCGCAGACACGCATGAGACGCATTTGGCAACGGGATGAGGCGGCCAGCCGGGAAGCTCTCCCGCGGGCGCCGACTTCAGCTTGTCGAAGTCGCTTCCACGTCGAGAAGCTGGCACGCGCGATCGATCAGCGCGTCTACGTCGAACGGCTTCTTCATGAAATCGTCGGCACCGCTCGCCTTTAGCTCGCCGATCTTCTCCTCTTCCACCATGCC
>CAZNKT010000004.1:0-98055 GCA_964573605.1 uncultured Pirellulales bacterium
CCCTCGGGACGTTCAATACAGCGACTGCAAACCTGCTCACGCATCTCCGCCAAATACTCGGCGAGTTCACTTTCCGTGTACATGAGACACCTCCACCACAAATATCAACCCCTTGGAGAGCAGCGAAGACGCCACCTCACCGTCGCGTACGCCTCGTCCCGGAACCACCGTCGCGTCCATTGTTCGCGTTGCCGAAGGTGCCTTCGACGCCGCGGGGGCGATCGGCACCGCTTTGCATGAGGGCAATCAGTGTGCCATCTGGACCCGAGCGTGGCGAAAAGCTCCGTGGACGGTCCAGTCCGTGTCGGAACACCCAGCCAATTGCCCGAAAAACGCCGGCGCTCCGCTTCCCCGGCCGCGCGTGCGTCCGAACGCTCCACGAAGCCCGTGCGGCACGCCCTCTGCGCCACGCGCCCACGCGCGTGCGAATAGTGACCATACCGTGTTCATTCGCACACTTCTGGCGTCCCGTCCATGGTGGACGCGGGCTTCACGCAATGCCGCTGGACAACGTCCGTCCGGTGGCCGTCGAGCTGCCCCGTGCCCCATTGCCGCTGGCCACCCGACGCATCCGACGGGCAGGCCCCCGCGGGCAGCCCCCAACGTGTCTTCGCGATACATGGCATGAAATGTGCGGCCGCTAACCATGCAGCGCTGCCTGCTGCGCGGATGGTGAGGGGGCACTGTAGTACAAGCAGCGAAGCATCGCCCTGGTGCGATTATCTCAGCCGACGGAGGGCGGACCGATGCAAAATGTGGATCAAGGCGACGGCACGTCGAACAGTGGTTGTCCGCCGCGTGGCGCCTGCGGAGGATGCACATGCTGCCCCGATGCCCGTGGCGATCGAGGCTTTGGGTTTTCACGGCGCAATTTTCTGGCGGCGGCGGCCATCGGAGGGACTGCCCTGGGTGGTCTCCGTTGGACCACGATTGCCCGGGCGGCCCAAGAGGGCGTCGCCGCGCCCGCACCGCGCCAACCCCTCCGGGTCTTCCCCGTACTCGTGTGGGACGAGCCGCTACGCAGGCCGATGGCCTCTTGGCGAAATTGGGGTGGGATTCATTCGGGCGATGCGGCCGGTCGCGAGGTGGCCCGGATTGAAGCTGAATTGGCTGCCATCAGCGGCGCGGCGGATTTCCCCGTGCAGTTCGATCGCGTGGTTTCGGTCCACGACGTGCGCGACGTCGCCGGTACCGCGCCGCTGCGCGCGGCCGACGCCGTTGTCGTGTATGGAGCCGGCCAGGCCATCGACGGCTGCCAGGACTTCGCCAAGGAGGTCATCATTTTTCAGCGGCATCGCAGCGGGCCGGTCTATCTCCAATACGAGATTGTCAGCCCGCGCTTTTTGCGACAGCACACCGACGAGGCGCAACTGGACGGAATCCGATTTGACGACGTCGTGACCGATTCCGTCGATGAACTCGCGTGGCGGCTCCGCGCGCTGTGCGGATTGAAAAACACTCGCCGCGCCAAAGTCCTCTGCGTCGGCGGACCTGGTGGTTGGGCGCAGCCCGAGGGAGTGATTCCGGAGCGCGTGCGGGACGTATGGGGATTGGAATTGCCCACTGTCACCTACGACGAGTTGGGACGGTTGATCGACGAAGCGCGGGACGACCCGGCGACGGTCGCGCTGGCCCGCCGGCGGGCGACCGTCTATCTCGAACTGCCCGGCACCCGGCTGGAAACGAAGCGCGAGTTCGTCGAAAGCTGTTTCCTCCTGGACCAGGTGTTCCGCGGACTGATGACCGAGGCCGACTGCCGGGCCCTCACGATCAACGGATGCATGAGCACCATCATGCCGAAGGCACGGACGTCGGCGTGTTTGACCCTGAGCACCCTCAATGACGACGGATACCTGGCGTTCTGTGAATCGGATTTTGTCGTGATTCCAGCGGGCCTGTTGCTGGCCAACATCACTGGACGCCCGGTGTTCATGAACGACCCGACTTATCCCCACGACGGCGTCATTACGCTGGCCCACTGCACGGGTCCGCGGAAGATGGACGGCGACACCGTGGAACCGGCGCGTATCCTGACCCACTTCGAATCCGATTACGGCGCCGCGCCCAAGGTCGCCATGCCGCGAGGCCAGACGCTTACCAACATCGCTCCGGACTTTGAGTCAAAGTGTTGGATGGGTCTGCTCGGCACCATCCAAGATACACCGTTTCTGCCCATCTGCCGCAACCAGATTGAATTGGCCTACGATCCACCCGATCAGCTCGTGGCGGAGCGGATGCGAGGCTTCCATTGGATGACGTGCTACGGCGACGCGATGCGCGAAGTGGGCTACGCCATCCGGAGGGTCGGCATCGCCTGGGACAACTTGAATGGCGCGTGGCAGACGTGAACGTGCTGCCGACGCGGAAAGTTCCCCGCTGGTGTTCGATCAAATACGAGGGCTGATGACAACGGGACACATGAATCGACGCGGCGCGGCGGGCAGGCGGCTTCCGATGGCAGCCTCGATGGGCGGCAAGCCGTCCGCGTTGTTGCCGAGAGCGCTGTGTGCGCGAGATTGCGAGATAGAATCGAGAAAGGAGCTTTGCCATGAAAACGTACCTTGCCTGTTCCCATATTGATGGTCGATCGGAAGCGGTGGAGCGACTTCAAGTACTTGTGCAGCAGCGACACCCCGACGCAATCCTGTTTGCCGGTGGACTGTTCGACGTGCACGGCGGCGATGCGTCACCGGTGGCAGCCGCCGAACGATGCCGACAAAACACGCATCTGCTGGAACATTTTTTTTCAGCACTGGGCGCTGCGAAGACGGTGGCCGCCGTCATCCCTGGTCCACACGATGCGCCGCTGCAAGCGTTCCTCATGGCGGGAATCCACGCCCGATCCGAATGGCCGGGCGTGCACCTGGTGCACTGCACGATGGTAACGGCCCGCGACGTGGTTGTACTGGGAGTCGGCGGCGAACTGACGCACGCCGAGGACAGTGGAGGTACAGTGATCCGATGCTCGCGCACGACCGCAGAATACTTCCTGCAGCCGTTCGACGCGGCGGACGAATCAAAGAAAGTGCTGCTGCTGTCGTCGGCCCCCAAAGGCCGCCTGGGTGGAAGTCTGGGCAACAGGGTCGCCGGCGACCTGGTCAACAGCCACCATCCGCGGCTGTGCGTCGTGGGAGGTCCCGGCAACGCTCGCGGTTTCGAACGGGTGGCCCGCACGACGCTGGTAAACCCGGGAAGCCTGTCCGAAGGATCCGCGGCGTGGATCGACTGGAATCGCGAAGTCAACGCACAAGTCGAAATGATCGAGCGGATCTAGTCGAGTCCGACATCAACGCCCGGTGGCCACGCCGAGGCGCAAGTCTACGGTCGGAGCGCGGGGTCTGTCGGCAGCCACCCGCGCTGCTTGCAAACGGCCGGTGGGCAACTTACCATCCACATGACCGGCCAAGCCACCAGTCCCGGCGATCCGTGCGGTACAACCCTTGCTGGCCGCGATCACTGTTCTCGCGTGGAGGTGAGAGATGAAAACGGGCTTCTTGTCGTTGCTGTTGACGTTCACGTTCTGGTGGGTGCTCGGCGTCGTCTCCGGCGTCTGCGCGGGGGAACTTCCACGAATAGACGACGTGGACTATCAACCGGTCGGGGTTCACGTCCGGCGGTTGATCGACGCGCTGGAGGCATTGGGCCGACCGCTGTCGCAGCAACAGGTTGACCGGCTGCAGGAAGCGTCGCGCACCGAAGACGACGACGAAGCCATCCGAATCGTTCAGGACGTGCTCGATCCGTTGTGCCTGGTCGGCGTCACGATCAATCCGGAATCGCGAGTCAAGGCGGTTCCCGGACCGGCCTCAAGGCAGGTCGTGCAGAACGGTTGGACGGTGTTTCTGGTCAAGGTACAAAACGATGCGGGCGTGACGGCCCCGCTGGGCGTGGATAGCGACGAATCCGGGCCCGTGTGGAACAAGAGCCGGCAGGAAGGACGAAATCGCTGGCTGGGCGTCGCCATGTTCGACCAGCGACCGCTGGCCGAATCCCTCAGTGGTCTGCCGCTGGAATACCGCATCGTGCAGGTGTACAGCCGTGACGCGGGAAAACGGGCCGCGGTGCTGAACTTTAACGTCGGTCAGGGCAGTCAGGATCTCGGTTTTCGGAGCGATGTGCTGCTGACGTTCGATTGCCGGCCCGCCACCCCCGTCACGTTTCGGGTCCGCGATGAAAACGGGGAACCGTCCGTTGCATCCCTGGTGATCCGCGATGATCAGGGACGTGTCTATCCGGCACAATCCAAGCGGCTGGCTCCCGACTTCCATTTCCATCCCCAAGTGTACCGGGCCGACGGAGAGAAAGTGGAACTGCCGGAAGGCGAGTACCAAATGCACTTTGGGCGGGGACCGGAATACTTGGTGAAACACCGCACTGTTCGAGTGGAGCGGAATCCCGTCGAAGTGGCACTGCAGCTTGAGCGCTGGATCGATCCCTCGACGATGGGCTGGTGGTCGGGCGATCATCATATCCATGCCGCGGGGTGCGCGCACTACAGCGAACCCACGAAAGGCGTTCATGCCGACGACATGATCCGGCATTGCCTCGGGGAAGACCTGAAAATCGGCGCCAATCTGACGTGGGGACCGTGCTTTGACTACCAAAAGCAGTTTTTCACGGGCAGGGTCGATCCTGTTTCTCAATATCCATATCTGCTCAGATACGATGTCGAGGTCAGCGGTTTCGGATCCCATCAGTCGGGACATCTTTGCCTTCTGAGACTCACGCGACAGATCCCCGAAGGCGGCGACTCGAAACACCACTGGCCGACGCTGTGCCTCAATACGCTTCGCTGGGCGAAGAAACAGGGGGCGGTCGTCGGCCCGGCCCACTCCGGATGGGGCCTGGCCGTCGACAGCCAGGAACTGCCGAATTTTGAATTGCCCCCCTTCGACGGAATCGGCGCCAACGAATACATCGTGGACGTCACCCACCAAGTGCAAGGACCCGACGGAGAACCGGTTCCAGCCGTAGATTTCCTGTCGACCGTCGACACGCCTTACCCCTGGGAACTCAACATCTGGTACCACACGCTGAATTGTGGATTTCGAACACGTATCAGCGGCGAAACCGATTTCCCCTGTATCTATGGCGAACGCGTGGGACTCGGCCGGGCCTATGTGCGCGTGGATGGACCGCTGACGTACAACAAGTGGTGCGAAGGGGTCCGCCAGGGCCGCGCGTACGTTTCCGACGGATACAGTCATTTGATCGGTTTCAAGGTGGAGGATGTTCCTGTCGGAGTTGGCCGGAGCAAACTGCAACTGGAAGCACCGGCAGCCGTCGTCGCTTCGGCACGGGTCGCGGCCCGACTGGACGAAGAACCCAGGGCGGATCTCCAGAATCTGCCCGTCGACCGCAAGCCCTACTGGCACCTGGAGCGCGCGCGGGTCGGCGATTCCAGGGAAGTGCTTGTGGAGCTGATCGTCAACGGGTATTCCGTAGCGGAAAAGCGCATCGTGGCCGACGGCAGTTTGCAGGACATCTCGTTTGAGACGCAAATCGACCGCAGTGGCTGGATCGCCATGCGGATCCTGCCTTCCTCCCACACCAACCCGATTTTCGTGGTTGTAAACGATGCACCGGTGCGTGCTTCGCGGCGCAGTGCCCAGTGGTGCCTGGAAGGGGTCGACCGCTGCTGGAGCCAGAAGGAACGCTTCATTGCCGACGCGGAAATGGACGATGCGCTGGCGGCCTACGAACACGCTCGGCAAGTCTACCGCCGTATTCGCGACGAGAGTGCGGTGGATTGACGGAAGCCGCCCCTCCACGGGCCGGGACCTTCGACAACAGCCCGGCACGATCCGGTCCCGCGATCCGCTCGCCGGCCAGGTGGCGCGGGCGATGCCATGGTGACGGCGGACCGTGATTTGCCGAGCCTGTGCCTTGCCATCTTTTCCGATCGGGCGGAAACTGTCCGACTCGCTTGCCGCTGGTGTTCTTCGCCGTACTCGGTCTGAACCGCACGACCCGCGTAATTGTGCGCGCCGTTTTGCGTAGCCGGGAGGCGTAAGGTAGGTTTCCCCGGGAATCCACGCGTGCCGGCCGGCAACGCCGATTCCAGGGGTCCGTGCCTACCAGCAGATAGGAGAATCGCCGCGACGATGTCCAGTGGCAGTGACAGCGGTAGTATCCAGCGCGATCCTCGAGTATCGATCAGCGGCGAGCGGCTGGGCGAGGTTCTCGTCGAGCGAACGACGGACTCAGGTACGGAAGTCCTGAAGGGCAAGCTTCTGGACCTTTCGCGCGGCGGGGCCAAGGTTGCCGTGTCGTCGTGCGTGCCCTTTGACGAAGTCGTCAAACTCACCTTCAAAATCCCCCAACTCGAAATGGAATTCTCGGTTCCGGGGGATGTTTCCTGGAGCCGAAAGGGAGACGACGGCCGGTGGATGGTCGGCTGCTGCTTCTGTCATGGACTGCCCCACGATTCGATCGACCGATTGGCGGAGGCCGGGTTCCTCGAACGGCGCAAGAACGCCCGCTATCCCATTGCAGCGAAAGCGACCGCCAAATGGGAACTGAGCGAATCTTCCGTGCCCGTTGTCCTCCAGGATTTTTCCGTCGATGGTTTCTGCATGCTCAGTTCCAAGGCGGGTCGACCAGGCCAGCGCTTGCGTTTGCGTGTGGAAAAGCCGAATGGTGGATACGCTTCCATCTCCGCACGCATGCGCTGGAGCATAGGAACCGAAGAGGGGCATTTGGTCGGCTGTGCGTTTCTGAATGGACACGACGCGCACCATCTGTGGGAAATCACGTACAACCTCCGCTCCAACCAACCCCTGCTGCCTCGCATCTCCCTGCCCCAGTCGCCGTGGAACGTGGCGTGGTTCGCGACGCTGGTCACGTTCATCATTGTTTATCCGGTGATCATCCACATCGTGTCTCGCGATTCCGCACGATCGCGGGCGTTGGCCGCCGCGGAGTCGATGCCGGCACCGACGGAATCGCAGGAACCGGCGGGCGAGGCTCCGGATCCGCCACCGCCCGCGGCGCAAGCGGAGATCGAACCATTCCGCGACACGCCCAGGGACAGGCAACAACTGGAGAGCCGGATGGCTGCCTGGAAGGAACAGGTTCAACATGACCTTACGCATCTGGCGCGACGGGAAGAACAACTGAAACAGCAACAACAACAGTGGAAGGATGACCTCGCACGACAGCAAGACATGTTGCGGTCCCAACAGCAGGAGCTTGCTTGCGAGCAGCAGTCGCTGGAAGCCGAGCGCAATGAATTGCTGCAAGCCAAGCAATCTTGGCTTGCCGAGCGGCCTCAACCGGAAGAGGAGCCGCCGCGACAAGAGGTTCCCCGGGTACGCGACCTGGTTCCGGCGGACGATATTCCTTCCACCGAGACGCCGCCGGCCGCCGCCGCCACCGGCGCGGTTGCCGGTGAGGAGACTCCTGAATCCCCGGCGGTGAGCGCGCCGCCGGTGCCCGAGATCTCTCCTGCCGAAGCCAAGGCTGCGGACCATGCGGCAGAACGGTTGCGACAGGGCCGCGCGGCCTTGTTGGCCAACGACGTCGCGGCGGCGATCACGGCATTCGAAGCGTCGTTGGCCATCGACGACAGGCAGCCGCTGGCCTACTACATGCTCGCGTTGGCCCAATTCCAGAGCAACCAGGGCGATGAAGCCAGCGCCAACGTGCGGCGTGCCGCTCGGCTGGAGAACGAGCGCCCCATTGCTGGCTGGGGCCGCGTCATGCAGCGTTTCCAAGGCACCGCACGGCTGTGGCTGGAAAACGCCAGGCGCGAGGCACGGCGCTCCCAATCGCTCTGAAAGAGGCACCGCTATCGATCCGGTGTCGGCCCGTTTTGGCCCAAGAGCAGGCCGGATATCTTTCTGCCTGTTGTGTGAAGTGGAACGGAATCCAGGTCCTCGGGGCAGACCCAGCGGTGCACGCCACCGCCTGCGGGCCGCGAGGTGCGGCGCACATAGCGCGCGGCGTGGCAGTGCAGCGTAATGCGGTAGCGAGTTACGCCATGACGCAGAGTCGCCAGCGGTCGCAGAGGCTCGATACGAATCCCGGCCAGTTGTTCCACGCCGTCAACCAACTGCGTTTCCAGCGGTGTGCCGCGGGCAGGCGCGATGCGGAAACGGGGAAAGTCCCACAGGCCCGCCCAGCGCTGCGCGTCCGACTGCTGGCGGATGAGAACACGGCGACGATGGTACACGACGACCGCCGCCTCGTCGATTCTTTCGAAACGAACCTTTTTCCCCGGTACCGGCAGCCGGTCCTGCAGCCCCCGGGCGTGTGCCGCGCACCAGCGGCTTACGGGACAGCGTTCGCATTCGGGATCACGGTTTGTACAGACCAGGCTTCCCAGCTCCATCAGTGCCTGGTTGAAAGCGCCGACCCCCCGCGAAGGAATCAACTCGGAAGCGATCCGCCATAAATGCTGTTGCCCGGAAGTCCGAGACACGTCGCCCCGAAAGGCACTCAGGCGCGAAAGCAAACGTATCGTGTTGGCTTCGAGTATCGGTTCGCGCTCGTCAAAAGCAATCGACAAAATCGCACCGGCGGTGTACCTGCCAATGCCGGGCAACCGCTGCAGTGCCGCGCTGTCGCGAGGCAGCCGGCCTTCGTGCCTGTGAACGACAATGCGGGCCGCCTGGTGCATTTGCCGCGCGCGACGGTAGTAACCCAACCCTTCCCACAACCGCAACACGTCTTGTTCGTCGGAGGCCGCCAACGCGTGAATCGTGGGAAACCGGTGGAGAAAACGGTAAAAGTAAGCAATCACCGTGGCCACCTGGGTCTGCTGGAGCATGATTTCGCTGACCCACACATGGTACGGATTGGACGTGTCCCTCCACGGAAGGTCGCGGGCACGCCGCCGAAACCAGTGTAGCAGCCGCCGGCGGAATTGCGGCAGATCGCCCGCGGCGAACGGCAGCGAGCGGCAAGAGCGAAGGGAGCCGTCGGACATGAGCGTCAAACGATGGTGCGTTACGGTAAACGGATCCCCGACAGCTCATAGCGAATCGCGGACTCCACGATGGTACCCGGCGCCCGGTAGACCAGCGTGGCCTTGGTAAGGCCGGCCGGCAGGTCGAACAGATACGCGAGCCCGACTTCGAATTCCGACTGCCGCGTCGTCTCCAGGCCGGCAAAGTCGACCCGTTCACCGGACGCGTCGAGCAGAAAACACTCGTTGCCATAAATCCAACCGCGGTGCGACTCCAACGCGCCGGAAGTCCGGCGGTAGCGGACGCCGATCCGAATCTCCCACAGCGCATTGTTCTTCCGCACGTTCTCCAGCGTGACTAGGGCATTCCCGCGACGAATCTGCTGCCCGACCACTGATTGCACGTCGGAAAAGCGAAAGGTTTCTGCCGCGCCGGGCAGCAGCACGCGCAGCAAGCCCGACAATTTCTTGATGGTGGTCGTGGTTCGGGGCAACGGCTTCAACGGGATCCGCAGTTCGGCAGCCGTACTTCCACTGGGGAGCGACGGCGCCAGCACGACTTCCGGATCGGAAACCTGCAAACGACTACCGTCTTCGCCGAGGGCTTGCACCTCCTTCAACGGTTGCGACATGCTTATCGGTGCCAGTCGCGGCTCCCAGGCGATTTCGAGTTGTATCCGGGTTCCCCCACGGTCCGGCTGCCGTAGTTCGCGAAACGCATCCACGCGTACGGCTTCGAATCGAAATGGGCCTGCGTAACACGCCCGACCGTAGCGCGAGGCCTGTCCCGGGGCTGCGGGGACCAGGATTAACGCAGGATCGCGGGAGAAGTGGTAGGTCGTTAATGCATGCAAGTCGAGGATCTGATCCATGGCCAGCCAGTAGGGAACGTCCTGCAGGGCGATGTCCATGGGCGCCCGTTTCGTCTGCTCCGGCACCCCCTGGCCGAATACTGCCTTATTGGCGGTTTGCCGCTCGATGTCGGCCATCGCTTCCGACAGCGGCACGCGGTGCGCGTTGAGCGACACGCGTGAAGCGCGCTCGGCGAGGTCAGACCGCGCACGCTGCAGTTGGCTGCGGATCCTTGACAGCCGGTGTCGTACCTCTGCCGACTGCACCGAGTCTCCGGCCGGCAGCAAGGAGAGGATGCCGGGGCCCATTTCAGCCAGTTTTCGCTCGGCGACCTCGCGGTCGGAGAGTTGGTCGGCATCGAGTTGCTCGACGAGCTGTTCGACGGCCGACGGGAGTGAATCGGGAGGGTCGGCCGGCGTTGCCGCTTCCAGCGGACCGACGAGCACGCCGAGCATCAGCGCCGCGGTGTGTGCCACCTGTCCGGCGGCCGTTTTGGCTTGTGACCGTGCAACTGGCATGGGCCGCTGCTCCAAATTCCCCGTACCAGGCCGTGCCCGCACGCCCTGCGACTGTTGCCTTCCGCATTTTAGAGTCTTTTGCCGTGACGTGCGCGCCGAGCACGGCTGATTGTAAGTCCCTACCGCTTGGAGCCTTGTGCGCGAGGGCCCTTTCCGTCCGGCACCGCAGGGGCGGACCGCCGTCGGGCGCCCGTCGTGGCTCCGGATATTGGCCTAGTTTTACAGTAGGTCCCCGTCGCGCCCTCGCGCGTCCGGGAAGCTGCTGCCGTGGGAGCGCGCGTCGCGGTGTCGCGTGCAATCTTCGATTGAGCACGCCGGTGGAATGAATCATGGCCAGGCCGAACAAGGCGACGATCGCGACCAGACAGCAGCCAGGTGTGAAATCGGCTGCCGCGGGCATCCACCGTCGATTGTGCCGGGCCGGCCCCTTCAAGGCGTGCCCCGCCGACAGCCGCCACCACATGTCCGAAGGTTTCACGATCGGCCTGCTGTGCCTGGCCGCGTTGGCAGCCGCGCCGGCGACCGGCGTCCGCGGCGGCGACGACTACATGATAAAAGCCATCGTAAAGGGAGAATTCGTGGAGGGGCAACCGCTGTCATGGTCGGAGCGGAAAGTGTTTCTGCTCGCGCGCGATGGTCAGTTGATTTCGTTCAATCCCGCCGAAGCTACCGACTATCGCAAGTCGTCACCTCGATTATACGCCTACTCGACCGGTGAGATTCGGGGCAAACTCTACAGGGAATTCGGATCTCGCTTCGATGTTACGGGCACGGGTCATTACCTCGTGGTCCATCCGGCCGGCCAACGGGATATGTGGGCGGATCGGTTCGAAAAGATGTACCGGTCGTTTTACCATTACTTTCAGGTTCGCGGTTTCAAGATGAAGGAACCCGATTTTCCTCTCATCGCCATCGTGTTCCACAATCGCCAGGACTACCTCCAGTACGCTTCACGAACCGGTTCCGGCGGAGGCGCGACAACGCTGGGGCATTACGATGACTGGACGAATCGCATCGCGCTGTTCGACGTTACGACGGGCAAATCGTCGCGCGACTGGTCACAGAATGCGGAAACGATCATTCACGAGGCAACGCATCAGACGGCATTCAACACGGGCGTGCATCGCCGTTTCGCCGGAGTGCCGCGATGGCTATGTGAGGGACTGGCGACGATGTTTGAAGCGAGGGGAGTGTGGGACTCCATGTCGTTCCGCACGGTCCGCGACCGCCTCAACACCGAGCAGTTGGAGCTGTTCCGCAGCTACCGCGATGCTCGCCGACAGGACGGCAGCCTGGCCGAATTTCTGGCATCCGACCGCGCGTTTCGCGCGGACGAAACCGGTGCGTACGCAGAATCATGGGCTCTGTCGTTCTATTTGTCGGAAACGATGCCCAGGCGGTACAGCAAATACCTGGCGCTGACGGCCGGCCGCCCGGCCTTCCAGGAGTACACATCCGAGGAGCGGGTAGCGGACTTTCAAAAGGTTTTCGGCGACAACCTGGCCATGCTGGAGATCAAGTTTCTGCGTTACATCGACCGTTTGAATTGACCGTGCGGCCGGAACGCTCGCCGCGTAGGAGGCGCTCAGGTTTCTTCGGACGTTGTTGCATCCTTGGGAGCGACTTCCCGCTCAAGTCGTTCGAAATAGTTCCGCTCCAGCGGGGGCACGTCCTTTCTGTTCAGGCCGTCCTCTCGCGCTCGTGTAAATGCGGACGCCGCCGATTGCCGGTCCCCGGCCTCGAGGTGCACCATTGCCAGGTGGAAGTAGCGCAGAGGCGTGGGATCCTCCGCGGCCGCCATCTTGATATCCGATTCCGCGGCAGCAAAGTCCTTAAGAGACATGTGAACAATGCCACGCGTGTCGTACAGCTCCGCCGTTGGTCCCATATGGTCCATGGCCTGTTGGACGAGTTGCAGGGAATTCGCGTCACTGCGGTGCTGCAACGCGAGCAGGTATGCCAGATTATTCGCTACGGCCGCCCGCGCCTGCCCCGAGAGTTCCTTGCCGGCAAGCAACTGACGGTAAATGGATTCCGCGTCGTCGTACCGCTGCTGCATGTCGCGTAACCGAGCGAGCAAAATCGAACGGATGAAAGACGGCCCCACTGCGTCAAACCAGCCCTGCAGCTTGTCGTCGTATTTTTCACCGACTTCCGGCCTGCGCTCCGCGATGATGTCCAGGGCGGTTTGCAGCGCCTGAAATTTCTGGGGCGTGTCCATAAGCTCGTCGAGCATCTCCATCGCCTGGTCGACATCGCCGTGGATACCGACAAACCGGATCAAGTTTGCCTGGTGCGGTGGATGGACGGCGGCGCACTGGCGGTGTACCTGTTCGGCCAGGGCGTACTGGCCGAATTTTTCCAACTGATCGGCAATCCGGGTGAGGCGGGGAACATGTCTGGCCTCCGGCGTTGCGGGCACCAACCGCTGGAGTAATTTACCCGCCGTCTCCGTGTCGCCACGCTCCGCCGCCAGCCGGGCCTTGACGACCAGTGTTGCCTCCTGCCCCGGCGCCTGGTGCTCTAAATGCCGAACATAACGATCGACCTGGCTGAGCAACTTTCTATCCATCAGCATTTGGCAGTAGGCCGCGACCACGGCGGGATCGGTATGCTCGCCGTTCGCCAGAGGTACCATGATCTCCTGGCATTTGGACCATTGTTCGGCGTCTTGGTAGAGCTGAGCCAGCATCAGCTGGTCGATCGCACTTAACCCGCGTTGCTTATGGACGCGTTCGAGCAATGCGATGGCGCGGCTGCGGGAATCGCGATCGTCTCGCGTGCCGAGAATTCGCGCTTGGACCAGCGCGTCCTCCAGCGGCAGCGTATCGTCGACGGCATTTTGATCCAACAGCGCAACGGCTTCGGTAAAGCCCTGATAATCTCCATGCCGTGCCAGCAGCGGCGCGGTGGCCCGCCGCGCCCATGCCACGTAGGGCCCCGCTCCATCCTTATCCTTTGCCGCCTGGACGAGCTGATCAAGAAGCTCCTGTGCTCGCGTATACTTGTCGGCCTTGCGATACCGTGGCCCCAGATAAAACGCCGCCAGCGTTTGCAGCCTGGAAAGGTCTTCCGGACGGGCGGCAACGGCGTCCCGGTAATGCCGCTCTGCCTCCTCCAAATTACCCATGGTTTCGTTGGCTCGGCCCGCTACCAGCGGAACGAACGCTTCGTCGATCGCTTGGAGGGCTTCCTCCAGTTCCCGCTGCGCTTGCTCGCGGGAGCCCGTTGAGACCAGAAGTTCGATGAGTGCCAACCGTGCGTGCGGAATGTCGGGGGCCAGCTCGATCGCTTTGCGATAGGCCTTTTCTGCTTCCGTCTTTCGATCGGCGGCCTGCAACAGCCGTCCGTGCCATACGTGGTTGTTCGGTTGCGAAGGGTCCAGCTCCAGAGCCTGCTCGGCGACGGCGAGCGCATCGGCCTGTTTGCCCGTTCGCATATACACATCGGCGACGACGCGGGGATTGAGGCTTGCCAGCCGCTGATGTGTAAGCAGGTCTAGCGTTTTGTCGGCTTCATCGAACCGGTTCTTGCTCCACAGCAGGTTGACCAAATTGTGCACGACGCCGGTGTCGGGCGGTCCCAGCTCCAGCGCCATGGAATACTGTTTGATCGCGTCGTCGATGTTCCCCGCCAGCACGTCCCGTTCGGCCTGCAATTTATACAGCACGTGCCATTCGGGCCGGTCCTGCCGAGCATCCCGGATCAATTCCGACGCTTTTTCGAGGTTGTCCGTGTCGCCCGGATTCAAACGGGCGCGGTGAACAAGGCGCGCCGCTTCGCAGTATTTGGCCGCGGCGTCCTCGGGACCGACAAGGGAGCGAATTTCATCGAGGATTTCCTGCTGGACATCCGCGTTGTTATTGTCCAACGCGAGTTCAAACAGCGAGATCTTCAGGCTCAAATCCTGTGGCTGGCCGGCGGCAAGAATTCGCAGGCAGCGGAGACCCTCGTCAGGTTGGCCAACCGACCGGTAGGCCAGCGACATCGCGGACCAGAAGGGAGGCAGGTTTGCTTTGTCTAATTGGTCAAGGTCCGCCTCGAGTTGCGCGAGTCTTTCGCGAGCGTTTTCGGGGTGAATGACAATCAGCAGCGCTTGGGCCAAACGAGACGCCGCCGTATCGGCGCCGCGAAGAGGCGGCTCTTCGAGCAGCGCGCGGATGGTCTCGGTGGACGCTTCGGGCCGAGCCTTCAGGTAGTCGACCAGGCGGATGGCGGACGTCCACGTGGCGACATGACCCGGATAAGTGTTCAGACTGGATTTCAGACTCTGCAATGCCTGGTCGATCAATCCCTGTCGCACAAGTTGGATCGTCTTGACCGCGGCCGCCGCGCCCGGTTCGAGTGTCGAAGGCGATGCGTCGCCCGAGCCATTACCGGGCGATTCGTCGTCCGTGTTTCCAGAAGTATCGGAACGCGGCCTGCTGGCAAATTGCGCGGCGGATCCAAGCGGACCGCTGAGTCTGTCGATGGCCTTTCGCGCGGCGACCGCGACATCGGAAACGGGATTGGCCACCTGCAACGCCCGGCGGTACGCATCGCGGGCAAGATCCTTCCGCCCCGAACTCTCGTAACACTGCCCCAACATCGCGTCGACCTTGTACGATTGGTCGGAACGGGCGGCCAGACTGGGACGCAGTTTCTCAAGTCGCTGCGCCGCTTCGATCCACTGTCCCTCGACATACAGCAGATTGGCTTGCAGCGCCTCGATCTGGACGGGATCGACGCCGGCCTCCTTCAGCCTGTCGATGGCTTTTGCCGCCGCGCCGCTGTCGCGGAGCTGGAGATGGATTTCCGCCTCGGCGATCATCAGATTCGTGGGATCGTCGACGCGCTGGCGACCTTGGGCCAAGTGTTGCAGCGCCTGCTGCGGATTCCCCTCGATGACTTCGATTGATGCCAATGACCGATACATCCTTTCATCCCGAGGATGTTTGCGGAGCCCGTTGTTGATCATGCGGCGGGCATCGTCCTTCTGCCTTAGATCCATCAATACTTTCGCCAACGACCATATCGTGTCCGCATCGTCGGGATCGAGTTTCAGCGCCCGTCCAAAATCCTGCCGCGCCTTCGACACACGGCCTCGGCTGGCCCAATACAAACCACGCTCATAGTGCGCTTCGGATTGATTGGAATTCAGTTCGACCATGCGGTCCATGACACCGTCGGCCGCCGCCGTATCCCGTTCCTGATACAACAGCAGGTAGGCCAAATCCACATAAAGCGATATCCGCTTGGCGCCGGTACTCCAGAGTTTCTCCCAATCCATGAACTCGATTGTCGGGCGCGGGCCAGCGAAATCGCGGGTCGCCGAGTTGAAGCCGACGAGAACACCGTACCGTCCGATCGCGTTGCGATATTCACTTTTGCCTGCCAGACACAGGCAGTAGCGTTCGGCCAGATCAAGATACTCCAACGTCAGGTCGTTGGAGTTGGACGGCAGGAGTTTCTCAAGGTGATCCGCGGCGTCCGCATACCTCCGCGACTCGATCAGGAACTCCACCAGCCGCCGGCGCAGCTTGTCCTGGGCGGGATCGCGACGGACGGCTTCTTCCATCGTGGAGTAGGCCAGCATCCATTCCCGCTGATCCGCCTCGGGTTCTTCCGCAATATCGGCCAGCAGTTCGGCATACGCAGCGAAACGAGCATGATCTTCCGGTTGCAGGCGGACGTAGTCGCGGTAGTCCAAGGCCGCATCGCGGAGCTCTCCCTGCTGCCTGTGGTCTTCGGCTTGCCGCAGGTAAATGCCCGCATTCCTGGCAATCTGTACCGCGTGCAGGGCGTAAAACGCGACGCCGGCAACGATACATCCAGCGATCAGCAGGCACAGGAATTTAACATTGAGCTTGCGTCGAATCATGGCATGGCATCCAGGGGAAAGGCCCTATTTTGCACCTATTTTGAGTCTAGTTTCGGCGGAGCCGATCGACAAGCAGTTGGTGGTCCTGGTTGAACAGGCGGCGGTAGCCGATCAGGGCGATCAGCGTGGTCCCCAGGGCCGTTGCCGAGGCGATCAGGAACATGATCACGATTTGGTACTTAATGGCTTCGATGGGACGCGTGCCGGAAAGAAGCTGGCCGGTCATCATGCCGGGAAGGCTCACAATACCGACGATCATCATCGAGTTAATGATGGGGGTCATTCCCGTGCGAATGGCGTTCCGCACCGTGTCGCGGCATGCTTCCCAGCGGGATCCGCCGTACGCCAGTAACATGTCCATCACGTCCCGCCGCGCCTCCACCGAATCCAGAAAGGTCCTCAGTCCGACCGACACGCCATTGAGCGTGTTGCCCAGCACCATGCCCATCAGCGGGATAGAATACTGCGGCTGGTACCACGTGTGCGTTCCGCGGACGACGGCGAAGAGCGTAAACGCGGTCACAAGCCAACTGCTGATCCACACGGAAAGAACCGTATCGGCCAGCATTCCCGGATAACGACGCTCGTCCCGCCGCGCGGCCGTCACGCCTGCGACCAGCGTCATCAAGACCAGCAACAACAGAACCACGTACCAGCGGTCGATTTCAAACACCCATTCCAGCACGAGTCCCACGAGCCATAGTTGTACGATCGTACGTATACTGGCCACCGCCAGTTGTCGCTCCATACCCAGTTGCAGCGCGATGGAAATGAGCGCATTGACAACGATTAACGCCGCTGCGAGAGAAACGTCGATTAGGTCGAGTTCTACATAGGTCGCCATGGCTGCTACATCGGATACAGGCGTCCGTCCTCCATCCGCAACAATTTGGAACAATACGATCGAACTCGCTCGACATCATGACTGACCCACATCTGGGCTCTGGCTGACGGCTGTTCGTCGACCCATTGCCTGAGCAGGAGCTCCACACTTCGCGCCGTGTCGTGATCGAGTGCGGCGACGGGTTCGTCGAGCAGCAGCACGGTGGGATCCAGTTGCAACGTGGCGATCAACGCCACGATCTGCTGCTCGCCACCCGACAGGTCGCCGCGTCTCTTTTCAAGAAAATTCTCGCGGCGTCCCAAGTGTCGTAGCCACGATCCAATGCGACGAAGGTCCAATCGACGCTTTCGATGGACGTAAAGTTGCAGTGGGCGCCGCAGGTTGTCTTCCACGGTGCCCGCCTCCAATGCAGGCCGTTGCCGCAGGTAAATGACACGACTGCGAAAATCCGGGATGCCGTTGCCCGAGACGGGACGGCCCCGAAACAGGACGTATCCCGTGTCGAGTGGATCGAGCAGGGCCAGGGACCGGAGCAGCAGCGTCTTTCCAGAACCGGACGGCCCGACGACGCCGAGGCACTGGCCGGCGCGGAGTTCTAACTCGACGTCGCGCAGCAACCACGGTCCGGATGGCGTAGGCCGGCGTGCCAGCTCGCGGGCCTCGAGCAGTACCGTGGCGTCAGGCATCATGTGCCGTGGGCAGGCCCCGAACGGCTCCCAAAAAAGGCGACCGATCGACACGCCTGGGACAACCGCCGCTTTCCGGTCCACGGCGCACCCGCTTCGGCGGCGGTGCCGAGTTCAGACGTTGTCCGGCACGACGAACGGCGGCCGATAGTCGCGCGTCAGTAACTGGTTGGCTTCGTCGTCGTTGATGAACCGTTCGGCGGTCGGATCGAAATCCAGAACTCGCCCGAGCGTGTAGGTTGATTCGGTCAGGTCCACACCGGCCGCCCTGCAATTGGACTTGACGGTTTCAAACGCTTCAACCACTTGCTGGCTGTCGCCCAACGCCTTGTTCTGCGCGTCGAACGGCACGGGCTTGCCCAACTGATACGATACGTTGGCCAGATGGCAGAGTGCCGATGAATAGTGGGCCACTTCCGCATCGGCGTTGTTATGCTCGGGGTTGCGGCTGCGGACTGCCTGGATAAAGGCCGTGAACGGCTGGCCGTCGCAGGCCACGGTCCGCGGGCTGCCGCCGCTGACGGGCTGCGACGCCCCACCCGCATGGGGTGTAAACTGTCCGCCGGAGATCTTGCCGTCGGTCGTGTAGTATTCGTTGAGGACCTGAAAGGGAAAACCGGTCTTCTTGCCGACGAGTCCTCGGGTTTCGAAAACGAGCAGCGTCTCACCGAATTCGAGAACCGACAACAGCGTATTGGGCGTCTGTCCCTGGTCCTGATAGCCGAATCGGCCGCCGAGGCTCCAAACCCGGTTCGGCAGGGTGGCATCTTCAATGGCCCACCGGGCGACGTCCATTTCGTGTACCCCCTGGTTGCCCACGTCCCCATTGCCAAAATCCCAGAACCAATGCCAGTTATAGTGCACTAGGTTCTCGTGGTAGGGCTGCACGGGAGCCGGTCCGAGCCACAGGTTGAAGTCAAGGTGTGCCGGCGGGTCCGTCAGCGGCTTGAACCCGATGCTCCAACGGGGCTTGCAACAATAGCCTTTCGACACGAGCAGCTTGCCGTACTTGCCCGACTGCAGCGCCGCGATTTCATTGGCGCGTTTCTGGCTGGAGCGCTGCTGCGTGCCGTGCTGCACAATTCGGTTGTACGTGCGGGCCGCCTCCACGCATTTGCGACCTTCGAAGACATTGTGCGACATCGGCTTTTCGACGTACACGTCCTTGCCCGCCTGGCATGCCCAGATCGTATACAGGGAATGGGTGTGATTGCACGTGGCGATGGAGATGGCGTCGAGATCCTTGTCATCAAGTGCTTCGCGGATGTCCTGCACGCAGACGGGCGTCGGGCAACCATGATCTTCCAGATACCTCACGCGACTGTCGAACTGGGTGGAGTCCACGTCGACCAGATAGGCTACGTCCACCTTGTCTTGACCTGAAAAGGCCTTGATATGCGAACCACCCCGGCCGCGGATTCCGCACACGCCCACGCGGACCGTATCGTTGGCGCCGATCACCTTGCCCGAGGATTTTGTTCCGGAAATCGCAAACGTGGAGAAAGCGACGCTGGCGGCAGTCGAGTTCTTGAGAAACGAGCGACGAGTTTGGCGGGACATAATCTGCTTCCTTCGGGTATAAATCCAACGCTGGCCGACGAAGGCGCCGAGCACGACCTGCGGACGGCGGATGATGTTCCAAACACACCCTCAGTCGCCGAAATCGGCTCGCAGGGGGATGCGGAGCGGCACGCGCGCCGTCGCGCGGGACAGCACAAACGCACGTCATGCTATACCATGATGGTGCCATTTTCAACTTGTTTGCGTTTTCGGGAGATTCGTCGGGCATGGCTGCAGCGGATGTGGTTCTGATCGGGGCCGGACCGATCGGTCTGGAGATGGCCGTCGCCTTGAAAGAGGCCGGGCTGTCGTACGTGCACCTGGAAGCTCAACAGCTGGGCCACACTATCTCGTGGTTTCCGCGACAGGCCCAGTTCTTCAGCTCGCCGGAACGGATCGCCATTTGCGGCGTGCCCCTGCACACGATTGATCAGTCCAAAGCGAATCGCGAGGAATACCTGGCCTATCTGGTCGGCGTGGTGCAACAGTTCGGACTGAAGATTCAGACCTATGAACGCGTGACGCGGATCGTGCCGCCCACGCACGACGCGCACCCGCAGAGCGCGTCTGATGTCTTTGAGGTCCACACGCAGCGCGCCGACGGCCCGAAAACGTACGCCGCGCGGCGTGTCATCGTGGCCGTGGGCGGGATGCACGGCCCGCGGCGTCTCGAACATCCGACACTGCCGGAGGTGCCCGGGGCGGACCTGCCGCACGTGAGCCATTATTTCGTGGAACCTCATCCCTACATCGGACGGAAACTGCTCGTCATTGGCGGCCGCAATTCCGCGGCGGAAGCCGCCTTGCGCTGCCACCGCGCCGGCGCCGACGTCGCGATCAGCTACCGCCGCGGCGAAATCGACAAGTCCGTCAAGTATTGGTTGAGGCCCGAAGTGGAGTGGCTCATCAAACACAACGACATCGCGTTCTACCCGCATACCCTGCCGATGCGCATCACTCCCACGTCGGTGACGCTCAGGGATACACGCGACCGGTCAGAGCGCGACGTTGCCGCCGACTTCGTGCTGGCCTTGATTGGCTACGTTATGAATCCGTCGCTGCTGACCGAAGCCGGCGTCGATTTGGCCGGCGAAAGCCGGCACCCGGTCTATCGTTCCACGACCATGGAGACCAACGTCCCGGGACTATATGTGGCGGGGACGGCCGCGGGCGGCACGCAGCTGCGATTTCGGCTGTTCATCGAAAACGGCCACTGCCACGTCGTGCGGATCCTCCGCGCGCTGGCCGGTCAGGACCCGGTCCACATCAATCCGCTGGCATTTCGACGGCTGGACGCAAGCCCGCAGTCCACCGAGCGCTGAGCCCGGCCGCTAGGCGGGGATGATTGTAACGCCGGGCGGTTCGTGTTACGCTGGCCCTCCGCTCTGCGTGCTGGGATGCGAGCGTCCACCCTCCGGCGGCCGGCAACCGCGCCGCGTCCTTGATGCGAAAAGGCGGGGCTTTTACGCCCTGCCGGCTCGCCGCGTCGACGAGTGTTTTGTCAAAGCTGAAAATGAGGATGGATCGTCTATGCCGGAACGGCCTTCCCGGTGCCCGGCGCGATTGAATCGTGGTCCCTTTTCACGTTCACGGCCACTCCAAATAATGACGCTTTGACAAGCCGCCTGATTGTCCCTCCGCCGATGTTTCGTAGAGAGCCGATCACCATGACGGATTCCCAACCCGGCCCTGACTTTCAGAAGGTCCCCTTGCTCCCCGTCATCGCTCAGGACCTCGAATCGGGGGACGTGCTGATGCTGGCGTATATGAACCGGGAAGCCTACGAAGAGACATTGCGTACCGGACGCGTATGTTATTTCAGCCGCAGCCGAAACAAATTGTGGCGGAAGGGCGAAGAGAGCGGCAATGTGCAGGAGCTGGAAGAGGTGTACCTGGACTGCGACAGCGACACGCTGCTCGTCAAGGTGCGGCAGATCGGCGATGCCGCCTGCCATAAGGGTTACCGCAGTTGCTTTTTCCGCGCGGTGAGGCCCTCGTCGGGCTCGATCGAAGTGGTCGGCGAGCGTGTGTTCGATCCGGCTCAGGTATACGGGTCGCAAAAGTAGCTGTCAGCATGGCCTGTGCGTTGGACCGCCACGCCAACGTGTGTCCGAGTCCGCATGCGGCCGCCTGGGGCGGTGGTTGCGTCCACCAACAGAGGGTAGCCAACCATGCCCGATAACGTGCTTAAACTCGGCATTCCCGCCGGGAGTCTTCAGGAGTCGACGGCGGAGCTTTTTCAGAAGGCGGGATACCGCATTACGTTCTCGTCGCGGTCGTACTATCCCACGATTGACGATGACGAGATCGAATGTCTGCTGGTCCGCGCGCAGGAAATGGCGCGATACGTCGAGCAAGGTATTCTGGATGCCGGCATCACCGGTTACGACTGGGTGCTGGAAACCGGGGCTGATGTCGAAGAGATATGCGAGCTGGTGTTCTCCAAAGTCAGCCGCCGGCCGGGACGCTGGGTGCTGTGCGTGCCGGAAGATTCGCCGGTCCGCAGCGTCCGCGACCTGGAAGGAAAGCGGATCGCGACCGAGGCGGTGGGACTGGCTAGCAACTATCTGAAGCAACACGGCGTCCGCGCGACCGTGGAATTCTCCTGGGGAGCCACCGAAGTGAAGCCTCCCACGCTGGCCGATGCCATCGTGGAAGTCACCGAGACGGGTTCGTCGCTGAGGGCCAATAATCTGCGGATCGTGGAAGAAGTTCTCCAGAGCACCACGCGCTTCATCGCCAACAAGCAGGCCTGCAACGACGGGTGGAAAAGAAACAAGCTGGATAACATCGCCCTGATGCTCTCCGCGTGCCTGGCGGCGGAAGGAAAAGTCGGCCTGATGATGAACATCAAAAAAGAGGACCTCGCCAACATACTCGACGTGCTGCCCGCCTTGCAGAAACCGACGGTATCGTCGTTGTCGGATGCCGACTGGTGCGACGTCTACACCATCGTCGACGAGAAGGTGGTCCGCACCATCGTGCCGAAGCTCAAGAGCATGGGGGCCCGAGGCATCGTCGAGTGTCCGATCAATAAAATTATTGAATAGAAACGGTTTCACGACCACGTGAAACCGCTCCATGACCGGGAAAAATGACAGCAAAATCACGTGACGACATCGACTCTGAAAACACGGCCGGACGGCGTGGAAGACGTGGGTCTTGCAACGGGGATCTGCGGGGCAAGAAGGCGCTTGTTACCGGGGCGGGGCGGGGAATCGGCCGCGGGTGTGCGTTGGAGCTGGCTCGCTGCGGCGCAGACCTGGTGGTCAATGACCGGCCCCGGAGCCCCGACTTGCCGGCCACGGTCGAGGACGTTCAAAAAACCGGCCGCTCCTGCCTGGCCGTGGAAGCGGACGTATTCGATCGGTCGCCGTGCGAGGCGCTGTTTGCCGACGCGCTCCGCGAGATGGGGCGCATCGATGTTGTCGTCAGCAATCCGGCCTGCAGTGTCCGGGGCGATTTCCTGGACTTTCATCCCTCCGATTTCGAGCGGGTCATCCAGGGCACGTTGACCAGCGGTTTCCACATCGGCCAGCTTGCCGCGCGGCATATGGTGGACCGTGGCGGTGGCGGCAAGATCGTGTTCATTTCCAGCGTCCATGCCAAAATGCCCTATGCCCGCAGCGTGGCGTACAACGCCGCCAAGGCGGGACTCAACCACATGGCGTTCACCATGGCGTCGGAACTGGCCGGCCACCACATCAATGTCAATTGCATCGAACCCGGATGGATCGACACGCCCGGCGAACGTCAATCGTTCGGCGATGCGCGCATTGATGCGGCCGGATCCGAATTGCCGTGGGGTCGGATGGGAACACCCTCAGACGTGGGCCGCGCCGCGGCGTTTCTGGCGTCCAGCGACGCCGATTATATTACGGGAGCGTCGCTCCGCGTGGACGGCGCATTCTGGCTCAAAAACATGCTGTCCGAATGATGCCGTGTTTCGCGAATCTTCGACGATTCGAGACGGCGCTTTTGATGGACCTCAGGGCGACCAACGCAAGCCCGGCAATCTGACCGTTGGATCCGAACTCCAGCGGTTTTGAAAACGCCGCGCCATCGCTCCATGACCGGGAGATGTCCCTGTATAATCAGGATTTGAAACCGGCTCGAGGGTTGATTGTCAGCGGACCCGTCAATCAAGCCGTCGGACTTGAATGACCGAAACCGGAGGTCTCACCCATGAACGAAAAGAATGGCGACCGCCCCGCAACGCCTCCGCCCGACGACGTTTCGCGGCGTGTTTTCTTGTCTCGCTCGACCCGCTGGACATTGGCATCGGCCGCCGTCGCGACCCATTCCAGGGCCCGCGCGGCCACCCCGGGCCAGCACAAGATCAAGATCGGTCAAATAGGCGTCGGCCACGGCCACGCCAAGGGCAAAATGGAGGTTCTCAAGGCGTCCGATGACTACCAGGTCGTGGGACTGGTGGAACCGGATCCCGACCTGCAACAGGAAGCCGAACAGGGCGTGTTCCGCGATGTCCCCAAGATGACGCTTCCGCAGATGCTGAACATCCCGGGACTGCAGGCCGTGGCCGTCGAAACGCGCGTGGACAAGTTGCTGGACGTGGCGGAATCTTGCATCGACGCCGGCATACATGTCCATCTGGATAAACCGGCCGGCCAGTCGCTGGCGCGCTTCCAACGGATTCTCGACCAGGCGGAGCGCCGCAAACAGATCGTCCAGATGGGATACATGTACCGCTATAATCCCGCCGTTGTCATGTTGCGGTCCTTTCTGAACAAGGGATGGCTGGGCGAACCGTTCGAGATCCATGCGGTGATGAGCAAATCCATCGGGGGCGAAAAGCGCCGCCGGCTGGCGGCATTCGAGGGCGGAATGATGTTCGAACTGGGATGCCACCTGGTCGACCTGGTGGTGGGTGTGTTGGGGCGTCCCGAACAGGTGACGGCGTTCCGGCAGCACACGTCTCCGCGGGACGACGGACTGTGGGACAACATGCTGGCCGTACTGGCGTATCCCGGGGCGCTGGCCACTGTGAAGTCGAGCGCGAACGAAATCGAGGGCTTTGCCCGGCGCCATTTCGTTGTGTGCGGCAGCGAGGGCACCTGCCACATCCAGCCGCTGGACCGCCCTTCCATCCAGGTCGCATTCTCGCGTCCTCGAAATGGTTATCAGCCCGAATTCCAACAGGTGACCGTTGGCTCGTACGATCGCTACGTGGCCGATTTCGCCGATCTGGCGCGCGTCATTCGTGGTGAGAAAGACGCCGACTATTCTTATGCTCACGACCTGGCGGTGCAGGAAACAGTGCTTCAGGCCAGCAAGCTCCCCCCGGAACCCGTGGCTGCTGCATCGTGATACGCACCGATGATCCTTTGCGAACACTGCTGGAGTGTTGCTTGACCATGATCAGCATTGCGAGACCTCTCATGAGCGCACGTCGTAGAAACCACTGTGGGACTGTTCGTCGGGCCGCCAATGTATTCGCGGCCCTCCTGTGCGCTCTTGCCATGGGCGGCGGACCGGCAACCTCCGCGGCCCGCGAAAAGATCGCGCTCACGCGGCTTGATGGTAAGGTGCGCATCGATATTGGTGGGCAACTCTTCACCGAGTATCACTACGCGAAGTTCGCCAAACCAATCCTGTATCCCATCATCGGTCCCCACGGGATTCCGATGACCCGCAACTATCCCATGAAGGAGGTCGCCGGCGAAGCGCGCGATCATGTCCATCAGAAGTCGATGTGGTTCACGCATGGATCGGTCAACGGGGCGGATTTCTGGGGCGAGGGTTCGGAGTCGGGCCGCATCGAGCAGGAACAAATGGAAACCAGCTTCACGGACGAGCGCGCGACGATAACGACGCGTAACCGTTGGGTGACACCAGACGGAAAAGTCGTGTGTACGGACACGCGCCGGCTGGATTTCCATACGATTCCGGCGGGTCGCGTCATCGATTGGTCCGTGACGCTGCATGCGTCCGAGGGAGATGTCGTATTTGGAGATACCAAGGAAGGAACGATGGGCATCCGGACGAACTCCCGATTGCGACTGCGGGCGGATCCGGGCCGCGGCGTGGAGGTCGTGACCGGTAACGCCACCAACAGCCGAGGCGACAAACAGCGCGACGTGTGGGGCAAACGCGCCGGGTGGGTGGATTACTGGGGCGAGATTGACGGCCAGACCGTCGGCATCGCGATTTTCGATCACCCCGACAACCCCCGCCATCCCACGTGGTGGCACGCCCGCGATTACGGTTTGATCGCCGCCAATCCGTTCGGGGTCCACGACTTCGAGGAGAAACCGCCCGGGACGGGCGCCATGAAAATCGCGGCCGGCCAGAGTATCCGATTTCGTTATCGATTCGTCTTCCACGAAGGCGACGTAGAGCAGGCCGCAATCCAGGATCTGTACGAGGCGTATGCCCGGCGCGATGACGGCCAGGCGCAGAAAACCGGATCGTGGCGCGTGCTTCCGGAGGGCCGCGTCCTGGCGGATCGCCGCTTGGGTCCTCCGAAGGATTTGAACGGGTACTTTCCGTTTGAACCGCCCGGCAACCTCGAAGAATGGGAGGAACGGGCGGAGGAAGTCCGGCGACGGATTCAAATGGCCATGGGACTGTGGCCCATGCCGCCCCGCCGCCCCCCGCGAGCGGTTGTCCACGGTCGCGTGCAGCGCGAAGCGTACACTGTGGACAAGGTCTACCTGCAAAGCTATCCGGGCCATTATGTGACCGGCAACCTGTACCGTCCGCGCGGCATCGAGGGCCCGCGTCCGGCCGTTCTTTCGCCCCACGGGCATTTCCGCGACGGCAGATTCCACGATGCGGGAGAGAACGAGATTCGCAAACAGCTCGTGGCGGGCGCGGAACGCTTTGCCCACGCCGGCCGTTTTCCGATCCAGGCTCGCTGCGTCCAGCTTGCGCGCATGGGATGCATTGTTTTTCAATACGATATGCTGGGCTATGCCGATAGCCGGCAGATTCCCCGAGACGTCGCGCACGGGTATTCCGACCTGCGCCCCGAGATGGAAAGCCGGCAGGCCTGGGGCTTCTATTCGCCACAGGCCGAATTGCGGCTGCAAAACGTGATGGGATTGCAGACCTACAACTCGCTGTCCGCACTGGACTGGGTGGCCAATCTGCCTGAAGTGGACGCCCAGCGGATCGCCGTAACCGGGGCCAGCGGCGGCGGCACGCAAACCATGATCTTGTGCGCGATTGATCCGCGTCCCGCCGTATCGTTCCCCGCCGTGATGGTTTCCACGGCCATGCAGGGCGGCTGCACGTGCGAAAATGCCGCCTACCTGCGGATCGGAACCGGCAACGTGGAGTTCGCGGGGTTGGTCGCACCCAAACCTCTGGGCATGACCGCAGCCGACGATTGGACGCGGGAGATCATGACCAAGGGGCTGCCCGAGCTGAAACAACTTTACTCGCTATATGACGCTCAAGACAAGGTCATGGCCCGCGCGTTGACCCATTTCCCGCACAACTACAACTACGTGAGCCGCGCGGTGATGTACGGCTGGCTGAACCGGCACCTGGATCTGGGATGGGAGGAACCGGTCGTGGAAGAAGATTTCCAGCCTCTCTCCCGCGAAGAATTAACGGTCTGGAATGACGACCATCCCCAGCCGCCGGGAGGCCCCGAATACGAACGCGAACTGCTCCAGGTCATGACGCGTATTTCCGATCGCCAGATGTCCGAGATCGCGCCGCGGGACAACGAGTCGCTCGGTCTCTTCCGGGGTGTCGTCGGCGCGGCCGTGGATACCATGGTGGGACGAGAACTCCCGTCACCGGCCGACGTGGCATTCGAAACGTTCGATGAACTGGATCAGGGCGACTGGCTGCTGTATCGGGGACTGCTGCGTAACGCCGCTGAATCGGAAGAATTTCCGCTCGTGCACCTGCACCCCAAACAGTGGAACGGCACCCTCGTTCTGTGGTTCGACGGGCACGGCAAGTCGGCCTTGTGGGAAGGTCCGGAGAAGCTTCGGGACGAAATCCGCGATCTGCTCGATGCCGGCATGGCCGTAGCCAGCGCGGACGTGCTGTTGCAGGGCGAGTTTCTTGACAAGGACGAACGTACGGAAGCTCGCAATCGCAAGGTGGACAATCCGCGCGATGCGGCGGCCTACACGTTGGGCTACAATCCAACGCTCCTGGCGCGGCGGGTGCATGACATCATGACGGCCGTTTCGTTCGCCACGCATCGCGAACAGGCTCCGCAACGCCTGTACCTGGTGGGCACGGCGGGCGCCGCTCCATGGGTCATCACCGCCGCGGTCGTTGTCGGCGACGCGGTCGATGCCGTGGCCGTTGATACGCAGGCATTTCGTTTTGCGGATCTGACCAGCTGGCGCGACGAGCATTTTCTGCCCGGAGCGGTCAAGTACGGTGACTTGCCCGGGCTGCTGGCACTGATCGCGCCACGAAAATTGTGGATCGGCGGCGAGCGAGGCCAAGTGCCGGAAACGGTGGCCGCGGCGTATGTCGCCGCGGGCGCGCAGCAGAACGTCACCTGTCCCCCCAGCGAAGGCCAGCGCAGCCGCGCGGATGCCGCTCAATGGCTCGTCGGAATTGCCGAGCCCTGAATCGCCTGGACGGCGTCAGTTCTCCTTGACGGCGGCGACCAGGTCGAGCATCACTTGTTTGCCGTCGCCGAAGAGCATCAGGCAATTGTCGGCCGCGAACAGCGGATTGGGAATGCCCGCAAACCCCGGACTCAGACTCCGCTTGATCACCACGACCGTCCGGGCCTTGTCAACGTCGATGATTGGCATGCCCGCAATTGGACTGGTCGGATCCGTCCTGGCGACGGGATTGACCACGTCGTTGGCGCCGATCACGATCGCCACGTCGCACTGGGCCAGCGTCGGGTTGATCGCGTCCATCTCTTTCAATTGTTCGTAGGGCACATCGGCTTCGGCAAGCAGTACATTCATGTGGCCCGGCATCCGGCCCGCCACCGGGTGGATGGCGTATTCGACGGTCGTCCCGGCCGCCTCCAATTGACTGGCCAGATCGTGGACGGCGTGTTGGGCCTGCGCCACTGCCATGCCGTAGCCCGGCACGATGACGACGCGTTGGCAACCATCCAGCAGCATTCCAACTTCTTCGGCGGTGGTGCTCTTGACCTTCCCCTCGTATACGTCGTCGGCATCCGGCGATCCTTCGGCGGCTTCGAGCACGCCGAACAACACGTGCATCAGTGACCGATTCATGGCCTTGCACATGACCTGAGTCAAAATCAGCCCCGAGGCCCCCACCAGCGACCCCGCGATGATCAAGACATTGTTGCCGATGACAAAACCGGTCGCCGCCGCCGCCAGTCCGGAATAGGAATTCAGCAGAGCGATAACCACTGGCATGTCCGCTCCGCCGATGGGCGTTACCAGCAGCACTCCCAGCACGGAGGCGACGCAGACGAGCAACAGATAGGCCCATTCGGATCCGGACACGATCCAGGCCGCCAACAGCAGCGATACCAGAAACAGCGCGGCGGACGCTATTTGCTGCCCGAAGAATCGGAGCGGTTTGCGGAACAGTTCCAGTTCCTGAAGCTTGCCGCAGGCCACGAGCGAGCCCCAAAACGTGACGGCGCCGATCAGCCCCGAGGCGGCCGCGGCGACCAGGCCCACGGCGGGCAAGGTTGCGGCTCGCAGCAACTCCGCGCCGGCGACCAGCACCGAGGCGCCTCCGCCGAAGCCGTTGAACATCGCGACCAGTTGAGGCATCTGCGTCATTTGGACTTGCACGGCCAGGTAACCGCCGATACCGCCTCCCACGGCCAGCCCTACCAGTGCCAAGGCCAATCCACTGGCTCCGCCGACTTTGACCATGGTCACGACGACGGCAACCAGCATGCCCACCGATCCCGTAAGGTTGCCGCGCACGGCCGTTCGGGGATGGGTCATGCCTTTGATGCCCAACACGAACAGCACGGCGGCCAGCAGGTAGGCCAGATTGATCCATGCGGATTGCGGTGCAAGCGAGGAGACCTCGTCCAGCATGTCCTTCATGGAGGCCTCGTTGGCCGCCAGACAGAGCGGCGGGAAGACCTGAGCCACGCGACTAATCCTTTTTGCGAAACATGCCAAGCATGCGGTGCGTTACGAAGAAACCGCCGACGACGTTGATCGTGGCCATAACCACGGCGACGAAGGCCAGCGTTGAGCCGATATACCCTTCCCCGGCCAGCAAGGCACCCACCAGGGTGATTCCGGAAATCGCATTGGATCCGGACATCAACGGCGTGTGCAACGTGGGCGGGATCTTGGTAATGATCTCAAAGCCGACCAGGACGGCCAGTACGAAAATGGTCAGACCAGTCACGGGGTCCATGGCGATTTTCCTATTGCCGGCGAATTTTAGAGCCTCTAACGAAACCGCCGGTCCGTCTGCAAACTCGCGTTTCTTGTAATGCATCCCCGATGTTGTGTTGGACGCTATTATTCATCATCCAGCGCAATTCCGTCTTTGTCCGCGTCGCTGGTGCCGGCAGGCGAAGGTTGCGGTTCGTCACCCAGTCCCAGCGACTCGCGCATCCGCGGATGCACGATTCGGCCGTCGTGGACAATCATGGTTTCCGAAACAATCTGGTCGTTGGCATCGAGGTTCAATCGGCCTTCCCTGGTCAGATGGATCAGGAACGTCGTCAGATTCTTGGCGTACATCTGGCTGGCATGGAAGGGCACTTCCGATGGAAGATTTGTCGGCCCCAGGATAACGACTCCGTGCTCCCGCACGGTTTGGTCCGGCTTGGCCAGTTCGCAATTTCCGCCTCGTTCCGCGGCCAGATCGACGATCACCGATCCGGGACGCATCCCCTGCACGGCCTCCGAGGTCAACAGCAGGGGCGAACGCTGGCCGGGGACGGCCGCCGTGGTGATGCACACGTCACTATCAGCGGCGACTCGCGCCATCAGCGCACGCTGTTTTTTGTAGAACGTTTCGTCCATGGCCTTGGCATACCCGCCGGTCCCTTCGGCGTCCGTGGTTTCCAGGTCCAATTCGACGAACTTGGCTCCCAGGCTTTCCACTTGTTCTTTGACGGCCGGGCGCACGTCGTAGGCCTGCACCACGGCGCCCAACCGTCGCGCCGTGGCGATGGCCTGCAAGCCCGCCACACCCCCGCCGATGACAAACACCTTGGCGGCCGCGAGCGTCCCGGCCGCCGTCATCATCATGGGAATGATCCTGGGCAGATGATCGGCCGCCATCAGCATGGCCTTGTAACCGGCGACCGTCGCCATGGAGGATAGGACATCCATGCTTTGTGCGCGGGTGATCCGGGGCATCATTTCGAGTGCCAACAGCGTCACACCTTCGTCCGCCAAGACGCGTGCGGCGTCCGGGTTTCCCAGCGGGTCGCACATGCCCACGACGACTTGCCGCTGCCGGAGATACTGCAGGTCCGCTCGACCTGCTTCGGGATTCGCCCCGAGGGCTCGCACATAGGCGACGACGTCCGCGCCGAACAGCTCTTCCCGGTCCGCCGCGACCCGCGCGCCCTTCTCGACGTATTCGGCATTAGAAAATCCGGCCTCGCTCCCGGCTCCCGGCTCCACGACGACGTGCACGCTGGCCTTGATAAGCTGTGCCACACTGGCCGGAACCAGCGCCACGCGCCGTTCGCCCGGATACGTTTCCTTAGGCACCGCAATCAGCATCATAAATCCTTGCAGGAGCGCCGGTAACTCGAAGCCAACGGCAAGCCACGTTGTTCCCGACCGGCCGGTACTGCCTGATCGCCATCGCCGGGATTCCAGGGGGCGACTTCGGCGTGGACGCATCCTTGCGATGCCCGATCGCATGGCACGAACGGACGCCGGGCGGGCGAAGTTGCACGCAAGTCGCGGCTCAGACCGAATGCGGATTCTTGCATATTCAACTCGGCCGTGAAAGGGATGGGGGGCAGAAAGGGGACAGGCACCGAGCCATACTGGACTTCAAGAGGCAACGCCGAAACCGCTCGGAGCCAGTCCCCTTTCTGCGACTCCCAACCCAGCGCTGTAGGTCCAATAGAACCGACGGTTCGTCTGCAAACTCGCGTTTTGGGGAATGCATCCCGACGTTTTGTCGGACGCCATACGTTGTTCCTTCGGGCGGAGGACGAATCGGATCAGGACGGTTTTGCTGTGTCGACGGCCGCGTAATCGGGACGATGGAAGAGTTTCTGCCGCGTCGACCACAGACCGGCCGATGGCGTCGGGATGAAGTAGAACGGATCGTCGCCGGCCGGCTTCTGCCATCCTTCGCGTAATTGGTGGGGCTGGTACCGCGCGATTGTCTCATCCAGTGCCGCGAAGCGAAAGTGGACGCCTTCGATTTCCTGGCGAACGAGGTGACCCGGCGCGTACGTCACCTGAAACCGGCCTTCGGTGGTGCCGTGCATCAGGTGCGCCGCGGCGTGCGCCAGGTCCCGTAAGTCGCTGTTCTGGCGGTACAACGACAGGATCTCTTGGGAACTGCGGTAACCGTATTTGCGTATCAGAGAGTCAACTTCCGGTTGTTCGCCGAAGCGTTTCAATCCCGGCGCTATGATCACCAGTTCTCCGCCATCGGCCAGCGCCATCCGCGTACGGTAGATCGCTTTATTGGCCACCCAGGTGCTGAAAAATTCGTCGCCCTGCATCACGCACACGATTTTTTGGACGGGCTCTTCGAACACAGTTATGTTCTGTTGCCGCGACTGTTCGGCGGCTGCCACGTACGTTTCCAGATCGTCGCCGACGTGGATGCCGGTATGAACCAGCCGGCCCTCGGTGTTGCGTGCCATCACGACCTGGATATAGACATCGGGCAGGTGCGACAAGAATTTCTGTTCGGCCAGATTGAAGCAGTGCCGAACCGGTGTGACCAGGCGCCCCAGATTGTTCTCGATCCCGCAGGAGGCGGCCGCCATGTGCGAAGCGCATATCAGGGGCTTGCCGGCCAGACCGATGAAGTAGTTCTTGTTGTGGTTGGCGAACCCCAGCACTTCGTGAGGGACGACGTGCCCGAGATGGATAATCCAATCCCAGGACTGTTCCATCAGCATCGCGTTCAATGCAATAGGTATAGGCCAGTCGGCCGCGCCCGCCGTGCTGGCCGCCACCACGTCGGCATCGATTTGCCCGACGTCCACGCATCCCGATTTCCAGTCGTGCGTGTGAATCCGCTCGTGCGGAATCCGGCCGAACATGTACTGGTTTTCCGCTTCCGTATGAGGCACATGCTGTCCCAGGGTCGGGATCACGTCCACGTCGGCCTCGTGACACAGCAACGTGTAAAGCAGTTCGGTCATGCGGCCCGTGCCCGAATGCATTCGCGTTTTATCCGGTGGCAAAAGCAGCACGCGGCGGGGAGCAGGGCAGAGCCGCTCGCGTGCCTGCTCTACGGTGGCACGCAGGATCTCTTCCACGCGATCAGGGCCAATCTGCTCGTCTTTTTCGCTGATCCAAGACATGCCAACCACAACGCATGCAATAGAGAACCTTTAGAGCGGACTCCAGACGGCGGCGCGCAAAGTGAGCCTCGGAACTTGCTTCCAACAGCCCGATCGCCCGGGGTTCCGTTGGTCGCCCTGGGTCCATTCGCAGCGCCGTGGCGAACACTACCGTTGTACTAGCTCGAGATCCAAACCGCCTGCGTCCGGGTCTCTCCGTTTGCCAACGGAATTGGCTTTGCCGCCGGCGCGGCCGCTGATTGTACGACGACACAGCGTGCCTGTCGACCGCGAGAGGTGATGACCTATACTGACCTGGGACGCCGTCCGCCGCTTGGTAGGGGACATGAGATACTCATCTTTGAAAGAATGCGTCCATGATCTGGAATCGACGGGCCGCCTGATTCGGATAGAGCAGCAAGTCGATCCCTATCTGGAAGCCGCCGAAATCCACCGCCGCGTATATCAACGTGGCGGGCCCGCGATATGTTACGCCTGCGTCAAGGGCAGTCGTTTCCCGATGGTCAGCAACCTGTTCGGCACCCTGGAACGCGCGCGGTTTGTTTTTCGCGATACCCTCGATGTGGTGCGACGGCTGGTGGCCCTGCGGGTGGAACCGCGCGATTTCTGGCGATCTCCCGGACGAAACTTGACTGCGTTGCCTCTGGCGTTGTCGATGCGTCCAAAATTCTGTCGCACGGGACCCGTCCTGCAGCATTGCACAACCGTGGGCGCGTTGCCGCAAGTGGTCTGCTGGCCACGGGACGGCGGTGCGTTCATTACCTTGCCGCAGGTCTACACGGAAGATCCTGTCCGACCGGGCGTGCGTCATTCCAATCTGGGTATGTACCGCGTGCAGATCTCGGGAAATGCCTATCGGCCCGACCGGGAAGTGGGGCTTCACTATCAGATTCACCGCGGGATTGGCGTGCATCATGCCGCGGCGATCCAGGCGGGAGTGCCGCTGCGTGTCCAAATTTCTGTGGGGGGCCCGCCGGCACTGAATCTGGCGGCGGTCATGCCGCTGCCGGAAGGGATGCCGGAGTTGGGATTCGCCGGAGCGCTGTCCGGGCGGCGGGTTCGGCTGATCGCCCGGCCGGGTGGATTGCCGCTGCTGGCAGATGCCGATTTCTGCATCACCGGCACGATCGACCCCGATCGATTGCTTCCCGAGGGGCCTTTCGGGGACCATCTGGGCTACTACAGCCTGCGGCACGATTACCCCGTCATGCTTGTCGACAACGTCTACCATCGCGACCAGGCGCTGTGGCCTTTTACGGTCGTCGGACGTCCTCCCCAGGAAGACACCGTGTTCGGACAACTGATTCACGAAATTTCCGCTCCCGCAATCACTTCCGTTCTGCCCGGCGTGCAGGCTGTTCACGCCGTGGACGCCGCGGGCGTGCATCCGCTGCTGTTGGCCATGGGCACCGAGCGCTACACACCTTATGCGGAACCCGGTCGCCCTCAGGAGCTGCTGACCCAGGCGCACGCCATCCTGGGCCAGGGCCAGTTGTCGCTGGCCAAATATCTGTTGATCGTCAATCATCATGATGACCCAGGGTTGGATATTCACAACGTGGCCGCCTTTCTCCGCCATCTGCTGGAGCGGGCCGACTGGCGCCGCGACCTGCATTTTCAAACCCGGACGACCATCGATACGCTGGACTATTCCGGCGCCGGCATCAACGAAGGATCCAAACTGATTGTGGCTGCCGTCGGTCCCTCGCGGCGGCCATTGCCCGCGGAACTGCCTGCCGGCGTGACGTTGCCGGAAGGTTTCCGCCAGCCTCGCATGGCGTTGCCCGGTATCGTCGTGGTGGAGGCACCACCTGTTGTGGCGGATCGGTCCGTGGCCGACGCGGAACAGGCGAGATTCTGTTCGGAAGTCGACGCGCGCAATCCACTCTGCGCGTGCCCCTGGATTGTGCTGGTGGACGACAGTGACATGGCGTCCCGTTCGCTGGATAACTTTCTGTGGACGGCATTCACCAAGAGCGATCCCGCCCGAGACATTGACGGAGTCGATTCCTTCACGCACGACAAACACTGGGGCTGCGACGGGCCGCTGGTCATCGACGCGCGCAGCAAACCGCATCACGCGCCGCCCTTGGTGGAAGATGCAGACGTGACCAGGCGAGTCGATGCCCTGGGGGCACCGGGCGGCCCGTTGCACGGCATTATTTGAATACATCGAGAGGCGCGGCGCGTGCAAGCGACTGGGTTTACTATGCTGCACTGGCTGGCTGCCATCTGGATGGGCATGCTCGGCGCATGTCTGGGCAGTTTCCTGAATGTGATTGTGTACCGCTTGCCACGCGGCATGAGTATCGTCGCCCCGGGCTCGCGTTGCCCGCATTGCCGCCAACCGATTCGTTGGCACCACAACATTCCGATCGTCAGTTGGCTCGTCCTGCGGGGCCGATGTACCGATTGTGGAAGCCGCATTGCGGTCCGCTATCCACTCGTCGAAGCGGTCACGGCGTCGTTTTTTCTCTTGGCTTTCGCGACGGAACCGGAGCCAGCCGTCGGCAGCGGGTTGCCGGCCGGCCACATCGTTCGCATGGCGGCGGCCGGATATCACGGTCTCCTGATGACCTGGTTGTTCTGCTTCTGGCTCACCGAGCGAGAGGCAGGCCATCCGGAGTCGCGAAGGTTTCCATGGTGGCTGGCCGCCTGCGGCGTGGCTTGCGGCCCCTTGTTGTACGCGGCCGCCGCCGGCGTGTGGCAGGCCACGGCGATCGACGGGGCCTCGCTCACCCCGATAGTCGAGCCGTCCGCACCTGGCCTGGCGCGCCGTGGACTCGGGATGTTGGTGGCCGGATTGCTGGCCGGCGCTGCGTGGCCGGTATTGGCGGTCGGCCCGATGGGCCGTCAGGGTCGCCTGGTCGGCGTGGCGGGACTCTTGGTTGTCGGCGGATTCCTGGGGCCCGCGCTGGCGATGCTGGCCGCCGTGGCCGCGGCGACGGCTCTGCTGGTTGCAACGTGCGGCACGCGATGGCTGGCCCTCCCGGGCAGCCTGTCATGGACAACCTGTTTGCTGTGCATCATGCTGGCGTGGCTTTTGGCGCGGCCGGCGATCGTGCCGTCGTTGGCCGACGCATGCCAAATGGTGGGGAAGCCGGCCCTCAGCGGCTGTGCCGTGCTGGCCACGGGCGTCCTTTCCCTGGCTGCGGCCACCATCTCTCGGAAGTCTCCTGCCCGGTAACAGACGGCTTTTCAGTTTTCGGCTGACGAAGCGGTCATCGCCGACCGTCATCTGGAGCTGTTCCAGTCCGTCGACTCGTCCGCAGAAGCATGGCGGGTCATTTGCGAGTTCCACGCGGGGAAACCCCCGCCAGCACCCGATAGCACGCGCGGCTCATCGCAGAGCGCCTGGCCGGCCGTTGCGGCGAAAGGGCCGGGGTCCTGCTGAGCACCCGCGGCCGTTCGCGGATCCCTCCGGAAGAGCGAAACGGAATTTCAGCCGGCCGCCGCGTTCACCGACACCGGCATGGGCGTCAGCTCCAGAAAACGGCCGCCGCTGTCGTACCAACCGTGCCGCGTGAAGCGACACCACGACAGTTCGACCAGCGCGCGCACGGCCCGTCCCGCAGCACCCTCCAAATGCACAACGACGCGCCGGTAGGGAATGGGATCCTTGTGAAAGAATCCAATGCCTCGCGATGAAAGATTCTTTCCAACTACCGTGAACAACTGTTCGTGAAGCGTTTCACCATGTTCGGTCACGGGCACCAGCGTCAACAGAAACGGATACGGCCGCCTTACTTCGCGGCGTGCGTCGCCCGCATGGCGTCGACCGCAGATGCCTGCGGCCAGCGCATCGGACAGCTCTGGCAAAGCCTCTTCGGCGGAGTCCGCCGTGCGGAAATCAAGATTCGCATCGTGCGCAGAGACGGCGCCGTTGCTCGCTGCCGGTATGGCTTCACGCATCAGATTTTGGTCCTCACGTAATGCATTGGGAACCGGATTCACACGCGAGACATTCACGGAGGCGAACAACGGGTCGTCGACGCAATCCGAAAATGCCCTTCGCGACCGAACGGAGGGTCGGGTAGAGCCTCTTACAGGTCAAACAGCCGCCGTTCACAAACTCGGCACGTGCGTTGTCCGCCGACAGACGTGCCCTTTGGCCGGCCCCCGGCGACGATTCTACAGGTACTGGCCCGGACGCTTCAGTATGGAATTCGACTGTCGATACGAATAGGGCGACCGGCCAAACGCGACAAGGAAAACCGCGAGGGGCGCCGCTTCCGCTCAGTGCGGGCTGAACCTTAACCAGCCGTTCTCAGACCGCTGCTCGAGTTCAAACTACCGAGGCAGCGCGCGCCGGTTTGCCATGGAGCACCTTCTCGGACGCGACCGCTCGTCTGTGTACCGAGCGAGGGGTTTCGGCCGCTTCGAAAACGTACCCCACAAACCGCGCCGCGTCAAAGCGGCGGGAAGATGAAAAGGAACCGGGAGGAGCAGGAAAAGCACGAGGACTGCGTTCTCGGCCCACCGTTGCGGAGATCCATTCGACGCGAGGGAAGCGAGCGTTGCCCCGCCGGCAGTGGATCCGGAAGCCATTCGCCGTGCCGGTCCTGCTCCCTGTTTCCGGTTCTGTCACGTGCCATCGGCGGTCCCACGGCGAGAGGGGTAGCCGCAAAACGGGACCTAGGATGGCGTCACCATGCGGAGAAAGCATCCCATTTCTCGTCCGCGGAATAGTCATCGTAATGGCGCGGGTGGTAACTGAGCGGTAATTTGTCCGCAGTGCGGAATATCGCCGCAGCCCGAATATTTTGATGCGTTGATAGTGAATTTGTGGGTCGTCGGGGCGGTTCGCCGCGCCTGGTGCTTTGCCTTTCCCGCAGACGCAGGGCATGATGTATCTATGAAAGCCTGCCCCGCCCTCCCGTTGCGTCCCCGCGCCGTCCTGCCGACCGCGGCCGTACTGGTTGCTTTGGCCGCCGCGCCGCCGCTTGTGGCGGCGCCGCTGCTGCCCGATCTGTTCGCATGGGAGGATGTCGATAGGAACTACATTCACGGTGGCACGTTCGACACGTCCACCCTGCCCGGCCGGGCGCTGTATCGCTTCAACGTCGCGATACCCAATATCGGGGACGGACCCCTGGAAGTTCGCGAAGAGACGCACCCCGACGACACGCAGGATATCTACCAGCGAATCCACGATTCCGGGGGCGGCGTCACGGAGCAATTGATCGGGACGTTCGCCGTCGAGGATACTCCCTTTGGGCATCTGCACCTGACGGGCTTGGCGCGGTACGGCCTGCGCGAGGTTGCGCCGGGCGGCGGCGTCGGTGATGTGGTGGCCGGCAAGGACAAGACCAGCCACTGCCTTGTGGATTCGCTCTCCTATGACACGTCCCTTCCTAACGCGCCGCCCTTCCGGCAGTATGCCAACTGCGATGCGGAGCATCTGGGAGTGTCGGTCGGCTGGGTCGACCTGTACGGCGCCAATTTCGTCGGTCAGTGGATCGACGTTACGGGATTGCCCGATGGAACGTATTGGCTCGAGGTGTCTATCGACCCGGATAACCGCGTTGCGGAAACGGACGACACGAATAACATCACGCAGATTCTCGTCGACCTGGACATTCCACCTGTCGATCCTCTGATGGGAGACATGGACTGCGACGGTGAGATTGATTTCGACGACATAAACGCCTTTGTGACGGGACTGGCCAACCCCGGCGTCTACCAGTTGCTGTACGGCGTGGCGCCGACCGTCAAAGGCGATTTGGAAGGGGATGGCGACCTCGACTTCGACGACATCCCCATGTTTGTCGCCCTGTTCGAGACCCTGCAGATGGCGGGTTTACATCCGGTCGCGGAGCCGCACGGTTCGGCGTACATCTTGGGCGCCTTTTTTTGCGCCGTACTGGCCGCGGCGGCGCGCCGCAAAGCTGTCCGGGCAGGACCGTAAACGCGACGGGGCGACGCCGCAGCCGCGTTTTGAAAAAGCCCTACGGCGCGGCCAGGGTCATGTCGAGATTACGGACGAGAAACGCCCACTGGTCGGCGATTTCCTCGATGACTTTCGTCGTCGGTTTTCCTGCTCCATGTCCCGCCCGCGTTTCGATGCGGATCAGGATCGGCGCGGGGCCTGCCTGTGCATGTTGAAGCGCCGCCGCGAACTTAAAACTGTGCGCGGGCACGACACGGTCGTCCGTGTCGGCGGTCGTGATCAGCGTCGCCGGGTAATGCACGCCGGGCCGGATGTTGTGGTAGGGAGAATAGGCGAACAACGCGCGAAACTCTTCCGGGTCCTCCGCCGAACCGTAGTCGTCCACCCAGAACCGGCCCGCGGTGAAATTGTGAAACCGCAGCATGTCCATGACACCAACCGCGGGCAGGCAGGCGCCGAACAAGTCGGGCCTCTGGGTCATCACGGCACCCACCAGCAGCCCGCCGTTGCTCGCGCCTTGAATGGCCAGTTTTTCCGGCGACGTATAACCGTTGTCGATCAACCACTGGGCGGCGGAGATAAAATCGTCGAAGACATTTTGCTTATTCTGTTTCGTGCCGGCGCGATGCCATTTCTCGCCGTATTCGCCGCCGCCGCGCAGGTTGGGCATCGCGAACAGCCCCCCCATCTCCATCCACGCCAGGCGGCTTACGGAGAACCGAGGAGTGAGGGGGACATTGAACCCGCCGTATCCGTACAACAGAGTGGCGGCCGAGCCGTCCAGGGGCAGGCCTTTGCGATGAACGAGGAACATCGGAACGCGCGTGCCGTCCCGGCTGGTGTAAAAAATCTGGCGTGCCTCGTAGGCGTCGGGATCAAACGCCACGTCGGCCCGCCGCACCAGCTGACTCTCGCCCGTCCGCATATCGTAACGGTAAATGCTCGGTGGTACCGAAAAACTGGAGAACAAATAAAAGGTTGCGTCGTCCGTGGGTGTTCCCTCAAATCCGGCCGCGGTGCCGATGGCCGGAAATTCAACGTCGCGGATGAGCTGGCCGTTCAGATCATGGATGCGTGCTTGCGTGACTGCGTGTTTGAGATACAAAGCCACGAACTGGTGATTGATCAGGCGGACACCAGTCAAGGTTTCGTCTTTTTCGGGGATGATTTCCCGGACCTGAGCGGTTGCCGGACTCGAAACATCCAGGGCGACGAGCCGTCTCCGCGGAGCGTCCAGATCGGTCACAAAGAACATGCGCGAGCCGTCATTGCCAACGAGGGAGTACTGGTTCTTGAAATGATCAATCGCGTCGACAAATTTCGCGTCGGCATTTTCCAGGTCCTTGACCACGACGCGGTACTTGTCGTCGGTTCCCTTCCAGACGGTCAGCACGAGCCAATTTCCATCGTGGGTCACCTCGGCATCGAAGCCCCAATCGGGGTGGTCGGGCCGCTCATAGACGAGGCGGTCTTCCGCCTGATCCGTGTCTCGCGCGTGATAGAAGACCTTCTGGTTGAGATTGACCGTTTGAAACTCCTCGCCCGGCTCCGGGGCATCGTAACGCGAATAATAGAAACCCGTCGCGTCCTTGGTCCAGGACACGGAGCTGAACTTCACCCACTGCACCTCATCGTCGAGCTTTTCCGCCGTTTCGGTGTGCAGGATGTGCCATGTTTGCCAGTCGGAGCCCGCTTCCGCCACGCCGTACGCGACGTATTCTCCGTCGTCACTGATTTCGATGCCGGCCAGGGCCACGGTTCCGTCGTCCGACCAGGTATTGGGATCAACGAGCACCTGAGGATCTGCGTCCAGGGAGTCCGACGTATACAGCACCGACTGGTTCTGGAGTCCCTCATTCTTGAAGTAGAACAACCGGTTTCCTTTGCGGACGGGCGAGCTGTACTTTTCGAAGTCCCACAACTCCTCCAGACGCGCCGCGATAGCCGGCCTTTCCGGAATCCCTTCCAGGTACGCCTGCGTCACGGCGTTCTGCTCCTGGATCCACGCCGCTACCTCGTCGGATTCGCGGACATCGGTTTCCAGCCACCGATACGGATCGGGGACCGTGACCCCATGGTAAGTGTCCGTGTGGTCCGACCGGCGCGCGGCGGGATAGTTGCGCAGGTCGTCGGCGACGGCCGTGGCAGCCAGGTAAAGTGGCACGCAGATCCAGAACCTATGCGCTGGCTTGAACATGGCAAGCTCCTTTTCCAATGAACATCGGCCACAGGCGGTCCCGTGGTCGCTTTCTCTCGCAGAACCAGATCGACCCCGGACGGCATGGCAACGCCGCCCGCAAGGCGTGATCATGCGCACCGCTGGAGCGTGCGTGGCTCTATGGGGCTGCCGCGGACGCCCTCCGTACCGATTCGATGTACTGCTGAATCTGGGCTTCCAGCACGTCGAGCGGCACGGCTCCCCCGCGAAGCACTGCGTCGTGGAACGCGCGGATATCGAACCGCGCTCCCAATCGCTCCTCGGCCAGCTCACGGAGCTGGCGGATTTTCAATTCACCGATTTTGTACGCTAGAGCCTGTCCGGGCCAGGAAATATACCGGTCGACTTCGGCGCGAATATTGTGCGCCGCCAGCGCCGTGTGCTCGGCCATGTAATCAATCGCCTGCTGGCGGGACCAGCCGAAGTAGTGGATGCCCGTGTCCACGACCAGCCGGCACGCCCGCCAGACCTCGTAGCTCAACCGACCAAAATTACGGTACGGATCTTTGTAGAATCCGGTTTCCAGGCCGAGTCGTTCCGCGTACAGGCCCCATCCCTCGACAAATGCCGTAAATCCAGCAAATCGGCGAAACATCGGCAGGCCATCCAACTCCTGCTGCAGTGCCAGCTGCAGGTGGTGCCCCGGGACGGCCTCGTGCAGCGAAAGCGCCTCAATTTCATACAGCGGACGGCTCTTCAAATCGTACGTGTTCACATAATAGAACCCTGCGCGGCTGCCGTCGCCCGCCGCGGGCATGTAATAGGCCGTCGTCGTATACGGCGCCACGTATTCGGGAACCCGACGGATGCCGTACGGTGTGCGAGGAAGCGTTCGAAACAGCAGCGGCAGTTTTCCGTCCATGGTTTTCAAGACGATCGCCACTTCCTTCATCAACTCGTCGGCCGTCGCCGCGTAAAAACGACTTTCGGTACGGAGCATCCCGACAAAGCTGGAAAAGTCGCCATCGTATCCCGAAGCGCGCATGACCTGGCGCATCTCGGCGCGAATACGCCGTACTTCGGCCTTGCCCAGCTCATGGACCTCGGCCGGAGTCATATCGAGTGTCGTGAACTTGCGGACGCGGTGCCGGTAAAACGCCCGGCCGCGCGGCAGTGCCGATGCGCCAACCGAGCCTCGCGTTGCCGGAACGTACGTCGTCCGCAGGAACTCCAGCAGCACCCGGTACCCGCGCACGACGTGCTCGGAGATCGCTTCCCGGCCGGCGGCGCGGAGCCGCGTCCGGTCGGCGTCGTTCACGCGCTCGGGAAATTCAGCAAACGGTTCGTACAACAAGCTTTGTGCGGGATCGTCCACCAGCTGAGCTTCGATCGTGTCGCCGTAGCCGCTCAATACTACCGACGGCACGACGATGCCTCTGTCGATGCCCGTCCGCAGCAGTTCCAAATGCTGTTGGGCATAGCGATCGAACTGGCGCAGCCGGGAAATATAGTTTTCGTAATCCTCTGTGACGTCCAACGGCATCCGGCGGCGCAGCTCCGGAAATTCGACGTGAAACCCGGTGCGATTCGTGACAGGCGTCAAATAGGTTTCGTACTCCAACTCGGCAATCGCGTCCTCCAGCAGCCGATTAAAGATGTGATAGTTGACCTGGTCGGCGGCGGGAAGCGCCGACACATCCATGGTCGCGAGGCGGCGCAGGAAATCTTTCTTCGTTTCCAAGCGACGCAGCCAATCGGCCACCGCGACGTCGGGCAAGCGATCATCGTAGCGGCGGTCCCCGACCTGGGATGCTAGCAGTGGATCTTCGCGAACCTCGAACTCCCAGGCCTCGTCGACCAGTGAACGAAACGACGCCGATGACGAGTTGGGATCGGCCGCCACCGCGGGCAGGCAAAGCAGCGCCGAAGCAGCGGCGTGTACAGCGGTGCGGACGAAGGGAGGCATGGCGGACCCGAGCGACGAAGGAGGGAAGGACGCGGAAGAAATGCACGCAGTGCGTTCAGGCAGGAATGCTGCTGCCAGCCGCTGCTGACCATCACCGTAGCTGACAGTCACTGTAAAAGAATCCCGCGAAACCGGAAAGGGCCGGTTGGAACGGGATGCTTGATTGGAGCCGACGCCGTGCCGGGAAGCCGATCTTGCCACGCTGAATTCGGCTGCACTATAGTAAACACCTGTTTATCACATGGCCAGGCGTGAGGGTGCGGCAGGCAGCCGGGCGTTGATCTGATGGGGTTGGACCCGCCTTCTGAAACCGGCACATGAGAAACTTCCGGCGGCGGCCAGCACCGCGCCGGGCGGTTTCTGTCTGCGCGCTGCAATGCAAACAGGGTCATCTGGGGTTCGCCTTCCATGGATGTGGCATCATTTCTGCAGCGGCTGCAACGGCTTCCTTTTTACGACGGACAGATTCGTCATGTGGAGGTATTGTCCGCACGCGAAGGGCAGTACGGCGAGCCCGGACGGCCGCTGCCGCCGGCGCTTGGAGAGACGCTCCGGCGGCAGGGAATCGAACGGCTTTTTACGCACCAGGTACAGGTGCTGGAGCACGCCCGCGCCGGGCGGGATGTGGTCGTCGTTACGGGCACCGCCAGCGGCAAGACATTGTGCTACAACCTGCCGATCCTGGAAGCCGTGGCCCGGCAACCCGAGGTCCGCGCGCTCTATTTGTTTCCCACCAAGGCGCTCGCGCAGGACCAGAGAAAGGGCCTCGGCGAGCTGCTGGCCGGTTCGCCCCTGGCCGACCAGGTCCGCCCCGCCGTTTACGACGGCGACACGCCCACTGCCGAGCGGCGTCGAATTCGCGGCGACGCCAATCTGGTGTTGTCCAATCCGGACATGCTCCATGCCGCGTTGCTGCCGTACCATCCCAAATGGGCTTCCTTCTTTCACCAACTGCGGTTCGTTGTGCTGGACGAAGTCCATACCTACCGCGGCATCCTGGGTGCCAACGTGGCGCTCGTGCTGCGAAGACTTCAGCGTGTTTGCGCGCACTACGACGCGCATCCGGTGTTTGTGGCCGCCAGCGCGACCATTGCCAATCCCGGGGAACTGGCATCGCGATTGACGGGTCGCGACGTGGCCGTAGTGGATCAGGACGGCTCGGCTTGCGGCCGCAGGTATTTCGTGTTGTGGAATCCGGCCGCATCCAAGACGGACCGCCATGCGCGGCGCAGTGCCCACGACGACGCCGTGGAGATCATGGCCGAAGCGGTGGCCGGCGACCAGCAGACGCTCGTGTTTGCACGAACCCGGCAGGCGGCGGAACTGGTGCACCGCTACGTGGTGGACAAATTATCGCAGGTGGGGTCGGACAAGGTGCGCCAAGTCCGAGCGTATCGGGGAGGATACCTGCCCGTGGAGAGGCGACAGATCGAACAGGATTTGTTTCGAGGACGTCTGCGCGGCGTGGCGGCGACCAATGCGCTGGAGCTGGGTATCGATGTCGGCTCGCTGGATGTCACCGTCCTGTCGGGATATCCGGGAACGATAGCCAGTACCTGGCAACAGGCGGGGCGGAGCGGCCGTCGGCACGATGAGAGTCTCGCGATTCTCGTGGCCGGGAACGACCCGGTCGATCAGTACCTGCTGAGGCATCCCGATTATTTCTTTGACCAGACGCCCGAACACGCCGTAATCGATCCCGAAAACCCTTATGTGCTGGCCAAGCATCTCAAGGTGGCCGCCTTCGAACTGCCGCTCTCAGAGGAAGACATCCAACGCTTTGGTTCCAAGGCCTTGCCGATCGCCGAGATCCTGCAACAACAGAGACAGCTCAACAAGGTTAAGGAACGGTTCTATTTCGCGGGCGGTCAGAACCCGGCCGTTGGCGTCAGCCTGCGCCATATGAGCGACAACACGTTCAGCATCGTGCTTCATCACTGGGCAGCCACGGCCACGAGCCACCCGGCGGACAACCGCCCTCGCCGCGCACATGAGGTGATTGCCAATGTGGATGCCATCAGCGCGCCGGAACTGGTTTATCCCGAAGCCGTTTATCTGCATGACGGACAATCCTACCTGGTCCGGCAGCTCGATTTGAACGGCAAGGTGGCCTACGTCGAACGGCGCGAAACGGATTACTACACGCAGGCCGTGCTGGAGAGCAACGTCAAGATTATCGATCAGCAGGACGACGAACCGTCCGTGCCCATGGCCCGAGTCGCCTACGGCGAATTGGATGTTTCTTGGAAGACCGTCGCTTTCAAGAAAATCAAATTCGAGACGCGGGAGAACATCGGCTTGGGACCGGTCGATATACCGGCTCAGAACCTGCAGACCACCGGTCTGTGGCTGGTTCCAGACGCTGCGGCCAGCCGGATACTCAAACAACATGGGATGCGGCTGGGCGAAGCGGTCGTGGGCCTGCGCAATCTGGCCATCGTGGCACTGCCCATTGTGGCCATGTGCGACAGTCGCGACTTGGGCGGTGTTGTGGACACCAAGAACCTGGGCCGGACCGCGCTGATACTTTATGATCGCTATCCCGGCGGCCTGGGTTACTGCGAACGGGGCGTTCAAGCGATGTCCCGGTTGCTGGCCATCTGCCGGGAGATGGTTCGCGATTGTCCGTGCCACGATGGATGTCCGAGCTGCGTCGGTCTGCCCAACCTGCGGCCGGCGATCCATAGTGATCCGGATTTGGCGAGGGGCTACCCGATTCCAGACAAACGGGCCACCCTGCAGTTGCTCGAGTTACTGGTGGACCCGCAGGAACAGTCGGGCGTTGAGCTGTATACCGCCGGTGAGCGGTGATGGAACGGACGCTGCACAAACGGCCCTCAAGGCGTCTCGAGTGCGGATCCCGACCGATCAACCGCGTGACGGGTTGACAAGAGAGGAATTGCCATGTTGTCCGATGGCGTACGCCGCCGTCTCGCGCAGCTCAACCGCATACCCAATTGCGAAATTTCGTCTTCCGCGAACGGCGCGGGCCACCGCGGGCGGATGCCGAGCATGATCCAAATGGAGGCGTCCCGGGGATGGATCGACCGCGGCCAGGTCGTGCACAATGCTGCGGGCACGCACCTTAGGATTACGGCGGCGCTGGCGGATGTCTGGGACGATGGCCCTGCGCGCCTGCGGCAAGTGGATCCCTGCCGGAAGCGGCAGTCATCGGGCGAGCCGGCGCACGCGGAACTGCGGGCCTTGGCGGAATGTTTTCCCGACCAGACGATGTTGTTCGATCTGGAGACCTGTGGCTTTGCCGGCTGCCCCGTGTTCCTGGTGGGGCTGTTGCGATGTGTCGACCGGGAAGCGCTGATCGAACTTCTGTTGGCGCGCGACTATAGCGAAGAACCGTCCATTCTGGTGGAGTTCTGGAGAATTCTGGGATCGGCCCGCGTGATGGTGTCGTTCAATGGCAAGAGCTTCGACTGGCCGATGTTGTGCGACCGCAGCCGATTGCACCGTCTGCCCGATCCCCCGCCTGCCCCGGTGCACTGCGACCTGCTGCACCATTCCCGCCGCAGATGGAAGCACCGTTTGCCCGACTGCAAACTGCAAACGTTGGAACGCTATATCTGCCACCGCTACCGAACCGGGGATGTCCCGGGAAGCCGCATCCCGCAGGCGTATCACGATTTTGTCCGCAGCAACGATCCACGCGAGATGGACGGCATCCTGGGCCACAACGTGCTCGACCTGGTCACGCTGGCGGATCTTGCCATGCGGAGTCTGCCGGCGAAAAAAAGGGGCCAGGAACGCACGGCACTCGGTTAGTGTAACGCGCAGCTCTGTTGTCCGTAGTGCCCGTGTTGTCGGTGATGCCCGGTGTCCGCTCAAACAGTCGGCCACATGGTCCACACAGCAGCGCTGGAAGCAGGATTAGATCGCCTGCCAAAGCAATCGCCAGCAGCACGGCCATCATCAGCGCAAATCGTTGCGTCGGAACAAATTCACTCAGCGCAAATACCAGGAGCCCAAGACCGCAGCACACCGAAGTCTGCACCATCGCCACCCCGCAGTGGCGATACGTCTCGAGGACAGCCAGTGGTCGAGAAACCCCTGTCTGCAGCGCGCGACGAAATGAGGTCGCGAAATGCAAAGTGTCGTCGACGGCGATGCCCAACGCCACGCTCGCCGTCATGACCGAGCCAATATCCAGCGGAGTTCCCATCCAGGCCAGCGTTCCAAATACGATCAGAATCGGGAAAATGTTGGGGACCATCATGACCAGTCCGGCAAGGATGTCCCCTTCCACGAGCGTCATCACTACCGTAACAACGCCGACCGCACCCAGAAAGCTCTTGTAGAGATCGTCGAGGAGCTGATGTTGGATTTGGTGCACCAAAGGCATAACACCCGTGAAGCGCAATGCGACGTCCGAAGACGGTAGAGAGACGGCATCGTGTAGCTCCGACTCAAGGTTGTTTCGAATGCGGTCGAGCAACTCGGCGTAATTGAGCGGATCGACCGCACTGACCAATCCGGTGACCCGCCAATGTTCCACGCCGTCCTCGATGTGCAGATAGTTTGACTCCACAAGAGTCGGGCGGAGGTTTTGCAGCGTGGACTGAACGATCTTCCGCTGCAGTTCTGGTGACAGACGTGAGTCGGTGGCTAACTGAGGCAGAAAAGTGGTGGCGGACACCGTGGCGGACACGGCCGGCTCCGATGTCAGCCCCTGCTGCAATCTTGAGAGCAACAGAATGCGTGCCGGCAGGTCGAGCGGACCGCCTTCCCGCACGGCAAGTTCCACTTCGATCGAGGCCATGCGAGCGACATAGTGTTCCAGCCATTCGTAGTCCGCGAGGATTCGACTGTCCTCGGAAAATAGCGTTTCGATTCGCACCGACGTATTCAACTCGGGGATCCGAACGGCGGCCAGTGCAAGGAGCCCGAGAGACACCGCCGTGATGGGCCCATGGCGTTTGGCAGCCAGGTTGCTTAGCCGCTGCCACAGCGCGTCGCAGGTGGATCCGCTGTGTTGAAGGCGTCGACGCCGTAGAGGCCAGAAGGTCAGCGCGGCGGGGATGATGGACAGCGTCAGCGCGGTCGTGGCCAGCACGCCCGCACTGGCATAGGAGCCGAACGCCTGAATCGGATCCAGGCGGCTCACCATCAACGAAGCCATTCCAATCGTCGTGGTAACCGCCGACAACGTGCACGGCAGCCAGGCGCGTTCAATGGCATGCGCCACGGTATGTTCCGGCGATAGGTGTGCTGGCGCGTCGAAGTAATAATTCGTCAGATGCAGTCCGCTCGAGACGGCCAGCACCTGAATCAGCGGTGGCAACACGATCAGCAAGGCGTTCATTTGGTCGCCAAGGTAGTACACCAGAGCGAGTGTCAGCCCCTGACCAGACAGGGCAACGCCGAATACGAGCAGCGCCGCGCGAAACGACCTGAGCCCCATCCACGACAACAACAGGACCACCAGCGCCGACGGCCCCGCCAGTCGACTGAGCGATCGCTGACTGGCATGGTCCACCGACAACCCGTCGATCACCGGCCCCGCGAGGTGCAGCTGGTCGCGCGGCACGTGGCAGAAGTAACTGGCCGCTCGTTCGACGAGTGGCACGAGCTCCGCGCGTCGCTTCAAACCTTCGTCGGTAAACGCAATCACCAGGCAGGTCGTTTGACCGTCCGGGCCCACGAAGGTTCCCTGCAATCGTTTGACTGCGGTGGCGGGTTCCAACGGAGAAACATCGATCGGCAATGCCGGTGAAACTGGTCGAGCCGAAGCACGAGTCATTTCTCGAAACAACTCCCGCCCCGAAGTTACTCGGTGGAAGTACCACGTCCCTTGCGAATCGAAGAATGTTGGATCGGCACGCAGTGCCTGGACCAGTCGATCCAGTGCGGCTTCATGAATGGAGCAGCCCGGCCAACTGAGGACGACGATATCTCCCGGACCGAATCGTTCACAGAACTGGTCGTAAACCGCGCGAGCTGGAAAATCGATGGCGACCCACGTCAGCGGAGAATTGCTGTTTCCCTGCAGCGTGCGCCAAGCCCCATAGCTGATCGCGGGGGCCAACACAAGACCGTACAGGAGAGCCAATTGCAGCCGCGGTCTGTGGGCAAACATGCAGCGCCCGTGTCTATCACAGCTCCCGCGTCGCGACTTCATGCTGCGCGCCGTGACTTCGATACATGGGACTTCGACGGTCGACCGTCAGTCCCCCGAGCCGACGGCCAGCGGGCAAGGGGTCCGAACCGCAAAAACGGGTAACCGGCAACGCTCTCCGCATATTGCCGGTAGTCACTTCCCAGGTAGTGGAGGAGCCGCCGGTCTTTCAACACGCTCCCCACCAAGATGTAGATCGTCCAAATGCCGGTGAGCAGCAGGTGGTCGAATGACATCCGAGGTGTCAACCAGATTAGTCCCAAAAAGCTCATATACACGGGATGGCGGAGATAGTGGTACGCACCGCGCGGTCGAAACGCTCGAGCAGGCAGTGTTTGCCGCCGGAGCCAGGCGAGCCACGGCGACAAGCCTGATTGATACCCCAAGCCGGTCAGGCTAAGGCTGTAGAATAGCGCGAGCCAACTGAGGGCGAATCCAGCTTGCACGGCTGCCTTCGCAGCACCGCCCAGTTGCCACAGCGTCGGTTCGCAGGCCCTCCAGAAGAAAATGACCGCCAGCAGGCTCAGGCATGTCACAACGCAATAGAACGATCCGTAAAATGCGGCGGGTATCAACAACAGCAGCCGCTTCTTTACGGCCGGCAGCAAAAGTACGCTGTGCGGCACGACGAACTGCAGGGCGAGCACGACGTCCAGGAAGATCGAGCCGCGCGTTGATGATTGCGCACCATCCTTCAGGAACCAGAACAGATGCCACACCGTGAACAGAAACAAGGCTTGCGTCAGACAACCAGCGAGAATGCCGCCCGCTCGGCGTGCGATCTGCATTGCTGGCGGCCTGTTTGTCGCCATGCGAACTCGGTGCTCATTCCGGGAAGTCAGTGGTTGCTCAATCAGGGTCAGCCGCGGCCGGCTTCTGCGCGATGAAGCATCCATAGCGCATGGCTCCATTCTGGTACGCGGCAAGGATGGTCTCGAACCGATCGAGAAACGTCGCCGTGTCGGCGTCGAGCCACCGCGCGAGGTGGCGCATTCCTGTTCGGCGTACTCGGTTGTGGCAGATTTCCCAGGTCCGCATTACAGAATCTGTCCAGTCGTGCGATGCGGTGACTTCAAGACCCGATGAGCGAAGCCAACCGATGTAGTCAGAGCATGTTCCCAACGACGGACAGAAAAATCCTTCGCAAACGTCAGCCACTTGCTGCCGTGCCGTCGCGCTCGACAAGTCGTCGCCGGCCAACCAGGCACAGATTGCCACACGGCCACCGGGGCGCAGCCAGTGGGCGGATTTTTGAAAGAATCCGGGCTTGTCGAAGAGGTGCTCCGTACACTCGATGCTCCAGAGCACGTCGAAAGCGTGGGGTGTGAAGGCGGCCTGCTCCACGTCGTGACACCGAAACTCGACCCGGTCAGATACGCGTCGCCACCTTGCCGACCATCGGGCCCAACGTGCCTGCACAGCGCTCAGGGTGATACCCGATGCGCGACAATGGAATTGTCGGGCCAGATAGATCGTGGACGCCCCCATGCCGCAGCCGACATCGAGCACGCGGTCTCCCGTCTGGACGCCGGCCTCTTCGGCCAGACGCTGAGTCAGTCGAAGCTGTGCCGTCGCAATCGGTTCATCAGCCACCCACAAACCGTGATGAATGTGCGCACCCCACAACAGGCGATAGAAGATTGTGGACAAATTGTAGTGGAAGCGAATGGCCTCTTTGTGAACCGTAGAGCAGGTAATCATGCGGACGGTCTCCCTGAATTGGTCCCGACGTCTTCGGACTGAGGCGTGCAAGCGGCATCGCTAGCGATTGGCGGTACGAGCCGGCCGTTCGCCGCGGTACTCGGGGGCAATCCAAATATCTCCAAGAATCGTCAGTTGGTCGGCAACACCCACAGCACCTAACGCCATGGTGAAGGGAGTTATGCCGAAATCGGACTGCAGAATTGAACATCGGCCGATCAGCCGGTTCCAGCCATTGCGCTGTTCGACTCTTGCCCGAAAGGCTACAGGTCGCGCCGTGCCGTGCAGCGTCAACGTGCCTTGAAATTCATATGGCGCCACGCCCCGCTGATCTGGCTGTGGCAACCGTTCGGCTGAGGAGATATCAAATTCCGCGGTGGGGAAACGCGCTGCATCGAGAACGTGCGGGCCGACCATGTTGGCAGTTACCTTTGACTGCGTCGCGGAATCGGTGGATCCCTTCAGACCAACGTACCTGCGCGCCTCGTCCGTGTCCGCCACAAAACTTTCCATATCGAAGACCAGCTTTCCCGCTTGCTCGGAGGCCCCCAAATGTACCTGGCCAGATCGCAGTTTGCCCATGATGGCATGTTCGTGGCCGAAACCCGTCTTTCCGACGTACACGTAGATGCGGCTGGCATTGAGATGCACCTCCCCGGGAGCAAACGTCTTGCGCGGTACGGACGCGTGTTGCCCGATCGCCGACGATGCGCAGGCAAGCCACGCCAGCAGGATCCTCGCGCCGTACTTGCTCCTCCGCGGTAACACATCCATGAATGGATTCCTCCTCGCTCAGGCTTCGCTCGCCGGCGGATGCTAGCATCCCTGATCCCGCAAATTCACGCAGATTCCCGGACGAGTGATTGGTATTGACGGATTCGTCGCACATGGGCCACGATCATGGGCACAGAGGTACTACATATATCGTTGTTGTGTCGAGGTCAGTATGAGGGAAAGCGTTGTCCCCAGCGTCTCGCCCCGAAGAGGAGACGGATAAAGTGAACGATTTCCGGCTGACGCGATACGAGTTGGAATTGATGGACATCCTGTGGGGGCGTGGCGAAGGCACGGTGCAGGAAGTGTGCGACGGTTTGGGTCGTGAACTTGCCTATACGACCGTGATGACGACGCTGAGCCTGCTTGAGCGCAAAAAAGGTGTCCTTGAACGATTCAAGCGAGGCAGGGCTTACGTTTACCGTCCACTTGTGTCGCGGCAGGATGTCTCACGCTCCATGCTGACCGAGTTTCGAGAGGTGCTGTTCGAGAATCGCCTTCCTTCGCTGGTGCTCAGCGTGCTTGCAGAGGAGGAGCTGACAGCCGATGACATTTCAGCCATCCGCAAGGCGTTGGATGACATTGACTCTGCGTCATGAAGAGCTCTGCCGCGCTTGAAATTCTGCTTTCGTTGACATTGCAGGCTTCGCTGCTGATCGTCGCCTGTCGATGGCTTCTTTATCGTGAACGCGATGGCCGCGCCGGGGAGCGTGGTTGGTATGTCTGCCACCTCCTTATTCTGCTTCTTACCTGTCTTGCCTGGACAATCCCCCATCTTCGGCTGTTGAGAATGAGCGCGTTGGTTCATCCGGAATACGTCGAACCATGGGTAGACTACGAGTCTGAAGTGGCCTACGCTCTCTTGGTAGTGTGGCTGGGCGGCGCGACGTTCCAGCTTGTCATGCTGGCGATCGGAGTTTTCCAAAGTGCACGGCTCGTGCGGGCGGCACAATCCGCGGATACTTTGACGGCCGGCGCGTTGCTCAACAACGAGCACGCGTTATCTAGTCGCCGCCTGCGCAATCTGGAATTTCGCATCAGTTCGCAAACTGGGACGCCCTTCTGCTGGCATATTTCGCGGCCGATCATCGTCCTGCCCGATAAATTCCTGACGGCATCTGACGCAGAAATCCAGGCGATCGTACGGCACGAGCTGGCCCATCTCGAAGCGGGTCACCCGTTGCAGCTCTTCCTGCAGCGACTGGTGGAGGCTGTGTACTGGTATCTGCCTCTCGTCTGGTGGGCATCTCATCAAGCCAGACGGCATCGTGAGTTCGTCTGCGACGATGAGGCGATTCGATCGATGCGCGAAGCGTCGAGTTACCTCAAAGGGTTGTTGCTCGTTTCGCAGTCGGGCAGCCCTCCCGTCGAGCTCTCGGCAGGATTGGCGTTCCGCGGCGCGACTTCGCTGCTCCAAGAACGCGCTGCGAGGATTGCCGGGCGAACGTGGCGCCGAAATGGCGGACCCGCCGGCACGTTCGTGCGACGGAAATTGACCGCCGTGGCCGTCTTGATTTCCCTGGCATGGCTGCCCGTGAACGCGGCCGCTTCTGGTCGATCGATGTGGTCTCCGTGGCCAGGCTGGACCGCCAAGGTGCTGTATGAATTCGGCATCGTGGCACGCGACTACGAAATTGACGGCCACCGGTTGCCACAACACAGGCACGTTCCGGCAGCATCGTCCGGAAACTCACGTCCATGAAACTTCCCGACAGGTTTTAACCGATGGACGTTTACCGCGCGAGGGAAAGTGGTTTCCCCAAGCTCAGCAGCTTCGGCATGAGGCGTTCGGTCACACGGACGACACGCCTTGTCGCGGGCTTCACGGTATTGGAATTGCTGGTGTCGGTGAGCATCGTCGGCACGATGGTAATGCTGCTGTTGCCGGCCGTACAATCGGCACGTGAGGCGGGGCGTAAGGCCCAATGCCAGAATAATCTCAGGCAGCTGGGTATGGCGATCCACTCGCGGTATATGGTCAGCGAATCGTTCCCACCGGGCTGGCAAACCTTGCCGGATTCATCGACTGCCTATGGCTGGGCTACGTTTATTCTTGATCAACTGGAACTCGCCGACGTGGCGCGAGGGATCAAGCCACAAGCGGCCATTTCCACCTTCGCGAATGGCTCGGCGTTGCCATACACTCCGCCGATCTTTGTTTGCCCCTCTGACCTCGCGGCACCCACGTTTGCATTGTTTCAGGAGGAAGGCGAACACGAAGATGGCGGGCAGTCCGACGACATGCTCGCAGAATTGCCCGGCGCGAATTATGTCGGCGTGTTCGGCGTCAGCGATCCCGACGCGGTTCCCGGAACGACCGGTGAGGGCGTATTCATAGCAAATCGTCAATTCCGCCTCCCGCACATACGAAATGGCACGTCTCACGTTTTTTTTGTCGGTGAGAGGACCGCTCGCAAGTTACCGGCAAGCTGGTTGGGGATTGATCTCCACGGAGAAGATGCCGCCGGACGCCTGACCGGTCAGGCATACCTGGGACCAAACCGGGACGATGCCGACGAATGTGAGTTTGACAGCCGGCACAGTGGCGGCGCGAATTTTTTATACGGAGATGGCCACGTAACCCTGGTGGCGGAAGACATCGATCCGCACGTCTATCGCCAGGCTGCCAGACGCGGCGAGTGAGCCGCACGTGATGGGTTGCCCGCCCGCGCACTGTTCTCGGACCCCCGACCATGGATGGATGGATTGTCAGATCGGAAAAATGCTTGTCGGGCTACTATAGTTATCGTGGGTCGCGGTAATCGGAGCGCGGGATGGTCACGGGACTCAAACAGCGGCAGCGATCACGGGAACTCATGGACGACCCAGACCTGGAAAAGTCTCTGCACGTCCAGGCGTTGAGGAGCCTGGCGCGCACCAATTCCTGGGGCGCCACACGCCGGCATGTCTGGCGCGCCGTGACGCGCTTGGCGCACGAGCGAGGATTGGCGCAGTTGAGAGTTCTGGATGTAGCCAGCGGCGCCGGCGATCTGGCCATCTGGCTGGCGCGAACCGGACAAAGGAAAGGACTCAATTTGGACGTGGATGGTTGTGACATCAGTGAGGTGGCGGTAGGGTTCGCGACACGCCGGGCTCACGACGGCAACTGCGTGAACGTCACGTTTTTCCCCTGCGATATTTTGCATGAGTCCTCGCTGGACCCGTACGATCTGGTGATGTGCTCGCTGTTTCTGCATCACTTGGATGACGACCGAGCGGTCACTCTGCTGACGAAGATGGCCCGCCTGGCGAGGCATGGAATCATCGTCGATGACCTTGATCGAACGCTCGCCGGGTATCTGCTGGCGTGGTGGGGCGCTCGGTTGCTGACACGGTCGCCTGTTGTCCACATCGATGGGCCGCTGTCCGTGCGGGCGGCTTTCACTGAAGATGAAGTCCGACGGCTGGCGGGCCGGGCGGGTCTCGAAGAAGTAACAATTACGCGACATTGGCCGCAACGGTTTCTGTTGGCTTGGGAGAAGCCATGGACGGCAACACAACTCACTTGCTAGGCACAGAGAACCGACTCTGGGGTGCGATCGTGATAGGCGCGGGGCCGGCCGGCGCGCTTGCGGCCGCCCAGCTTGCCACACGCGGAATCGAAACCCTCCTGGTCGACGGCAAGCCTTTTCCTCGAAACAAGGTCTGTGGCGGCTGCTTGAGTGCCAAGGCCGTGGGCTTGTTGGAAAAAGTGGGTCTGGGCCAACTCATTGAATCGATGCCGGCGGGCCATATTGAAACTCTCCAACTGCAAACGCCCAACCGGACCCTCCTGGTCTCCGTCCCTGGCGGACGGGTCATTCTCCGAGCGGACTTTGATGCCAACCTGGCGGACCGGGCCGTCGCGGCAGGGGCGCAGTTTCTGGACGATACGCGGGCTACGGTCTTGCCTGCGACTACGGACGATTGTCGTATGGTGGATCTGAATTCCAACGGCACGGCGCTGGGCACCGTTCGTGCAAAGGTCGTGTTGGTGTGTGATGGATTGGCCGGTTCGTCGCTCGCGCGTATGCCGTTCCTGCGGTCCACGCCCGCAGCGCAGTCGCGCATCGGGTTGGGTGCTGTCGTCAACTGCGTCGGCGGTTTCCCGGCAGACCGAATTCGTATGGCCGTCCACGCCCAAGGATACGTGGGTGCGGTTCGCCTCCCGGACGGACGGGTGAACCTGGCCGCCGCCGTCGCACCGACCTCGATAACGAAATACCGGCCGGCGGAGTTGCTCAGCAACATTCTGGCGGCGTGCCGAATGGAAGTTCCTTTAAGTACCGCCACCGCGGAAGTAAAGGGAACCGCGCCGCTGACACGGCGCGTCAGCCGAATCGCCGACGAACGATTGTTCCTGCTCGGCGATGCAGCGGGCTACATCGAACCATTTACGGGTGAAGGCATGGCGTGCGCCCTGGCTTCAGCGTTGGCTGTGGTGCCGCTGGTCGTGGAGGCGCAGAACCGTTGGAGTCCCCGACTGGCTGCCCGGTGGTGCCGGATTCCACGCCAGATGGTCATCGGCAATCCGATGGTTTGCCGGCTGCTCAGTCAGCTCTGTCGTCGACCCGGATTGCTCGATCTATCCATGCGCTCGTTGGCCAGCGCCCCGTGGCTGGCCGCCCCAGTAGTACATCATCTGAACCGCATCCCGGCGAAACTGGAGGCGTTGTGTTGACCCGACTGCATGTTCTCGGCCTGGGGACCGCCGTCCCGCCCCATAGGATTCAGCAGCACGACGCGGTGGATCTGGCGAGCGCTATCTGCGACCCCGTGGGCAGCAAGACAGCATCGCTAAAAAGACTGTACCGGCACAGCCACGTGCATACCCGTCACAGCGCTTTGTTGGAATCCAGTAGCAACGGCGTCCCGGTCCGCCAGTCCTTCTACCCGCCTGCCGAAGACGAGGCGACCCGCGGTCCCACGACCGAGGAACGGATGGAAGTGTACGGATCCTCCGCCTCCGCGCTTGCGCTCGAGGCGGCACGTCTCGCTCTCGACGAATCTTCAAAACCGGCCGGCGAGGTGACGCATCTCATCACCGTCTCGTGTACCGGGTTTCATGCGCCAGGTGTGGACTTGCAACTCTGCGACGATCTCGAACTTTCCGCCGAGGTGGAATGCACGCATGTCGGCTTCATGGGATGCCACGGCGCGCTCAATGCGCTACGCGTCGCCGACGCCATTGCAGCCAGGAATCCCGACAGCTGTATTCTCATTTGCGCCGTGGAACTATGCAGCCTGCATTACCAATACGGCTGGAGCGCTGAGCATTTGGTCAGCAACTCGCTGTTCGCCGATGGAGCGGCCGCGATCGTCGGCGAACCGCGTGCCAATCCACGAGACGACCGGCCACGAGTGCTCGCAACCGGTTCATGTCGGATCCCGAACACGGCTGAACTGATGTCCTGGCGTATCGGCGATCACGGGTTTGCGATGTCGATCTCTCCGCGGGTGCCCGCCGCGATCGAACGTGCCCTGCGCCCGTGGATTGCGCAGTGGTTGAGTGGTCAAGGTTTCGACTTGTCGGAAATCGACGCGTGGGCAATCCATCCTGGAGGCCCTCGAATCCTCGACGCCTGCGCCGACGCATTGGACCTGTCGGATCAAGACCTGCAACCTTCGCGTGACGTTTTGCAGCGGTACGGCAATATGTCATCACCAACCGTCCTGTTCGTTCTTGACGAGATTCGCCATACAAGAGTCCACTCGCTTTGCGTACTGCTGGCGTTCGGCCCCGGGCTTCGAGCGGAAGCCACTCTAATCGAACTCTCCGCGCACCGCATCCAGAGATTGCCCGCATAACAGCCACGAACGGCCTTTACTGACAAACCGGCGCTCGGGATTCATGGTTGGGCCGACACGCCATCGTGGTTGCTCCCGGGACACCCGGTCAGCGGCTGGTTCCGGACGCGGCAGCCAGCCGGGTACGCAAACAGCACGGGAAGCGGTTGGGCGAAGCGGTCTTGGGCCCGCGGTATCTGGCCAACCCGGCCCGGCCCGTTTACGAACTATTTCCTGTGCCTCAGCTCAGCCACGAACTGCGAAAGGTCCTCGTGATCCAGGCGACCGTCCCGGTTCACATCCGCGGCGAGCAGCGCGGAGATTCCGAATTGTTCCTCGTAGGCGTTTCTGTCTTGTAGGGCCAGGAGCATATCGTCGATATCATCGAAGTCCACATCGCCGTCACCATCCGCATCGCCACCGAACAACAGTTCGGTGACACCGGGCGACGGGATGCGGGCGTCCCAGCTATTGGCGAAGTGTCCGGCCGCATGGGGCCCCGCCCGGTGCAGGGATTCTCCCGCGCCGTCCGCGGCAGCGGGCCACGGCGGCAGGTCGTCATACACGGTTTCGTCCGCCAGTACCAGCACGTCGCCGTGGGGCGCGTCGGGATCCGGTCGCTGCACGACGACTTTCTCGCCGTCGTCATCCAAGCTCCGCGCATATCCGCCGAGGAGTCGCACGGCGGCACTCGTCCCATAGTGTTCGCGAAAAGCCGCCGTGCGCAGCAGGTTCTCCGGAAGATTCGGATCGAACGGCACAACAACAATCGTTTCTGCCGGTTCGAGCGCCGTACCGGTGGCGAACTCCAGCTCGATTCCGCCCGCCAGCCTCCACCCGCCGATTTCAATCTGGACGCGTGCCGTATTGGTGATTTCAACGAATTCCAGATCGTCGCCATTCAATTGCGGGTCGATGGCTAAGGCGTTCTCGGAGGGAACTGGCGCGTGGTACTGAAGTTCGCTTAGCACAACAGGCCCCACGCGCGCGATACTGTTCGCCCCGCCCATCGTCACGGCTTGCATCGGAACGAGGCGCCCCGTGCCATTCGGAGCTCGTCCGAACGATTCGCCTGTTATCGAGGGTCCGATGTGGACGACATCGACAAGGCGTACGATCTCGCCCGTTGCCCCTGCCTGAACCAGCCAAACCTGGGCTCCCCTCGTGCCGCTCAGGCCCAGACCATCGGGAACGGGGCTATTTGGTGAGGAATTGAACGTGTTGCGGTCGATGACCAGATACTCGCCAGCATCCAGCGTCGTCCCGTCTGGAATCTGAAACCTCAAGAAATCGTCAGCCGAATCGCTTAGAAACCATCCTCCGATGTCGATGGAAGCGTCGGTCGTATTAAGCAGTTCGATGGCGTCGGCATTTTCGCCTTCCGCATGATCTCGCGTCAGTACCTCGTTGATTACGACCCCGAGGGGTCCTTCACCCGCATTTCCAGGCGACCCCCCGAACTCCGTGCTGCGTCGCCACCGATAGTACTTGCCATACTGTTCGGGAGGCGTTCCGACAGGATCGATCAGCTCGAGCGTTGCGCCATCTCCGTCGGTGCCCAGAGGCCATGGATCCACGTCGCCGTATTCGAAGGCGAACGCTGTTCTGCCGGCGGCGTCGGACAACTCGAGCCGTTCGCCGCCGTTGGAAAGTTTTGCCGCGTATTGGCCCAGGATGTTCCCGCCGTCGCCGTAGCGGGCACGGAAGGCTTGCGGGTTGCCGACCAGCAGTCCGTACTCGCCCGCGGCGAGAACCGTATCGGCAAAGGAGAAGTCGATTCCATCCACGAACGCATAACCTGCCAGCGAAAGCGGCTCGCCACCGGCATTGTGAAGTTCCATGAACTCAAAATCCTGCGCGGAGAATCCGCTATCAATCAGCAGTTCTGCCGGCGTGGGATCTGTGGGGTTGTAGTTGATTTCCGTGATCGCCAACCGCGGTGGAAGAACATCGAAATCCACCTGCCGCACTGCGCTCCAATCGATGCGCTGCGAAGGCAGGACAAAATGCCTTGCGGAATTGGGCAAAAAAGCGCGGGCTCGCAGCATCGCGGGCTCGTTGATCTGAATCGATTCCCCACGGTATTGAATGGCGGAGGGAGATACCGCGCCGTGGGCTACGTCGGCCGTCCGGTCGAATGATTCGACGGCGGACGCCAGCCAGCCGTACCCCGATGAATTCAAGTATGGTTGGGCAGCTACCGGCGTGGCTTGGAATTCGACAGGGGATACCTCCGTGCCAAAGTCAAACCGCAGAATAGACGAGACGGCCAGCCCGTTGATTACCGCGCGGCCTGTCTGGCCACCAAGGTCCGCCAATTGGAGACCGAGCTGTCCGTCCGAAATCGTTACCAGATAGGTCTTCTGTTCGAAGTACCCTGCGTCGGCCGTAAGGATTTCCACGATTTCCGATGCCTCGCCCGGTTCAACTCTCAGCTCCATCTGGTCCCGCACACGATCGGCATCTCCCATGACGACGGTAACCTGGTAACGTCCGTTAGGAAGATCCACGGCGAATGTCGCATTCTCGCTTGTGACCGCCGCCAAGTCCCCTCGCAGCGCGTCTGGCTCGCCCCGGTCTCCCAAGTTCAACGATCCGCTCGTCCACCCGTAGCCGGACTCCGTTGTGAACGGGTCGCTGCCCACGGCGATGAAGCCCTCGGCGACGGGGGATCCGTCCGGTCCGAAATCGAAAGCCAGTTCCACGGCGGGCTCGACAGGGCGTATCTCAAGGCCGTTGACGACGGCCTCTGGCGTCTCACCTCCTTCGTCACGAATGATCAGCCTCAACTGGTCGTCCGAGACCGCGACGCGATAGGTATTGGTGGCGTACCGCGCGGCCTCGGTGCTCACCGTCCCGACATCGTTGCCATCGAGGAGCAGCCGCATCTGGTCCCGCACTTCGAAGCGGTCGCCTTGATGGATCGTGACGTCGTACATCCCGCTGGGGACGTCTACCACGAACGTGCCGTCCTGCGTGGCGTCGAAATCCCGCAACAGGGTCCAATCGTCGGGAAGTTCCAGACCGTAGCTGGGCATTCTGGGATCCGTTCCGTCGAGCGTATAGAAGATCCTGGTTCCTTGTGGAGCATCTTCAGGAAGGCTCATGGTGACAACGGGATTCGCCTGGGCCGCGTCCGCACCGGCGTTCGCGTCATCGATAACGGGCATGGGCACAAGCTGCTCGTCGATCCAAGCGACACGCCGCTCCAGCCACTGCTGCAAGTGTTCCACCTCTCCGCTCCAACTCGGCGGGTCGCCCGAATTGGGCACCGCCAAGGGCCAGCGATCAAAGTTTCTTTCCGCCGCCTCGACCGTAAGCTCGGCAGCAAGTGCGTCGAGGATTGCTCGCAAATTCTGGTTGCTCCATGCGCCCTCGCGCAGTTGCTGGTAGCGATCGATATACCGCTGCCGAAAATCCGCATCCTCCAATAGCGTTCCCCACCAGAAGGAAGCGGGTGCGTTGCTGGTACCAGTGAAGTGATAGGGATTGGCCGGTTCCCATCCTTCGGGATCGAGAGCGCGTGGGTCGTCGTCGTTTCCCATGGTTCGATCGAAGTCCCAAATGGGGCCGTAATGCAGCAAGCCGTCTCTGGGCTTGTACAAATACGTACTCTTGCGAAAGGCGTCGGGATTCTTGGAAAGTACATTCAGAAGGTGGTGATCAATCCATGAGTCGACATCTATCAAAGAGGGATAACCCGCATTGGGATCGGCGTTACCTAGCGACGCTGCCACATCTTCCAGATACTCCTGCAGATATGCCGTCTGAGGTTGGCGGACTGGCGGGGCGAATTCGGACGGCTGTGGCTCGACGTATTCCCACAGTTGTCCGGCGGCAACAAACGTCGTATCGTCCGGTGTTTCGGGATCGATCTTTACGATATATCCGCCGGAGATGAGCGGTTCGGAAGAGTAGTTCTTGGAGAGCTCTTCTATGTCAACGCGGTTGTCGTCGCGTTTGACATTCTCCATCAGCGTGAAAACGCCTTTGTAATCGTCCGCGCCGAGTGGCCCACCGTCGATATTGACGAATACTTCGACGAATCTTGTTCGCACCGCGTACGGACCGGTCTGGTTGCTGAGTTCGTACATGAACGCGTTGCGCATCAGGGACCGGTCAAACCTGTAACGGCCATTGAGAATCCAATCGGACTCCTCGGGTAAACCTAACGGCGATACGTCCTTGTCGTCATCTCCTTCGTCCCAGGCTTCGATCCGATACGACTTCTTGGGAAAGGCCAGCGTACTCGACCCGCGGAGCCTGACACCGGCACGCGTCTGAAGATCCGGCTGCTTGTCGAGCGATGCGCGGCCGCTTTCCGCGTCAGGTTCGAACACTGCCCAGTATGTGTCCGTCAAAGATGTTGTCAGAAACTGCAATTGCTCGAAATTTTCCAGCACGACGATTGGTAGCGGTGACGTGAAGTCCACCACGTCCGGCGCCAACTGGACATAGGCCTCGCTCACAACCCTGCTCGGCACGTGCTCCGCCGCGGTTACCAAGGCCCGCACCTGAACCGAGGAAGTCACGGCGATCGGCTGCAGCGGATCGTATATGGGAGATTCGGAAGAGGGACGGGAGCCGTCGAGCGTGTAGTGAACCTCCGCATCGGGAACACTGGTTGTCAGTTCCAGGACGAACCCGTCGGTAAACGGTCGACTGGAAACGGAGAAACTGGGAGGCGGCGCCACATCCGGTTGTCCCGCCACATTGGGCGTGCCCGGCGTCGGGACCTCGAAAAAGAGTCGTTGCCCGGGCTGGGCCGGCGAGGCGATGCCGTAGGAAACATCTTGAAACTGCCGCGGAAAAACCCATTCCGATGCGGTCGTTCGTCCGTCCGGTTCGACCAGCGCCAAATACTCGCCGCCCGCGCTGAGCTTGAAATTCGTGTGCCGTTCTCCATTAGGCGCCACAACGTCCTTGCCGGAAGCAAATACAACGAGGAAGCCGTTCCCCTCGATGATGGTCGCGGCCGGGAACTGCCACCGGCGAAGGTCCTGGGGATCGTCGCTCAGATAAAAACCAGTCAGGTCGATCGGGTCGGCCGCCGGATTGGCCAGTTCAATCCAGTCCGACCGGTTGTCGTCGAAATCCTCGACGCCGCGTTGGTTGTCGGCCAGCAGTTCACTCAGGACGGGTCCGGCATTGAGCATGTGCCGTGCTTCGAGCAGTTCGCAGGCGGGCAGCGACCCGGTTTTCGTTCTGTTCATCCGCATCGGTTGCACGCGCGCACCAGGTTGCCCCGTCCGGCGATGTCCCGGTTGAAATCCCGGGCCGCAGGGGAGGGAAGGTACAATCAACCGCCAACCAGAGCTGACAGGCTCGGGCCCAGCTGTTGAATTCTATCCGTGCCGGAACGCGGCTTGACCGGCGGGCCCAGCCCCACAGGATGATATCCGGCGGCCGCCTGTGCGGATATCTGCAAACGCATTTGCCAACAAGATATTTTACAATTCCCGTTCATTGCCGGCAAACTTCTGACACCCGGCCTCGTCCAGCCAGCCGCCGGAAAAGCCGGCTCTCCGCAGTCCTCTGACGACATGACGATTGCCGCGCAACTCGCGCCAAACGAGGCCGCTGCGTTCATTCTCCGTCATGGCCAGAATCGGACCCTGATTGATGCCGACATACTGCGTGTCAAACCATCCCCGGCCCTGAACGACCCGGCCGTGAATCAAGTTCGCGCCAGTGTCGGTCCACGTAAGATTGAACGCGTCCAGGAACCCATACTGTCCGAAGAGGTCCGCGCCGAACGTGTTCTTCATGTGCGCCAGCGTTGGCAACACGATTTCCGGCGCGAAGGGAATCGAACTTGCAGCGGCGGTCGGCGCGATCGTTCCATCGTCGTGGATGCCCAGGCAACTCGCTCCGCGAGCCCAGTAGGCGTGAAACTTCCGTTGGCGGCCGCCGATGTGACGTTCCCGATTGGCCGGGCCGTCGCACGCGGTAAGTCCCCAGATGCGTTCGCCGTACCCGCGCCAGTCTTGCGGATTATCCATCGCGTAAGAACGCTGCGCGTACGTTGCTCGCCGCGAATTCTCGAAATAGTCGATGCCCCGACGGCGCATGAAATCGTCCTGTATACCACGGAAGTCAATCCACACGTGCGAGTATTGATGCCCGAACAGCGGGCCGAAGTTTAGATGTTCCTGACCATAGAACGTGTCCCATTTGTATTGCGACACATAGTCGTGCCAGGCCTCGGCCGCCACGGGGTAGGTGGGAGAGCCAAGCGCGAGCAAATACAGAATCATCGCTTCGTTGTAGCCCCGGTAGTCGTAACGGTGAAAACCCGTCTCGGGCTTCCAGCCCAATGCAACGGCGGGTGCCCGAGGCTGCGCCCAATTCCACCGGACACGTCGATACAATCGCTCAGCATGGGCACGTAGGGACCGCTCCGACTCAAGATCGGAGTCAAAATACGACTGGCAGAACAGCACACCGGCCATGAGCAGTGCGGTATCCAGCGTTGAAAGTTCGACTTGCTGAAACCGGCGGCCGGTCTTCATGTCGAGGAAATGATAAAAGAATCCCCGATGGCCGATCGTGCCTTGCGGTGCCGGCCCCTGGGGCGCCCGCCACAGGAAGCGGAGTGTCGCAAGCACGCGACGCGCAGCCTGCTGCCGCCTTACATAATGCCGCTCGACACCGATCGGGTACGCCGTGAGGGCAAAGCCTGTGGCCGCCACGCTGCAGAAAGCAGGCCCCGGTCCTCGATCGGGTGTGAGTCCGTTTCGCGGGTTCGTCAAATCCCAGAAGTAACCGAAGGTTCTCTCCTGCAAATCATCCAGAAACGGACCGATTTCGCCCGCGGCGGGCGCATCAGCGGCGATCGCCGGCCAGTCGGCGAGCGCGGAAGCCACAACCCACGCCGCAAGGACGCGCGTCGCCGGCTTCCGCAACATCCGCCATCCGGCGACGCGTCGCGGCAGCATCCCCCCGGATGATGACGCTCCGGATGCGCGTGTCGACCCGTCGCGGGCAGTCGTTAAGCGATCCATGGACCGGGTGCGCTGCGAGGCCGGCGCGGAAAGACATGGCCTGTCACGGAATCGACAGACCTGGCCTGCGCGCGGGCGCACCGCTGATGCCAAAACCTACCTGCCCGATGGAGAATGGTCGTTTCCCGGCCGCACCACCGACCGGCACGCTGCCAGCACAAGAACGGCCATCGAAACGAGCGCCAGCGTGGACGGTTCGGGCGCCGACACCGGCGCGGATATCGGAGATAATCGGTCGACAAAGCCCCCGATGTCATCGAAATCGAGGTCGAAGTCGCCATCGGTGTCTCCCTTCCGGTCCGCCGGCAATCCGTAAACAGCCTGATACGCCGCTGGGTCCTGCAGACCGAGTACAAAATCGTCGATGTCATCGAAGTCGACGTCACCATCGCAGTCCAGGTCTCCGACCGACGTTCCATTGACGTCGCCCTGCCAGACGACGAAGTTTCCAAACGTGGTGTTACTGAAATCGTTGTCGGGATCGGCCGGCGTGGCCTGGGTATACATGCTGATCTGGCTTCCGTCGATAATTCCACCTTCGAGATTGCCGGACTCCAACGGTCCACTGGAGACCGGTCCCTCGCCGTCACCGAGAATGTCCACGACGAATTCGAAAGTTCCTTTCGGCTCTTGAAAAGCTCCGGCGCCGGGCCGGTAGATCAACCGCAAATTGATCGTATCGCCGCTGTTGTAGAACAGATTGCCATCATTGAAATTGTTGACAGGAAAAGGGCCACCAAACGACACAATTTCGCCGGGAGGATCTCCGCCAGGCTGGTTGGTGGTGACAATGAACAAGCCTTCGCCGCCGATGAGCGTGTCGATGCGGAACCCCGTTTCTTTGCGTGGCACGTCCTGGCCCACGTCGAGCGTCACATCCACGGAGATGTCAAACGGTTCGTTGTACAGGAACGATCGTCGGTTCGTGCCCCCGTCAGACGAGAACCAGGCATCGTGCCGGTTGGCAAAAGGGCCCCCAGCGCCAAACTCACTTTCCTCGAACATAACTTCATTCGGATAATCGTCCGTGACGGCCAACGTGCTGTCGGGAAAATCGGCGAACAGATAGGGTTCGATCTTCACGCTGTCGATATCTTCGACATTGGCGAGCGCCACTGCGCTAAGGAGGAACAAACCCGAGGCCGACGCCATGGAAACGCTGAGTCTTTTCGCCACGTAATTCTTCTCCCTCCTAATTTCCGCGCCGCCTCAACAGGACGCAACCGCCTGCCGCCGCGATAGCCGCCAGAATCATCGACGCCGGTTCCGGTACTTCCATGGCCATGATGTTCTCGAACCTGGCAATCATGTAGTCGGCCGGATCGTTCTGATCAGGTGACGCCTGGCCATAAAACCCTACATTGAAGTTCACCGGGCCACCTTCCAGGTTCGCCCACGGCAAGGGTCCGCTCGATTCCCACCCGTTACCGCGGTCAACACGGTAGACGACGGTGCCCGGCACGCCGTTCGCGCCGCCGCCGCTGGGCTGATAGGTCATCTGCATGAGGATCATGTCGCCGGGCGTGTAACCGTTTCCGTTTCCGTTGCTGCCAAACAGATGGAACGGCCCGCCGCCACCGAACGCCACGATTTCGCCGGCGTCGGAATTGACCAAAAACAGAACATCACCGGTGACCGGGCTGTTGATGCGAATGCCTGCTTCCTTGCGCGGTGAGGTGGCGCCAACATCCAATGTAACCTGGGCCTTGACGACAAACGGGTCGTCGATGGAAAACAGTTTGGCGGTGGCACCCGCATCGTCGGACAACAGTGCGTCGTGACGGTTGGCGAATCCTCCGGCCCCGTAGTCGGACTCATCGAACTCAACCAGCGCCGAATAGTTGTTGGTTGTAACGAGGGTTGAGTTTGGAAAGTCGTTGAAAACCCGTTCGTTGATTTTCACACCGTCCACAAATGCGCCGCGGGCCATGGCCGTCGTCCCGACCACGAGAGCCATAGCGATACAGACAACCAGTTGCCGCGTTCCCATTAGTCATCCCCCCTCACAAACCCAAGGCGAACACCAACAGACCCCACCGAACAGAACGCCACTGAGCGCAGCTCCCGGTAGGATCAGACTCAGCATCTGCGCAATCTAGCCGCGCCACTGCCCGTCAGCAAGAAGATTTCGGAAAGGTTACAATAATTCCCTGTCCTCCTGGTTGCCCGGACTTGCCGCCGCCAGCATGGATCGGGTCACTCCATCCCGCCTAACAATGTGCCGTTGATAGACTTGCGACTGTTTTCCGCCCGCGGTCCCGTCGGTCCATCGACAGCCATCCTGGGCAGGACTCGCGCGGCAGCGTGGCGAGTGGCATCAAACCCCGGTACGGCGTTGCGACGTTTCAGCCCGAGGGCATATGGTAAGATGCATTCTCTTTTGGTGGCATCGAAGATTTCGGTACACGCTATGCGACCACGAAGGGGCACTTGGCGTAGTGGAAGGCGACAACATCGCATGGCGTTCGGTCCGCACCGAGGACGTTTGCGCCGCGGGGCGTGGCCTGGTTGCGTCTCTGTGTCTGTTTGCCTCGCAGTGAATGTCCCTCGACGGATCCACTTCTCCGGCAAGCCGGTGATGCAACGTGGCCTCCGGTGGCTTCGGCTCGTTGAAGGGATTTCCACGCTCATGCGCTGCCGGTTCGCGGCCATAACCCGACATTCCGGGATGCAGCGTGTCGCAAAGAGCGGTCTGGTGTTGCTATGCGCGCTGTTCCCGCCAAGCTTGTTGCCGGCGAACGATCTGACAGTTTCGCCATTCTGGGACGGCGAAACGGCGGCAACGCCTGACGGACCGCTGATCAACCGGTACGGTGGCGCGCCATTGCAGTTTCGCACGAATGTAGGTTTCACAACGGAAACGCTGCATTCGGGAAACGGGGCCTACCAAATTGATACCGTGGGCTCGATTCCCGTCGGTGATTTTGGCTTTTTCCAGACATCGTTGACCGGTTCCGTCCCGTCGTCGGCTTATGAAGTCGGCCGGGATATCGACCGGTTTGAAGAAACCCGCTTCTGGCTGAAGAACAGCACGGGATCCAACTTTACATTGAAGTTCGAAATCAAGGACTATCGCGACAGTGGCGGCCACTCGGCATTTCGTTTTTTTGACGTACCCTCGTCAGCGAACTGGCAGCACTACGTCGCACCGCTGAATCTGAACGATCCCGGCTGGACCGTGGTGGGCAGTCCGGATCTTGAGCGGGCTCGGTTCCTGGCGTTCGTCATCGAGGCGAACCAAGGCCAGCCGGTCAACGGATCGGTGTTTCTCGACAACATGGTGCTGGTGGAGCCTGGTGGACCCGTCGACACGCAGACTGCGCCGTTGGCCATGGTCGCCGAACGGGTTGCTCGTCGCCAGTGGGACGCCCTGTGGGGTTCTCGGAATCGTACCAACGGCCTGATCCCCGCGGGCTCGACCTCCGCCGAAGTGGCCGCTATCAACACGACCAGTTCCGTTTTGAAGATGTTGCCCGGCGCGGTGGACCGTGGGTGGGTAACGCAGAGCCAGGCGGACAACTATGTCACCCAGCTCGTAGGGACCTTTCATACGATCATGGATGGCGCCGTGTACCTTCCGCCGAGGTACTACGACTGGGTGAGCCTGGCGCCGGTGTGGGCCCCGGAGGAATCGAGTGTGGACGCGGCCTTCATGGCGCTGGCCATGCACCAGTACCGATCGCGGCCCGCGACGCCGGGCGGGCTACGCAGCGCGATACAGGGCCTGCTCGACCGGTTTAACTTTGCCGCGTTCAGCGATTCCCAGGCTCCCACCACCGGCTGGAAGCTGGCGTACCAGTACGACAGCGGCACGTTCACAGCGGGGACGTATGACGGCTATAGCGGAGAACCGTGGCTGATCTCGCTCGCCGCCCATCTGGCATCTGCCAATCGAGTCGACATCACGACCCATTGGAACTCTTCCGTATTTCGGCAATGGGAATCCTTAGTGGATCCGCAGCAGGCTCATCTAGTGCATTCCTTTCCCGAATGGCGAGCGCCCTTCGTGCAATGGTTGCTGCCGCTCTTCGTAGATGTCTCCAGTCGGGGTCTGGACATCTATCCTGATCGTGCCCTGGCCGGCAATCCGCTTCGCAATGCGATGTTCTATCAAAAGGAAGTAGACGAATATTTCAGTAACCTCGGGCGTGCGCTGCTGCTGCAGCCCGACGCCGGCGCCAATGGACCGGGAACCGCATACCATCAGTACAGCGCGTACAACGACCACGGCGCTCCCGAGCTGTTTATGCCCTGGTCCGTGGCATTCAGCCTGCTGGGAGATCCGGCAGCTGCGGAAGCCGCGTTGCGCAACCACCTCGAGCAGAACTTGCACGGACCGTTAGGACTTTCCGACTCCGTCCATTGGACGACGGGTCTGGCGGAACCCTCCCACGTGACGGCCCGGCATGACTTCTGGAACACGGCTTTGTCCACGATGGCGTTGGTGGAATATCTGTTCCGGGACAATCTGTTCTTTACGGATCTCCCCGAAGTGCAGGCGGCGCTGGACCTGGTGTTCTTCCCGCTGGGCGACATGGATTTTGACGACGACGTTGATTTCGACGACATCGATGATCTCGTGCTGGGGTTGAACAACGCCGCTCAATACCAGAGCCTGTATCTCGTTTCGCCCAGTGCCCACGGCGACATGGACGGCGATTTCGATCTTGATTTCGATGACATCGACGGCTTCATCGCCACGCTAACGAACAGTCCGCTGGCCGGGGCGTCTCGCCCGGTACCCGAGCCGTCAGCGGTCGTTCTGCTGCTCACAGCAACCCTATGTGTTCTTGTACTCCATGCGACCGCACGAGCGTTCCCTCGCGAATGCGAATTATCTCGTGTCAGAATCGAAGGACTCAAAGAATAAAGAATCACGACGCAACAGACGGAAAGCTGCCGCAGAGGTTCGCCTGCCCAACGACGCCTTGGCACGGCGGGCCGAATGGGTCGCCGATGTCATCCGCGCAAAAAAAAGACCGCGGCTCTCCTGTAAGAGAAGTCCACGGTCCTCACAAGGATCAAACTACCGGCGGATTGCGACGGTGGAGTCGCTGCGAGAAAGGCGCGGATCGGGCTGTGCTGTGCACAGCCGACGTTGATCCGGGCCAACGCTAAGGGTTGAGGTCCCCCGACGGAATCTGTGCCGGATAGTTTGAAACTCTAATAGAGTCCAAAAATATCACTCGGACGCAAGCCGAATTTGCGGATGCATCCCGTGATATTCTGTTTCCCCTTGTCTTAAATTTTTCGGCTCTCGGTTGTTCCATCCTTATCCGATGCGTTCGGTTTCAGCATCTATCCATCGGTTCACCGAATCGCCCGGGTTTACTCCATTTTTTGTCAAAACACCAGGATCCACCGATTGGCTTTCCGAGAGGGCCACGGGTGTTCCCTGTTTAATTCTAACTCACGGTGAAGCGGAGTACAGGTTTCGGAAGGAAAACGAGTGTTCTCGCAGGCAGCAAATTGCGTGCCGCCGACTGGACCGGCGCACCGACCGCAGCCGGCGCCCAAGAACCGTCTTGCCATGCTGGCGGCAATCGCGTATAGACACGCGCCCGTTGATCGGCAGTCGATGCATGGAGGCAAAAGTTAATGATGGTCTCGACACGGCACGTCGTTGTCCCGGTCTGTCAAGCGATCCTGTTCGTTGGCATGTGTCTGGCGGCAGCGGCCCCGAACGCGCGGGCTATTTCGTTCGCCCGACCCCCGTCGGCGGGCACGCTTAATCCGTTTTCACCGCGCGGCATAACACTGAAGGACCGCCTGGAAAAAGGGCTCAAGGCACGACGCCCGTCCGAGTTTGCGTTCGTGTCACGGGTCGTCACGCTGGTCGAGCGTAACAAACTTCCGCTGAGGCTCGTCGACGGCACGTTCCTGTGGGCCCGCCAGAAACCGCAGCACGAATTCCAATACTTCCGGCGTGCGATGGTGGTGCGCGCCGCCCGAATCGGCGTGAAATTATAGTTGCGGGTCGCGTGGAGAAACGCCGGCGGCGGATGGGGGCGGCAACGCAGGACGACCCGCCTGGACAAAGAGAATCAGCTTGGATCGCGACCATGCGCTTCGTTGGTCGCCATGCCGGCGGGCCCGTTTCGGATGTTGCCCGCACACGCGGCGGCGGGCAAGTGCGGGAAAGAGGACTCGAACCTCCACGGGGTTATCCCCCACCAGGCCCTCAACCTGGCGCGTCTGCCAATTCCGCCATTCCCGCAAGGATAACGCTGTCGCCGAACATCCGAGTCTATCCCCGAGGTCGTCTACGTCAAGCCACGCCGCAGCGCGCCGGGTACGCAGCATTGGTGTCAGGGTTGCCGAACGCCTGCCGGGAATCCGCAACCCGCGAATGCGAACGGGCGACGCACGCGGCGCGGATCGTCGCAGCCGCCTTACGAGGTTCGCCGCACGATCAGGATGGATCCGCCGCCAACGGTCTCCAGGTGAACGCGTGCTGCTTGTTCGAGATTTCGCATCAGGGCCGTGGCGCTGACGGGCGCGTCACGCAGCGCGCCTGCGATGCGCTTCCAGAGCGGCCGATGTTGCATCGCGGCGTCCGAGGCGGCGCTCCGATCGTCTGCTGAAATGATCAGGGTTTCACCCGGCCGGACATTGATTCGTTGAGATGTAAACGCGCTTTCCAGTTGCACACCCAGCGGTATTTGCGGTGCCGACAGAGTATCCTGCCGCCCCGGGGCGAGTCGAATGATGGACATGTCACCCGCCGCGGCCAAACGGACGAAATTGGCGTGCGTGTTCAGCCTCGCGAAACACGCCGTGGCAAACTGGTCCCCCGCCGAGCCGTGCCAGAGCGTGGCATTGGCGCGTCGCAGCACATCGCCCGGATCCGCAACGTGTTCGGCGTGGGCGTGAATCGCCGTCCGTACGATGTGGGCGGTCTTCGCGTCGGCGGTGTGCTGCGCGTGGCCGACCGCCAGGCCTAGGTCATCGCCGGAGAGCATGAACCAGTCGTGAAAACAGCCCGCCCGCTGCCGGCCCGGCTGCGAAATGCCCGCCACGTGCCACCCTTCTACGTCGGGCGGAACCTGCCATACGCGCGATCGCTGTGCTGCGTCCGTCGCGTGGAGCGCACTCCGCGCTTCCGCGCCGGCATCCTGAAGGAGCGATTCGTGTTCCAGCTCGACGGCCAGTCGACCGGCAATGACTTCCATCAGGCCGGTTTCCGCATCGCTAAACGATCGCTCGTCGTCGCAGGACATCCAAAACGTCCCATGGATGCAGCTCGCGCTGGCGACCGGCACGCAGACAGCCGATTGGCCGTCGAAAGGCGCCCGCCAGAAAGCCAACATCGGCTCATTCTCGAGAACCACGGCGTGGCCGGTCATCGCTTCCAGATCCGCAAACGATTCCGGCAAAGATCGTGCGGGTTCCGTCCAGCGCACGCGTGGCAAACCCCAAGCGCTGCGCAGTTTCAGTTCCGTCGCGGCGGCATCCATCAAGTACAGAGCCGCCGCATCACAACCCAGGCCCAACGCCGCGCCGCGCAAAACCGCCTGCAGACGTTCCGCCACATGCACCGTGTCCGAAGGCCGGGCGACAACCGGCACCGCCATGGCCAACTCGGCTTCGCGGCGGACCAAGGCACGATGGGTCCTTAAGAATTCCGAAACCAGCGGGACGGCCGCCGCCGCAATCTGCCGCGCCACCTCCAGCGCAACGGCAGTCACGTCCTCATCGGAGGATGAAGGCAAAGAACCGATCGCGAGGGAACCGGGAGCGATTCCGACGCCCGGGTCGACCGGGGCGGTCCACAACGATTCGGTCTGGCGGGTCGTTTCAGCGTCCGGATCATGACGCAGCGGCCAGCCGGTGGCCTGGCGGAATCCGCGGCAGAAGGCATCGACGGCATCGACCGGGTCCGCCGGTGCGTTGGCGACAGGCGGCGCAGCAACGATACGCAGTTGTGGCGAGTTGGTGGCGTTCACGGGGGTCACGGCGTCTGGGGGTCCATGCGGCGACCCGGTGCGCTGCCTGCCGATGCGGGCCGGACAGCCAAGCTGCCCCTGTTTTCACCGGGGGGCGAAAGGTCCGTTTTCGGCCCTAAATCTCTTCCCATCTTCCGTGATCTGCAATGTTTAACATCGGGGCGGTTTCCGTCGGGACATGAGCCGGATTTGGCAATTTGGACGGATCGGGTATCCTTCGGCCTGGACAGCATCCGGCACGGCCGCGCCGTGCCGTCTCCCCAGGGCCACGCACTCATGACGTCACGCGGTCCCGATCGGCCTCCCTCGGGTAGCTTTCGCAGCCTGATTGCCATCCTGACGGGCATCGTGCTGGGCGTGCTGGTGGGAGTGGTGTTTGGGCACCGCATGTGGACGGCCGCCGGGGGCCCGGAACGGGCGATCGAGCGGCTCGACGACACGATCGCACAGAAGCAGGCATTGGCCCGCCGCGTCGCGGCCCGGGCCGCGACGCTCGATGATCAGGGGCAACCTGGGCGAGCCGCCGCCGCGCGGGCCGAATCGCGGCGATTGTTGTCACACATCCCGGTCATCCAGCGGCGGCGGCAGCAGCTTCGCAACCAGCTCGCGCAGGTTCAACGTGACGGCGTCGCGCACTCATTAGCGCTGCTGGCCTGGGAATTGACTCAGTTTGCGGGCGACCTGTTTCTTCAGGTGCTCAAACTGCTTGTCATCCCCCTCGTCGCGACCAGCATGATCACCGGGATTACCTCGCTGGGGGACGTCCGTCGGATCGGTCGCGTGGGCACATGGACGGTCGTGTACTATTTGTCCACGGGTGGGTTGGCCGTGCTGCTGGGCATTGTCCTGGTCCAGGTTATCCGGCCCGGCGTCAACGCCGACGACACGTTTTCGTACGTCACGCAGAGCGTGCTGGCCAAGGAAGACACGTCCATCCTCGGCACATTGCTGGACGTGTTCCGCGGCGACGAGGACGATCCGGGAAGCGGCATGTTTCCGTCGAATATTTTCCTGGCTGCCAGCAAAACGAATGTTCTGGCATTACTCGTGTTCGCGCTGGTGTTCGGCGGCGCGCTGACGACGATCGGTGAAAGGGGGCGGATGGCGATTGCCTTTTTTCACGCGGCGAACGACGCGGTGATGCAGATGGTGCACCTGGTGATGTACTTTGCGCCCATCGGAATCTTCGGACTCGTCGCCTTTAATATTGCTCGCAATGGCGGCGGCGATGCATTCGGAGACGAAGTACGACGCCTGGGATGGTATGTAACGACCGTTGTCGTGGGGCTGACGGTGCATTCGTTCCTGCTGGCCGCGTTGCTGGCTGCCCTTACGCGCCGCAATCCCGTCCGGTACACGTACGGAATGCTGCAGGCGTTGCTCACCGCGCTGAGCACCGCCAGCTCCTCGGCCACGCTGCCAGTTACGATCGAATGCTGCGAGGAGAACAACGGCGTATCCAACCGTTCGGCCGGGTTCGTGTTGCCGCTGGGCGCCACCGTGAACATGGATGGCACGGCTTTGTACGAGGCGGTGGCCGTGATCTTTATCGCGCAGTCGATCGGTGTTCCGCTGGGCGGCGGCGCGCTGCTGGTCATTTTTCTGACCGCGACGCTGGCTGCCGTCGGCGCGGCCGGTATTCCCGAAGCAGGCCTGGTGACGATGGTCGTCGTGCTCACGGCGGTCGGACTGCCCACGACGGGCATCGGTACGATCCTGGCCATCGACTGGTTCCTGGACCGGATCCGCACGACGGTTAACGTGTACGGCGATTCCATCGGCGCTGGAATTATCGACCGCTACGTCCAGCAGAGTGGTCCCGCCGCCCCGCCGGTCGTTGCGCGCGGCGAAGGCGACCTGCTTATTTCTTGATCAGGTCGCGTACCGTCATACCGGAGGGAATCATCGGCAGCACATGTTCCTGGTAGGGCACTTCCACGTCCAGAACGAAAGTGCCCGGGTAGGCGAGCATCTCTTCCATCGCGGGCACCAGGTCCGCCTTCTTCTTGATAGACGCGCCGCCGCAGCCAAAACCTTTGGCTATGGACACGAAATCGGGATAGCGCTCTTCGGGCCCCAGGCCGTCTCCCTGGCCAATGGCTTCGGGATGATGGATCGGGCCCAAATAAGTGTGCGCCCGATTGCCTTGCATGAAACGATCCTCCCACTGCACGACCATACCGAGATGCTGGTTGTTCAGAAGCAGCACTTTGACCGGCAGATCTTCGCAGCAGCAGGTCGCCAGTTCCTGGATGTTCATCAGGAAGCTACCGTCTCCATCGATGTCGATGACCAGTTTATCGGGGTTCGCCGCCTTGGCACCGATGGCCGCCGGCAGTCCGAAGCCCATTGTTCCCAGTCCGGAACTGGAGAGAAACGTGCGTGGACTGCGAAACTTGTAGAACTGAGCGGTCCACATCTGATGCTGCCCGACGCCCACCGTAACGATCGTATCCTGGTCTTGCGTCAGTTGCCACAATTCGTGGATCGCGGATTGCTGAAGAATCCCTTCGTAGGCGTCGTCATAACCCAGCGGGTCACTCTCACGCCACTTGGCGATCTGTTCGAGCCACGCGTCGATTCCGTCGGGCGATTCCGCGATTCGGTTCAGCGCTGCCAGCGCCGTTTTGACATCAGCCACGATCGGGAAATGCGCTTCCTTGTTCTTGTTGATCTCCGACGCATCGACGTCAATATGAACAATCTTGCCGTGTTTGCAGAATTCGGCAACTTTGCCCGTCACACGATCGTCGAACCGCACGCCCAAGGCCAGCAGCAGGTCCGCTTCGTCGACGGCATAGTTGGCGTATACCGTGCCATGCATGCCCAACATTTCCAGGCACAGCGGATCCTGGTTCGGGACACATCCGAGGCCCATCACGGTAAGGGCCACCGGAATCCGAGTCTTGCGCGAAAACTCGCGCAGCTCCTGGCTGGCATCCGCGGCGACCACGCCGCCACCGGCGTAGATGATGGGGCGGCGGGCCCGCTTGATGGCGGCTGCCACCTGGCGGATCTGTGCTTCGCGGGGTGCCCCGTGCGGTGGGTAATAGCCGGGCAGATCCATCGGCACGTCGTAGTCGGGCACGGTGTTGCAGAGCTGCACGTCCTTGGGGACGTCGATCAGTACCGGACCGGGCCGTCCCGAAGTGGCAATGTGAAATGCTTCCTTCACGACCCGCGCCATGTCTTCCACATCGATCACCAGGTAGTGGTGCTTGGTGATCCCGCGGCAGGCTTCGACAATCGGCGTTTCCTGGAACGCGTCGGAACCGATGGCTGGCCTGTTGACCTGCCCCGTGATGGCGATCAGCGGAACGCTGTCCAGCTTGGCGTCGGCGATGGCCGTGACGAGGTTGGTGGCCCCGGGACCGCTGGTGGCCATGCAGACGCCGGGCTTGCCGGTGCTGCGTGCGTAGCCCTGCGCGGCGAAACCTCCGCCTTGCTCGTGGCGCGGCAGGATCGTGCGAAGCTGATCGCGAAATCGCGTCAGTGCCTGGTGCAGGGGCATACTGGCTCCGCCCGGATACGCGAAGATCGTATCCACGCCGTGGTTGATCAACGATTGCACCAGAATATCGGCACCGGACGTCAATCGCTTACTACCGGCCTTGTCGCTTGTTGTTGCCACGTCGTCACCTCATGAATTCTGCGGCGGCAGTCCGCCGACCCCAACCAGTGTACCATACGTGGGTGCCCGGGCAGAGGCAACGCTCGGCCGCCGAGTTGGCATTGGCGGCCGCACCGCCCGGCGTCCGAATGGACCGTTGCCGGTCGCACGGTTCGTGGGAGATCCGTGCCTCGCGGCGCGTGTCGACGACGATTCCCATCGAAATGATTTCTTTCATGGACCGGAATGATCCAGCACCGACTGCAGGTACTGCCCGGTGTAGCTCTGGGGACTGGCCGCGATATCCTCAGGAGTGCCTTCGGCCGTGAGCCGGCCTCCTTGCTCGCCACCGCCCGGTCCCAGATCGACGATCCAGTCGGCCGACTTGATGACATCCAGATGGTGTTCGATCACGAGTACGGTATTGCCCAAATCGACCAGTCGTTGCAGCACCGACAGCAGCCGCTGGATGTCGACAAAGTGCAGGCCCGTGGTCGGTTCGTCGAGCACGTAGAGCGTCCTCTTGGTCGTGGGCCGCGCAAGTTCGCTTGCCAGGCGCACGCGTTGAGCTTCGCCGCCCGAAAGCGTGGTCGCGGGCTGGCCGAGGCTCAGGTAGCCCAGGCCGACTTCCTGCAGGCAGTTCAGGATTCGATGAATCGCGGGGAAATTTTGAAAGGTTGCGAGCGCATCGTTGACCTGCAGGTCAAGCACGTCGGCGATCGACAGCCCGTGGAACTTGACCTGCAACGTCTGGCGATTGAATCGCGCTCCGTCGCAATCGGGGCACGTCGCATACAGGTCGGGCAGAAAGTTCATTTCGATTCTCTGCTGACCCTGTCCCTGGCACGTCTCGCAACGTCCGCCTTTGACATTAAAGCTGAATCGCCCGGAACGGTAACCTCTCTGCCGCGCGAGCCTTGTATTGCGGAAGACCTTGCGAATGTCGTCGAACAAGCCGGTATAGGTCGCAGCATTGCTGCGGGGCGTTCGTCCGATGGGAGACTGATCGACTTCCACCAGACGATCCAGTCGGTTCACGCCGCGGAGCCCTCGATGCGGTCCCGGTTTGCGAACCGAGGAACCCAGTCGCCGGCTGACCGCCGGGACGAGGGTCTCGCGGACAAGCGAGCTTTTGCCGGAGCCACTCACGCCGGTCACGCACACCAGCGCCGACAGGGGCAAACGCACGTCGATGTCGCGGAGGTTGTTCGTGGCGGCGCCGAGGATCTGCAAAGAACGCGACTTGGCCGTCCGCCGGCGTTCGATCGGCAGGGGAATCCGCATTGCGCCCGACAGGTACTGTCCGGTCACGGAGGCTTCTGCTTGAGCCACAACCTGCGGAGTTCCTTCCGCGACGATCCTCCCTCCCTGCTGCCCAGCGCCGGGGCCCATGTCCACGATGTGGTCGGCCTGGACCATCATGGCGGCGTCGTGTTCCACAACCACAACCGTGTTGCCTTGTTGCTGCAGGTGGCGGAGCGCGTCGATCAGCCGCTGGTTGTCCCGCGGATGAAGGCCTACCGTCGGCTCGTCCAGCAAATAGCAGACGCCGACCAGTCCCGACCCGATCCCGGTCGCCAGTCGCACGCGCTGCATCTCACCGCCACTCAACGACTCCGCCGCGCGGTCCAGCGTCAAGTAATGGGCTCCGACCTGTTCCAAAAAACCAAGTCGACGCACGATCTGATCAACGATGGGACACGCGATGCGTTGGTGGGGTTCGGGCAGGTCCAGACTCGCGAAAAATTCGAGCGCTTCGAGGACCGTGAGCCGCGAAACCTCGTGGATGCCTCGGCCGTCGATTGTCACGGCGCGCGCTTCGGGCCTTAGTCGCGAACCACAACACCCTTCGCAAGAAAGCGGGCTGCGGTACGATTCCAGCTCCTGGCGGCGGACGCGTCGCGTGCAGGTGGCGTATTCTTTTTCCAGCAGCGTGAGGATGCCGAGGCGTCGGGGGGCGTCGCCGTGCCACAGCTTGTGCATGGACTTGGGAGGGAGATCGCCCACAGGAAGCGATGGGTCGACTTCCGCGTCGTCCAGCAGCGGCTGCAGCGCTTCGCGGCAGCGGCGCAGGGCCGCGGGCGGCAAACCACGCCATGCTGCCACCGCGCCGTCCTCCAGCGACAACCGGGCATCGGGAATCGCGAGGCCGGGATCGAAACGGACAACGTATCCCAGGCCCTCGCAATCCGGACACGCACCGTAGGGGCTGTTAAAACTGAACAGCCGCGGCTCAAGTTCTGCCAGGCTGATATTGCACGACGGGCAGGCATAACGCGTGCTGTAGAGTTGTTCAGACCAGGCGACGTCGGCGGCGTCGCGCCGCGAGACAGGCGCGGGTTTGGACGCTGATGACGGGCCGCCGTCCGGCGTCAGGTAGCTGATCATGGCCAGGCCGTCCCCGTGACGGATGGCCAGCCGCAGCGATTCTCCCAGCCGACTGCGGATCCCTTCGCGGATCACGATGCGATCGACGACAGCTTCAATGTCGTGCCGCTTGCGCGGATTTATTTCGGGCTCGTCATCCAGCGCAACAACACGACCGTCGATGCGAACACGAAGAAAGCCCGCCTTGCGGATGTCCGCCAGCACGTCCTGGTGTTTGCCGCGGCGGCCGCGAACCATCGGGGCCAGAATCATGGCCTTGGTGCCCGCGGGGAGTTGCTCCACGGACTGCTGGATCTCTTCGGGGCTCTGCTGCGATACGGGGCGCCCGCACGATGGACAGCCAACCGTGCCGACCCGCGCGAACAGCAGTCGCAAATAATCGTGCGCTTCGGTGATCGTCCCCACCGTGCTCCGTGGATTGTTGCTGCCCCTTCGCTGGTCGATCGACACGGTGGGTGGAAGGCCTTCGATCAGATCGGCATCAGGCCGTTCGTACTGGTGGAAAAACTGCCGGGCGTATGCTGACAGACTTTCGATGTACTGGCGCTGGCCTTCGGCATGAAGCGTGTCGAACGCCAGCGAACTCTTTCCCGATCCACTCGGACCGGTCACTACCACCAGCCGGTTGTGTGGGATATCCAGATCGACATCCTGAAGATTGTGCACGCGGACGCCCCGTACGCGTATGCAGTCGGTAGCCGTGGTGGCCGGTAACGTCGGTGCCGCGGACATGGCATGCGTCGGGGCGAAAGATAAACCGCAAAGAAACTTTCCACGGTAGCAATCCGTCGTGAAGGCCGCAAGTTTCGGCGGCGGCGTGCCTCGCCAATGCCCCGCCACGCGCTCGACGGACCCGCTTGTCGGCCCGTAGCCGGCGGATTAAGATACCGGTTTGCCTTGTCGGGAGTTCGCCTGGTTATGCGTCACGTCTTGTCCGCGCTGGTGCAAAATGTGCCCGGCGTGCTGTCACACGTTTCCGGCATGCTGGCGTCCCGTGGTTACAACATTGTGAGCCTGGCGGTCGGGGAAACAGAGACCCCCAAGCTGTCGCGGATGACGTTCGTGGTCGTCGGGGACGACAGCGTGCTGGAACAGGTACGCAAACAACTGGCCAAAATTGTCACTGTCGTGCGCGTCGACGATATCAGTTCCAAGGATTTCGTGGAACGGGACTTGATGCTGGTGAAGGTCAAGGCACCGCCCGGTGTGCGCAGTGAAATCAAGGAGTTGGCGGAGATCTTTCGCGGACGCATTGTCGACGTGGCACCGGAAGAAGTCACAATCGAGATTTCCGGGCAGGAACGCAAGATCGAAGCCTTCATTAACATGATGCGACCATTCGGCATCATCGAACTGGTGCGAACCGGCCGCATTGCCATCGTGCGGAGTGTCGACGCGTCGCCTGCTGCTCCGGTGGAGATGTGATCCGCCGGCGTTGATGCCGTCGATGAACTCGCCTGACACGTTGCCTGCTATTTCCCGCGGTGCTAGGAGATGTGGACGATGGGCGCTACGATCTACTACGAGAGCGACGCCGACCTGTCGCTGCTGGATGGCAAAACCGTGGCCGTACTGGGGTACGGGTCCCAGGGTCATGCCCACGCGCAGAATTTGAGGGACAGCGGGGTCGACGTCGTGGTCGGTCAGCGACCGGGAAGCCCCAACTATAACCTGGCGGTCGAGCACGGTTTCGATCCGCTGAGCGTGGAGGAGGCCACGCAGCGGGCGGACCTGATCAATATCTTGTTGCCCGACGAAGTGCAGGCAGACGTGTACCGCGCCAAGATTCGCGATCACCTCCTCCCGGGCAACGTCTTGATGTGTTCGCACGGGTTCAACGTCCATTTCGGACAAGTTAAACCGCCGGATGGAGTCGATGCGCTGCTGGTGGCCCCGAAGGGTCCCGGGCACCTCGTCCGAAGTGAATTCGTGGCCGGGGGTGGCGTGCCGGCCCTGATCGCCGTCAGCGAGGGCGCCAGCGAGTCGACGCTGCAAATGGGACTGGCGTATGCCAAAGGCATCGGCGGTGCCCGGGCCGGCGTGATCCGCACCACCTTCGCCGAAGAGACCGAGACGGATTTGTTCGGTGAACAGGTGGTGCTGTGCGGCGGTTTGAGCGCCCTGATCAAGGCCAGCTACGACACGCTGGTGGAAGCCGGGTATCAGCCCGAAATGGCGTATTTCGAATGCCTGCACGAGGTCAAACTTATTGTCGACCTGTTTTACCAGGGTGGGCTCAGCTACATGCGCTACAGCGTCAGTAATACCGCCGAGTACGGCGATTACACACGCGGCCCGCGGATCGTGACGGACGAAACAAAGGCCGAAATGAAGCGGATTCTAGAAGAGGTGCGGAGCGGCCAGTTCGCGCGCGAGTGGATTCTGGAAAACCGGGCCGGCGCGCCCTGCTTTCAGGCCACACGCCGCCGCGAGCGAAGCCACCCTGTCGAGAAAGTCGGCCGGCGCCTCCGAAGACTGATGTCCTGGATTGACGACAAAGACGTCTCCTAGCGTCGCCGCAGAGGACCCGCCATGGCGATGACGCCCCAGCCGCAAATTCGCCAAACCGAAGAGCAGATGCGCCGCCTGTTCCGGGAACTCGAGCCGGGCGACCGCGTGGAAGTCGAGCACGAGATCAAGGTTGGCAGGCAGCGATGGTGGCAGACGACGATCGGTAGTGTCGTGCGTACCGAACGCCGCCGCCATGGGCTCCATTTCCGGAGAAACCATGACGACAAAGTGTGGTCCGATACCGTTGTGCTGGCGCGTGACGACGGCGAACTGACGTCGCTGACCATGGATGAATTCACGCGTCTGCGGCGCCTCGATTGAACCGGGACCGGCCGCGGCCGGCAAACCGTGATGGCATTGCGCGCAGCCATGGCGATAGAATCTGCCAGTTTCCATTGCGCCTCGGGTCTGTTGTGTCTGGCCATCGCAGTCGGCACGACCGGCTGCGGCCAGTCCGACGACATCCGCAGCTATACGGTTCCCCGGCCAGCCGGCCGCGCGGAACGGATCCTGGCGGCAATCGTCCCCGGCCGGGACCAGACGTGGTTCTTCAAAGCCGCCGATGCACCCGAAAAAATCGAACCTCACGCCGATGCGTTTCGGCAGCTCATTCAATCGATTCGGTTTGTGGGAACCGAGCCTGCGCGCCCCGAATGGACGCTGCCCGCTGGATGGCGGCAGCAGGAAGGCTCCGGAATGCGCTTCGCAACCATTCAATTCGGCGGCGACGAAGATCCGCTGGAACTGACCGTGATACCGCTGCCCACTCCCGACGGCGATTCCGAGTCGTACACCATGTCCAATATCAATCGCTGGCGGGAACAGATTGGACTGGCGCCGATTACGGCCGATGCCCTGGATGCCGAAAGCGAACAGATTTCACTCGATTCAAAGACGGCGCGCATTGTCGATATGGTGGGAGAACGCCGCGGCGGCATGGGCCGTCCCCGGTCGACCGTCCCGCAAGCCGACTCACCGGGCGCCGTATCGCAGCGCCCAGAACGGGGTGCGTTGTCGCTGCGGTACGATACCCCGGAAGGCTGGCAGCCCGCGCCGGCCGGCGGGATGCGCCAGGCCGCATTTCGCATCACCGGCGGAAAGCAGCAGGCGGAATTGACCGCCATCGTCCTGGGTCCGGAAGCCGCCGCGCTGCTGCCCAACGTCAACCGTTGGCGCCGACAGATCAACCTGCAGCCCATCACGCAGCAAGCGATGGAGCAAGATCTCCTGAAGCCGGTCGACGTGGATGGACGGCCCGGGCATTTCCTCTACCTGGTGGGACCGGAGGAAGCCACGCGGCGGCAGGCCATCCTGGGCGTGATCGTCGTCGATGAGGCACGAACGTGGTTCTTCAAGATGCGCGGCGATGCGGCATTGGTCGGGCGGCAACAGGAAAACTTCCAAGCCTTCATCGCTTCGGTCGAATTCGTCACGCCGGACGAACGCAGCTAAAACCGCCGGCCCGCCGTGCCGATGCTACGCGGTCGCGTGCGGCAACGGGGGGGCCCAGCCGTCGGTGCGGGCCGTCGCATCGCTCGACCGGCCCGCGGCAGCGGCGGCTCACGCGGGCCTGGCGACGCTTGACGCTCGGGGGGGGTCACGAGTACTCTAGTATCGCCTTTTCACATTCTGCCGTCGCACTTCATTTGAAATTTTAATCATTACCCGCCGCTCTCGGGGGCGGGACCGAAGATCATGCACCTCCGCTCTCTGAAAGTGTTTTGTGACGTCGTCGCTCGTCGCAGTTTCTCGCGGGCGGCCGACGAGAACGATATCTCGCAATCCGGAGCCAGCCAGCTCGTGCATCAGCTCGAAGAGCGGCTGGAGGTCAAGCTGATCGATCGATCCAAGCGGCCGTTCGTGCTCACGCCGGAAGGGCAGACCTATTACAACGGTTGCCGCCAGGTCGTGCGCCGATATTTTGAGCTGGAGCAGGAGGTCCGCACGCTGCACGAAGAAGTGTCCGGGCGGGTGATCGTCGCCTCGATCTACTCGGTCGGGCTGTATCAGATGAACACGTTGTTGAAGGCCTTCATGGGCCAGCACCCGCGGGCCAACGTGCAGTTGGAGTATCACCATCCTGATCGGGTGTACGAACTGGTCGAAAACGACGAAGTGGATCTGGGACTGGTCAGTTATCCGAAGGTATCGCGGCGTGTGCGCGCCACGGTATGGCGCGAGGAGCCTATGATGCTGGTGGCGGCGCCCGTGCACCCGTTGGCCCGCCAGCAGGGTTGCATCCGGCTCGAGGAACTGGGCGGCTACGACGTCGTGGCATTTGTTCGCAGTCTCAAGATCCGGCGGGCGATCGATCGCGTGCTGCAGGACAGCGGAGCGCATGTGAACGTGGTGATGGAGTTCGACAATATTGAAACGATCAAGCGGGCCATCGAAATTGATGCCGGCGTGAGCCTGCTGCCCGAACCCACGGTTCGGCACGAGGTCCAGATCGGCGCGCTGGTTGCCCGGCCGCTGGCGGAGCAACCGCTTGTGCGTCCGCTGGGCATTCTGCAACGCAAGGGCAGGTCGTTGGGCCCGGCCGCGCGGCGGTTTTTGCAGCTGTTGCGCGACAGGTCGGCTCCGGCTGACGATCCGCCGTCGGTGCCGCGGGTTCGGCAGCGCCGGTCCACGTCCGGCGAACGGACAGCCGCCACCAAGCTGCATAGCGTGGATGTCTGAATGATTGTTCCCGGAGGCAAAGGCACCGCCCCGCGCGCAACGGCGGCTCGGCCATCGCGTGCAGGCAGCGGCGGCTCGGGCCGCGTGACGCCGCGGCAGTTTTTGAGGCTCCGGGCGGTGGGCGATGTGTTGGTTGCACGTGAGAAATTGGTATGAAGCACAAATCACAACAGTACGGACTTCCCGGCAAGCACGGCTTGTACGACCCGGCGCTGGAAAAAGAGAGTTGCGGGGTCGGGTTCGTGGCGCACATCAAGGGCCAGCGTAGTCATCAGATGATTCTGGACGCCGACGAGGTCCTCAAGAGCATGGACCACCGCGGTGCGTGTGGCTGCGAGCCCAACACCGGCGACGGAGCCGGCATGCTGACGGCGCTGCCGGACGCGTTTTTGAGGAAATGCGCGCGTCAGGACTTGGGCGTGGAACTGCCCGCGCCGGGCCGCTTCGCGGCGGGCGTCGTGTTTCTGCCCACGATTCCCGACGAGCGGGCACATGCCAAGCAGACGGTCGCCGAAATGACTATGCGACAGGGGCAGCAACTGATTGGCTGGCGTACCGTGCCGACGCGGCCCGACGAGGCCGACATCGGCCCCACCGCCCGGGCCGGGCAACCGCATATCGAACAACTCTTCGTCGTCGCCGGGGACGATCTGCAAGGCGATGCCTTCGAACGGCAGCTGTACTTGATCCGCAAACAGGCCAGCCACGCATTGCGGGGCGACGACCGGATGACGCAGGCCAAGATGTTTTACATCGCGAGCCTGTCGACCAAGGTTTTGATCTACAAGGGCATGCTGACGCCCGATCAATTGCTGACGTATTTCCCCGACCTGGCCGATCCGGAATACACGAGCCACCTGGCCATGGTGCACTCGAGATTCTCCACGAACACGTTTCCTTCCTGGGACCGTGCTCAGCCCAACCGCTTCATGTCCCACAATGGCGAAATCAACACGCTCCGCGGCAACATGAACTGGATGCACGCCCGGGAAGGGGTTGTTCAGAGCGATTTGTTCGGCGGCGAGATTTCCAAGTTGTTTCCCGTGGTCGAACCGGACTGCTCCGATTCGGGGACCTTTGACAACGTGCTGGAATTCCTGTTGATGACCGGCCGCACGCTCCAGGAAGCGATCATGATGATGATTCCTGAAGCGTGGCAGAAGCACGAAACGATGTCGGAAGCCAAACGCGCCTTCTACGAATTTCATTCGTGCCTCATGGAACCGTGGGACGGACCGGCATCGATTGCGTTCACCGATGGCCATTACATCGGCGCGGTATTGGACCGCAACGGCCTGCGGCCCAGCCGCTACTACGTGACACACGACGATCGCGTGATCATGGCATCGGAAGTGGGCGTGCTGGAAGTGGATCCGGCCACGGTCAAGGCGAAGGGACGGCTGCAACCGGGCCGCATGTTCCTCATCGATTTCGAGCAGGGGCGGCTTATCCCCGACGATGAATTGAAAGACCAGTTTGCGCGGCGACGACCCTACGCGGATTGGCTGCACCGGAAACGTATTTCGCTCAGTGAACTCGAGCCCAACGGCGAACCTCACGGGTTCTTTCCCGACACGCTGCTCGCCAGGATGCAGGCGTTCGGCTACACGATCGAAACCATGCAGTTCATGCTGCTGCCGCTCATTGCCGAAAAGCGCGACCCCGTCGGATCGATGGGCAACGACTCCGCGCTGGCCTGTCTGTCGGACCAGCCGCGGATGATATACGACTACTTCAAGCAACTGTTCGCGCAGGTCACCAACCCGGCCATCGATTCGATCCGCGAAGAAGTGATCATGTCGCTGGAGTGCTACATCGGTCCCGAATCCAATCTGCTGACGACCACCGAACAGCACGGCCATCGGCTGCTGGTGCCACATCCGATACTTTCCAACGAGGAGTTGGCGACGCTCAAGCATCTGGATCATCGCGGTTGGAAGACGCGCGCCATCGATATCACGTGGCCGCGCTCCGAGAGTCGCGAAGGGCTGGTGCCGGCCTTGGAGCGTATTTGCGCCGAGGCAGAGCAGGCGATCGATGACGGATACGGTCTGATCATTCTGTCCGACCGGCAAATGGGGCGTGACCGCGTGGCCGTCAGCGCGCTGCTGGCCTGCGGTGCGGTCCATCATCACCTGGTGCGCCAGACCAAGCGAACGCGGATCGGGATCGTCGTGGAGACGGGCGAAGCACGGGAGGTCCATCACCATTGCCTGCTCGTGGGCTACGGGGCGGACGCGATCAATCCCTATCTGGCGTTCGAGGCCTTGTGGCAGGCGCGGCGCGACGGCCTGACCCCCGGCGAACCCGACGACGACAGTGTGGTGGCTTCGTACCGCAAGGGGGTCGCCAAGGGCATGCTCAAGGTGATGGCCAAAATGGGCATCTCGACGCTCCAGTCCTACAAGGGCGCGCAGATCTTCGAGGCCGTGGGACTGCGCGACCAGATTGTCGACCGCTGTTTTGCGGGTACCCCCAGCCGCATCCAGGGCGTCGATTTCCATGTGCTGGCCGACGAGTTGTTGCGCCGCCACGCCATCGGTTTTCCCGAACGCCCCGAACAGGCTCGGACGTCCCTGCCCAACCCGGGCGAATTCCACTGGCGGTCGCGGGGCGAGCGACACATGTGGGATCCCCAAGCGATCGCCGATCTGCAAGTTGCCGCCCGCGCGGGCAGCCTGGAAGCGTACGCGCGTTTCGCCGAGCACGCCAATGAGGACGCCCGCACACGCTGCGCGCTGCGCGGCCTGCTCAAGATCGAACGACCGCAGTATGCGCGCCCGGTCCGTTGCGAAGACGTTGAGCCGGCCAGCGAAATTGTCAAGCGGTTCTGTACCGGAGCCATGAGCTTTGGGTCGATTTCGGCCGAATCCCACGAAACCCTGGCCGTCGCCATGAACCGCCTGGGCGGCAAGAGCAACACGGGCGAAGGGGGCGAGGACCCGGTCCGGTTCCAGACGCTGCAAAACGGCGACTCGAAACGGTCGGCCATCAAGCAGGTCGCGTCGGGCCGGTTCGGCGTCACGATCTGGTACCTGTCCAACTCCGACGAACTGCAGATCAAGATCGCGCAGGGCGCCAAGCCCGGGGAAGGTGGTGAATTGCCCGGACGCAAGGTGGATGAGAATATCGCCCGCATCCGCTTCTCGACGCCGGGAGTCGGGCTGATCAGTCCACCGCCACACCACGACATCTATTCGATCGAGGATCTCAAGCAGTTGATCCATGACCTCAAGAACGCGAATCCCGCGGCGCGGATCAGCGTCAAGCTCGTCTCGGAGGTGGGCGTGGGCACCATTGCGGCAGGGGTCGCCAAGGGATATGCCGATCACATCCTCATCTCCGGAGACAGCGGCGGGACGGGAGCGTCGCCCCTGACGAGCATCAAGCACGCGGGGCTGCCCTGGGAACTGGGCATCGCCGAAACCCATCAGACTCTGGTGCTCAACGACCTTCGATCGCGCGTCGTGCTGCAGACCGACGGGCAGCTGAAGACGGGCCGCGACGTGGTGATCGCCGCGCTGCTCGGTGCCGAGGAGTACGGATTCTCCACGGCGCCGCTCGTCACGCTGGGCTGCATCATGATGCGCAAGTGCCATCTCAACACGTGTCCGGTCGGCATCGCCACGCAGGATCCCGAGCTGCGGGCCAAGTTCACCGGCACGCCCGAGCACGTCGTGAATTATTTGTTCATGGTGGCCGAGGAAGCGCGACTGCTCATGGCCGAACTGGGTTTCCGCACCGTGAACGAGATGATCGGGCGCGTGGACTGCCTGCAAACCGACGACGCCATCCGGCACTGGAAGGCCGACGGACTCGACCTGACCCCCATTCTCACGCCGGCCCAGAAGCCGCACGAGGATGTCGGCGTGTACTGCCAGATTCCCCAGGATCACGGCCTCGACAAGGCCCTCGACCAGCAACTCGTCGCGCGGGCGGGACCCGCGCTGGAATCGGGCCAGCGAGTGACCATGGATCTTCCGATCGTCAATACCAACCGCACCGTGGGGACCATTCTTAGCCACCACGTCGTGCGCCAATGGGGCGAAAACGGGCTTCCCGACGACACGATCCATATCAAACTAAACGGGTCCGCGGGCCAGAGTTTCGGGGCGTTTCTGGCGCGCGGGGTGACGCTCGAATTGGAAGGCGATGCCAATGACTATGTCGGAAAGGGATTGTCCGGCGGACGGATGGTCATTTACCCGCCGCTGGCCAGCACGTTCGTGCCCGAAGATCACATCCTGATCGGCAACGTCGTGCTGTACGGGGCGACGGCAGGTCAGGCCTTTTTCCGCGGCCAGGCGGCCGAGCGCTTCTGCGTTCGCAACAGCGGCGCATGGGCGGTCGTGGAAGGCGTCGGCGATCACGGGTGTGAATACATGACGGGCGGGCGAGCCGTTATCCTGGGACGGACGGGACGCAACTTCGCGGCCGGAATGTCCGGTGGCGTGGCCTACATATGGGACATCGACGACGACTTTCTGACCCGCTGTAATCTGGAAATGGTCGAGCTGGAACGGATCGAAGACGACAGCGACATCGACGAGTTGAAAATGATGATCTCGGACCATCTCCGCTACACCGGTTCCACCGTTGCCCAACGCATACTGGACGACTGGCCACAAGTGCTGGACACGTTTGTGAAGGTTATGCCGATCGACTACAAGCGCGTGCTGGCCGAACGCGGTCGGCAAGCTGCCTCGCGCGCGTCCGCAGTAGGGGCCTCCACTGATGGGTAAACCCACTGGATTCAAAGAATACGAGCGGCAGAACGTGCCTTACCGGGATCCGCGGGAGCGGATGCGGGATTTTCAGGAAATCTTCACACTGCCTGTCGAAAACCACCTCAAGACGCAGGGCGCGCGCTGTATGGATTGCGGCGTTCCGTTCTGCCAGTCGGACTCTGGTTGCCCTATCGATAACCTGATTCCGGAATGGAACGACCTGGTCTATCGCGGCCGGTGGAGGGAAGCGCTGGACCGGTTGCACAGTACGAACAATTTTCCCGAGTTCACCGGCCGCACATGTCCGGCTCCGTGCGAGGGCGCATGCGTGCTGGGAATCACCGATCCGCCGGTGACCATCAAGAATATCGAAAACGCGATCATCGACCGGGGATTCGCCGAAGGTTGGGTCAAGCCTCGCCCGCCCGCCACAAGAACCGGCAAGCGCGTGGCCATTGTCGGTTCCGGACCGGCCGGTCTGGCGGCGGCCGCACAGCTCAATGCCGCCGGACACTCCGTCACGATCTATGAACGGGCCGACCGGATCGGTGGCCTGCTCATGTACGGCATTCCCAATATGAAACTCGACAAGCAGGTCGTGCAGCGGCGCATCCAACTGCTCGAACAGGAAGGCATCCGGTTCGTTACCTGTGCTCATGTGGGCCGCCGCGAGGACTTTCCGTCGGGACATATGACACGCATTACCGAAGAGCGTCGTAAACGCGTGCAGTACATCAATCCAAACCGGTTGCGGGACGAGAATGACGCGCTGTTGCTGGCCACCGGCGCGACACGGCCGCGCGATCTGCCCATCCCGGGACGTGACCTGGAGGGAGTCCACTTCGCGATGGACTTTCTCACCCGCAATACCGCCTCGCTGCTGGATTCGGACGCGTCGGGCCCACCGATCATCTCGGCCAAAGACAAACGCGTCATCGTGATTGGCGGGGGCGATACCGGCACCGACTGCATCGGCACCGCGTTGCGGCACGGCTGCCGGGGCCTGGTAAACTTTGAACTGTTGGACAAGCCGCCGGACCAACGGGCGGAAGGCAACCCCTGGCCACAATGGCCGCGGATCTTCCGCACCGACTACGGGCATCAGGAAGCCGTCGCCCGGTTCGGAAGCGATCCCCGCGCATTTGCGATCCTGTCGAAGCGGTTTCTGGACGATGGCCAGGGTCGCGTACGCGGCATTGAAACAGTGCGGATCGACTGGTCGACGCCCGCCGGTAAGATCCCGTTCACCGAAATCGCCGATTCCGAAGAAGTTTTTGAAGCCGACCTGGTGCTGCTGGCCATGGGGTTCCTGGGTCCGGAGCAGGCGGTCGCGGAGATGCTCGAACTTCAGTACGATGCGCGCAGCAACTACCGCGCGGAACACGGTCTGTTTGCTACGTCCGTCGAGGGCGTATTTGCCGCGGGGGACTGCCGCCGCGGGCAGTCACTGGTCGTGTGGGCCATCAATGAAGGCCGCGGGGCCGCACGGGCGATCGACCAGTTTTTGATGGGGACCAGCGCGTTGCCGGCACCCAAAATCGCGCTGGCCGGGGCGCTGAGCCCTGCCGGAGGCGGTTGACGGTGATCGAGTCGCGCTGCCGGCGGCACGTCGCGCCCCGCCATCCCCAGGGAGGGCCCCGTGACCGATCCCGCGGGCAGACGATATGCGATTTGAGCTTACGTCAGCGCGGGTCTTTCTTATCCCACTTGGAGAAAACCTAATGGACGTGCAAACAACCCAGCAATTGACGGCCAACAAGTGCAAGCCATGCGAGGGGGGCGTCGATCCGTTCCCCCCGGATCTGGCCCGGGAGCAATTGGAACAGCTTGATGGATGGGAGCTGGTTCGCGACGGACAGCGGATCCGCAAGCAGTGGACCGTCAAAAACTTCACGGCAGGCATGGATTTCTTCCAGCGGGTCGCCGAAGTCGCCGAGCAGGATGGCCACCACCCCGATCTGCACCTGGAGGGATTTCGCAACGTGGCGATCGAACTGTGGACGCACGCGATCGGCGGGCTGTCCGAAAACGACTTCATTCTGGCCGCCAAAATCGATCAGTTGCCGATCGAGACCAAGTCTTGATGCGCTGGCGATTATTCGGGCACCACGATCGCGCAGTCCAGCGCGTACGATCGTTCGATAACGTCGGACAACTCGCGAAGATTGCCCGGCCAGTGGTAACGCTGGAGCCTCGTTAGAGTCTCCGCATCGGGCTGGACCACGGGACGCGCGTATCGAGCGGCGTACCGCCGCGACAAAGTATCCACGAGCCACGGAATGGTGTCCCGGCAATCCCGGAGCGGCGGGACCGGGAACTCGACTTCCGACAGCACGTCGTACAGCGACGGGTCGAACCGTCCGGCGGCAACGTGCGCCCGCAGATCTTCGGAGGACGTCGCCAACGGTACGAGGTCGACCGGCACCGGCACGGCGGATCCGACAGCCACGACCTCCCGCCGCGCCAGTGCGGAGGCCAGTTTGGCTTGAACGGCGCGTGGCAACCGGCCAATCTCTTCCAACAGCACCACACCGCCATGCGCCGCGCGAAGCAGCCCCAGCGATCGACCGCGAGCGCAACAATGGGCGCCGGCTTCGTGTCCCCAGAGCTGGAATTCGGCCAAAGCGGACGTCAGCGCCGTGCAACGGACAATGATCAGCGGCTTGTCCGCACGTGGACTCTGCCGGTGGAACCACTTGGCACACTGCTGCTTGCCCGTCCCTGCTTCTCCTCGAATGAGGATCGGACGGCAGGCCCGCGCGGCGCGCCAAGCCCGCGCAAAAACCGCATCAACGGCCCCGCTCCGCAACAGGGTCGACGGGAATGACACCTCGGAAGACGGTAGCATTACCCCCCGATCCAAATACGAGTGACACCTGTCGGTCATGACCTCTCCTTCAGTTCCCCTCGCAACGGCTGCCCTACCGTGCGAGTTCTATCCTGCCATGACGCCCGCTGTCTTCCAACTACATTGGCTGCTCCCCAGGTGAATCCATGCGCCATCGCGGATGATAACGGAAAACCGTGAGGTTGCCAAGAATTTAAGCCTTGATAGCCGTCCCCTCCGGCACGGAAGGGTATGCCGCGCGACCGTCGGGGGTGGAACCGACAATCCGAAACGACCGGATCCCGGCGGGGTGCCCGGCGGAGACGATGGATGGCACGGCACGTGAATGGTGTTGGCGCCAGACCAGGTTTCAAGCGGGCCCCCAGGGCGGGGGGGGATTACGGGGCGGGGGGAATCGCGATCCACCAGGCCCGCTGCGTGTCGCTCAGGCAACGCGGCCGATCGCGCTTGTTACGACAATTCGGTTTTCGATCTCAGAGACGCCGTCAATGCGGGCCACATGCGTTTGTGCCAGTTGCTTCAAGTAGTACGTCGGGACCCGGCCGTCGAGGGTCAGCACGCCGTCGCGATACCGACAGTCGACGCAGCGAAGAAAACGTCGTGAACTGGAAGCCAGCGCGCGTCGAGCGGATTCGACGATACGCTGTCCGTGGCTCCATTTGTCACCTCCGCCAGTGATTGCGGATCGGCCAGCATCAGTTACAGCCATGATGAGACTCCCGAACGGGACCATGTGACATCGATCAACGCGGCGCGGCGGTCGCTGTGTCCTCCGCAACGGCCACTGCCGTTGAAAGCGGTGCACTTGGCGTGCCAACTCGCACGCACGGTCGTAGATTGCCGTTCAAGGGGTTGGTTGTGCGGGTTTTTTCGGTAGGTCGGCGCCGTGTTTGTTCTGTCGGGTCGATCGATTTGCGCGCCAGACAAGCACTGGTCGCCCGCGGATTGTGCAGACCGCGTGGGGCTGGACAGTCCCGAGGGCCGTGAGCGACGCGCGTGTGATTTCGCAGGCGCCGAGCCGCCGTCGCGCAGAGGCTAGCGGTACGAGCCGGACAGCAGCTCCCGCACCGCTTGCCACGCGGAACGGGCCATGGCAGACCATGGATCGTCCGGGGATGCGACCGCCTGGTTCGTCGTGGACGACGTGGGACGAACCGACGTGCCCGCGCGGCCACGCCGCAAGATACTACGCGATGGACGTGCTCCCCCTGCGCGCAGCCAGCGCAGAATCCGAGGCAATTCGGACGCGTCAAACCACACGCCGTGGTCACGACATACGTCCACGACGACGCCGCTCTTGGCATAATTGTGCCGGACCATCAACGAGCGGCATTCGGCACAGGGCCGGTATTTCCACCGCCGTTCGGTCTTGGTCGCCTCGGGGCCAGCGTCGTCACGCAGTGTTTTGCGTCCGGGACGTGCGGCGGGGATCGTCTGCTCGGCGGCCGTGCGGCGCGCGTGCTGCGCCAGCCGGTGGAAGCTCTCCTGCCCCATCCACATGCCCGTGCACTTCCCGCATTCAAACACGGCCACACCGGACGGGCCCATTCTTCGGCCCCTCAAATGGCTGTTCTGCTCGCACGTTGGGCAAAGCAGTTGTGTCGGTTTTTCGATAAAGCCCTCGGGCGAAAGGGCTTGGCCACAATGATGGCAGAATTTCCCGCGGTCGCTCACACGGCAAAAACAGGTCGGGCAAATGGTGTTCAGGTCGCGATCGCGAAGCGTAAAGTCGCTCGAACAGAAACGACAGTTCGCCGCCCCCTCGACGCGCGGCGCGCCGCAATTGCTGCATCGTACGACGGCGGCATCGTGCGATCCGGCGTTGCGGACATCGATCACCGCCCCGCAATGGCAGTGGAACCGGCGCCCGATCGACCGATTCTCGGCCCGGTACTGCCGTGCACATTCAGGACAGGCGACGATCAATTGCATAGGCACATCCGACGCCCCCCGATTATACTCGAAGTTACTCTCATTGCCGGGGGGGCGTTGCAATGGGAAACCTCCGATGCACGCGAGGGGAACCACCGCATGGCCAAAGAAAAGTTCGAACGCACGAAGCCTCATGTGAACGTCGGCACGGTCGCCCGTACGCTCGAAGATTCCTCCGGACAGCTCTCGCTGGACGGAGCCGGGTCCGACACATTGGGCAATCCTCCGCCCAGCACGCTGCTCGTGTTCGGCGCCCCCGGCTCGTCGACTTCCGAGGTAGCGACCGTGGCGTATCCATTCGACTCGGATTTTGTGTTCAGGGCATCGACCGGTCAGCCCGCGCTGACCATCGACTTTGGCGTCGACGTGCTGCCGCAGGTGCTCGAGGGAACATCGCAGATTCACGTGACGCTGGCGTTGTTGCAGGACGAGCCGTTCGTCGCGACAGCCGCCGGCCAGCCGGTGGAGAGCGGTGCTGCCTGGATGCGCGTGAGCGACCGCGGCTTGGGCCCCGGAGATTTCACGGCCGTCGATGGAAGCCCGAATCACCCTGATTTTTCGCGGGCGTTCCAATTTGGCTATGCACTGACCGGCCAGTACTCCCAGGGCGGACTCGACGTGGAGATCGGCGTCGATAACATGCGCGTCGAAATTACGACGGTTCCCGAGCCGACGTCGATCGTCCTGGCCCTCTCGCTGGGAATCAGTCTGCTGGTGGGCCGCTGGTGGCGGGGAATGAACGACGGCCCACGCGCCCCCACGTCGTGAAGCGACCCGCCTCGATCGGCGGCGCAACGAGACTCGACGACGTGGCTCGTGACCGCCGGGCCACCCGGCCAGCGCTTTCGCGTGTCCCGCTGGCATCGGTCCGTGATGATTGGGCCCTCTAAATTGCTGCCTGATATGAGTTTGCGAGTGTTGCCTGCCTGTCCGGCCGCGGGATGTTATTGACACCGCCGCCGCGATCGTTATTTTAGTGTTTATTGAGACTCGTTATCAGCGTCATTTCCAACGCGTAGCATCGGTAACTGTGGCATCAGCGACCAATCACTGCCCGGCCCCGCCCCTTCGGGATCGCGTGATCTGTCACTGCTTTCAGGTGACCGAATCGTCCGTCCGCGCTGTTATCGACAGCCGGGCACCGTCGACCGTGTCCGAAGTCATGGCGAGGACGCGTGCCGGTGGAGCCTGCACGGCTTGCCATTGCCGCATCCGACGGTTGTTGGCCGGACTGCCAGCCACATGCGGCGCCTTACCCGTGTGCACGCGCTGTGGATATGCCGAGCACTTGTGTGAATGCCGGGCCGCCTGATTCGATGAGCCTCGGCGGCCATTCATGGCCGTGCGCCGTGACTTGGCGAGCCGTTCTCTTGGCGACCATCGCGGGAAAGCCCCGAGCCGATATTTCAGTCCGGAGACGGGGTCAATGAGGGAGCCCTGGCCGGACCGGCCACGTGGAAAGGTCGGGGCCCGCCCGTGGCCTGTTTCTCCCGGAATCACTCAGCCGGCGCTTCGCCGATTTGTTGGGCCAGGTAATTCTGGATGCCGACTTTTTCGATCAAGTCGAATTGCGCTTCGCACCAGTCGATGCTTTCCTCGGATTCGACGACCATTCGCTCCATGAGGTCTTTACTGCCGGCATCTTTCTCCGCCATGGCGAGCTGAACGGCTTCGTTGTACGTGGACACCCCTTTTAACTCGAGCTTCAAGCTGTTTTGAATTTGTTCCTGCGGCGTCTTTCCCACGTGAATCACATCATATCGGGCGATTTCCGGGACTCCGTCCAGAAACAGGATGCGATCAATCACGGCTTCCGCGTGCTTCATCTCCTCGACAGATTCCGCGTAAAAATGCGAGGCCAGTTTGTGGAGGCCCCAATCCCGGCACATCTTGGAATTGATGAAGTAGAGATTGATGGCGGTCAGTTCGATGGTCAGCCCGGCATTCAGGGCGTCAACCACCTTTTCGCTACCTTTCATGAAATTGCTCCCCAGAATTTTGTCAATGTCACTCCAGCCGGGATTCTATGAGGCTCCGGACGAAGCGGCAAGGCATGCACCTCAGGCGGCGAACCGTCGGGTCCTCGGTCCGCGATTGCGGACCGACGGCTTGCCACCTCAGTCCGCCGCGATAAGGTGGGACGGTCGGCCGTCTGCGGGGCCATTTCTGTCGATCATCAGAAACAGGTTCATTGCGTTCTTGCGACGTCGGTGCGTTCCATGTTTCGGCATCCCTCGTTCCATCACACCGCGCATCGCCCGTACCGGCTTCCACGACGCCCGTGGGTGATGGCCATGCGGTGGCGCGACCTGGTATTTCTGCACTGGCCGGTGGCCCCGGAATCGATTCGATGTGCGGTTCCGGCGCCGTTGGAGCTGGATCTTTTCGACGGGCAGGCCTGGATCGGCGTGGTGCCATTTCGGATGGAACGTGTGCATCCGCGATGTGTTCCGGCCCTGCCCCGCTGGATGCATCCGCCGCACCCCTCCTGCTTTCTGGAATTGAACGTGCGGACCTATGTCCGGCACCGGGGCAAGGCGGGCGTATTCTTCTTTTCGCTGGATGCAGCCAGTCGGCTGGCGGTCCGAGTTGCCCGCCGGTTGTTTCATCTGCCCTATTTCGATGCGCAAATGGAAATCACCGAACAACCGGGAGGATGGCTTTCTTTTTCCAGTCAGCGGACCCGCGTCGGCGCTCCTCCCGCGACGTTATCTATCCGCTATCGCCCGCAATCGGGGCCAGCGCCGATTGAGGCCGCGCCGGGAACGATCGATCATTTCGTGACCGAACGGTACTGTCTTTTCACGACGGACAACGCGTCGCGCGTGCTGTGCGGCGACATCCATCACCGCGTATGGCCGCTGGAGGCGGCCGACGTCGAGATCGAATCCATCGACATGACGCGTTCACTGGGCATCGAACTGACGCAGCCGCCGACGTTCTCTTATTTCGCCCGGCAATTGGATGTCGTCGCCTGGAGCGCCCGCCGACAAACAACGGCAGCCTGAATTCACTCGCCAGAATGCACCCACGCGGAACAGGCCATCGGGATCAACGACCGCCACCCACGTGGCCTTGATGGAGAAAATAGAGCCCGGAGTAGACGCGGGCGTCGACAAGTTTTTCCGCCGCCGCCGCACGTGAGAGCCACGTGTCGACATCTGCCAGCGGCACTTCGTGAACCAGGATGTCCTCGCTCTGATCGCCGCCTCCTGATCCAATGCGTTCTGCGTCCTCGGCCAGAAAGAATGTGACGATTTCGTCCGTCAAGCCCGGGCTGGACGCAACCGTGGCCAGCTGCCGCCAGCGCCCCGCCCGATAACCGGTTTCTTCCAGCAGTTCACGCCGCGCGGCGTCCTCCAGCGATTCCGCTGCCAGGTGGGGGGCGTCGCCAGCCAGCCCCGCGGGCCATTCCACAACCGGAACACCCACCGCGGGTCGATGCTGTTCCACGAGCACGACGTGGCCGTCGCTGCGTAGCGGAACAATGCAAACAACGCCTGAAGCCTTGATGCGGCTGACGTACGACCAGCCGTCGCGCTGCACGAGCCTCACGAAATTGGTCGACGCAATGACGGACACCGCGGTGTGTTTGCTCATCGGGAGAAATTCCTTCCATCCGGCGACCGGCATGGTCCCCGCCTCTCGCGGCATTGACAGTTGTTTGCCCTTTGGGGAGGGACTTTCGTCTCCAGGCGCAAGGGCACGGCGACCGTCATGCACATCTGGTAAGATACGCGGGAAATTTCTAGAGCCGGTTTCAAAACCTGATTTTGCTGGGATATTTCCCGATCGTGGAGCGATTACAGGGCGTTTTGAAACCGCATCTGGCGTATTGTACCAAAACGGAGGCGGAGGACTTCTTCTGAATTGCCATGGTTTACGGCCGGCTGGGGCGTTGCGGACTCCGCGTTTCTCCCGTTTGCCTGGGAACGATGATGTTTGGTGGACCGACGGAGGAAGCGGAGGCCGTTTGGATCATCCATCGGGCCATTGATGAGGGCGTGAACTTCGTCGACACGGCCGACATCGACAACCATGGTGCCTTGCCAATCCATTCGTGTCGTCGATCGTGGTTGGACCGCGCACCAGCGCTCAGCTCCAGGACAATCTCCAGTGCCTGAAGGTATCGATTACCGACTCCGATGAGACCTTGATCAACGGGCTCGTTCCTCCCGGCGAACACAGTGGGAAAGGATTCCCGGATCCTGCCTACCCGGTCGCGGGCCGCCCGAACCGGCACTAGAATCTTGCGCGACGCGTTTTTGCTGCCAGCGGTTGCTAATGCAGAACCACCCTTTCAATAGTCCATTTACGCAACCGATCGGGCGCGGGCTCGGCGAGTGCCGCGGGAGCCGACACCGAAGGCACTCCGTCCGCGTTCTTGTGCACCGTGATCGGGGGATGTGCGAGGTCCTCGTGATAGAAACGGCTGCTGGGAAACAGGTCGGCGGGGTAGGTAAAGTTGTCCAGCATGGCCAGCGCCGCACACTGGGAAGCGCCGACGGCACTTTCCAGCATGCCACCTACCCAACAGGCGACACCCTGCTGTCGGCAAATTTCGTGAATCCAAACCGCGGGGGTCAGTCCCCCCACGCGTCCCGGTTTGACGTTCACATAACGGCAACTTCGCAGCGCTAACGCCTGGCGGGCTTTGTCCAGTGAAGAAATGCTTTCGTCCAGACAGATCGGCGTGGCGATCATGGACTGCAATTGGGCGTGGTCATGCAAGTCATCGTGCTGCAGCGGTTGTTCGATCATCGCCAGATCAAAAGCCTCCAGGGAGCGGAACATCTCGATGTCCGTCAGCCGGTACGCGCTGTTGCAGTCGATGTGCAGCGTGTGGTGCGGATGGTGTTTCCGGACGGCCCGCAGCATGCCGAGATCCCATCCGGGACGGAACTTCAGTTTGATGCGCGGAAATCCTTCCGACACCGCCCCGTCGATCGCCGCTAGCAGGTCGTCGATCGCATCCATGACACCGAAGTCCGCTCCGACGGCGACTTCCCTGCGAGTGGCACCCAGCGCGTGGCTGAGGGACTCATTTTGGCGTTTGCTATGCAGGCTCCACCATGCCGTATCAAGCGCCGCCTTGGCGAATGGATTCCCTTTGTAGATCGATAGGGCGGACTGCAGGGCTTCGCCGGAAGGAATGTTGCGGTGGATGACGGCCGGCGCCAGCCAGTCCCGCGCAACGGCCAACGCTCCACCAGCCCATTCCGGGCTGTAACACGGCGCGGCGAAGGGCGTTGATTCTCCCCACCCATCCACCGAACCGCTGCCCATCCGGCACAATACCGAGTGCACTTCGCGATCCTCGCCGTATGCCGTGCGCCAGGGGCTGATCAGCGGCATGGCGACATGATAAAGTTCGATG
>CAZNKT010000005.1:0-95846 GCA_964573605.1 uncultured Pirellulales bacterium
CGGGATCGTGTCGAAGAGATCGGCGCGCGGCTGTGCAACCATTGCTATACGACGCCGGTGACCGTCGCCGCCAGCCTTCATTGGCTGAGTACCTGCCGCGACGCTTTCCTGTTCGAAGATTGTGTCGAGGATTCTCCGCTAAGAAACGATCTGATTGAACAACCGCTGCGCGCCGTGGACGGAAGAATGGACGTGCCCCAGGGACCGGGGCTTGGCATTGCGTTAAGAGAAGACGTCGTCGCCGAATATGCGGTGGCCGAATCGAGCTGATCTCTTCAGTGATTTCGGATCAAATGGAAGTCACGCCGCGCGCCGGCGCCTCGCTTGTGCGCCTTGATGCATCACTTTTGTCCGTCGCGGTCCAGACCGATCGGATCCCCGAGTCGCGCTGCGTTACCGATCGCTGCCGGCGACCTTGAAACCGTAACGTTCAAAAATGGCCGCGGCTTCGCTGGACCCCAGGAAATCAAACAGCCTGGAAGCGACATCATTGTCTTCCCTGCGGGTCAGCAGCAGCAGCGGATATTCAATCGGATCGTGCGTCGCAGCGTCAAATGTGTACACGGTTTCCACTCCGTCAGAAAGCTGGGCGTCGGTCGCGTAGACGATTCCCGCATCGGCCTCGGCGCGATCTACATAGCTCAGGGCGATCCGCACGTTGTGGCCGGTAACGATCTTCTGTTCCTTCTGAATCGCATCGTTGATGCCGAGCGTTTCTAATGCCTGCCGGGCATACATGCCGGCGGGCACTTTTTCCCCCGCCAAGGCAATCCGGGCGACCTTGTCCTCCATCAGGTCCTGGGGCGACGTGACATTCTGCGGGTTGCCCCGCGGCACGATCATGACCAGCTTGTTGTTCAGCAACAAGCGCCGTGCGGCAGTGGGAATGCGCTGCTCCACGGTATCGGCCCACCTGACATTGGCCGATAAGAACAAGGCGGCGGGCGCGCCGGAAATAATCTGATTTGCCAACGCACTCGATGATGCTGTATTGACGAGCACCGTATCGCCCGTCCGCTGTTCAAAAAGCTTGGCCACCTCGTTGACCGCATCTTGCGTGCTGGCTGCAGCGGAAATGGTCACACTGCCTGCTTCGGTCGACGCCTGGGAACGATCGCCACGCTCACGGCATCCCGCCAGCGACAAACAACCGATGATGCATACTTGGACAACCACCGTCAGATCGAAGCCAGAGGAAGAGTTTTTTCTTTCCGAGTGGCCTTGAGCGGCACGGTGAGCAGCGGATGAACGATCGCATTCGATATCGAGACAGTGCGGTTTCATCGGTATCCATCGCGTTCTATCTTCCGGCAAGCGGCGAGTTATCGTGCCTTGGGAGTTGCACGCAGATGCTGGTCGAACCAGTCGGCGATCATCGACACGTCCTGATCCATTGCCTCCCAACCGTGACGTGCGCCCTGCTTGATCACGAGTTTGCACTCTACACCCGACTCTTGCAGATCATCGATCATCAATTTTGCCTGTTGGACAGGGACCAGCCTGTCCGCGTCGCCGTGGATGATCAGCGTGGGCGGATCGTCGCTTGAAACGTGAGTGACGGGTGAGATCTGGCGCCCGATGGCGAGAATTTTCTCCGGGTCGACAATCCGCTCAAAACGCTTTGTCTCCTGGTCGAACGTTTTGAAATCAAACGGGGCGGCGAAGGCTGCCAGAATTCCCCGGCCCAGAGCGTTTTCCCCCTCACGACCGTAATTGAGAAAATCGGTGGGAGGAAAAAAGCACGCGACAGCCTGGACTCTGCTGGAACAACGCTCCACCGGGTCTTCGGAGTCCGGATCCCCGGCAATACCGGCCATGCCCTGCATCAGGGACAGGTGTCCTCCCGCCGATGCGCCCATGATGCCCAACCGTTCTGATCCGACTGCGTATTCGTCGCATCGGGATCGGACATATCGAACAGCACGATGCATGTCCGCCACGATCTCTGGAATCGTGAACTTGGGCTGGCTACCGTGTACGACGGCGAAAATGGTATATCCTCGACGCAGCAGCTCCACGAGATACTTCGGTTGGGTCGCGCGCCGCGCAGAAAACCATCCGCCACTGACAACAAAAACCACGCCGGCCCCGTTGGGAGGCACGGAGGGTTGAAACACGTCTAGCGTCATCGCCAAACCGAACTTGCGGCCATAGATCACGTTCTCGGTCCGTGTGTAGGGCGCTTCCTCGGCAGTGATGTGCGCGCCGCTCCCCAGAAGAATGCCGATCCCCAAAACAACCCGTAAGGTAAACGCGGCGATCGAGCGGGCACCATCCGTTCGCATATCGGTGAACGCTGGCTTTCGCAAAGGACGCCCGGCTTGCCAACGACCGGAAGGTGAGGACAGAGAATCTGTATAACCGCAGCGCAAGAGTTGTGGGCCGAAAGCGGTGCCTCGCAACCCGGTTGATGGATAAGCATCCAAATTATTCACGGTTCTCTCCCCGCACAGCTACATTTGTTGTACGTGCGAATGACTCATCAGTGGAATTTCAAACACCCAAGCCGCCGGATATTGCGTTTCCCTCTCCTCGCCGGAGCCGCTAAGCCCGTATCATGAACGAAGCGGGATACCGGCACAAGACAATTGGTGGACGTAACACTGTCGTGCGTGATCGCTCACCGTGGCAGAACACACCCATCGGCGGACACTGGCCCGCCATAGAGGGGCGGCGTCCAACTGGTAGCCCGTGTCAGTAGCCGGGCAGATGGGAACTTACCGGAGGCGGCGCCGTGAGCAGGGGACCGTCAACGGGCTCGCTTAGGTATTGGCAAGCAACGCTTGCGCACACGATTCGAGATGCTGCATGGTGTCGCAGTAGGCGGCATACTTGATCCGCTTCCGCAGCAAATCGGTCAGGGCCCGGCCGCCCAAGACAAACGCCACGTCCATGCCGTAATTGTCGTAGAGTTCACTGTAAGAGTCCGCAAATCGCGAAGGATGCTCAATGTGTGAACAACTCAGCCACAGAATACGCGGGTGATGTTCCTCAATGGCGGCAGCCAGGGTTCGGAAGGGAAGGTTATTCCCTAGTGACGTCGCTCTCCAGCCCGCATCCCGTAAGACAAGCTCCGCCATCGTTGTACTCAGTTTGTACAGGTCTCCCTCGGGAGATCCTCCGATTGCGATCGGAGCCTCTCTGTCCGGCACTGGCAAGTAGCGGCGAATCTCGTGCAGTACGCGGAGAGCGATTTCGCAGCCGCGCCGCTCCTGATATACTTCTGCCTCGCCGCACTCCCAGCGATCGCCGATCATGTGGAAAGCCTGGCCCATGACCTGGTCGCATAGAGACGCCACGCTGTGCTCGGCAAGATAGAGGTCGACGATGATTTGGCGACACTGCTGCTCATCACCCCGAAGTAGTGCTTCGCTCAGAAGCACGGCGGCCTGACCGACGGTCTGCGGCGTTGCTGCCCGGACCGGCGGAAGACCCAGGAGTTCCGGCTCGACAATGGCAAAATTCTTCGCCTTGAGAAAGTCCATCAAACCACCCAGTGGGATTCGCCGGTGGCCTCCCGCGGTGTAGCGCGTCGGGATCACGCCCTTGTCGCACCAGCGCTTGACAGAGGATTCGCTGACCTGGATGGCCTGGGCGACCTGTTTGGGAGTGAGTAGCTCTTTCATGGATGGACGTTTTGCAAACGATCGTGTCATACGCTACTCAGGCTGAGGATACTTATAGTTTAGCGCAGCGGGCAGCACTGCCTAGTTGATACTACGTAAATATCTATTTATAAAAGAGTTACGACGATATTGAAGTCGGCTCCGGCTGAATCGATTCCACGGGAGTTGCCAACGCGTGCCCGGAGCGATATAACTATTTGCACGTTTTGAACGATTTTTAAACGAATTGAGGGTGCAGGCGACTGCGGTGCTTTCTTTTGCGACCCTCCGCGATTTGGGGCATTGCCCCGCCGGGAATCAATGCCAATGGTGGTCGACGTAAGCGGCGCGCAGCGCCCGACCGTTCAGCGTATGCAGTGCATGGAAGTGTGGGGTGGCAATCGCGAGGCGAATAAGTCTTTTGAGATGGCCGGGTTAAGGGCCTGGCTGTACAGCCGGCCCTGCGGTGGGAGCGATCGTGGTGGAGATGTGTACTTTATTTCTTCCTGTGCCTCCGGGCGTATCACGCGATTGCTGCTGGCTGACGTCAGCGGGCACGGTCCATTGGTCTCAGAGATCGCCATAACACTTCGTGATCTCATGCGGGAGCACGTCAACTATGTCAAGCAGACTCGGCTGGTGAGCAGAATGAATCGCGAATTCGCCAAGCTCACGCGGCATGGCGTATTCGCCACGGCGATCGTAAGTACTTACTTCGCCCCCACACGTTCGTTGGCGCTTTGCAACGCCGGCCATCCTCCGCCTCTCATTCGGCGTCAATGCGAGCGGCGGTGGCGGCTGGCACATGCGCCTGAACGCGAGCTGGTCGTCAGCAACACGCCGCTGGGTGTCGAGGACCGTGCGGAGTACAGCCAGAGTGACATGCATCTGGGTGTGGGCGATCTGGCTTTATTCTACAGCGATGCAGCGACCGAAGCCGTGTCACCGGGCGATGGAACGCCGTTGGGTATTGCGGGCCTGGAACGCCTGGTGAACGCTACGGGCGACCCCGAGCCGGCATTGCTGTTCTCGAAAATCATGGAAGCGATGGACCCCGGCAACGCACCGCAGGCCTCGGAGGACGACTTCACGCTGCTGCTGGTTGAGGTAACCCAGGCGAAAACCAGGCTCCGGGATAATCTGCTCGCGCCCTGGCGGCTCCTGAGATCGGCAAACGACGCCACCGATTTCCGATAGGGCCGCCCGATGGAGAAACTCGAAGTGGACAGTTATTCTCGTAACGAAGGTGGCCCCACTTGGACTCGTCGGCGGTGCCGATGTACCAAAAACAATTGGCGGCATTCATCGGTGAGGCATCATGCGCATTGCGGTTATTGGTGCTGGAATTAGTGGCAACGTCGCGGCTCGCCTGCTCTCATCGCGGCATGAAGTGCATCTGTTCGAGTCACGGGACTACGCCGGTGGGCACACGCAAACGGTTGTTTGCCGTGCATTCGGCAAGCCTTATCACCTGGACGTTGGATTCATGGTTTTCAACGAGCGCAACTATCCGAATTTTTGCCGCATACTCCGGCATCTCGGCATACGTACTCGACGCAGCGACATGAGCTTCAGTGTGCGATGTGCGCGAACGGGGCTGGAGTACCAGGGCAGTTCCCTGGGCGGCTTATTCGCGCAGCGGCGTAATCTGATTCGGCCTCGCTTTCACCGGATGTTGTATGACGTCTTGCGGTTCAACCGCGAGGTGACGCAGCTCGTGCGCAACGGAGATATTTCCCCCACGGAGACGGTGGCGGACCTGGCCCGCCGGCTCCGACTGGGCAAACATTGTCTCGAACATTACCTGGTTCCAATGGCCGCCGCGATATGGTCAGCGAGGCCGGAACGCATCATGGAATTTCCCGCACGGTTTCTGACGCGATTTTTCCACAATCATGGACTGCTCCAACTGCGCGACCGTCCGGTCTGGAGAACCATTTGTGGCGGCGCCAGACGATATGTCGACGCGCTGTTGGCCCCACTGCGCGACCGCATTCACTTGTCCACTCCTGTGGCGTCGATCGCGCGGGGCGACGATAGAGTGATCCTCCAAACCTCGGCAGGTCGTACCGAGAGTTTCGATCACGTTGTTTGCGCGACACACGCCGACCAGACTTTACGCATGTTCCAGGACACATCGACTGCGGAAATGGACGCCCTGAAGCGACTAAGCTACCAGAGGAACGAAGCGGTACTACATACGGATTGCAGGTTCCTGCCGGCGCGGCGCCGGGCCTGGGCCAGTTGGAACGCATGCATCCCGTCCGATGTCCGCCGGCACGTGTCGGTAACGTACGATCTCAGCCGCCTGCAGGGTGTGGACTCACCATCTCCAATTCTGCTGACACTCAACCCTACGGATGAAATTCCCCAGCGGCATGTACTGGAAAGATTTCATTTCAGTCATCCCGAGTTTACGATCGAGTCGGTGCGCGCGCAGCGCCGGTTGGCCCGGTTGAACGGCGCACGTCGGACGCATTTTTGCGGCGCGTATTGCGGTTACGGATTTCATGAGGACGGCGTGAACAGCGCGCTGGCGGTAGCCGAACATTTTGGCATCTCCCTGGACGAATGCATAGCTGCATCTACGAAGGTATTGTCCGGCACCGGCGCTTCGGCCCGGTAGAACACCGATTCCAGTACCGTTTGTTCATGGCGTACCTGGATCTTTCCGAGGTATCCGCGCGCGGCCAGGCGCGCGGCCTGATCCGATCGGACAAATGGGCGCCGTTATCGTTCCAGGCTGCCGACCATGTCAAGCAGCACGGAGGCGACCTGTCGGATGCCGTGCGGGACATCGTAAACGAGCAAACTGGCTGGCGTCCCAACGGTCCTATTCGCGCGCTCACGCAACTTCGATGCTGCGGGTATTATTTCAGTCCGCTCAATGTTTTTTATTGCTTCGGACCCGTCGGTGATACCGTCCGCGCGATCGTGGCCGAAGTCAACAATACGCCTTGGGGGGAACAGCACTGCTACGTTCTGTGGCAGGGCAACCGCACGAATGGCGGCAGCGGACTGTGTTTTCAACATGCAAAGCAGTTGCACGTGTCTCCGTTCATCGACATGGACGTTGATTACTCCTGGAGGTTGAGCCCGCCCGGGCCGGTGTTGCGTGTTCAGGTCGACAACACGCGTGGCGGACAGCGATTCTTCAACGCCGCCATGAACCTCGTACGACGGCCCCTTACGCGCAGCATCATGCGGCGCATGCTCGTCCGCTATCCAATGATGACCGGCCGGATCACGGCTGCCATTTACTTTCAGGCACTCAAGTTATGGTGGAAACGATGTCCCTTTTATCCTCATCCGCGAACACACGCGCGACAGACCGCGTGAGGAGTGGCGGCCCTTCGGCCGCCGACGAATGCTTCCTGCGTGGCAACGATGCCAAAGCAACCATGTTGTCCAGAGAAATCGCCCCAGGCAAGTCATTGTCGTTTCTCGAGCGGCGTTGCCGGTCGCTCGCACTGCGTGCCTTGGCATGCCTCGATGCCCCGGGAATGGTTGTCGAGGAACGGGGCAGCGCGCGACCGGTGGGAGACGTGGAACACGGATCGGCCCCCACGCTGCGCATCCACCGGTCCCGTTTCTGGAAGCGGCTTGCGCTGGGAGGGAGCTTGGGCGCTGCGGAGGCGTACATCGATGGCGACTGGGACTGTGGTCGTCTAGTATCGCTGATGCAGTTGCTCGCGCGGCATGCGGAGCCGATCTCCCAAATTGAACGTACGTCGTCCATGATGATGAGACTCTTGAGCCGCTTCGTTCACTCCCTGCGGATGAACTCTCGTTCCGGCAGTCGCCGCAATATCGCCGCGCATTACGATCTCAGCAACGAACTGTTCGCAGTTTTTCTCGACGAGACCATGACCTATTCGAGTGGAATTTTCACTACTCCGGGTGCAACACTTCAGGAGGCGTCCATCGCCAAGTATGATCGCATCGCCCGCAAACTGCAGCTCACTCCGCGCGACCATGTACTGGAAATCGGTTCGGGGTGGGGGGGATTTGCCATGCACGCCGCCAAACACTACGGCTGCCACGTGACTGCAACGACGATCTCCCAAGCACAGTATCAACTCGCCGAACAGCGTATTGCCGACGCGGGACTTTGCGACCGCGTTCATTTGCTCCAGTCGGACTATCGAGACTTGCAGGGAAAGTACGACAAACTGGTGTCTATCGAAATGATCGAAGCTGTCGGCCAACGTTATCTTGACATTTTCTTCCGAAAGTGTTCCGGTCTCTTGAAAGCAAACGGCGCGATGCTCTTGCAGGGCATTGTCATGCCGGATTGCCGTTACGATCGCTATCGGCGGAGTGTTGATTTCATCCAGAAGTATATTTTTCCAGGTGGGTTCCTGCCTTCGCACGCGGCAATCGGGCAGTGCGTGCGATACAATACGGACTTGCAGATCGTCCACCTGGAAGCGTTCGGGCTTCACTACGCGGAAACCCTTGCGCGGTGGCGGAAGCGGTTTGTGCAGAATCTGGCAGCAGTTAGCAAGCTCGGGTTCGACCGGCGGTTTATCCGTACGTGGATGTACTACCTGTGTTACTGCGAGGCGGGATTTCGGCAGCGGCAGGTCGACGTTTCGCAAATAACGTTCATCAAGCCCCGCAGCACCGTCAACGTGGCATGCGAAGCCCTGCCGCCAGGCCTCTCACTCGTCGGCGCCGGCCAGCGTTAAATCCGACTCTGCTCGATCTGCACGGGCTGCCGATCCGGGCGCCGCGGGACGGCGCGGCGTCGTTCGAACAGATAATGAGACACGAACCATTCGTTGCCTGATTTGTAGCGGAACAACTCGGCACAGGCCATGAAGAACATGCGCCAGCGCTGCAGCGATGTCCCGGCCCGCCGGGCGTCGAGGTCGCGGAGGAACAAAGACAGCAGTGAGTCGCGCTGCCGATCGAGGTTGTTCAACCATTCGTCGCACGTCCGGGCATAATGGTTTCCGTTGACGCGCCAGTGTTTTTCAATCAGCATGTGACGCTGAAAATACAGAAGCAGGTCGTCCGAAGGCATCATGCCCCCGCTGAAGAAATGACGTCCCATCCAGTTGGATGGACCTTCGGCAGCAAAAAGATACGGATGTTGCCGATGGCAAAAAATATGAACAAAGAGTTTGCCGTCTTCCTCGAGCCAGCCTGCTATCCGTTCCATCAACAGGGATATGTTTCGCATGTGTTCGAACATTTCGATGGAAAGCACGCGGTCAAACCGTGCCGCTGGGCGGAAATCGGCAACATCGGAAGTCACTGCGTGGACGTTGGCCAGGCCGCGTTCGCTGCACTGCCTTTCAATGAATCGCCTCTGACTGTGCGAATTTGAGCAGGCCGTAATCTGACAGAGAGGATACATTTCGGCGATCCACAGCGCGAGGGAACCCCAACCGCAACCCAGGTCGAGCACGCTCATGCCGTCCGCCAGACCAGCTCGCCGACAGGTCAAGCGCAGCATGTTTTCTTCCGCGTCGCCGAGCGTGCCGCTGCTGCCCGGGAACGAGCAGCAACTGTATTTCAACCGCGGACCGAGGACCCGTTGGAAAAACTCGCTGGGCACCTCGTAATGCTGTTCGTTTGCCGAGTCCATATGGACGGCCAGTCGCTCGCGCCGCAAAACGTCAACAAAACGCCGTACCCTCTCGCGGTGCAGCTTGACATCATCGCAGCACACTGCCGCCAGGCGTTTTGAGAGAAGCCGCCGAATGCCAATGCGGATCAGCCAATCGGGCAGGATGCCTCGTTCAGCCAAGTCGATAATACCCATCATGTCACGCTGGAAAAAACGGTTCGGAAGCCTCGGCCGGTCAACGGTGTCTCATTGGGCCGAGGTGCTGGAAGCAGTTTCAAACGCCTTGTAATCGCTCCATGGTCGGGAAACGTCACAGCAAAGTCAGGTTTTGAAACAGGCTTAAAAAGGTTTGGATGTTATAGTGTATCACTCCGCAAAGTGAGCCGCCGAGGTCGGGCGTCGTCTACGCGACGTTTGGCCCGGGCAGCACCCGTGGATCGGCCCGCCCGGCATGGCCGGCAAAGCGGGACATGGCCGAGTTGGAGTTCGCCGCGGTCTTTCCGAAGACGATACAAGTATGGACGTCAGCAATCTGCTCTTGTTGAATCTGGTGGTGGTCCTCGCCGCCATGGTAGTCCTGTGGCTGGCCAGCGTGGCGGCACGAGATGCCAGTATCGTCGACCCTTTCTGGGGGACGGGTTTCATCGTGGTAACGTGGGTGACGTTCGTCTTTTCGCCCGCGCCTGCTTCACGGCGGATGGTCATAGCGCTGCTGGTCACCGCGTGGGGGGCGCGCCTGTCGGGATATCTCGCCTGGCGCAATCTGGGAAAAGGAGAGGATCGACGGTACCGGCAGATGCGCGACAAATGGAAAGGTAAATTCATTTGGGTCAGCCTGGTCACCGTGTTCGTTCTGCAGGGTGTGCTGATGTGGACCATCTCGCTTCCCATACAGATCGGGATGCGGTCCGAGCCGATCAGCGTGTGGCTGACCGGGGTCGGCGTGCTTATTTTTGCCAGCGGTCTGCTTTTCGAGTCGATAGGTGACTACCAGCTCGCACGCTTCAAATCCAATCCATCGAATGCAGGTCAAGTTTTGGATCATGGGCTGTGGAGGTACACCCGTCATCCAAACTATTTTGGGGACTTCCTGGTGTGGTGGGGTATTTATGTCGTGGCGGGGATGAACGGCCAGGCATGGTGGACGGTCGTCAGCCCGATTCTGATGTCGCTGCTGCTTGTCTACGTGTCGGGAGTTGCCCTGCTGGAGAAGTCGTTAAAGGAACGGTCACCGAAATACCGTGACTATGTCCAGCGCACCAGCGCGTTTTTCCCCTGGCCGCCCGATGACCCGGGGCCGTCCATGCAACAACAATAGCAGCGCCTATTTGCGGGGCCGTCCGTTGATGGGCGCGAGCGCAACCCAAGAACGATTGAGGTAGCTGCACGAACAACCCGCCGATGCGTCGGGCACCAGGACCAGGCCTCCGGCAGGGATGACGTTGATCCAGCAACCGGGACGCATCCCGCCGAAATTCTCGACGTCGTTGTTCTGCTTGAGGTCAAAATAGCCGAGGGTGGCCGATCGGAAAAACACCATGCTCGCGCTACTCGAGAGGACCCCGCATCCGTAGGAGCGTTTCAAATTGAAGGGCTGGGGCTCCCCGGTGAGCAGGTCCCAGGCACCGCCGTCCGCATAAAGGGTGCGGTCATTGATCATCAGGCGCGACCTGTAATCGGATTCCATGGACCACAGCGGCTCGCCGTCGTCGGTGCGGAACGCGCTCATGCGGCCACCAACTTCCGACTCGAGCCGGAAGCGGGTCGCCTGGTAACTCATCACTAGAATCGCGTGCTTGTCGCTCACGGCCAGGGTGGTCCCGTAGATGTCGTCGCCGCGACGCCAGACGATTTTTCCCGTTGTCCGATCCAGGGCCAGCAATTCGCCCGTTTTATGGGCGCGCTCGGCAGCCTTCGATTGCCGGCGGCGGTCAAAGAGTGCCAGCGGCCGATCGATCAGATAGACTCGATTCCGCCCCACCGAGATGGCGTTGTGCCGCACGGAGTGCATCGGGCGGAACTGCCAGAGTAGCTTCCCGGTTCGTACGTCGTAAGCGAACAGCAGATCCGACTCCGTCAATTGCTTGTCCATGTTGCCGCCGGGACGGTACCGGTACGTGACGACATGATCGATATTGGCCCGTGATCCGTACAGAATCCCGCCGGCGCATGCGATGTATCCCCAGGGGGCCGGCTTTCCGCTATCGCTCTTCGGTACTCGATATTCGGCGATTTTAAGGCCCGTGCGCGCATCGATTCGGAAACAACTCTGCCCATGGCGCGCGTACACGCTGTCGCCTGCCACGCAGTAGTTGCTCCCCGTGCCCGCCGTGCCCATCAAATGGTCGCCGTCGTATGCCTCCAAGACACCAGGCAGGGAGTAACTCCACAACACACGGCCATTGTAGGCGTCCACGGCGCGAATTTCGTCGAGCCCTTCATAGAATAGCCGCCCTTCGTGATACAGCGGCGCCGGTCCTCGTCCATGCCGTTGCGTGACTTCTAAATCAACATCACGAAACCAAAGAATGCTCAGACGACCCGTTACGAGTTTGTCGCCGGAGCATGCCGTGTTGCCCGGATCAGAATACTGGTGTGTCCAGCTTCCGGCGCCGGACAGGGCACCGCGTTTCGATACGTGCATGTGGCCGTGACGGCCGACACAAGCAACGCCGCCGTACGGGCGCTGCATGCGTTTTATTTCGCCGATGGGCAGCTCCGCCGCGCCGGGGTTCAGCGACCGGCGGGAGACGATGAGATTCGCGAAATATCGCGGATAACCTGAATTGCCCGGCTTGCGGTGATGCACTGTTACTCGCGAGCCATACAGTCCGGCGGTGTCGAGCTTGCGTCGCGCTTCGGCGACCTTCAGGGGATCGGCGTCAATCGCAAAGATGGACAACCGACTGCGTTTCGCCAACTCGTACGCCAGGCAGCCGTCTCCACACCCCAGGTCCAGACAATATCCTTCCCGGGAGCCGAAATGGCGTAGAATCTCCTCGGCCGCGGCTGCCATCTCTGAGTTGTGGCCATACGGCCGGTCACTCGCCTGCGATGCGAACACCGTGGGTTCGGCGGAATACTCCGAATCGAAACAATAGATGTTCCCTTTGTCCGTGCTCACGAAGAGTCGGCCGTCGGCCACCGCCAGACTATGTGCCACGCCGTCAACAGCGAGAGTGCTCGTGATTGTCTTCGTCCCGGCATCGACGAGGTCTACGTGACCTTTCGCGCCGGAGACGACCGTGTTTCCGGCGCGAGCCAGACCGGCTCCGGTGTGTACGCCATCGACATGCCAAACTTCATGGGCATCGAGGGTCCTGAAAGGTTTTCCCTTGCGGTCGATTTTTTCCACTTCGGCCCATTGGTACGCGACGATCTTGCCGCCGGAAGCGCGCAGGAAACCGTCGCTTGAGGCCACGATCGGCCCGGGGCCCGTCTTTGCCTGCAGTTCGCCAGTGGCGACGTGGAATGCCGATCCGCCGTTGTAGAGCAATCCGGCGGCAGCCGTCGCAAAGCTTCCGCCAGCGGCGCGGTTTCTTTGGAGGTGAAAGTAGAGAAACTTTCCGTCGGTCCGATGAAAGGCCGCGGGCACGGCACGTCCGGTCGGCACGAAGATCTGCTCGCCTTCCACCACCAGGTATCCCTGCGCCGAAATCCCACTCTTGGCATGGGCGCCCCCGTGGGGCTGAGGCATGAAGATCCCGCCCGAGTCGCCGTTGGTCCAGATTGTCTGGCCAGTCTCGGCGTCGAGTGCGCAGAGGAAAATTCCATCACTGGGCCAAATTCCCGCCGCATAATACACCGTGTCGCCCACAACCGCCGGTCCTCCGCGGGCGGGCCACTTGGAAATCATCCGCTCATTGCCCAGCCGCATCGAATTGTCGGGACCTCCGCGGTGTTTCCAAAGGAGTTTGCCATCCATGGCCGCCAAAGCATGGAGATGGCCGTCATCACTGGCAACGAAGATGCGGTCGTTCCAGGCCACAGGTGCGAAACGAACCGGGCCGCCGGTGTAGTAGGTCCACGAAATATCGCCGGACGTCGCGTCGAGGGCGTATACCTTGCCGTCCACCGAGTTGCCGAAGAAGACTCTGCCGCCCGCGACGATCGTGTGCGGTGCCCGATCGAACGTCATACGGCGGGAGCGCGGCCAGGCCGGCTGGGGCGCGTGATGCGCCTTGCGAACCCACTGCAGTGTCAAGACCGGCGGCAGGTGCTCAGCCGTGTATCCTGTACGCGACGCGTTGGCTCGGGCGGTGGGCCAGTCCGCGGCCCCTGCCGAGACGTTCAGCAAGAGAATCGAAGTCAACGCCGTAACAAAGACCGTGCGGTGCATCGAATCATTCCTTATGAAGGTGACCGGTCGTGACTCGGTCCGAGCGGCGCTTGGGCTGAGGTTGCCGAGCGGCGAACCGGCCGGGCGACTCCCGCCCCACGGTGCGGATCGGCACAACGGCCGTTACACGTGCGCAACCGGAATCATCTGGGGCGGTCCCCGCAAGCTCCTGGAAATGCCTCATGCGAGTCGACTGGATCGCAAAAACGCAAGGGTTGAACCTCAAAACAGGTCCACCAACGGCTGGCCTTCCTGAAGCAGGCTGAAAGGCCGACCTTGCAGATCGACGGCTTGCAGGTCCTTGATGCCCATTGCGTAATAGACGGTCTTGGCAATGTCTTCCGGTCCCACGGGACGATCCGACGGATATTCGGCCAGACGGTCGGTCGCGCCCACCGTCGTTCCACCCTGGATGCCCCCGCCTGCGAAAAGTACGCTCATGCACGCTGTCCAATGGTCGCGACCCGCTCCGTCAATGCCCCCGGAACGCGAGTCCCCAATCCTAGGCTTCCGCCCCATTTCGCTGGTGACGAGCAGCAACGTTTCGTCGAGCAGATCGCGCCCGTGCAAGTCCTCGACAAGCGCGGAGAATCCTTGATCGAATTCCGGAAGCAGGTGATCTTTCAGGCAGTTGAAATTATTACCATGAGTGTCCCATCCACCCGCACTCTTGCACTGGGATGCCAGTTTTTCGTTCTCTTTCCAGAAGACGGTCACGAAAGGCACGCCGGCTTCCACCAGTCGTCGCGCCATCAGCAGGCTCATCCCGTTGATCGTCTCGCCGTAACGCTTGCGCGTATGGTCGGGCTCCAGCGCGATATCCAAAGCCTGGGCGGCCGACGTGGAACCCAACAGCGAGAATGCCTTGTGCTGTGTGTGCGAGAAATTGCCAACCGAGGCGATGTCGTCCAGGTTCCGTCGGGAAGTTTCCAGCGACGTGAGCAACTCGCGCCGTGCCGCGAGTCGGGACGGCGTTACGCCCGACTGCAGCGTCAGGGCCGGAGTGGTAAACTCAAGTGGCTTGTCGACCTGGCCATAGATGTAGAACGGATCGTGATCGACGCCCAGGCGGGCTGCGAACTGCCCCGGGCGCGTGTACGGCGCTCGGCTGGGCTTGTGCGGCAAGGTAACTATTTGGGGAAGGGAAGGATGAACCGGCATCCGCGAACCCACTACCGATCCCATAAACGGCCAATCGGTCGGTTCGGGCCTCCGATCGTTGCCCATGGTGCGAAACGTCCGGTCGGGCGGATGGCCCGTCAGATTGTAGTAGTAACCCGCGTGATGATCTCCCGTGGCGCGACCGTAATCCGTCACGGAACGGACGACGGCCAGATGATGCGCGTGCCTGGCCAGGCGAGGCAGGTGTTCGCACAGACGGATATCCGGCGCAGAAGTACGGATGGGGTTGAAGGGGCCTCGGTATTCCCGCGGCGCATCGGGTTTCATGTCCCAGGTATCGATGTGCGAGGCACCCCCGCAGAGAAAGAACAAGATCGTCGAACGGGCCCGGCGGCGCGCGGGGACTTGGGGGGCCGGAGATGCCGCAGCGCGCGGCGTGCCGAAACGAAGCCCCGCAAAACCAACCGTCGAAGCAACAAGAAACGTTCGTCGGCTGGAGCGGTGCGAGAAGGCGGGTGGCATCATTTACCTCGCTTGAACTCTTACGCATGGTAGGACCATGCTATGCTGCATGTCAAGGATAAACCCTTCCAATGATGTTCCCCGGAGAACGCCATGACTACTCGACGCCGGTTCCTTGCCACGACGGGTGCGGGATTGCTCGGTGCGCCGCTGGCCTGGGCAACCGAGCCTCACCCCGGAACGCGAAAGAAAATTGCCATTATTACGACCGTATGGCGCTACCAGTCCCACGCACAGCATATGGGCGACCGCTTTCTGGTGGGGTATCCGCTGAACGGTCAGTGGCATGAGCCGGCCGTGGATGTCGCGGCGATGTATGTCGACCAGGTTCCGCCGGACGATCTGAGCCGGCAACGGGCAGAGGAGTTTGGTTGTCGAATCTATTCCACGATTGCCGAGGCACTTCGCTGCGGCGGCGACCGGATGGCCGTAGATGGCGTGTTGATAATCGGGGAACACGGTGACTACCCACGCAACGGGCTGGGCCAGGTCCTGTATCCGCGGTACGCTTTTTTTCAGCAGGTGGCTGATGTTTTTGAGCAGGACGACCGCGCTGCGGCGGTGTTTAACGACAAGCATCTTTCCTGGAAGTGGGAATGGGCCCGCGCGATGGTCGACCGGGCACGCACGTTGCAGTTCCCGTTCATGGCCGGATCTTCGCTTCCCGTGACCTGGCGAATGCCCGCGGTGGATATGCCATGGGAGTGTCCCGCGCAGGAAGTGATGTGCGTCGCATTTGGCGGCATCGACAGTTATGATTTTCACGCGCTGGAGGTCATTCAGTGCATGGCCGAACGGCGTCGCGGCGGCGAAACCGGGGTGGCCTGGGTGGAGGCGCTGCGCGGCGATTCTGTGTGGAAGGCGATGCAAACGGACGGCTGGGAGCAGGGCGGCTGGGACCGGTCCCTGATGGCTTCCTGCCTGGCCAGAAGCCATACGCTCGCCCCGGCACACAAAAGCTTTTCGCACCGCCGGCCCACCGACGCGCAGGTGCGTCAAATGGTAGCCGACCCCGTCGCCTTCCGATTCCAGTACTCCGATGGACTCAGGGCTACCATGCTGCTTCTGAACGGTCTGGTCGGCGACTTCACGTTCGCCGCGCGGATCGGCGGGCGAGCCGAGCCGCTGTCCACTCTGTTCTTTCTTCCGCCAACGCCCAACGTCCACTACTCGGCGATCTTGATGTCCAAGGTCGAACAGATGTTTGTCGACGGCGCGGCCGGATATCCTGTCGAGCGAACTCTCTTGACGACCGGTGTGCTGGCGGCCGCCATGCAGTCGCTTGCCGAGGGGTCCCGACAAGTCCCAACGCCTCATCTGGAGATCGTATATAAAACCGACCAGCAATCGACGTTCTGCCGAACGTGATCTCGACAACGGAATCATTGTCGGCCAATGAGATTTGGCGGAATGACGGCAGATACTGCTGCGGGTGCCGGCGTGCAGGACAACCTCCCGTTATTCCCGGTGGCGACCGGATTGCTGGAAGGAGTAAATAGAACCCAGACACAGGATCTGGGTCAGCACATCGAGCGCGGCGCGGCTTTCACAGAGCAATTCCGGATCGCGCAGATCCGACGGCTTCAGGAGGTCGCGGTAGTAGGTTCGCACCCAGGTTTCGAGTTGCGCCAGGCGGGGTCCATCGAGCATCACGTCCCGGTGCACGCTCTGGAGCTGCCTGTCGTTCATGACCACTCGCAAACGCAGGCATGCCGGGCCGCCGCCATTGGCCATGCTCTGCCGCACGTCCACATAGTGCACCGAATCGATGGGATTGTTCTCTTCCAGAAGCCTTTCGATCCAGCGCCGGACGGTATCGCATTCGTGGCACTCGAGCGGCGCGATCAAGCTCATCGACCCGTTTGCATGTGAGACGAGCTGGCTGTTAAACAAGTAGGTGGCAATCGCGTCGGCCAGGGAAACCTGGGCTTCCCTGGCCACGATTAACTGCGGACGGCCGCCGGGCAGCGAGGCGAAGACCTGCTCGATTCGTTGCACCGCGTTCTGGCCGTCGGCGAAGGCCCGTTCGTGGTACAGCAATACAGGTCCATTTCCCACGCTGACCACATCGTTGTGAAAAGCTCCCGCATCGATGGCATCGGGATGTTGCTGAATAAAGAGCGTCCTGTCAGGATCAAGCCGGTGCAGGCGGGCCACCGCCTGCGACGCCTCAAGCGTCTGCCGGGCGGGGAACACCCGCGCCGCGGACGAACCGTGCGCCGGGCAGCCGTAGGCAAAGATTTCGATACCGGGCTCGCCATAAGCCTGGCACAGCCGCGTGTGGTTGGCGGCGCCTTCATCCCGGAAGAAACCGCCGGCCGGCAGCGGTTCGTGCACGACGAAGTGCTGGGAGTTGGAGAAGATCTTTCGCAGCAGGCGAGTTGTCTGATCCGGCTCAATGGAGCGATGCAGCTGGCTGACCAGGTTGGCGGGCGTCACATGAATGCGTCCATCGGCGGTATCGGCCGATGGCGAAACCGTGGCGGCATTGGCCGTCCACATGCTCGAAGCGCTGTAGGAGGCGGCAAGCAGTTCGGGGGCCCGATGATATGCGGTGTCGATGATGCGGGATGCAGTACCCGTGAATCCGGCTCGCCGCAGCAGATCCAGGTCGGGTCGCTCATGGGGAGGCAGAACGGCCTGGGGGATGCCCATGGTGAGCAACACTTTCATTTTCCGCAGGCCTTCCAGCGCGGCGGATCGGGGTTGCGACGTCCGTTGCCGGTTCTTCATGGAAGCCAGATTGCCGAAAGCCAGGCCGGCGAAGTTGTGCGTCGGGCCCACCAGGCCATCGAAATTGGCTTCCCAGTCTGGCATGGCTGGTTGCGTCCTCGAGAACGTCTGCTTATTCCAAGGAGTTACAGCGGCGCTGTCCCGCTAATCGTCACACGGGCTGCGCAGCGGCGCGTAACGAACCACATCACCCGCGGTGACGGGCAGCGCGCCGTCCGTTTGCTCTTCGATCCGCAGCTGTCCGTGGGCGTCCAAGTGGACCGCGCCCAGGCCAGCCAGGAATTCGCGTCGATCCGTTGACGCCGTGGCGATCACGTGCGTCGGCGGACGGTTCTCCAGCGGGCCGATGGATCGGACTGGTCCGGTGCGACTCGTGCGCACCGAACGAATGCGCCCGAGGGGGCAACTGACAATCGGACCGGCATCGAAGATGTCCACCTTGCCGTTAAACACAAATCCCTCGTGCTCCAGGATGCGCAATGCCGGGCGAGTCTGTTCGTGTACTTGACCGATGGCCTGTTGTGCTTCCGGGGGCAGCAGAGGGATATAGAGCGGATGGGACGGCATCAGTTCCGCAATGAATTTTTTGTCCTGCACGCTCAAATAATCCGCTCGTTGGAAGTCGACGTCGAAAAAATGCCGGCCCACGGCGTCCCAAAACGGGACGTGGCCCCGCGCATCGCTCACGCCGCGCAATTCAGCGATGACCGGAGACGCGAATGCGTGGCGGTGTTCAGCCATAAAAAGAAATCGAGCCTTCGAAAGCAGGGCCCCCAGGCCGCGTCGGCGATAATCCGGATGCAGAAACAGCGTGCCAATCTCGCTGGGACCGTCGTGCTCGGCCATCAAGTGCAACGCCTCTATTTCCTTGCGGACATGCAAAGCCGCCGATTCGTGTACGTCCCTGCGGACTTCGTACGCGTAGAACGGCTCGAAGCCGCCCACACGCGAAACGATGCCACTGGTGCCGGCCAGTTTCTGTGTGCGTACGTCTTCGGCGACAAACAGGTAATGCTCGCCGCCGGGTTGCTCGACATCCCGTGCGAAACCATCAGATGCGCGGTTCACCAGCCGCTGGAGCAGCCGCGGATCGTGGGGCAGCGTCGTCAAGCCGGCGTCCACCGTGCCAGCCAGATCGACGATGGCCGAAAGATCTTCCCGTCGAACCGGGCGAACGATAATCATGGCTCGCACTTCCTCGAAACTGCGTCCTCGCATCGTGCCGGTCGCATCCTAATTGTACGCCAAGGTCCATGCGCGGGATGACGCGACGGCGGGAGTGTTGCAAAAATCCTTGTGCCGAGGATATCCGGAAGATAGGATGCCATCAATTACGGTTTCCCCGCGCGCCGCACGGGCAGTGTGTTGCTGTTGCTGCTGTCGATCTGCCTCATTCCCCCGCGAACGACGTGCCGCGGCCGGAATGCCGTGCACGAACGCCCTCCACGCCTTTGGGAGCGACCCGCCATGATGCGAAGCTGGATCCTCGGTTGTGCCGCCGTCTTGCTTGCCGACGCTGCCGCCGGCGAACCGTTGTTCAAGCAACGGGATATCTTTCCGCCGCAAGACAAACATGTCCATTCCAGCAGCATCGTGGAATGCCCCAACGGTGACTTTCTGGCGAGTTGGTTTCACGGTTCTGGTGAGCGGACCGCAGACGACGTCCAGATTCAGGGCGCGCGGCTGACGCACGGCACGTCGAATTGGAGCGAAGTCTTTCCGATGGCGGACACGCCGGGGTTTCCCGACTGTAATCCTGTTCTGTTTGTGGACAGGAATCAGCGGTTATGGATGTTCTGGATCACGGTCCTGGCACACCGCTGGGAATGCAGTCAGTTGAAGGCCCGCGTCAGCGGCGACTTTCAGAATGAGGGACCGCCTCGCTGGCACTGGCAGGAGATTATTCAACTTAAGCCCGGGTCGTCGTTTGCCGACATACTGCGAGTCCGCTTTGAAGAATTGAATGTCAACGAGAACATGTGGGCCGAATATGCCCCGCCATATCGGCGCATGCTGGAGCGGGCCGCGGAGGATCCTTACAAGCGCCAGACAGGGTGGATGTGCCGGATTCATCCCGTGACGCTCGCGTCGGGACGCATACTGCTGCCACTGTATTCGGACGGCTTCAATGTCTCGCTGATGGCCATATCCGATGACGACGGCGCCCACTGGCGGGCGAGTGGGCCGATCGTCGGTCTGGGACCCATCCAGCCGGCGGTAGTTGCCCGCAGCGACGGCGCGCTGGTGGCCTATATGAGGGATTCGGGTACCTTGCCGGGGCGAGTGCTGGTGAGCACATCCGCGGACGACGGTCAGACGTGGTCGGCCGCGGTCGACACCGACATTCCCAATCCGGGCTCCAGCCTGGAAGTCATTGCGTTGGACAGTGGCGATTGGGTGATGATCTGCAACGATCTGGAGAGCGACCGAGGCCGACTGACTGCTCTGTTGTCCGACGACGAGGGTCGAAACTGGAAATGGCGCAGACCGATTGAATCTGCCGGCCGAGACGGTCGCTCATTCGCCTACCCTTCGGTTATCCAGGATTCGAAGGGGTTGGTCCAGTTGACCTACTCCGTGGCATTACCCGACGGCAACAAGACCATCCGCCACGCAACGATGAACGCCCAGTGGATTAAGGCCAAAGGCTAAAAGCGTCTAGCAAAACATCATGGATGCACTACCAAAAACGCGAGTTTGCAGGCGAACCGGCGGTTTTGTTAGAGGCTCTAAAGGTCGCTGACCGCGTGCCCTTCCGACTCGTCCGGCAAACGATGCCGGCTGCGGACTACTGGAACTGCCTGCCGGGCGGCCTGGTCGGCTCGATTTGGGGGCGCGGCTCTTCGTGGGCGGTCACCAGCGTGCGCTGCAGATCGGCGAGGACATCCGGATGCTGCGGTCCCACATCGGTGGTCTCACCGGGATCGGATGCCAGATCATACAGTTCTACGCGGCCGTCCGGCGCCTGCTGTTGGACGGCCTTCCACGGTCCCGCCCGCGCGGCCCGTGCTCCTTCGTGTTCCCAATACATGGTTTCGTGGATCCGCCGCGGTCCTTGTCCGCGGAGGGCGGGCAGCACGGACACGCCGTCGATTTCCTCCGGACATGGTGCGCCGGCTACGTCGGCCAGCGTTGGCAGGACATCGGCGAAATACCAGGCGTGACTGCTCTGCCGGCCTGAAGGAACGATTCCCGTCCAGCGTACGATCATGGGAACGCGGATTCCACCTTCCCAAAGTGTTCCTTTACAACCGCGCAGCGGTCCGCACGCGTTGAAGAAGTCGGGATCACTCGGTCCGGAAGCCGCGCCATTGTCACTGGTGAACAATACCAGTGTGTCTTCTTCGAGTTGCAGTTCTCGCAGCAGCGACATTATCTTTCCGACGCTGTCGTCCATATGGGAAATGATAGCAGCCGTGGCCGCTCGCGGCATCTTTTGCTGGGCGTAGTCGGAGGGATAGCCTGTCTTGCGACCGCGTCCGGTGTAGGGCGTCTCTTCAAATCGACCCTCATATTCTTTCAGCGATGATTCCGGTACGAGCAGCTCGTAGTGCGGCACCGCGAAAGGCACGTAGAGAAAGAAACGGTCGTCACGATGTGTTCTTATAAAATCCATCGCGCGCGACACGATGAGGTCATGCGTGTACTGCTCCCGCCGGCCTTCGAAGTTGCCAGGCAATTCGTACCGTTGAGCGTTGTTCCAGAGATGATGCGGATAGTAGAAATGAGCGTGAATCTGGTGGAGATACCCGAAGAATTGGTCGAATCCCTGCCGGTTCGGCACGCCGCTTGTTCCAAATTCGCCGAGTCCCCATTTTCCGAACAAACCAGTTACGTAACCGGCGGTGTGGAGGATTTCCCCCACGGTGACGTCTTCGTCGGCCAGCGGAATGCCCCCGGTGTTGCCGCGCACCGGTGTGTGTCCGCCATGCATTCCCGTCATCAGGACACTGCGGCTTGGAGCGCACACGCATGACCCCGCGTAAACATCGGTGAAGCGAATTCCGTCCGCCGCGAGCCGATCGAGATGCGGCGTGCGGATGATCTTTTGCCCATAACATCCCAGGTGGCCGTAGCCCAGGTCGTCGGCCATGATAAATACGATGTTGGGACGATCGTCCTCCTTCGCCCCGGCCGGGTGTATCAGCAGCAACAGGACGGCGCAGTTCGCAAGAATAGTTTTCACATGATGCCTTTCTGCGAGGTGGACGCGGCGATACAAATCTTGCCCCGCAACGCTCGATGTTCTTTTTCTGGAACGAAGCAGCAGCGCCGCGCTCGATTGCCGTAATTATAGTCTGACGAGCGAACATTCAAACGGATCGGCAGGGCCACGGCGAAACGTCCTGGCCGACCGGAGCGGTACGGGCCGTACCGGGAACGCGTTATGGCCCGGCTCGGGCCTTGAAAACCAATGATTTCCAGTGGTACGCTGGAAGGCGGACCGTGCGGTGGGAATTGCGCGGTGGGAATTGCTCTGTAGGTGCGCGCTGCGCGGCAATTGGCCGGGCCAGCTCATTTCGGGTGCGGATAGATGCGAATCTTCGCGGCGGGCATGATCGCGTTGGCCGTTGCAAGTTCTCACTCGTTGGCGGCAGATTCCCCGCAAACACGGGACGATCGAGCCTTCTTCGAAACGAAAATCAGACCGGTTCTCGTCGAACACTGCTACGAATGTCACTCGGCACATGCCGAAACGCTGCAAGGCGGACTTCGCCTTGATTCGCGTCAAGCGATCCGAAAGGGAGGGGAGTCCGGACCCGCTGTCGTACCGGGCGACACCGAACAAAGTCTCATCCTGGACGCGTTGCGGTACGACACGTTCGAGATGCCTCCGCAGGGCAAGCTGCCATCTCGTGTCGCGGAGGACTTTAGAGCATGGATCCAGAACGGCGCCTTCGATCCGCGCGACACGACGGCGGAGCGGCCCACGGCTCGCGATCCGGCAGCGGCAAGCAGTTTCTGGGCATACGCGCCGGTAAGAGAGCCCGTGTTGCCCCAGATTTCTGATACATCGTGGCCGAGGACTGCCATCGACCGCTTTGTGCTTTCGAGATTAGAAGCCGCGGGCATGGCGCCCCATCGTGACGCGAGTTCGCATACGCTCGTGCGTCGCGTCTACTTCGATCTGATCGGGCTTCCTCCCGCCGCGCGCCAGATCGCCGAGTTTCAACGAGATACTTCCGAACGGGGTTTGGCACAACTGGTCGATCGCCTGCTTGCGTCCCCGCGTTTCGGAGAACGTTGGGGGCGCCACTGGCTGGATGTGGCGCGGTACGCCGAATCGACCGGCGGGGGAAGAACACGGATTCTGCAGGACGCCTGGCGCTATCGGGACTACGTCATCGACTCGTTGAACGCCGACAAACCGTACAACCAGTTTCTCACGGAGCAGATTGCCGGCGATCTGCTCGCATACGGCTCGGATCGACAGCGGGCAGAGCAACTGACGGCGACGAGTTTTCTGGCGCTGGGCCCCCACAACTACGAGCTACAGAACAAGCTCTTGCTCACCATGGAAATTGTCGACGAGCAACTCACAACGATCGGCAGAGCGATACTGGCCACGAGCCTGGCCTGCGCGCGGTGCCACGATCACAAGTTCGATCCCATTCCCACTCGTGACTACTACGCGTTGGCGGGAATCCTGCGCAGCACCAAGTCGGTGGAGCACGACAACGTTTCCAGCTTTATCGAGCGTCCCCTGCCGGTGAGTTCCGAGCACCAAATGAAACTGGATCGGCACGCAGCGGAAATAGCCCGTCTCAAGCAGGATTTGAAGCAGGCTGAAGACGATTTGAAAGCAACACAAGCGGACCGTGCGCCTGGTAAAAATGGCACTCAGTCGCCGGAGAACCTGCCAGACGGCGTCGACGCACCGGTGGCCGCGGAATCCGGGAAACACTTGGACCAAGCTGCGCACCGGGACGTGAAGGTGCGCATCCGGGAATTGAAGAAATCGCTGGCGCAATTGCGCAAACAGGCTCCCCAGCCGCCGCCCCGCGTGATGTCCGTCTTCGAGGCGGACGATATCGGCGGTTGCCCCGTGCACATACGGGGCAGTGTACGCGACACCGGCCCGATGGTGCCGCGGGGTTTTGTGCGGGCCTTTGGGACGGCCTATCGACCGGCTTTTTCGGGCCGCGAAAGCGGCCGACGTGAGCTGGCAGCGTGGCTTGTCCATCCGTCGAATCCGCTTACCGCACGGGTTATGGCCAACCGTATCTGGCAACACCTGGTGGGCGACGGCATTGTGTCGACGCCCGATGATTTCGGCAGCACCGGCGCGCGGCCCACGCACCCGCAGTTGCTGGACTACCTGGCGGCCAGCCTCGTGCAGGGCAGTTGGTCCGTCAAGCGGTTGATCAAACGCATCATGCTTTCTCACGTGTACCAGCTCGATACCGACGCCGAACCCGGCCGGCGGATCGACCCACTGAATCGGTTGTTATGGCGCATGAATCGCAAACGCCTGGAGGCGGAAGCGATGCGCGACGCGATCCTATCGGTCAGCGGCGAACTTGATTTGAAAATGGGCGGATCACTGATCGCACCGTCGCTCGAATCCGAATTCGGCTACCGTTTTTCGAGCCGCCGCCGAAGCGTGTATGTACCAGTCTTTCGCAATACGCTTCACGGGCTGTTTGAAGCCTTTGACTTCTCCAATCCGAACCTGGTTACGGGGAAACGCGCATCGAGTACGCTGGCGACGCAGGCGCTGTACATGATGAACAGCCCCTTCATTATCGAGCACGCGCGGGCCGCGGCGGTCCGGATGCTCGAGCAGGAAGACGCCATGAACCACGGGCAGCGCATCGAGTTGGCCTTTCAGCAGATTTTGGCGCGACCGCCCACGCCGGCGGAACTCCGGCTCGCGGCCGCGTTTGTGCGACGCCGGCAGGGTGACTCGCGCGAGCAGCAGCTGCGCAACTGGGCCGGATTGTACCAGACGTTGTGGAGCTGCATCGATTTTCGTTATCTTGAGTGATGTCATGATGCACGACTTGAAGGACTTCGATCGCCGAACTATGCTCCGCCGCATCGCCTGCGGATTCGGCTATCTTGCCGCCGCCGGAATGTGCAGCGAGGCCGCCGCCGCGTCCGATACCCGGAGAATCGGCCAGTTTCCGCACTTCGCGCCGCGCGCGAAACGCATCATCTTCCTGTTCATGCAGGGCGGTCCCAGCCAGGTCGATACGTTCGACTACAAGCCCCGGCTTATCAGCGACGACGGGAAGAACGTGAAATTCCATGTGGCTCGTACGATGAAACGGTCGGCCGAGCGTGTATTACGGTCGCCGTGGAAATTCGCGCGGCACGGTGAAACGGGAGCGTGGGTGTCCGAGTTGTTTCCTCACATCACGCGGCACGTGGACGACCTGTGCCTGATCCGCAGCATGCATACCGAGGGTGTGGCGCATGGACCCGCCACGCTGTTTCTACATACGGGAGCGACAAACCTCGTCCGACCTTCCGTAGGGTCGTGGATCACTTATGGGCTGGGCACCGAGAATCGTAATCTGCCGGGATTTATCACGCTGAGCCCCACGGCCGCCAAGGGGGGGCCGCGGAACTATGCCAATGCGTTCCTGCCGGCGATGTACCAGGGCACGGCCATCGGCCGGGCCGAAGTTCCCGTGGCCCGGTCCGGCATTCGTCACATCAGAAATGAACGGATAGCACATCGTGAGCAACGCCGGCAGATCGATCTCTTGCAGGCCTTGAACCGGCAGCAACTTGCCGGCCACCCGGGCGACGACGAACTCGAAGCCACCATTAAGTCGTTTGAACTGGCCTGCCGCATGCAGGTCCACGCGCCGCAAATCATGGATCTGTCCACGGAGTCCGCCCACACGCTGCGGCAATACGGGATCGGGCAGGATGAGACGGACGATTTTGGCCGCCAGTGCCTGTTGGCGCGACGGCTTGCAGAGCACGGCGTGCGATACATACAGGTCAACTACGCCGACAACGGTACGAATCCGAGATGGGATCAACATTCTCGTCTAAAACAACACGGGAAGCACGCCCGGGCGGTCGACCAGCCGGTGGCCGGTTTGCTGGAAGATCTTAAAGCCCGCGGATTACTGGACGACACGTTGGTCTGGTGGGGCGGAGAATTCGGCCGCACGCCTTTTGCCCAGAATCGTGATGGGCGGGACCACAATCCGAACGGCTTCACGATGTGGCTGTCCGGCGGCGGTGTGAAGCGGGGCCTCGTCTACGGGGCCACGGATGAGTTCGGTTACCGGGCCGTCGAAGACCGAGTCCACATGCACGATCTTCATGCCACGCTGCTACACTTGCTCGGTATGGATCACGAGCAGCTCACCTACCGGCACGCGGGACGCGATTTCCGGTTGACGGATATCCACGGCCGCGTGGTCGATGGTGTTCTGGCCTGAAGTTGGCTTGTTGTTTCGGACGGCTGATGGCGTTCCCCCAGAGAATGTAACACACGGGAGTTGCCGGTTCATCGGGCGTTGCCGGCAGGAGCGGCCTGGCCGGCCGCTCCTGCCGGCCGCGGGTTGCGTTTGACGATCTGGCCGTACACGTGGCCTCCGTGGTCGCCGCCCTCCCAGGTCCCCGCGTAATGATCACCATGAATCACCACACGTGCGGAGAATGTGCCGAAGCCTGGCACGGGAACTTCGTTCAACGTAATAACTGGCGTGAGGCCGGCCCACTGCACGCGCAGCGGCAGTGGAAGCTTCGCGTCATGTTCGCCGTATTGAATCCGCGCCACGAACAGCCACAGATCGTCTTTGATTCGGGATACGCTTTCCAAGGTGTAGGAATCGCGTTGAGGATCGTCTGGATTGTCCCATGTCGTATAGCGGCCTTCGAATGTCGCGCCGGTCAACGTGCGTGCAAAACTCGCTTGAGCCTCAGCAAGCGTCGCATCGACGGCGGCTTCCTTCCCTGCGTCATCCGCCCGCCCGGCCGCCGCCAGAATCGAGACAAAAAGTGCGAGTATCGATCGAATCATCATTACGCCTTGCCTCCTGGTGTTTTTTCAAGTTCAGGGCCTGTCTCGAGTAAGTGCATGGAACGCAAATAAGACGCGCTCGTGCCCCGGCCGCCATTGGTAGTGCCTGACCAGTGTTCTCGTTGTTCCACGCTGACACCTTTCCTGGTCGTGTCCGCGCGGGGGCAACGCCGTCCATTATGGTCCCTATGGTGCCGGCTTCCCAGCGACGGCGCACGCGTGGGCGGAGAGGATCGTGGGCGTTGCGGCCGACGTGCGCCCGCGCGACGGCGGTGGCGTGTCGCTTGACCGCTGCGAGACCGGCAAGGAAAATACAGGCATTCTGCGATGGAAGACGGGCGGCGCGCACGGCGTCGACCTTGACGCGAGGCTATCTCCGTGATTGCTTTTCCCACTTACGCCATTGGTGATTCATGAAACTGTTACGATCCATTCTCCTGGCAGGAGCGGCCCTGGTTGCGGCGTGCGGCGTGACGGGTGGCGCTTCGGCCGACAACTGGCCGCACTGGCGCGGGCCGCATTTGGACGGCAAGAGCGCGGAAACGAACCTGCCCGTCGAGTGGAGCCGCACGGAGAACGTTCTATGGCGGTTGCCTCTGCCCGGTCCGGCCGGCGCGACGCCGATCGTGTGGGATGATCATATTTTCTTGACCTCGGTCGACGACGATGCGTTGATTCTGTTGTGTGTCGATACGCGGGGCCGGGAACAATGGCGCCGGGTGGTAGGAAAAGGCAACAAGAACGTGCGGGGCGACGAAGGCAATTATGCGTCGCCTTCTCCGGTGACCGACGGCCGCCGGGTATGGGCGTTCTTCGGCCAGGGATCCCTGGCGTGCTTCGATTTCGACGGCCGCCCGGTGTGGTCAAAGAATCTGCAGTCGGAATACGGCCGGTTCGAGATTCAGTTCGGTCTGTCCGGCACGCCGGTGCTGCACGGAGATAATCTGTACCTTCAATTGATCCATGGAAAGTGGGGACCGCAGACCAGCCGTGGGCTGGTGGTGGCCATCGACAAGGGATCTGGAGAAACAGTATGGAAATCGATCAGGGCGACGGACGCAGTGAATGAAAACAAACACTCTTACGCTTCAGCAACCCTGTACCAGGATTCCGACCGGCAGTTCTTGCTGACGCACGGAGCCGATTACATCATTGCGTACGACTTGCGCGACGGGCGGGAATTGTGGCGGTGCGGCAATCTAAACCCCAAGTCCAACTACAACGACACACTGCGGCTGGTTGCCTCGCCTGTGGCCGAGCCCGGTTTGATTGTCGTTCCTTCGGCCAAGGGCGGCCCCGTATTGGGATTGCGGCCCAATCTTCAGGGCGATGTGACTCGCGACCCGTCGGCCATGCGCTGGATGATGCAGCGTGGAACCCCGGACGTGCCTTCCCCGCTCGTGCACGAAGGGCTCGTCTATCTGTGCCGGGAAAACGGCAATCTGATTTGTCTCGACGCCGAGACCGGCGAAAAGATCTACGAGCAGCGGACCCATTCCGGGCGGCATCGGGCGTCGCCCGTCTACGCGGACGGACATCTGTACCTCACCGCGCGCAACGACGGTACGGTGACGGTCGTCAAGACCGGCCGCGACTTCAAAATCGTGAGCAAGAACACGATGAACGAAGCCATCAGCGCCTCTCCAGTCGTTGCCGACGGACGCATCTATTTGCGGTCTTTCGACGCTCTGTATGCCATCGGCAGACGCTAACCTGCAAACCGCGAAATCTCACCGGCGGCTCTGACGCGGTCCACGACCTCTTTCTTTATGGCGTCCAGCATGAGGAGCTGGTCCATGGCCTTTTTTCCCCTGCCGGAGGCGATGAGCACAAAACGGCCGGTCGAAGAAGCGACGGTTGTCAAGCGTCGAGCATAGCCTTCGAGCGGAATCTCCTGGAGACGGGCATCCCGCGCATCTCCCGATCTGGAGAAATCAAAAAAGTAGATTTTCCTGCGCGGCTCGTCGTCCTTCTCCAAGCCGTTGCCAGTACGGCGTTTGACCTTGCCCGAACAGACGCTCACCGCCAACCGGTGCTGCTGGAGGAAGACGGGCTTCTCCAGCCCCGGCGGGACTTTCCACTTGCGGGCGATGCGCCGTTGGGGCAAATCCACCAGCACCGCGCCTCCAGCCTCGCCGGCATTGCACACCAATACGTAGGGATGTCCGACGAGTTCGATCAGGGCGACCCGATCCGGGAAAGCATTCCCCCACGAGCCGTCCAGCGAGGTGGGCAGATAGGTCAATCCAGTGATCTGCCCTTCCTGTGCGGAAGACCAGTCCATCAATGCCACGGCGCCATAGAGATCGAGCGTGACGAGCAGCGTGTTGGTCGATTCCGAGACGAGCATCACTTCCGGAGATGGACCCTGCTCTTTCCGGGAACCGGCAATGTGCAGATCCGGGCGGGTTCTGGGCAGCCGCAGGTCGGCCATCGTCTTCATTTCGGGCAGACGAATCAATGCCATGCGGCTGCCGAATTTCTTTCCTTTCTTGCTGTCTTTCTGGAACGACACCAGGGCACGCTCTCCTTGCGCGAAGATCAGCACATCCTCAGGCGCGTTGCCCGGCGGCGCCAGTTGGTATTCCGCGCTCCACCCTCTTGCCACCCTGGCTCTCGCCAGATCGACCCACGCCAGCGTGTCGTCGTCGCACGTCACCAGACCGAAGCTTCCAGTCACCCGCAGTTCGTCCGGCACGCCGGACAAACGCACGTGCCGCAAAGGCGTGGACGGTTCTCGGCTGGTCAGAAACAGCCCGGGATCGTCCTCCGATTCGTTGGTGACTACCAGGATTCGACCGCCCGCCGCGATCCGAACCTTTTGCGGGTCCGAACAATGTTCGTCTTGAAACAGCGTGCGTCCCCCGACGATTTTGCCGGCGGCGTCGTCAATCTCAACGATGGCAATGCCGCCACCGCCGTCGTCCGTGAAGCTGTATGCGACTTCCCTCATGTCGGCCAGCAAATGACCGGGCAACAACGCCGCAGCGGCTATTGCCCGCAATACCAATCGACAGCGACAACCAACACGATCGGTCATGGTGCCCACGCCCTTTCCGGTTTACCTCCAAGTCCAGGCCAAATTACAGAACGCGGACCGCAGCGGAAACATTGTGTCGTACCGCTGTGGCACGGCGGGGGACGGGAGAATCGTTTTGATGAGAATTTGAAATCGGCTCCGGGGATCAAATCCATTATCTTGAGTTGTCCGACCCAGGTCCGCCGTCAGGCAACCTCCGCGCGGATCGCGAACGGGTTCGCCACATGGGCACTGCCAGGGACAAGACGGATACGGCCAGGATGCCAGCGCAGACAGGTCGCCGCAAGAAGACGCCATACCCTCCCATCAGAACCGCTTGGCGAAAATTGGTTTCGGCGATACTTCCCAGCACCATGCCCAGCACGATCGGAACGACTGGATATTGATGGCGCCGCAGGATCCATCCCAGCAGGCCGAAACCCAGGCAGCACACCACGTCGAACATCGCGTAGCGTACGGCGTAACTACCAATGACCGACACCGTCAAAATGATGGGGTACAGGACGGTTTTGGGAACGGCCGTCACTTTGATCCAGAGTCTGCTCCCAAACAGTCCCAATCCCAACAAAGCGACGTTGGCGACCATCAGGCTGGCGAACAACCCGTAAATGATCTCGGGGTTCGTATCGAAAAGCTGCGGTCCGGGTACAACATCGTGAATCATCAAGGCCCCGATTAATACCGCGGTCGACGCGCTGCCTGGTATCCCCAGGGTCAACAACGGCACCAGTGCCCCGCCGACGGAACTGCTGTTGGCAGCCTCCGCGGCGGCAACGCCCTCGGGATTCCCCTGGCCGAACCGTTCCGGCGTCCGGCTCAAGCGCTTGGCCAAGTCGTAGGAAACAAAAGACGCAATGGTCGCCCCGGCTCCGGGAAAGATGCCGATCAGCGTGCCGATGAGAGAAGACCGGACAATGACCGACCTCAACTTCCAATGGTCGGCGGCGCGGGGCCATACCGCAGCCGATTTGTCGATCCTTATGGGATCGAGGTTGCGTTTCTCTAATTGCGAGAAGACTTCGCTGATTGCGAACAGCCCGATTAACGCGGGAATCAGGGAAAAACCGTCGTAGAGCTGGGGGATGCCAAACGTAAAACGACTGACGCCCGAGATGGGGTCGATGCCCACGGTATTGAGCAGCAGACCGAACACCGCCGCGGCGAACGCTTTGCTCCAGTCCTTTCCTCCCACCGACGCCACACTGGTTAATCCAAAGATGGCCAGCGCGAAGTATTCGGCCGGGTGGAACGAAAGAGCAACTCGGGCGAGCGGCACGGAGAAGAAGATCAAGACCAGGGTCCCGATGATGCCGCCTACGGTGGATGCCACGAGCGACACACCGAGTGCCGTACCGGGTTGTCCGTTGCGTGTCAGCGCGTAACCGTCGATGGCGGTAACGGCGGCGGATGGAGTTCCCGGTGCGTTGATCGTGACCGCCGTGATCGACCCACCGTAGTCCGCCGCCAGGTAAACGGCGGCCAGCAGCACGATGGCCAGCGTGGGAGACATCGCGTAAGTGAATGGGACGAGCAGCGCCACCCCCATGGAAGGCGACAGTCCCGGCATGGCGCCGACCAGAATGCCCACGGCGACGCCCGCAACGATAACGGCCAGCGGGATCCATCCGATGATTTGGTGGAAGCCGTCGCCGAGGTTGTGGACGAGATCCATGCGACTGTCCGGATGACGCGATTGACTTTTGCGGAGCCGGTTTCAATAGCTGGTTTTGCTGTGACAATTTCCGGTCATGGAGCGATTACAGGGCTTTTTGAAATCGCTTCCAGTGTCGGATTAAAAGCGGCCTTGCAGCAGGCGCCCCACGGGAAGAGGAACATGGAGCGTGTAGACAAAAACCGCATAGGATACCAAAAGCCAGCCGGCCGACACACTCAGTGTCACCAGCAGACTGCGGACTCCCAGCAGATACATCGCGGCCACGAGCATCAAAAAGGAACTCGGAAAATATCCGATCGCGAATATTGCAAGAACATACGCCGCCAGCAGCGCCGCCATCTTCCACACAAGGTCGGTACCGCTGCTGCCTGGGGATCGTGCGACCGGCTCCCGCCGGGCTTGAAAGAGCAGGCCCAGGCCCAAAACGGTCAGTACGACGATCCACAGTTGCGGAACCGCCGCGGGACCCACGCCGCTTCCGCGGGGAAACACCAGCGTGATGGCCAGCAGCAATGCACACAAACTGACCAGCGACGCGGGAATCAAAAAGTATCCGATCCGCCGACGATGGCCGGTTCGCAGCACGAGGAGCACGACCACCCAGTTAATCGCCAGGAAGACCACCAGAAACCCAGCCAACCCCGACCGATCAACGAAGCGTGCCAGCAGACTGCGGTCTGCGGAATGCAGGATCCCGATCTCGGTCAAGTAGCGCGTAAACTCGTCGGCATCCCGCTGGACAACGTTGCTGAATCGCTGCGAATCAAAATAGACGCATTGCGTGCCGCCGCGCTGCCAGTGGTTGCGCCACTGGGAGTCTTGCGTGACCTGGCGAAACAGATTGCCGTACCATTCCAGTTTTTGCGGAACCGTGCCTCGTTTGATGGCGAACCCGCGCCACATGAATTCGTTGTCCAGCCCGTCTGTACCAAATTCTCGAAAGATGGGGGCATTCGGGAATTGGTCGAGGCGCTCCGGACTCGACACGACGGCGATTCTCAGGTCCGGGTTTCCCAAAGCTTCCCTCGGATTTCCCACATAGACCGTTCCCTGGTCGCCGAGTAAGGCAACCTTGGCGTGCCCGCCGCTCTTGAAGGGAACCCAGGTGCCGGAAATACCAAACTGGTTCCAGGTTTTTAAGGCCATAACGTGGTCGAGACCGCCCGTGTCGGGGCCCACCCAGATCTGCTTGCCCGGCCGCGCCCGGGCGTCCTGCAGCACGTCCTCCCAACGGCTGACAGCGGCGTCGGTTCGCGTAATCACGCATTCCGGGTCGGCAATCAACAGGGCGATCCAATCCAGCGATTCGATGTAGGAACGGCCCCGAGAGGCCACGATCTTCGAGATGTTGGATTTCGTGCAAGCGTAGAGCGTGTAACCGTCGGCCGGCATCTGGAGAACCCGTTTCAGGGCGACGATCCCTCCCGCGCCGGGCTGGTTTTCCACGACGAACGTGGCGTCCGTATACTTCTTGGCGATTTCCGTGAACTTTCTGGCCGTCGTGTCGATCAGACCTCCCGGACCCGTATACACCACGATCTTGATCGGCTGGCGCGGGAAATCGGGCTCCGGGCCGCTGGCCGCGGGACCACAGCCGGCTGTCAGCAGGAAGGCAACCACGAGGGCGTACGAAAGCGTACGGGCGACACGCGAGTCGAAACTGACGTCCGGCTGATCGGTCCGCCTGGCGGCGGCCCGGTGGACAGAGCCGCAAGTCGTGCACCGATCGGTTTGAGGATCCATCATGCCGCGATCCGGGAATGCATGTAGAACGGCCGTTTGGCAGGATGGTTTTTTAGCGAACAGAGAGGATGTGCGACTCCCATGCGCCATGGTAGAGCCCCGTTGCTGTTGGCGACAAGCCTGTTGTGCGGGCCCCGTCATTTTTCCGGCAACAGGGGCCGCCGCGCGCCGGCTCGTCTGGCCGCTCACGTGGCGGGCGGCACTGGGCGCTGTCGCTCGTAGCCCCGTACAATAATGAGTTGAATGATCCCGACGTCGGTCGCAGGCGGGCCGTCTGGTGTCCGCCTGCCGATCTTCCGGCCCTGGCGGGCTGGTCATGGCTCGTTTTCTCATCAGCGATTCGACCTTTCGACTGACGCGCGGGTCATGCCGTTGCTCACTCCCGAAGGGAGCCGTCGTCATGTGGTGGGGCCATCATACGCCGTGAATTCGGACATGCTGCCGCGGCTTTGGATGACCGGCTCGCCGTCGCGAGCCACGCTTCTCGGTATGGAGCTGTCGGGCTCCGAGTGGGTCCATTTATATTCGGACCTGGCAATGTTTGCTGCATTCGTGGCGATACCCTGCCTGTTGGCCTATCTCGCATGGCGCCGCAGCGCGCTAACGTTTCGCCGGTCTATTCTGCTGTTTGCCGTCGCCATCCTGACCTGCGGGGTGGCCCACCTGCTGGACGCCATCATGATCGCATTGCCCGACCACGGCTTGACCAGCGGCTTGAACAGCATTGTCAAACCAGTGACCGCGACCGCTTCCTGGATCGCACTGGCAGCCCTGCTGCTCGTGATGCCCAAGCTGCTGGCGTTGAAGACCCCCGAGGAAGCCCAGGCGAAAGCGGACGAGCTGCGGCGCGCGGAATTCGCATTGTTGGAGTCAGAAGCATTTTATGCTTCCCTGGTCGATTCGCTGCCGCTGAACATGTTCCGTAAGGATTTGCAGGGTCGGCTCGTCTTCGCCAACAAACGCTATTGCGACATGCTCAATGCCGATCTCAAGGATCTGAAATACAAGCGGGACCAGGACTTGTTCCCCGAAGAACTGGCGCGGAAGTATCGGGAAGACGACAAGCGGGTGATTGCCACGGGACAAATCGTGGAGGACGTGGAAGAACACGTCAAACCCGACGGAACGCGGCTGTACGTTCATGTCATCAAAGCGCCTGTCAAGGACGCCGCGGGAAACACAGTCGGCCTGCAGGGTCTGTTCTGGGACGTGACGGCGAGGAAGGAAGCGGAGGCGGCGCTGAAAGCCAGCGAAGAGCGATTTCAACTGGCTGTCCGGGGTTCGTCGGACGGGATCTGGGACTGGGATATTGTCACCGACGAAGCTTACTACTCGCCGCGTTTCAAGGAACTGCTGGGGTACAAGGGCCGCGAATTCGAGGACGTCTTTGAATCGTGGGTCAAGCATCTGCATCCCGATGATCGGCAGGCCACGCTGGACGCCATCGAGCAGCACATCAGCGCGCGTACTCCGTACGACGTGGAATGCAGGCTGCGGACCCGGACCGGTCGTTACCGGTGGTTCCGCGCCCGGGCCCAGGCTATCTGGAACGAAAAACGCCAGCCGATCCGCATGGCGGGTTCGATCACTGATATCACGGATCAGAAACTGGCTGAAGAAGAACTTCGCAAGGCCAAGGAGGCCGCCGAGGCAGCCAGCCACGCCAAGTCGGTATTTCTTGCCAACATGAGCCATGAGATCCGCACACCGCTCAACGGGATCCTGGGCATGACCGAGCTGCTGCTGGACACGCAGCTCGACCGCAACCAGCGGGAATCCCTGATGATGATCCGTGAATCGGGCGAAGCGCTGCTGACGGTGATAAACGACATTCTGGATTTCTCCAAAATAGAAGTCGGCAAGCTGACGCTCGAGCATGATGACTTCGATTTTCGGGACAATCTTGGCGACACGGTGAAGTCGCTGGCGTTCCGCGCCCATGCCAAGCAACTGGAGATTATTTACGAAGTCGCGCCGGACATTCCCACTATGCTGATTGGCGACCGCAACCGTCTGCGGCAAGTGGTCATCAACATTGTCGGCAACGCCATTAAGTTTACCGAGGCAGGCGAGGTCCTTCTGAGTGTCAATACGGAGCGTCGGGAAGACGGCTCGGTGGAGTTGCATTTTGCCGTCAAGGACACCGGAATGGGCGTTCCGGAGCACAAGCTGAATTCGATTTTTGATGCTTTCGAGCAGGTCGATAGCAGCTCCACTCGGCGTCATGGCGGGACCGGCCTGGGGCTGGCAATTGCCTCCAATCTGGTCAAGATAATGGGCGGCCGGATCTGGGTGGAAAGCAAGTTCGGCGCGGGCACCACGATGCATTTTACGGCCAGGTTTGATGTGGTGCCCGGCGCCCGGCCCTTCTGGGAAGTTCCCGGTCTGGAGGCGATGCCGCGCGACCGGGTGCTGGTCGTTGACGACAACGCAACGGCACGCCGCGTGCTGGGCCAGTGTCTCTCTCATTGGCAGATCCGCTGCGATTCGGCCGGCGACGGCGCGGAAGCCCTGGACATGCTCCGCGCCGCGCACCGCGAAGGGGATCCTTACCGGCTGATCGTGTGCGATGCGACATTGGCGCGGATGGACGGCTTTACGCTGGCCCGCCGTGTGCGGGAAGATGATGGACTGGATCCCACTTTTGTGATGATGGTCAGCACCGCCGGCCAGTTCGATGACACGGCCCAGTGCGAACGGCTTGGAATCCCCTTCTATCTTATCAAGCCCGTAAAACCGTCCGAGCTGTACGATGCCATCATGGTTGCCACGGGAGCCAAGTCTGCGAAGCAGGCGGAGTTGGCCAACGACAGCGAAGCGCCTCAGATCCGACCACTCCACATTCTGCTGGCGGAAGACAGCCTCGTGAATCAAAAACTCGCCGTGAGCTTGTTGGAAAAACATGGTCATCAGGTCACGGTCGTGCCTAACGGCAAGGAGGCGGTTGCGCAGCTGGAAACCCGGAGATTCGATGTGGTCCTGATGGACATCCAGATGCCGGAAATGGACGGACTGGAGGCCACGGCCCTGGTGCGGGCGCGGGAAAAGCGTGCCGGCGGCCGCGTGCCGATTGTGGCCATGACCGCCCACGTGATGAAGGGAGATCGGGAACGGTGTCTGGAAGCAGGTATGGACGGTTATGTGCCCAAGCCGGTGAACTCCCAGACGTTGCTTTCGGCTATCGCCTCGGTGACGGGAACCTCGCCGGCCGAACGGGCGAGGTTCGACGATCGTGGCGGGAACGACGATCTGGAGCCGGTGGATTGGAATCGGGCGCGGCAAGTCGTTCAAGGCGATGAACGGCTGCTGAAGGAAATCGCGGAAACGTTCATCGGCGAACTGCCCGGCATGATGCACGCCATTCGTCGGTCGTGCAAAAATGGCAATCACAATGAACTCAAGCGAGCCGCACATACCTTGAAAGGCGCGCTGGGACATTGGGGCGCCCGGCAGGCGGTCAGCGTGGCGGATCGCCTGGAAGACATGGCGTCCGGGAACGAGACACGGCGGTTGGGCGAGACGGTGTCCGAACTGGAGCAGGAGATAGCACGCGTAAAGCCGGTTTTGCTAGACTACCTGGGGCGGCAGCCGGAGGCCCGTTGAGGCTATCCCACAGAATAGGTTTCACGGCACATGGCATTAGGCAGGCACTGGGAGTGGCGCGGTTTCGGAACGGTGTCTCCGCAACTCCGAAAACGCTGGTCTTCGTTTCCGAAGACGCTCCCCGATCAGGATTGGCTCGATGTTGTCGATCGCTATCTGTGGGTGCCCGGCTACGGAATGAACGCCAAAATGCGGTCCGGACCGCCGATTGGCGACTGCTTGAAGTTCAAACGGCTTCGAGCACGGTGGAAGCAATTGGAACTGTGGCACGAAGATCCCCAGGACATACACAAGTTCCCGTTGCGTCGCTCGGATTTGAAGTGGCTGGCTACCGAACTGCACATCACTCTGCCGGACAAGCAACCGGAGACCGTCGGTTTCGAGACGGCCCTGGAGATCTTCCGGCAGGCCACGCCCACGGTAAACGTGATCGAGGTCCATAAACACCGGCAGGCGCGCTGCTGGACGTCGGGCGACACCAGCGTCATCGTGGAAGTCGCGGAGATTTCCGCACCGGAACCGATCAGTAGCCTGTCGCTGGAAAGCACCATTGAATTGACCGAATGGTCGACGCCGGACCAGATGAGCGCCGCGCGCGATTCGGTGCAGATGGCCTACGAGAGCCTGGGAATCGATACCGAAGACCTGCGAGCGATGAATTACCTGGAAGCGCTCACCACGTGGGCCGACGACAACCGGCTCAAAGATCTCCTGTGAGCGGCTGCGGCCAAGGTGTATCCACCACGGATGCTCAGGATCGGCCAATGGGGTGGACGATTCCAAGAGCCTCTAACAAAACCGCCGGTTCGTCTGCAAACTCGCGTTTTTGGTAGTGCATCCATGATGTTTTCTTAGACGCTATAAGGACCAGGCTTTCGAGTGTGCTGTGCCCAGTTCCCATCAGGAGATAACATGGAAGGTGGAGGTTTTGTGTTCCGCTTCACCATTCTGCCGGGGGATGCGAGCACCAAGCGGCGGTCGGGAAAATTGGAGGCGCGAAAATGTGGTTGCGGCGCAGTGGCCGGTTTTTGTCGCGCCCTTCGAACGGTTGCTGCTATTGCTATTGCTCCTCCCTGGGGTCGCCCATGCCCGTCGGGTGGAACGGTTAAAGCTAACCGCGCCTGACGCGGCCCAATCGTCCGCGTTTGGCAGGAGCGTCGACTTGATTGGAAGCACTGCGATCGTAGGATCCTACTCCGGTGCTTCTCCACCGGGCGGGACGGCTTGTCTGTTTGATATTTCTACGGGCGAGCAGCGGAGTAGAACTTCTGAAGCTTAGGGCGTCGGACGGTACTCCGGGTGACTATTTTGGCCTTCCCGCCATCAGCGGCAATCGCGTCATCATTGGCGCAACCGGCTTTGATGGAGTGGGCCAGAATTCGGGCGCCGTGTATGTGTTCTTCATCCCTGAACCGTCGTGCGGGATTCTCTCGGCACTGGCAATTACTGGATTGGCAACCTACCTCGTGGCACGCCCAAAACGGTGCAGAAAGGATAAATCTTGCCCTGAGTGAGATAGATGTCTTGTGAAACGGTCCTCCGAGGCGTTCCGTATGCCTGCCGTTGATAAACATCGTGCGAGGCAGTGCTGACCGGAAATCGATCTCCGGTCACGAATGAAGCCTGCCTGACAAATTCCGTTTTGAGCTTGTAAACCAAATGCAACACGGGCATGATCACGCTGCTGGACAAGCCAGCAGTGGCGCCCGCGCCTTGATAGTGTTTGGCCTGTGTCGATGGACCTCTGCACGCCGGCACAATCCAATTCTCCGGAAGTTCATGCGGGAGTCAGCACGCGCAGCGTCCGTTGCGACCGGACAACGACGGCGGGCGTCGCACCGACATACTCCCCATCCGCCTGGATCGGATACGCAGCGTCGTGCTCGACACGGATCTCGAAACGCTCGCCGCAGATAAACGGATACGTCGCGGAAGGGTACTTGAAGCAGTGGATCAGCGGCAGGCTGAAACGAAGATATCCCCACGCAGTCCGGTACGGAAAAAATCGGGCGTACAGACATCGTTCCGTGCTGGACGCCTCGGGAACGTACGCCGTGCGCATGGCATACTGGGGCGTGTTGGCCACGATCAGGAAGCCGTCCTGCCGCCCGATTCTCGGCTCGCCGTCGACGTGCAACGAGATGCGAGGGGGACAGTGGCCAACCATGCACTTCACTGCCGGTGCGATATAACTCCACCGTCGAATCGTACCGGTGCGCCGGGCCGCCAGTGACCTCACCACTTCGGAATCCAATCCCAGGCTGGCCATGGTGAAGAACAGCCTGCCGTTCACCTCGGCCAGCCAGTGTTCGCCCACGGCACCGCGCTTGATACAGCGCACAACGTCCGATGGATCGCGTGTCATGCCGAACTGCCGGGCGAACAGTGATTCATTTCCCGTTGGAAGCATATATACCGGTACACGCGATCGAGACAGCCACTCCAACGCCGCCATCAAGGTTCCGTCTCCACCGGCGATCAGCAGGTAATCGGCATCCGCCAGCGGAGAAGCCGCCGATGGCGATGCGCTGAAGACGCCGGAGTCGCACATCGTTGTTTGCACGCCGAGCCGGCCGAGGGCCGCGTCAACGTCTTTCGCAGCGCGATAACTGGCTCCCCGACCCGAGATCGGATTATAGGAAATTCCGATGTGCAGACTGGTTGCGGCAGCTGTACCCGACACGGCAAGAAGGTCTCGATCGCATGGTGGCTCCCGAGAAAAAATTGTATGGACTTGCTGTTGATCTGTACACGGCGGTTGTGCCGAGACGGCCGTGTCCGAAACAATGAACGGTGCCCGGCCAGCAGGGAGAATGAAAGCAGCGTTTGAAACCGGCTCTAACAGGGGGACATGCGAGCGATGGCGAGATGGACACTCACGGATTCTGGAGATTTTTTCCGGCGTGTGGCCGCTGCGGTCCTCTTCTGTCTGGCAACGGATGGCGTCCTCGTTGGCGACGACTGGCCGCAGTGGCGAGGTCCCACACGCGACGGCATATGGCGCGAAACCGATCTGGTGGAATCGTTTCCCGGCTCGCAGCTTCCGGTGAAATGGAAGGCGGACATATCAAGCGGGTACAGCGGGCCTACCGTCGCCGAGGGACGTGTCGTTGTGAGTGACCGGCTAGTCGATGAGGGGCGGCAGGTGGAACGGGTTCACTGTTTTGATGCCATGACCGGCGAGAAAAAGTGGTCGTTTGCCTACGACTGCCCGTACGACGATGTCGGTTATCCGGCAGGACCGCGAGGATCGATCACGCTGGATGACGGAAACGGCTATTTTCTCGGAGCGACGGGACACCTGCATTGCTTCGATGCCGCAACAGGAGCCATTGTCTGGCACCGCGATCTGCGGGATGAGTGGCGGATCCGCATGCCGAACTGGGGAATCGCCTGCTCGCCCCTGGTGCATGGCCGCCTGGTGATTGTCCAGATCGGCGGCAGCGACGGCGCCTGTGTCGTTGCTTTGGACAAACTCACCGGCCAGGAGCAATGGCGTGCCTTGCCGGATCCGGCTTCGTATTCGTCGCCGATCATGATTCGCCAGGCCGACAGGGACGTGCTCGTCGTGTGGACCGGCGCTCGCGTGGTCGGCCTTGATCCGCTGACGGGGCAGTTGCACTGGCACGTACCGACGCCTCCGCAGAGATTCATCCGGGCCTGTGCCTCGCCGGTCTGGCACGAAGACTATCTGCTGCTCAGCTGTTTCTTTAACGGTACTCGGCTGCTGCGGCTAAGCCGCGACCGGTTGGCCGTCGAAACCGTGTGGCATCGAGCGGGTCGCAGCGAGCAGGAGACGAACGGGCTGCATACGAATTTTGCCGAGCCCTTCCTGCGTGATGGCTTTCTCTACGGAGTCGACAGTTACGGTCAGCTTCGGTGCCTCGACGCGCGCGACGGTCGCCGGGTCTGGGAGAACCTGGAGGTGATTCCGCAGCGGCGATGGAGCACGCTGCGGTTCATCCGTACCACGGATCGGACGTGGATCTTCACTGATCAGGGGGAATTGATCATTGCCCGTCTGTCACCGGAAGGTTACAAAGAGGTGGACCGCGCGCGGGTCATCCAGCCTACAAGGGTGCAGTTGCAGCGCCGCCACGGTGTGTGCTGGGCCCATCCCGCCTTTGCCTACGGGCACATCTTTGCTCGCAATGACAAAGAGATTGTCTGCTGCCAGTTGCACAGCGCAGAGTCCCAATCGCGGGATGATACTCGCTGAGGCGTGCTTTCTCCTATGCTGATTGACACGGAGTTCCCATGTCTGGATTTCATGAATTCATCCCGATCGCGACCGTTTTACTGGCCACCGGGACTGTTGTGGCTCAGGTTGACGAATCACCGCTGGACCTTCAGCCCGCCGTCGCCTTCCCGGATCTCGTGTGGTCCGGCTGGTCGCCGGTAACGAGCAGCGGCTTGAATCAACCTCTGCGGCCGATCGTATTGACGCACGCCGGCGACCGGTCAAACCGGGTGTTCGTTGCGACACAGCGCGGCGTGATCCACGTTTTCGCCAACTCGGATGAGCCGCAGGAGACCAAAGTGTTCCTCGACATCCGTTCCAGGGTAACGTACAGCGATGACCAGAATGAGGAAGGTTTTCTCGGCCTGGCGTTTCATCCCCAGTATCGTCGCAACGGTGAGTTCTTCGTCTACTACACGACCAGCCAGGCTCCCCATACGTCGGTGATCTCGCGGTTTCGCGTTTCTTCGGACGATCCCGATCGCGCCGATCCCGGATCCGAAGAGGAGGTCCTGCGGATCGAACAGCCGTTCTGGAATCACAATGGAGGCACCATTGTGTTCGGTCCCGACGGATATCTGTACATCGGTCTCGGCGACGGAGGCAAAGCCAACGATCCGTTCGGCCACGGACAGAACCTGAAAACACTGCTCGGCAGCATCTTGAGAATAGATGTAGACCACAAGGCGGCGGGCAGAAACTATGCGATTCCTCGGGACAATCCCTTTACCGATCGGGGGGCACCGGTCCGCGCTGAGATCTGGGCCCTCGGCCTGCGGAACGTGTGGCGGATGGCGTTCGACCGGCACACCGGACTGCTCTGGGCCGGCGATGTGGGCCAGGACACCTGGGAAGAAATTGATATTATCCGGCGCGGAGGAAACTACGGGTGGAATCTGCGCGAAGGCATGCATCCGTTCGGCGTCCAGGGAGTGGAGCGCCGAGACGACCTGATCGAACCGATCTGGGAATATCACCATAGCATCGGCAAGTCCATCACCGGGGGATTCGTGTACCGGGGAAAGCGCCTGCCCGAAATCGAAGGGGCGTATCTGTATGCGGATTACGTCAGCGGTCGATTGTGGGCGCTGCGATACGACGCAACCTCCGGCAAGGTAACCGCCAACCATCCGATTCCCAGCCAGCAGTTTCCGGTCCTGTCGTTCGGCGAAGATGAACAGGCCAACGCGTATTTCATGGTCGCATCCGCAACCGGTAAGGGGATTTACCGGTTGCAGCGGACTGCCAACCAGGCGTCGAGTCGCTAGTTTGACGTCGCCCCGATACGCGCTACAATCAAATGGTTGGCCGGAGCGGTCTTACGCAGCGAAAATTGCTTCGCGAGCGCTCTTTCTCGGAGCCACCGGAAGGGCGATAACCGCAGGGGGCCATCCCACGCATGACGGTATCCCGCCCGACAAACTTCCGCTGCCCTATGCCCACGGTTGTTCCGACACTTTCGGCGAAGTGCGTGCTGTATTGCACGGTGTCCGTCGTACAGCTTGTGCTCATCGGCGGGTATGTCCGTACAGGATACGTCCACGGGGCGGAATCTGATGGCCGGCAGATCTACCTGCGTCAGTGCGCTTCCTGTCACGGCAACAACGGTGAAGGAACGGAGGAGTATTGCCCGCAGCCATTGCAGGGCGATCGATCGCTGGCTAATCTGGCGGATTTCATCAGCGAATCGATGCCCGAAGAGGAACCGGAGCAGTGCACTGGCGACGATGCGCGCCGCGTGGCCGCCTATATCTTCCACGCCTTCTATTCGGAAATGGCGCAGTTACGCCTCGCGCCGCCGTCGATCGACCCCTCGCGTCTGACGGTCCGGCAATATGCGCACGCCGTGGCCGATCTGGTGGGTGGCTTCCTTCCGGCGGCGTCTTGGGACGCGGAACGGGGACTGGTCGGCGAGTATTTTCACAGCCGCAATTTCAACGGCGATAAACGGGTGCTGGAACGACGTGACCCGACGATCGACTTCGACTTCGGCGCGACGCGGCCCGGGCCCGAAATCGCCGCCGAACAACCGGAGGACGATTCCCCGTCGGAGGCGTCCGAGGAGGATGACAAGTCCGACGAGTTTTCCATCCGGTGGCGAGGAGGCCTGACGGCCCCCGATACCGGGAATTACGAATTCATCCTGCAGACGGAAAACGGCGCGCGTTTGTGGGTCAACGACATGCAAAAGCCCTTGATCGATGCCTGGGTACGTTCGGGCGACACGACCGAATACCGCGCTTCCGTCCGACTGCTCGGCGGACGGGCCTATCCGTTCCGTTGCGAATGCTTTCGGTTTCAGGAGGATTCGGCTTCCATTCGCGTTCGATGGTTACGGCCGCACGCGACGGAGGAAGTCGTACCCCAGCGAGTTTTTTCTCCCCATCTGCCACCCTCGATTCTGGTCATCGGCACGCCGTTTCCGCCGGACGACAGCAGTACGGGATACGCTCGCGGCACAAGCGTATCTCGGGAATGGGACGCCGCGACGACCTATGCGGCGCTGGAGGCGTCGGACTACGTCGTCGCGCACATCAATCGGCTGGCGGGAACCGATGAGAACGCAGCGGACCGCAAGGCTCGCTTGAGGGAGTTTTGCGTGACGTTCGCGGAAAGGGCCTTTCGGAGGCCGCTGACGGATGCCCAACGCGCGTTTTATGTTGATCGTCACTTGGCGTCTTCGGAGGACTTGGAGCAGGGTATTCGGCGGGTCGTGCTCGTGGTGCTCAAGTCCCCGCGGTTTCTGTACCGCGAATCGACGGACACGACATTCGACGCCCATGATATGGCCTCCTGGCTGGCGCTGGCGATGTGGGATTCCCTGCCCGACCGTGTGCTCCGGGATGCCGCGGCATCGGGAAACCTGGAAACCCCGGCACAGGTAGCCGAACAAGTAAAACGCATGTCTTCGGATCCGCGGACACGAGCCAAGCTCCGTGCGTTTTTTCTGCATTGGCTGCGTGTGGATCACTACCGGGATATCGCCAAGGACTCCACACTTTTTCCCGAATTCGACGACAGAATCGTTTCCGATCTGCGGACGTCGCTCGACCTGTTTCTGGACGAAACGGCCTTGGGCCCGCACTCAGATTTTCGCGAGCTGCTGTTGTCGAACACGGTGTACATGAACGGTCGACTCGCCGGATTCTATGGGGTCGAACTTCCACAGGATGCCCCGTTTCAGAGGGTCACGATGCCGGAGCGGCAGCGCGCCGGCCTGCTGTCGCACCCGTTCGTCATGGCGGGACTGGCATATTCGGGAACAAGTTCGCCGATCCATCGCGGCGTGTTTGTAGCCCGCAATCTGCTGGGCCGCCGTCTGGATCCTCCTCCCGATGCCGTCGCGCCATTGGCGCCCGAACTACACCCCGATTTGAGCACGCGGCAGCGCGTCGCGTTGCAGACCCGTCCCACGGCATGTCAATCCTGCCACGCGGTGATCAATCCTCTGGGATTTTCGCTGGAGAACTTCGATGCCGTCGGCCGTTATCGCGAGCAAGAAAAGGGGCGCCGCATCGACAGCCGTGGATCGTACACGACACGGCAGGGAGAAAAAGTCGCCTTCGCCGGAGCCCGCGATCTAGGGGAATTCCTTGCCCACAGTGAAGAATCCCAGATGGCATTCGTCCAGCAGCTCTTCGAATATATGATCAAACAGCCGATACAGGCGTACGAAGCGAACCTGGATCGGGATCTGTGTGCGTATTTCAGCCAAAACGGTTATAATAATTACGCGTTGCTGCAGCAGATGGTGGCAGTCGCGGCAAACCGCCACCGGCGGCTGTCCGAAGCGCCCGGGGGGATCGAGACAGCGGGCACTTCCAGCGGTGAGCACTCGCCCTGAAAGACTGCTTCTGCGCGGACGCGGGCCTGCCCGAAACCGCTCGAAGCGCGGAACCAACACGGCCGCGGACCCCACACGGGGTTGCAGAAACGTTCCGACAACGAGGTACACACAGATGCTCCCCACGCGCGACCGAAGAGAGTTTCTCCGCCACCTGGGCGTCGGTACCGCGGCGCTGCCCTTTCTGAGCAACCTGCCCAGCCTTGGATCCGACCAAACAGGCGGGCGCAAGCGGCGGCTGGTGGTCATGTTCAGCCCAAACGGAGTCGTGCCTTCCACATTCTGGCCTGACGAGGCGGGCAATCTCGCCGAATTCAAGGAGAGCGTGTCGCCGCTGGAGCCGTTTCGCGATCGCACACTCATGCTGCACGGGATATGCGACAAAATCCGCGGCGATGGCGACAATCATATGCGCGGCATCGGTTGCCTGTTGACGGGCGTGGAATTGTATCCAGGCAACATCCAAGGTGGATCGCACACGCCGGCCGGTTGGTCCAGCGGTATCTCGATCGATCAAGAACTCAAGGCCCACTTGCAGAACAATCCGCGGACCCGCACGCGATTCGGATCGCTCGAATTTGGAATTCTCGTTCCCGACCGCGCGGATACATGGACACGCATGGTATACGCCGGTCCCAACCGCCCCGTCGCTCCCATCAGCAATCCGTACCAGATGCTGAAACGCCTTTATGGCCAGATCAAGGATCGAGAAACGCTGGTCAGCGTGCTGGACGATGTTCAGGAAGACCTGCGCAAGGTCGCCGCGGTCGTAAGCGCGGAAGAACGGCGATTGATGGAACAACACGCAACCTTCGTGCGCGAAATGGAACAAGAATTGGAGCACGCGGGTCGGGATATGGGACACGCCGTTCCGGAACTCGAACCGGGTGTCAACGAGCAGAACGACAACATTCCGGCGATCAGCAAGATGCAGATGGACCTGTTGGTCAATAGCCTCGCCGCGGACTTCGCCCGAATCGCCACCCTACAATTCACGCATTCCGTCGGCGGGGCGCGGATGACCTGGCTCGGCGTGAAGGAAGGTCATCACGCCCTATCCCACGAGCCGGACAACAATGAGACGGCGCAACAGCAACTGACGCGGATCAACCGCTGGTACTGTGAACAGCTTGTGTACCTCGTCCAGAAACTGGCCGACACGCCCGAGCCGGGCGGCGACGGTTCGCTGCTGGACAACACACTTATCGTGTGGACCAATGAGCTTGGAAAGGGCAACTCCCACACGCTTGACAACATTCCGTTTGTCCTGGTGGGCGGCGGTGCGGACTTTCGGATGGGCCGTTCGCTGCGGTATCCGCAAGTTCCGCATAACCGGCTGTTGCTCTCCCTGGCGCACGCCATGGGGCATCACCTGGAGCGCTTCGGGAAACCGGAGCTGTGTGACGAGGGGCCGCTCTCGGATCTGAGCTGATGCGCAGGGCGGTCCCACAAGGCCTGCGGGCTTCCGGGCCGGACCGTACCGGGGCCAAAAGAAGCCTTCGAAAAATGCTGATCGTTGAACCGCGGCCGTCGGCCGGTTAGAGTAGATTCTGGCATCCGGATCGTCCCCCCGAGGCCGCCGGATCCGGCGGCCTCTTAGGTGCAATGCCCTTCGTTGCCGCTCGCCTGCCGGCGGCTTGAGATTCCATCCGCCACGGATGCGACCCGCGCGAATCCCGATCCGCACGGAAACCGGGGCGACGCCACGGACAGGTTCGCGGCAGGACCGCGGATGTTATGTCGGCGGGGGTGTTGTTGTGTCGGGCGAGCTTCACAGAGTGGGACATCATCAGTGCAACGCAATCTGAGCGCGCTAACCGATAACTCCTTCGACGTCGTGGTCATAGGCGGCGGTATCTTTGGGGCCTGCGCGGCGTGGGACGCAGCCCAGCGCGGACTGTCCGTGGCCTTGATCGAGCGGGGTGACTTTTCGGGAGCCACCAGCGCGCATTCTTTCAAAATCGTGCATGGAGGCATTCGCTACCTGCAGCATCTGGACATCAGCCGATTGCGGCAGTCGTGCCGCGAGCGGCAGGCTTTCCTGCGCATTGCACCTCATCTCGTTCGTCCCTTGCCGATTGCCATACCGACCTACGGTCGCGGCCAGAAGGGAAAGCTTTCGCTCCGGGTGGGGATGGGCGTTTACGATATGCTGACGTGGGGGCGTAATCGCGATATCCAGGATCCTACGCGCCGCATCCCGTCCGGTCGCATCTTGTCGCGCAGCGAAACTCTGACCCGTTTTCCGGGCCTTCCGACAGACGGATTGACCGGGGCGGCGGTATTTTGCGATGGACAGATGTTTAATCCACCGCGTCTGGTACTGGCGTGCCTGAAGGAGGGTGTCCGTGCGGGAGCCGTGGCAGCCAATTATGTCGAAGCGACCGAATTGCATCGCCGCGGCAGGCGCGTGACCTGCGTTCGTGCCCGGGACACGTTGTCAGGCAGCGAACTCGAAATCCAGGGCCGGGTGATCATTAATGCAACCGGACCGTACGCGGAGCATCTGCTGGGCAAGGCCCTGCAGGTTCAACTGGGCACGCCCCGGACATATTCTCGCGACGCCTGCTTTGTGGTTCCGAAGCGGCTGCTCGAGAATGACTGCGCTCTGGCGGTCCTGGGGCAGACCCACGATCCAGATTACGTCTTCAGTCGCGGCGAACGACATCTGTTTATCGCTCCGTGGCGAAACTTCACGCTGATTGGCGTTTGGCACAAGATCCATCAGGGGCACCCAGATCAGTTCCGGGTTACTGACGAGGAGTTGGAGGCGTTTTTGCGCGAAGTCCGTGCCGCGTACCCTCCGCTCAAAATCACGGTGGATGACATTGCGCTGAGCAATGCCGGTCTCGTACCTTTTGGCCAAAATGAAACCGGCGCCAAACACCTCCGGTATGGACACCGTTCCGAGCTGATCGATCACGCGGAAATGCACGGCATCGACAATCTGATTACCTTGATCGGAGTACGTTACACGATGGGGCGATCCGATGCGTCGCAAGCGCTCGATCTCGCGATGCGGAAGCTCGGCCGCCAGGGGGCCGAGTGTCGGACGCATCGCACGGCCGTTGCCGGCGGTGATATGGCCTGTTTCGAATCGCTCGTCGACGAAGTCCAGAAGACGGGTGGATTGTCCGAAAGCCTGGCGAGATGTTTGGCGCACAACTACGGAACGGAATACCGCCGGGTACTCCGCTACGCGGTACGCGAGCCCGGGCAATCCCTGACGATCCACAACGCACCAACGCTGCGCGCGGAAATTCCACATGCCGTCCGCGAAGAAATGGCCCAAACGTTGGCGGATGTTGTCTTTCGGAGAACCGATCTTGCCACAGGCGACTATCCGGGGCAAGAAGCGCTGGCCGAATGTGCGGACATGATGGCTGCGGAATTGGACTGGGATGCGGCGCGTGTGCAGGCGGAAATCCGAGGCGTGCGCGAGAGCTTCCCGGCGCGCTCGGTGGATCGCGTCGATGGACCGGTTCCGCCGTCGGGCCAGAACGTTCCCTTGCCGGCCGGTTCATGAGCCAGCAGACCGAACAGCCGCAACGCTCCGTCGTGCTGGTGGACGCTCACGTCCACCTCCATGCACAATTCTCCATTCCAACATTCCTCGGGTCGGCCGTGGCCAATTTCCAGCGAGCATCCGCGGAGACCAACGCGGGGGGCGAGTGGATGGGTTGTCTGATGTTTGCCGACATCGGCCGGCAGGACAGCCTGGCCGCCATCGAAAGCGCTCTGCGAGCGGCAGACGGAGGACCGTTCCGAGAAGAGGTCTGGCAGGAGGGTCTGGCCCTGGCCATCCGCGTCGACGATCGGCCCCGTCTGTTGTGCCTGGCCGGGCGTCAACTCACATCGGAAGAGGGCATCGAAATGTTGGCCCTGGCGACGAGCGAGCGGTTCGAACAGCGGCGACCGCTGACGTGGATGATGCAACAGACCGGTCGCTGCGACGCGTTGGCCGTGATCCCCTGGGGCGCGGGCAAATGGATATTTCGTCGAGGGGCATTGATCGCCGAGCTCGTGGATCGGGCCGCGCGCGGGCAAGCCGGCGTCGAATTCTTTCTGGGCGACAACCGCCTGCGTCCGCGGCAAATGCCCGCGCCACGCCTGTTGCGGAAAGCCGTGGCTGCCGGAATCGGCATCCTGCCTGGCAGTGACGCGTTGCCGTTGCGCTGGCACGGCCGCGCGGCAGGAAGCTACGGATTCGTGGTGCCCGGAACGCTGCCCGAGCGGAAACCGGCGGACTGGCTGAGAGATCAGCTGAGGAGTCGGCGGTCCCCGTGGAATCGTTTCGGGCGCCCTTCCAGCGTGGGTGCGTTTGTGCGCGACCAGGCCGCCGCACAGTGGAGAAAATTGCGGGCGCGAAACACGCGTTGAATTCGAGATACCAACCGACCAATGAGTTCCGCACACGAACGACGACGTGGCGATGTTCAAGATGATTCGGAGCGGCGCGAGGCGCCCGATGTCCTGTCGTCGACGGATGGCTACGCCCAACGGTTCTCGGGCGCGGTGGGGCGTTATTTTCTGGATATGCAAACGCGGTCCATGATGCACTTGTTGTCGCCCTGGCCGAACGCACACGTGTTGGATGTAGGTGGCGGCCATGCACAACTGGCCGGTCCGCTTCTTGCGGCTGGTTATCGCGTGACCGTTGTGGGCAGTACCCGGTCATGCCGCGCCCGACTGGAGGCACTGCTGTCGGCACGCCGCTGCGCGTTCGTGGAATCCGACCTGCTGAATCTGCCGTTCCGTGCCCGAAGCTACGACGTTGTGGTGGCCATTCGCATGCTGGCCCATTTGGACCGGTGGCGGGCTTTTCTGGAAGAACTATGCCGGGTCGCGCGGCACGCGGTGATCGTCGACTACGCCGACGTGCGAAGCTTCAACATCCTGCAACGAGCCCTGTTCGGGTGGAAAAGGGCCATCGAACCCAACGCTCGTTCCTTCCGGTGCTTCCGGCGCCGTGACATTGCGGAGGTACTGAGGGTTTGCGGGTACGGATCGCCCGTGGTCAAACCTCAGTTTTTTCTCCCCATGGCCCTGCATCGCGGAATCGGCAACGAGCCATTGTCCCGCGCAGCGGAAACCGCCGCTCGCTGGATGACACTCACGCGCTGGTTCGGATCACCGGTCATCCTGCGCGTGGTACGCAACGGGCAACGGGATGCCGCCGCCAGGGCCCACTCACGGCGAGCTGGTCCATGAACATTCTCGTGCTCGCCCCTCAACCCTTCTACCAGCACCGCGGCACGCCGATCGCCGTCCGCGAACTCGTGACGACCTTGTCCGGTCAAGGGCATCACGTCGACTTGCTTGTCTATCACGAAGGCCAGGACGTTCCGTTGTCCGAGTGCCAGCTTGTGCGGACGCCGCGGATTGCGGGTTTGAGCGGGATCCGACCCGGCTTCTCATGGAAGAAACTGGTGTGCGACTCCCTGATGTTTGCCAAGGCCGCCTCGCTGCTCTCACGGCGGTCGTACGATGTCGTGCACGCCGTTGAAGAAGCCGTATTCATGGCGCTGGTCTTCAAGGTGTTGTTCCGAGTGCCGTACGTCTACGACATGGACTCTTCGCTCGTCCAGCAAATCACCGACTGTTTTCGCCCGGCTCGCCCGGCGAGACCCTTGCTGCGGTCGATGGAAAGGCTTGCCGTGCGCCGATCAGCGGGTGTCGTTGCCGTATGCCGCGCTTTGGAGGAGCTGGCCAGGAGCTACCAGGCGGACAAACGGATTGCACGGCTGGAAGACAAGAGTCTGCTCGGTGACGCGTTGCCGATGGACGACTTGTTGGAAACACTGGACTTCGGCGGTCCCGTCATGATGTACGTCGGAAATCTGGAATCCCATCAAGGGATTGATCTGCTGCTGCAAACGCACGCCATCGTGACCGCGCGGGAGCCGAACTGCCACCTGGTGGTGATCGGCGGCATCCCGGCCCACATCGAGCAGTATACGCGTCTCGCCGGCCGGCTGGGTATCTTGAGCCGGACGCATTTTTTGGGTCCGCGGCCCACGGCGCACCTCGGTCATTTTCTGTCCCAGGCGCACGTCGTCGTGTCGCCGCGGATCATGGGAGAGAACACGCCGATGAAGGTCTATTCCTATCTCGACTCCGGCCGGCCGGTGCTGGCCACCCGTTTGCCGACGCATACGCAGGTAATGGACGATCACATGGCCCTGCTGGCCGTTCCGACGCCGGAAGCCATGGCCCGCGGCGCGCTGGCCCTGCTGGGGGATCCTGATTTGTGCCGGCGCCTGGCCGATCGGGCCCGGCAGCAGGTCGCGGAACACTACAGCCAGGAGGCCTACGAGCGAAAGCTGGGGGTCTTCTATCGGGAGTTGGAAGGCGATCTGCAGTGCTCGGCGGCAAGCCGGCGAAAGCGTCTGGGCCGCGCGCGGGTGCCCACTCGCTGACCGGTGGCACAGGGCCCGGCTCCGGGATTTTCTGGAATTAACAAAAATGTCTGCCTAAGATGAAATTTTGTGCTCCGGTGGCGTGCACGCCCGGATCTGGCGATCGCTTCGCAGCACCGACACGACGATCGGCTCCCGCCGTCCCAGGGACGAATTCCCGCATGGTGAACCTGACTGCCGCCACGCTGCGTCGCTATCGAAGACCGGTGATTCTTTGCTGTAAGTTGCCGCTGACGGCGCTGCTGCTGTACATCGTGCTGCGCCGAGTGGACTGGTCCGCGATGGCCGATACGGTTGCCGGAACAAAGCCGCTATGGCTTGGTGCGGGTGGCTTGGCCGTCCTGGCCAGAGTGGGGATCGTCAGCCGCCGTTGGAAGCTGCTGTTGGCGGGGCACGGCGTGGACTTCAGCTTCTCTCGCGCGTACGGCACGTACCTCGTGTCGGGATTCTTTGACAGTTTCATTCCGGCCGGTGTGGGGGGCGATCTGTACCGCATCAAGGATTCCAGCGCGCGCGGTTTCCGGCGGTCGGGACTGGCCGTGTTTTGGGATCGGTTATTCGGACTCGTTGCGCAAACCGGATGCGCATTGGTGGCGGTAATCGGACTGCAGAGCAATCCTACGGTGCGCCCCTTTGCGGCGTCGTTCCTATTGGCTGCCGCGGGCATCCTGCTGGCGGCTGGATTGGCGGGCACCTCGGCCTGGTGTCTGACGGGTTGGTCCGGGCCGGTGCCCTGGTTGGACCGTGCGCCGCGTGTCGTGCGTCACGTGTTCCGGCTGCTGCGTCACGTGCCGAGAATTTCGCCGAGGCTGATGGCTACGGGACTCAGCCTTTCCGTCTGTTCACATCTGCTGCTGCTCACATGCCATTACTGTGTGTTGTGCGCATTGGGTCTGGAATCCAAGGTGACGCTGCTGTATCTCGTGCTGGCTGCTTCCGTGACGACGGTCTGTCTGCACCTTCCGATAACGGTCAATGGGATCGGTGTCAGCGAGAATATCTTCTATGCGTTCTTCGCTCCGTTCGGCGTATCCGTGGAAGCCAGCGTGGCTTTCGCCTGGCTGTTGCTGCTCGCATCCCGATTGCCGCTGGCTGTGATGGGGGGCGTGCTGTTCGCTCTGCGCACCGGAATGGGCCCGGTGGCGAGCCGCCCGGCTCCTGCTGCACCTTCGGTGGGGTGCCGGAAGGAGTAGTACATGACAGCGCGAGCGTGCCGCACCTGCGGGTGCGAGAAGTATGACCATTTTGCCCGAGTTAGTGGATTTAACCTGGGGCGGTGCAGGCAATGTTCTCTGGTCCAGATCACCGACGACCTCGCCGCAGTGGACCTGAAAGCCTACTACGACAGCGCGTTTTTTGAAAACGTGTATGAATGGCAGAAGGAGGGGAAAGGCAGAAAGGTTGCCTACGAGAAATTTACCTACCGGCTGGAAGAGATCGAAGCCCTGCGGCCGGACAAAGGAAGCATTCTGGACGTCGGTTGCGCGTATGGATTCTTTTTGGATGTGGCCCGTTCTCGTGGATGGTGTACGGAAGGTGTGGAACTCGGCGACCATGCCGTACAGTACGCGCGCGGTAAACTCGGACTGCGCGTACATCATGCCAACGTTCTTGATGTCCGCCTTCCACCTCAAACGTTCGACGTTGTCACGTTATGGGATGTCGTGGAACATCTGGACGATCCGATCTCGGTGCTGATGCATCTTCGCAGGTCAATGAAGAACAATGCGCTGCTGGTGTTCAACACGCCGGATGTGGATAGCTATGTCCGCAAGGTTCAGGGATTGCGTTGGCGGAATTTTATTCCCCCCATTCATGTGACCTACTTCGGACAACGCGCGGCGGCGCATCTTTTGCGGCGTACCGGATTTCGACTGATCAACAACACGGTCGCTCTGCCACGAGAGCGCCTGCTGCAGAAATTGCGGCTGTTCGGCTTTTTGAAGGCGATCCGCTTGAGCGACAAGATGCTGGTTTTTGCCGAACGTGCCGACTGAGGCCTCGTCGGGGTGCGGACATGGTTACGCGGTGGTTTACCGACAAACTGTCAGCTCGAAAGGCGCTGCAGCGTTTTCTCGTGCCGCGGTTTGTGGTCAGCCTGATTTACGCCTTCAAATACCGCTGTTGGATCAGCACCAAGGCGGAAGTGGAGCTGTCAGCCCATCTCAGCCTGGGTCGAGGCGCCGTGATCAGCTCATTCGTGAAAGTCAAGGCAACCGACGGACCCCTGTCGATTGGCCGTGAAACGGGCATCGCCAGCTTCAGTTTCTTATCGTCCTCGTCCGCCGGGATCGCTATTGGTGACTACTGCTTGATCGGTCCGAGCGTGGTGATCACGAACTCGACGTACAATTACGATCGGCTCGATACACCATTCTGCCAGCAAGGGCAGTCGTCACGGGGTGTGCGGATTGGCGACAACGTATGGATCGGTGGAAATACAACGATCGTCGACGGGACGCACATCGGCGACAATACGATCGTAGCCGCCAATAGCCTGCTCAATCGCCGGTATCCCTCCAACGCCATTCTGCAGGGAAATCCGGCGAAGGTCCTTTTGAAGAGATCGTGATTTCGATGAGCATTCATCAAGAAGTGTTCGCATTGGTGGAGTCCAACTTGCAAGATCTAAACGAAGAGCTGGAGTACGAGAGTCTCGCGCAGATCGACAGCAATACGGTTGTGTTCGGCACGGAAGGCGGTATCGACTCCTTGTCGCTGGTGAGGTTGATAGTGGAACTGGAATCGCAAGTCAACGAACGCTTTGGAAAATCCGTGGCGTTGGCGGATGAAGCCGCGATGTCCAGCCGTCGCAGCCCGTTTCGGACCGTGGGTTCCCTGGTCGAGTTCATCGTCACCCGTGTGAGCCCCGATCATGCGTAACGTGATGCTCATTACGGGCACGCGAAAGGGTATCGGCAAATATCTTGCCGATTACTACGCACAGCGAGATTTTACCGTGATCGGCTGCAGCCGTGGCGGTGTCGGGCAACGGCAGTCGGGCTATGAACATTATTGTGTTGACGTTGCGGAAGAAGAGGCCGTCTGCAACATGGTTCAGGACGTCGTGGCGCGGCACGGACACATCGATGTGTTGATCAACAACGCGGGCGTCGCGTCGATGAATCATCTGCTGCTCACGCCCGTCAGCACCGTCGAAAAGATCCTGGGCACGAATGTCGTGGGAACGTTTCTGATGGTCCGCGAAGTTGCCAAGGCGATGGTCCGGCAGAAGAGCGGAAGGATTGTGAACTTCGCCACGGTCGCCACGCCGCTCAAGCTGGAAGGCGAGGCGATTTATGCCGCGTCCAAAGCGGCAGTGCACAGCTTGACCGAGACGATGGCCCGCGAGCTGGCTCCCTATCGCATTACGGTCAATGCCGTCGGACCCACGCCCGTGGCAACCGATCTCATTCGGTCCGTCCCGCGCGAGAAGATCAACGACTTGATCGCGCGGCAAGCGGTCAAGCGATTGGGGGAATTCCGAGACATCTCCAACGTCATCGATTTTTTTATTCGGGGCGAGAGTGACTTTGTTACGGGCCAGGTCGTCTACTTGGGGGGTATTTCCTAGAGGCAGTTTCAACACGCCCAGTAAATCTCTCCATGACCGGGGAATGTCACAATAGAATCAGGTTTTGATACCGCCTCTGACATGTGGCGGCACGGGATCCGCGCACCGCGCGGGGTGGAAAGACATCATCGGCCGCGGCGCCGCGCCGGGGAGACATTCACTATTGGCCGTTTCACGCTTCGACAAGCTCGTGGAGAAGATCGCCCGACGACCGGGGGACGCCGTCGTCTGGCAGGAGCGGACCTACCGCTGCGGGGAGTTAGACCGCCGTCGCCGGCATTGGCAGCAGTGGCTGGTGTCGCATGAGATTCAGCCCGGGGAAGTCGTGGGGCTCTCCGCGGATCATGCGTTCGACTCCATCGCGATCTTCCTGGCACTGCTGTCCAACCGCAATGTAGCGGCACTTTTGTCTCCGGCAGCCACGGACAGTGCGCCCCTGCTGGCTTCCGCCCGGGCCCGACACCATATCACCGCGCGGCACGACGGCGATGCCAGTTACCATAGCGTCACGAGCGGCGCCGGGCATCCGCTACTTGATACGCTGCGCGAATCAGGCTCCGGCGGCTTCGTTGTCTTTTCGTCCGGTTCGACGGGGGCGCCCAAGGCCGTCCTGCACAACATCGAACGCTTTCTCACGAAATTCGACCGGGCGAACAAGCCGCTGCGGACACTGGCGTTTCTGCTGCTGGATCACATTGCGGGCGTCGACACGCTTTTCTATACGCTGTGTAGTGGCGGCGTGGTAGTGTGTCCGGTGAGTCGGGACGTGGAAGCTGTCTGCCGGCTGATTGAATCTCAACGCGTGGAGGTCCTGCCCGCCTCGCCCACGTTCCTAAATCTTTTGTGCCTGTCGCAGGCTGATGCCGATTACGATCTGGAGAGTCTAAAAATCATTACCTACGGCTCGGAACCGATGAGCCGACATGTGCTCCAGAGCGTTACCCGCCGCTTTCCGCAATGCCGCGTTATCCAGAAATACGGCACTTCCGAATTCGGTTCGCCTCTGTCGCAATCCAAGAATGACGACAGTCTGTGGATCCGCATCGGAAGCGACCATTGCCGTTATCGTGTCGTGGACAACCTGCTGTGGATCAAGAGCGATTCGGCAATGCTGGGTTATTTGAACGCCCCGAATCCCTTCTCGCAAGACGGCTGGCTGTGCACGGGTGACGAAGCCGTAAGCGACGGCCCATGGATCCACATTCTGGGCCGCCGGTCGGAAGTGATAGTCGTGGGCGGGGAAAAGGTCAGCCCGGTCGAAGTGGAAAACACTCTTTTAGAGATGCCGGAAATGCTCGATGTTGCCGTGTATGGAGAACCCCATCCACTCACCGGCCACATCGTCGCGGCCCGGATCCGAATGCGGTCGGTGCCAAAGGATGTCAGAGGTTTGAAACAGTCCATACGCAGATTCTGCCGCACTCGCCTGGAACCCTATAAGATTCCCGTCAAGTTCTCCTTTACCACGCAGCCGCTGGCCAGCCCGCGGCAGAAGAAAATACGACGGAAGGAAAGCAGTTAACCAGGATAATCGTAAGGTCTACTTTGTGGACATAAGTCATGAGCGAATACGTACTGGTGACCGGAGCTACCGGGTATGCCGGAGGGTGTCTGGCCAGGAAGCTGGCTCAATCCGGCGAAAAGGTCCGCGCCCTGGCCCGACCTACGTCTCGGAAGGATGCTCTGACGGATCACGGAATTGAGATCGTGGAAGGGGACATTACATCGCGCGCGGATGTGGATCGAGCCGCGAGGGGCGTGGAAAAAGTGTATCACCTGGCTGCCTGTTACCGCACGGCGAATCATCCGAACAGCTACTATTGGCAGGTCAACGTGGGAGGCACCGAAAACGTGCTGGCTGCCGCCAGGAAACACGGTTGCCTGCGGGTCGTGCATTGCAGTACCGTGGGCGTCCATGGATCGGTCCGGCACAGTCCGGCGGATGAAACGGCCCCCTTTTCTCCGGGGGACATCTACCAGACCACGAAGCTGGAGGGCGAAAAACGTGCCGTCCAGGCGTCCGCATCGGGCCAACCGGTCGCCATCTTCCGCCCGGCGGCCATCTATGGACCCGGTGACACGCGTTTGCTGAAACTGTTCAAAGCGATTCAGCGCCGCTACTTCATGATGTTCGGTCCCGGAACCGTCAACTACCATCTCGTCTATATCGACGACCTTGTCCAGGGGATCATGCTGTGCGGTTCGAAAGACGAGGCGGTGGGCGAGGCCTTCATCTTGTGCGGCCCCAACTACTGCTCGCTCAACGAACTAGTCGCGCTTGTGGCGGCAGCTACCGGCGTGGACATGCCGCGGACGCGCCTGCCCATGATGCCCCTGATGGCAAGCGCTGTCGTCTGCGAAGCGCTCTGCAAGCCCCTGGGCATTGACCCTCCGGTCCATAAACGACGAGCAGAATTCTTCATAAAGAACCGCGCTTTCTCGTGCCATAAAGCAACACGGCAACTGGGATACGCGCCCTCGGTCGAAGCAGAAGAAGGTTTGAAACGGACGGCCGACTGGTACGTTAGCCGCGGACTTCTCTGAGAAGAACCGTACCGGCGCTAATTCCCGTCATCCGGATCTGACGTAGCTCCGATGCAGACATGTCGTCAGGCAAGGTGAACAGGGCTGGCCGGTCTATCGGGCCGCGTGCCAAAACGCAACGGCGGGATAATGGCTGCTAATAGGAACCTCCCGCGCCGGATTGCAGGCAATCCAACGGAAATCGTGCAAAGACAATTTTTTCGTAGGGATGCTGTTCTCCGGATTCATACAGGCAACCGAGCTGGCCGTCGGGCAGGACAGCCAAACAGGAATACGCCGCCGGCCCGGCGTGCAGAACGGTGTTCTGTGGCCACGTTTGTCCCCCGTCGGGGCTGGCCCGGACGGTAAGGCGGTGGCGGGACGTACGTGACGCGGGATTGCAGAATAGCAAGCGGTGCATCTTCTTTTCGACCGCGGAGGTATTGGCCACGAGGCTGGCCTGGCAAATCGGTTCGACCAGTGTGGCGTCGAATCGGAGATTCACCCAAGAATGCCCCCCGTCGGCGCTGGCGGCCACGGCCCGCATCCTGTCCCGGTCCTGTCGTTTTCCGTCTCGTCCCCAGTAATTTCGCATGTTAATCATCAGGAGGCCATCCGTCAGTTCGACGACCTGACATTCGTCGGTGTGACGGGCGACGCTCTTTCCCAGCGACCAGGTCCGCCCATGATCGTCGCTGTAGAACACGTGGGAAAACTTGACGGTCTCGCCGTCCAATGGCTGGCTGTGGTCGCACGGGATTAGCAACCCTCCCGCGAACGGCCCGTGACGAAGCTGGATGCCCACTCCCGGTCCCGTCGCATACCAACGCCAGTTCGCTTTCTTCACCTGGTCCGTGATCTCCCGGGGTACGGACCAGCTTTGACCTTGGTCGTCGCTACAGGTGACCAGCACACGGTCGTTGTTTCGGCAGAACGGCAGCCAGACACGGCCCGTGGTGCTGTCGATGACTGGACAGGGATTGCCGATAGTGATCTTCGCCGAACCCCCCTCTTCGTAAACCACTTCGATCGGTGACCAGCTGCTGCCAAGATCGGAGGATCGACGCAACAGCAGATCAATGTCCCCGTGATCCGCGCGGCTGTTCTTTCGTCCCTCGCAAAACGCCAACAGCGTTCCATCAGTTGTCATGATCACCGAGGGGATCCGGTAGGAGTGGTACCCGCGGCGGCCACTTACGAACACGTCGGTGCGAGTGATCTCGGCGGCTTCCCCACGGCCCGGCGCGGCTGCGCTCACCAATGCGCTCAATAACAGGCCCAGGCCTGCCAGCGTGGCATGACCGCCCTTGACCCCATGTCGATGACAGCGGGGGATTCCGGGCTGATGTCGACGGGCGCCGTTGCCGGCGTGTCCAGCCGTACTAACCGGGTAGCGATCTGCAATCACGATAATCGTAGTATCTCCACCTAAATCGTCAGTTCGTCTGCAAATTCACGCTTTTGGTAATGCATCCCGGATGTTTTGTCGGACGCTTTAAGTTCCAAATTTCGTTTCCAGCGTATGATTGACGGCTGCGCGGACAACGAACCCCGGAGCTGGCTCCCAACGGCCAGTTCGACGGGCTCCCGTTGGTCAACCTGGGCCATTAGCTGCGCCGTCTTGAATAGTAACACGCAATATCAGCAAGTCCACACCGCCGGGCAAGCCATCAAAGGCATCCGTAAACGAGCATCAATCAGGTTGGAAACCGGCCTGAAGAGTCTTGCTGCTGGCCGTCTTCGGGCCATGCGCCGAGTGCGCGCCGCACGACAACCAGTTGCCCCAAGTGATAGGCCTGGTGATCGGCGATGAGCAGCGCTTCGCGCAGCAGCGTATGGCCGGATTTGCCGTGCGGCAGCGGGCGGAGCAGGTCCTGGCTGGGATCGGACGCCATATCGATCACGGCATTCAAGTCACGACGAAATGCGGACAGACTCTTTTCCCATTCGTCGTCGGAGGGAGGCGCGTCGCCGGTGGGCCAGTAGCCCTCGGGAAAATCGGGTGATCGGTGTTCAGGATTGCGGCAGTATTCGAGAATATCCCATTGGCAAATCCGCATATGTTCCAACAACCGCCACGGGGTATGTGGAATGCCTCGGGGCCGCGCGCCGCGGAGGTCGACGGGCAAATCGGCGACAGCGTCTTCGAAACCGAGATGCGCTCCGCCCCCTCGCAGCAGGTAGAGTACGTGCTCGCGGAGTTGTTGGTCGTTGTTCATGGTCAATGCATGCTGCCAGGTGATGGAGGTCAAAGAGATTCTTGCGCAAAATATGGCTGAAGCTGTAGGTAGTTGATCATCAATTGCTCGCCGATGGGGCCTCCCGCCGATTCAGGAGACGCCCAGTCGGTAATCGTCAACCGTGCCGAATGGCTTGTCGCGCGAAACATCAGTCGATGGTGATTGAACCATGCGGGACCGTTTTCAAACGGCAACTGCGGGTGCGACCAGGGACTGGAGACGGGGACGCTTTGGTAACTTCCCTCCGGGATCACTTCCCCGCCATCGACACACAAGCTGGCTACGTGCCTTTTCTTCTGAGAGCGTCCCTGGACGATATCCTCGTAGTCGGCGGTGATCATCTGCACCGTATACACGGCGCCCGGGGAGAGCTTCTTGATTTGCTGATACACGACGTTCGGGCGCTGCGCGCTGCGTTGCATCCAGAGATAGGTGTTACCGGCCGGATCATCCGGATAGCCCTGGCGTTGCCAGTAGCGATTCTGGATTCGGGCGTATCGCTCAAGGTAGCCCGCGCGCAAGGTCTCCGGGCCGGCCGGAACGACGTCCCAGTGTTTGAGTTCGTGGTAGAAGTCTGGGTTCTTGACATGCGGAAGCATGTACGTCCATCCGAAATGTTCGGACAACCGTTCGTTTTTACCTTCGATGCAATAGTGCCGGTAGAGGGCGTTCTGCCAACGCAGCAGTTCTTCATTGGCAGCCCCGCAATACCACCACTGTACTCCGAACAGCCCTTGGAACAGCGGGTGGGTCGCCAGATACTGCATCTGCATGTCCATCCACACCTTGTAATTGACCTGGGGCTGGACGTCCAAGTCGGGGCCGGTGGCGAAGATCCCCAGCACCAGGATCATCTGGCGCTGGCAGTCTGGGAAAGCGGCACGCCATTTTTTCATTTCATTACCCAGCAGGTCGTCCATGAGTCCCCGGGCCTCGCGCAGCGTCGGCATTTCGTGATGGTATCTTTCCCACGCCATGTAAAATCGGCTGTCGAAGACGGCCTTTACGAGCTCGCGCGTTTGAGGCCGGGAATACATTCCCGGCCCCCCGCAATATCCATAAAACGCTTTGCCGGATCCGTGCACCGACAGGCCAAGCCGACGGATCCCTTCGATCCACGCGGGATAGAGCGGGTGCTGGCGTCCCTGAAACTCGTCCGCGATCAGGCCTGACAGGCGAGCATCTTCGAAGCCCGGGTGCTGCAGCCAGTACTGCCACGCGCCGTGGGCCGTGAGATTTTCCTGACGGGGCAGGCCCCCATAAGCGATGAAACGACGGCCGTTGCGCGTCCACTGGTTAATGACCGGATCGATGTCCTTCTGAGGGTATCCGACGACGGTAGTCACGCTGGGCAACACGTGCCTGCTGAGCCAATCCCAGCTGAAGGTTCCCAGTTCGGGATATCGCGGCTCCTGGGGAAACCGGACATAGTGCGTTTCCGGCATCTCCCGGACCACGACCGATACAGGCGGCGAGTCCCCGGAGCCTCGAAGCCGCAGCGTGTGGTCGCCCGCGGCCATGAACCGCATTGTCTCCTCTGGGCCGGAGGCATCGGCGTCGACGTGCACCAGCCCTGTTTCGCCTTCCACGTGGCTCCAGGACAGATCGACAGACGGGCTGTCGCGACCGTCCGACTGGCAGCGTATGTAGACCCAACCGTCTTGCGGATTGGAGAAAACGATCTCAGTGCCCCGTGGCGCGGCTGAATAATGGCCTTCCACGAGGGTGGAAACGAGATTGTTTAGACGCTGTGGTTCGCCGGCAATCGCTGCCGGCACGGGCGGGTGCCCGCTAACCACCAGCAGCAGGAGAATGCCACACGGCAGAAGGGCCTTCGCGGCGTGAAAGCCGTCGAGCATGGCGTCTTTCCGTTGCGGAGCGGAACTGGCGGCGGATGGGGAGTATCGCACTCAAAGCCGCGCCGGATATCAGAACGCCCGGCGGTCCCGGCACGCCGTACCGCGCGGCGAGAGGATTGGCTTGCAGGATGGTAATGAAATCGTCGATGTCATCGAAACCGTGATCGCCGCGTCCATCGGTGTCCCCTTTCCGATTGGGAGGCACGCCGAACGTGTCTTCATAAGGGTAGCGGCCTGGAGTCCGGTTGTCGAGAAAAACGAGCTTGATTTCCGCGCGCCGCGGGTAGAATGTCCTCTCGAATGTAATCGCGGCTCGACGCGATCGGTGATGCCAGGCACGGCGCCGGCAGCCCAAGGGTCTTTTTCTCGCGATCTCGTGGCGGGCGTTTCTTAAAGTCAGGACAGCTCCGGGCGATCCCATGAAGCATGCCATCGGAAATCCGCTGCTTCGACCGTCCGCCATCTTTCTCGTCGCGCTCTCGCTCTCTATCGGGTGGGGTATCCGAGGCAACTTTGGTCACGAGTCGGGCGCGATGATCGCCGGTGTTCTTTCCGCGACAGCGATTGCGATCCTGTCGCGGCGCGAAGACTGGCGGCAACGCATCCCTTATTTCGCCATGTTCGGTGCTCTGGGATGGGGATTTGGTGGTTCGATTTCGTACATGTATCCGTTTGCGTTTACCGAATCGGGCCACATGGCCAGTACGTATTACGGCTACTTTGCAATCTTTCTTGAAGGTGGCCTGTGGTGTGGTCTGGGCGCGGCCGGCACGGCGCTGGCCGCCACGATGCCGCCCGGGCGTCTGAATCGCATGTTCCGGCCGTTATGCTTCGTATTGGTTTTGATGGCCATCCGCTATGCCATCGAGCCGCCGCTGGAACGATTTCTCGCACCCCCCGGAGCCGCAACGGGTGACAAAACATGGCATCGTCATGAAAGCCCCCTTTACTGGTTCGATGCCGATTGGCTGCCGGCGTGTATGGCCCTGGTCGGAGTATGCCTCTTTGATTTGTACGATCGAACACGCCGAAACCGCTCGACGGGAGTGACCCATCCCCTGATGCTCCTTCCGCTGGCGGGCGCGGGGGCGGTTGTGGGATATGCCATCCAGCGCGCCGCGCGGGCAGGGGGCCTCGAAACGCAGATCCGGAACTTGCTCGTCGTCAAGCTCGGTGACTTGAACTACGTCAATCCGGAAACCGGTAAAGGATTTGATCCAGATCAATTGTTGACCAATTGGCCGCAGTTCTTCAGCGACTATCCCCAGTATCTCGGTTCCGGAATCGGTCTGTTGGCCGGCACAGCCATCTATTTCGCCGTGGCGGGAAAATTCCGGAACGATGCGAAACTGTTCCTCTATCTGGGGCTTGGTTGGCTGATTGGCTTTCTGGCCATGCCGACGCTGGGAAGTATTTTCCTGATGCCCTACGGCGGCCTACGATTGGTGCCTCCGCGGAGTGACGACTGGGCCGGGATCCTGGGTGTGTTCGTTGCGGGGTTGCTCTGGTCCAACCGCCACGGACTTCGACCGGTGGCCCACGTGATGTCCGCCGGTTTCCTGTTGGGGGGCATGGCCTTTGCAACTGTCCCGATGCTGCGCTTTGTGCTGCGTTATCCCGGACACCCTTGGCGCTTTCCGAACGGCGTGTCGCCCTGGCTGGCCCACTATCAATCGGCCAACTGGCACAGCATCATGGAGCAGCTGCACGGGTTCGGCTTCGGGATCGCCATATCGATCGCGATGGCCTTGCTCTGGCGACGGCAATCCGAACCCCGACATGCACGTCCGTTTCGTAATGGGACGACGGCCATCGCGATCTGGTTCGCCATGTTTGTCGTCGGGTATCTCAATTTGCACAAACTTGTGGAAACATGGGTTGGAAACGATTCGATCCCGGATTCGTTGAAGGCACCTCTATTCGGGGCATTGGAAGCGCATCCGCTCACATGGTTCCGCATCGTGTGGTGGACCGCGGGCGCCGTCGTGGCGGTCCTGCTGGCGGTCCATTTGCGTCGAGGCCTGGAGATCGTGCCCTCCTCGTGGACGGGGAAGGGGCAGTTGCTGTACGTCCTGTTTCTGTGGATGATGGTGATTGGCAATCTGCAACGCGCGATTCCGGGTTTTTCAAACGGGCGGATGGTCACCGAATGGATGCTCTTCATGAATGCAAGCCTGGCCACGCTGCTCGTCGTCGTGTTGCCTCAGCCGACTCGGCCGATCGAAGTGCAGGCACTACGCGCGGCGTGGGATCCGCTGCCGCGGCTATGGATCAAAGGTCTTGTGGTCGCCGGCGTTTTGATGAGTCTGTACGCGTATGCCACGCTGGCCATGTACCAGGGGGATCTGGACGGCCAGCCGTGGGCCAATCATCGTCGCTTCGGCCCCGAAGCCAAGTGGCGCATTGATCCCATCTTGAAGCATGGAGAACATCCCTGAACCTCCTCGGTGATCGCTGTCCCGAGCGCAGGCGATCGCGGCATCTCGAACTCGAAAGCTCGCACCGCCTCGACGCCCAACCAGGCGGCGGAGCGGGTGCCGTAGTCGCGGTGTCGCGGCCGGTACCGGCATCTGCGGCCCGGGCGCATAATGCCCCCAGAAGGCCTAACCGGCGCTGTTGACCGGCCGATCAACCTCCGTGGCGGGAAAATCGCTTTTCACGCCCTTTGAGTTTGGTAAGGTTTGAATTGTCCCCTAATGAGGCGAAAAGCTATGTGTGCGGCCGGTGCGATACATCACCAATTGATGGACGCGCGTTGGGAATTACTGGATCTGACCACGCGCAACCGGCTGATCAACACGCGACGTCGAACTACCCGATCGGGAAGACTTGAAATCGTCCACGAACGGTCGGAGGATGTCTTCCGACTGCTTGTCGAAGAAAAAAAGTCGATGGCTTTTCGAGCCGCGGAACCTGCCCAGCAGGTTTCCCCTGCAAATGTCGATCAGCCGAACGGACCAAGCATTCTGCAGCCGGAAGAATCGGATACGGATCCGAATCGATCGAGCCCGGACTTGGCGGATAGACTGCTACAGTCCGACGTGCCTACGGAGCGGCTGCAACGCAAATTATTGAACCTGTTCTATGACGCCCGCACCTTCGAACAAGAGCAGGGCATCAACATTCTCTTTCTGGCGCTGGGTTTCTTGAAGTGGTATGAAGACGACAAGTCCGACGTGCCCCGGCACGCACCGCTGATCCTGGTGCCGGTCGAATTGCAGCGCAGTTCCGTACATGCTCGATTCCGGATCGCCTACACGGACGCCGAGATTTCCACCAACATCTCGCTGCAAGAGAAGTTGCGAATCGATTTCGGGATCCGGATCCCCGATATTGCCGACGACGAAGATCTTTCGCCCGAAGCCTATTTCGCAGAGGTGGCCCAGTCCGTGGCGGGGCACGATCGCTGGGAAGTCCTGTCGGACGACATCGTGCTATGGTTTTTCTCCTTCGCCAAGTTTCTGATGTACCGCGACTTGAGCCCCGAAGTCTGGCCCGAAGATCGGAGCATCGAGACGCATCGCGTAGTGAGTTCTCTTCTGGGGGACGGATTCGACAACGCGCCGCCGATCTGCTCCGAAGAGCAGAGTATCGACGAATTTCTGCATCCGGCGGAAATGATACACGTCATGGACGCCGACAGCTCGCAAGCGCTCGTCATTGAAGAGGTCAAACAGGGTCGCAACCTGGTTGTGCAGGGTCCGCCTGGCACGGGCAAGTCGCAGACCATCGCCAACGTGATCGCGTCGGCCGTGAAGGAGGGCCTCAAAATACTGTTCGTCGCGGAGAAGATGGCCGCGCTGGAGGTCGTAAAACGCCGACTGAGCAACATCGGGCTGGGAGATATCTGTCTGGAACTGCACAGCCACATGGCGAACAAGCGCGCCGTGCTCCAGGAATTGGCAGGTACGCTTCAGTTGGGGCGCCCGCAAGTGGCGGATATCGAGACCCAGGCGAATAGCTTGAAAGTTTGCCGCGACAAGCTGAACCGCCATGCGGAGATCATGCACGCCTATTTGGAGCCTGCGCACGTGACTCCGTTTCAGGCCTTGGGCGCTCTGGTGCGGCTGCGGCGCGGCGGCCTGTTTTCCACCGATCTCCAGCTTCACGAGCCGCTGGCGTGGTCTCCCGAGGATGTGGCGAGGAAACAGGCACTGTTGACCGATGTCGTTCGGCACATCGAGCAATTAGGGTCTCCCCGCGACCATGCCTGGCGAGGCGTTCGGCGGGGGACGATCCTGCCAACCGACTCGCATCGCTTCATGGCCGAACTGCGCGAAGTTTCCGCGAAGTTGCAACGTCTGGTTGCACTGGCTTCCAGTCTGGCGGAAGTGCTGCGGCAGACTTCGCCCGCGACCGCGAACGATATTTCGCTGCTGTTGACACTTGGAGACCGGCTGCTGGCCGCTCCCGCTATTGATGCGGCCGCCATGAAAGACGAAGCCTGGGAAGCACGCGGCGCCGCAATTAACGAACTGGTGCAGGCCGGTTGCACGCTTGCGCAGTGTCGGGCCGAACTGAACGACCGGGTGACAGATGCCGCCTGGCGGACCAGCGTGAAGGAAACGCGCCGGGTATTGGCGGATAGAAGCTCGTCGTGGTTTCGGTGGTTGTACGGCGATTACCGGAAAGCCGTGGCCGTACTCGAGCGCATCTGTAACGACAAACCACCCCGCGCCGCCGCTCGCCGCCTGTCGCTGCTGGATCGGCTGGAGCAAGGCCAGCAGGCACTGCGAATCGTCGAAGACGAGCTGCACGATCTCGGAGAACGGGCGTTTGGAAGCCTCTGGAAGGCTGCTGATTCGGACTGGTCGCTGCTGCAGGACATCGTCCAGTGGGACGCGTCCTGTCGCGATGCCGGGTGCCCGGCGAATTTCCGCAGTGTTTTGGCCAGTCTCGACGGCAAGGAACATCTGCGTGGTTGCGCGGAGGAGATCGCGCGCCAGCTGCCGTTGTCATTGGAGCGTGTCCAATCGGTGTTCGATGAGCTTCAACTCGATCGCGAAACCGCGCTGGGCAGTCAAGACGCGCGCCATCTGCCGCTGGCGGACATCCGGCAGCGAATTGCGGCCTGGGCGGCCGATCCGGAAGGTCTGGCCACATGGATCGCCTACCGCACGCGACGAGACAGGCTGGCGGCTGAGGGCATGGGACGCGTGGCAGCGGGTTTGGAAGACGGCACTTTGGACGCCACCGCCGGACCCCGGCACTTTGAATCGGCCTACTACGAAAGTCTGATGCGGGAGGCCTTCCGCCTGCACCCGCAACTGGCGTGCTTCGATGGCATTTCCCACGAGCAGGTACTCCAACAATTCCGCAGCCTTGATGTCCAGCGGCTGGAATTGGCTCGACAAGAAGTCGCGCTCGCCCACTTTGAAGGACTTCCCGACAGCGGTGGCCGCATCGGTGAACTCGGTCTCCTACGTAGAGAAATGAAGAAGAAGCGGAGACACCTACCGCTGCGGCGGCTGCTGGCGGAAGCCGGGCACGCGGTTCAGTCGATTAAGCCGGTGTTCATGATGAGCCCCGTATCGATCGCCCAATATCTGGAACCTGGGGTTCTTGATTTCGACCTTCTGCTGATTGACGAGGCCAGCCAGGTGAAACCCGTGGATGCGCTGGGAGCCATCGCCCGATGCCGCCAAATGGTGGTCGTGGGAGATGAAAAACAGCTGCCTCCCACACGGTTTTTCTCCCGACTTGTCGACGCGGATGACGTATTCGAGGACGACGCCCACGAATTCCAGGCGGGAGATATGGAAAGCATCCTCGGTCTGTGCGAAGCGCAGAGCGTGCCCGCGCGCATGCTTCGCTGGCACTACCGCAGCCGGCACCATTCGCTGATCGCCGTTTCCAATCGCCAGTTCTACGACAATAAGTTGTACGTGATCCCCAGCCCCGTTCGTGACAGCGAAAGTCTGGGGCTTCGATTCCACCATGTTCGCGGTGGTCAATTCGATCGAGGCCGTTCGGCGACCAACCGCATTGAAGCGGCGTCCGTCGCCGAGGCGGTGATGGAGCACGCCCGGACCCGCCCCGAAAAGACGCTTGGTGTTGGCGCGTTCTCGGTCTCGCAACGCGACGCCATTCTCGATGAGTTGGAGCTGCGGAGGCGAGAGGCACCGGAACTGGAAGGCTTTTTCGCCGACGGCCAGCCTGAACCCTTCTTCGTGAAGAACCTGGAAAACATTCAGGGCGATGAGCGGGATGTTATCTTCATATCGGTCGGATACGCCCGCGACCGATCGGGATCGCTGTCCATGAATTTCGGCCCGCTCAACAATGAAGGCGGTCATCGCCGTCTCAACGTGCTGATTACCCGAGCGCGAGAGCGGTGCGAAGTTTTTTCGTCGATTACAGCAGATGATATCGATCTGACGCGCAGCGGGGCATTCGGCGTACAGGCGCTGAAAAGCTACCTGGCGTACGCCCAGAGCGGCCGTGAACAAATTGCGATTCCATCGGGCAGGGATCACGACTCGGAGTTCGAACGCCAGGTCGCCGACGCCATCCAAAGCCTGGGCTACGAAGTCCACGCGCAGGTGGGCGAGGCCGGATTCTTTGTGGACCTGGCCGTGTGCGATCCGGATGCGCCGGGCCGCTACGTGATCGGCGTCGAGTGCGACGGCGCCAGCTACCATTCGGCACGCTGGGCTCGCGATCGGGACCGGCTTCGCCAACAGGTGCTCGAGGACCGCGGTTGGAGGATGCATCGTATCTGGAGTACGGACTGGTTTTATCGGCCGGAAGAGCAGCTTCGAAAGGTCAGCGCCGCCATCGAAGAGGCCAGAATCGTTCCTGGGGAAACGCAGCCACCGGCTCCGGAGGCCGATCCGGAAGAATGCCAGGCACCGCAGCCCCGCGCAATTGCACGTGTGCCGCTGGAAACGGCCGCGGGTCGCGGCGACGGCGGGACAGACTCCGTCCCTTATCGCGAGGCGGACTTTCCAGTCGATGCGTCGTGCGAACTGCACGAGATGCCGGATGCCGAATTGATGAAACTGGTTGTACGGATCATCGAAATCGAAGGACCCGTCCACCGGAATGAAATTGCCCGACGAGCGGCGTCACTATGGCAATTGCAGAGGGCCGGGAAGCGTGTCGTGCGCCTCGTCAACAACGCTTTGGTCCAGGCGTCGAAGTCGGGCCGCGTCGTGCCCGTCGGCCCGTTCTACACTCTGGCCGGCCAAACGGATATTCCCGTGCGCAGCCGGGCGGAGGTTGCCTCTTCCTATTTGCGGAAACCCAGATATCTTCCTCCGCAAGAGATCTGCCAGGCCTTGCGCGTGCTGGTCGAGAGCCACCTCGGCGTGGAACCGGAGGAGGCTGTCGTGGAGACGGCTCGCCTGTTCGGGTTCCGTTCGACCAGCTCGCAACTCCGGGAAGCCATCCAGCAGCAGCTCAAATACCTGATGGAATCGGGGGAAATGGACATGCGCAATGGAAAGATGTATCCCGTCGAGCAAGCGAAAGCAGCCCCTCCCGACAGTCCTTGACCGCGTGTCCGCAAAGCAGATCCACCGTGACACCGGCGGGAGGCGAACCCAACATAGTTTCAACGTCGGTTGAGAGCAGGTCCCGGTCGGATGTTCCGTATTCCCAGCCGTTCAACGCTGGAGTGCGGGTGATGCAACCGGCATATGTGAGTGCGACACGCACTGGCATCAAGCCCCCGGCTGTGCCGGGGGATCCACCGAACGGCCTGGTGTGGCATTCCCGGACAGAAATTCGGGGATGCCTGGACGCTTCGCGAATTTCGAACATGCCACTACACGGACGCCACGCGGGAGGAGGGCGTGGCAGACGAAGGTTTTCGTTGATATACGCGGAGCAACAAGCCACCCCGGGGCCGTATCGCCAATAGCGGCTCCGGTTCGACGTCCGCGCCCTGTTGCGGCGAGAGCCCAATCGAGAAGCGCTGGAGTACCGTCGTCACGATCAGCGGCAGTTCGACCAGGGAAAATGTCTTGCCGACGCACAGACGCGGTCCCGCGCCGAACGGCATGTAGGCATGCGGTGGCAGACGAGAAAAATTTTCGTTGGTGAACCGCGACGGATCGAAACGGTCCGGATCATCAAACAGGCTTGGATTGCGGTGCATCACATAGGGGGATACGTAGATCCAGCTTTTCTTACGAATGCGGTAGCCTTGTAGCACAATGTCGCTCGCGGCTTCACGCGCCACAAGGCACCACGTAGGAGGATACAGCCTGAGGCACTCCTTCATCACGCGGTCCAGATAGGGCATGTTGGCAAGATCGTTGACGTCCGGCAGGCGGTTTCCGATAACTTGATCAATCTCGGTAATCATGCGGTGCTGAACGTCGCCGTGCGTGGCAATCACATACCAAATCCAGGATAAGGCTGCGGCCGTGCTATCGTGGCCGGCCAGAAACAGCGTCACCGCTTCGTCCCGAGCCTGTTCATCCGACATGCCCGTGCCGTCGCCTTCGTCGTCCACTTCCGTCAGCAACAGCGACAGCAAGTCTTCGCTCCCGGCAGGCGAAGCGCGTCGCTCCCGAATGGCCTGGCGAATGAGGGCATCGATCGCGTTCAGGGCCCAGCGTTTGCGGCGTTTGGACCTTAGCGGCAGCCCATCGGGAAGGCGGTAGAGCTCGCCCATTTCGCGCAGAAACGTGTCGGACCGGATGCGACTGGCGAGTGGAATATCGGTGGCCGCATCGGACAGTTCCAGACTGAACATCGTCTTGCAGATTATTTCCAGCGTCAATCGCGTCATGGCTGCCACCATGTCGACATCCACGTCGCTGGACCAGCTGGAAAGCATTCTTTGCGTATGCTGGACCATATGTTCGGCGTAGCGTGCCATACGCCGCGGTTGAAACACAGGCCGCACCAAGCGACGCTGGCGCGCCCATAACTCGCCGTCACTGTTGAAAATACTGTTGCCGGTCATCTGGCGCAGCACGCGCAGGTGTCGTTCCAGTTTGGGAAATTCCGCACGCCGAGTGACGAGCACCTCGTGTACATAGTCCGGATGGTTCAGCAGCACGATATGCAGTGGACCGATGCGGGCGCATGCGATGTCGCCGTAGTCGGCGGCCAGTTGTTGCAGAAAGACCAGCGGATTGCGCCGGAAGGGCGCGACGAGCGGGATGCCCCACGGGTGCGGCCTGGGACCTGGCGGGTCACTGATCATCGGGGCCGGTTCCTTGGCCGAACGCAAACGTGCATCACCGGAGCCGGATGGCGGAGTTGCCGCCTGTTCCCGAACAACGTGCGGTGCTCCCCGGTGCATGGCCACCGGCAGGACCGCGAGGCTGCTCGAGGGCAGCGCTCTCAGTATCGGTTCCGAGCGCACTGACAATTGCCCAAATCTGGGGAAATTGCCCGGCTTGCCGCTTCGCGTCGGGGTGGAACCGCGGTCGGCCCCGGAGGGGTGTTTGATGTGAATTCGGTTGTCCCTGGAGTCGCCTCGTTTTGGCTTTTACCGGAGGATCCGATTCGACCTGATGGAGGGCGCACGCCAGGCCGGTATCCGGTAACTCTTGTGGCCGGGTTCCAGAATGGCCAGAATGGCTCCACGCCGGTCATGCGAACGCACGCCATGATACGCTTCCCGGCAAACGGCCGATCTGCGTCGGCAGATAACCGGGTGGCGTGCGACAGTCCGGTGTTTGGCCCTATCAACGACAGCAATTCCTGGGGGGAGTCATCCTGTGCGACGCGCGGTTTTGTTGATAATCGTGTCGGCCACCCTCGCGCCTGATGTTCTTCGCGCCGACGACTGGCCGCAGTGGCTTGGGCCCGGACGCGACAGCGTCTGGCGAGAAGAAGGCGTCGTGGGTCGATTTCCGAGCCAAGGGCTGAAAATCCTGTGGCGCCGCGCCGTCGCGCTGGGTTACGCCGGGCCTGCCGTGGCGGACGGCAAGGTGTATGTGTTGGATTATGTCAAACAGTCCGGAGACATCGTCAACAGCCCGGGCACACGGAACGAGCTGGAAGGGCTGGAGCGGGTTTTGTGCCTGGACGCGGCCACGGGCGAGCCTTTGTGGTCGCATGAATACTCGTGTCCTTACAATGTTTCCTACGCTGGGGGACCAAGGTGCACGCCCGTTGTTGTCTCCGACAACGTGTACACGCTGGGAACGGAAGGCGACTTGTTGTGCCTGGACGCTCATTCCGGCAACGTTGTCTGGAGCAAGAAACTCGCCGAGCAATACGAGACCGAAACTCCCATCTGGGGCTTTGCGGCCCATCCGCTTGTCTCGGGAAATCTCTTGTATTGTGTCGTGGGAGGCCCGGGCAGCGTGGCCGTGGCGTTTGACAGGCGGACGGGGGAGGAAGTCTGGCGTGCACTTTCCGCCCCGGAGCCGGGTTATTGTCCTCCCACCATGATCGACAGCGGCGGACAACAGCAATTGTTGATCTGGACCCCCGTGTCGCTCAACGCGCTGGATCCCGCAAGCGGCGACGTCCTATGGACGGTTCCGTTGAAGCCCAGCTACGGCATGTCCGTCACCGCACCGCGCAAGCTGGACGATGTGTTGTACGCCAGCGGCATTGGAAATACGGCGGCCCTGCTGCAGCTTGACCGCGGCGAGCCTGGCGCGGAAGTTGTGTGGCGAGCCCAGGCGAAAGATGCCGTCTTTTGTTGCAACAGTACGCCGTTTCTTGAAGATGGAGTGATCTATGGATGCGATTGCCAGTTGGGAGCGCTGCTCGGAGTCGACATGAAGGACGGTTCCCGGCTGTGGGAGACGTTCGAGCCGACGACGGGTGGATCACGGCGGGCGGGACACGGAACAGCCTTTATCGTCAGGCACAAGAATGGTTTTTTTCTGTTCAGCGAAACAGGGGACCTCATACGCGCTCGGCTGACTCGCAACGGCTACGAAGAATTGGACCGGTTCCATGTTCTGGAGCCCACGAACGATACATTCGGGCGATCCGTCGTATGGAGCCATCCTGCGTTTGCCCGGCGATGTCTGTTCGCCAGAAACGATCAGGAGATTGTCTGTGTTGATCTGTCCGCGACCCAGTAACGAAGACGTTCGTACTGCGAGAGCTGATTGATCCACCGCGGGTCGATGGAGGCAGGCGACGCAGGGTCGTCGCAAGTAGAGACGCCCGCGGAAACGATCTGCCGCGGAAGCCATGTGCGGCGTTGCCGTACATACGATGCGTCCGCGCATTGGCTCATCAAGGAGTCGCTTGCCTCTGCCACGCCGCAAGCGCCCGCGTAACAGCGTCGATGTGGTCATCGGGCATCTGAGGATACATGGGCAGGCTCACTATCTCCCCGGCGGCCTGCTGGGTGACGGCAAGTTGGTCGTCGATGAGCAATCGACCGGCATACGCCGGCTGGCGGTGTATGGGCACTGGGTAATGCACGGCCGTGGCAATGCCGTGCTGCTGCAGGAATTGGCGCAGCGCGTCTCGTCGGCGGCTCCGCACGACAAACTGGTGATAAACATGATGACTATCGCCGAGCAATCTGGGCAGAACGAGTTCTGTTGCGGAGAGCGCCGCGTGGTATCTTTTCGCGATACTCCTTCGCCGTTGATTGTCGTCGTCCAGGGTATCCAGACAGGCGTCCAAGATGGCTGCTTGCAGTTCATCCAGCCGGGAATTGATCCCTGTTCTCGCGCTGATGTGACGCTCCTGCCAGCCATACTGGCGGATTTCGCGAGCGGCTTGAGCGACTTTGGAATCGGAGGTCACGACCATTCCGCCATCTCCCAGGGCGCCCAAGTTCTTGGTGGGATAGAAGCTGAACGCGGCCGCGGAGCCCCACGTGCCAACGCGGCGGTCTCGCACCGATGCTCCGTGAGCTTGCGCGCAGTCCTCCACAATCACAAGTCCGTGTTCGCGTGCAATCGCAGCGATAGAAACCATATCGGCGGGTTGTCCGTACAGGTGCACGGGCACGACAGCCGACAATCGTACTCCCGGTCGGTCGTTATGAGAATGAATCACCGTGCGCAGCGATTCGGGGCACATCGTGTATGTGTCCCCATCCACATCGACCAGTGCCACGCGCGCCCCCGCGCGTTCGATACCCACCACCGTTCCGGCGGCCGAATTCGCGACGGTCAGCACCACGTCGCCGGCACCGATTCCGCATGCGCGGAGGGCGATTTCGACGGCATCGGTTCCTGAACCGACACCGATTCCAAACGACGCGCCGAGATAGCGAGCGAAACGGCGCTCGAAGCCATCCACCTCCGGGCCCAGCACGTAGGAGCCGCTGGACGTCACGCGGGCGATCGCCGGATCGATGCGGTCGCGCAGCGCGGCGTAGCGGGCCTGAAGGTCATTCTGGGGTACGGGCTGCGGCACGGTGGAGCATTCCGAGAAATGGGGGTCCCGTTAGAGGTAGCTGTCGAGATGCGCCCGATAAAAGTCCAGGGTTCTGCGCAAACCGATTTCGATCGGCACGCCGGGCCGCCATCCGAGTGTGTCGCGGATCAGCCGGTCGTCCGCGTAGTAGTCTCCCACGTCGATGCGGCGACGTTCATCTGGAAAAGCACAAACGTCAAATCGCCCCGCGCCTCCGTTGGCCGCCACGAGCAACTCGGCCAGTGCCCGGAGACAAACGGCGCGGTCCCCCCCGAGATTGAACACCCGGCCCGCCGCCCGGTCGTCCACGGCAGCACGCATCAGGGCATCCACGGCATCGTCGACATACGTGAGGTCACGCTTCTGTTCCCCACCCCAGACTTCAAACGGTTCGTTCAACAGTACTTGCTTGATCCAAACGCCGAGAAACGTCTGGCGGGCGTCCTTGACGCGCATGCGGGGACCATACGTATTGGTTAATCGCAGGGCGCACGTCCGGATACCATATACTTGATGGTACAGAATGTGATACGCCTCGCCGGCCATCTTGTTGATCCCGTTCACATCCACCGGATGAAGAGGATGGTTTTCGTTCACGGGCAGGTACTTCGGCGCGCCGTAGATTTGTCGCGTGCTGGCGAAGACGATCGAGACGACAGGATTATGCAGGCGGCAGGCTTCGAGGATTGAAAGCTGGGCGCGACAGTTGATTTCCATGTCCGTGAAGGGATCATTCATGGAATCAAGGTGACTTGTCTGACCGGCAAGGCTGAACAGGAAATCCTGGTTCTGGACGAGATAGCGCATGCCGTGCGGATCGCGGACGTCGGCGATATTCACGGTCACCCGATCCTGGAATTCGCGAACGTTCGCCAGGTTGCCTCCGTATTCCGGCACAAGCGAGTCGACCAGGGTCAGGCGCGCCCCGAGATCCACGAGCTGCCGGGCCAGATTCGAGCCGATGAATCCCAGACCACCTGTGATCAATACGTGTTTGTCACGAAAAGCATCCGGATGTGCGCTGCCAGGAGCGTTCATCGTGCGTCCCGCCGATCGCGTGGCAAACCGAAGGTCTCGCGGACCACGAACTGAGGCGCGCGGTTCATCGTGTTGAATACTCTTCCAACGTATTCTCCAATGATTCCCAAAACGCTGAGTTGGAGCCCCGCGAAAATCGTCACACAGATGATCAGCGATGCCCAGCCGGCAGGAATCTCGTGGCTCCCCAGGATACCGCCCACGGACCAGGAAAGCAGGAAAAACGCGGCCAGCGCAAATCCCGTGGCCGACATGGTCAGACCAAGCAAGGACGCAATCCGCAGCGGCTGAATCGAAAATCCTGTAGACATGTTCAACCACAGCCGGATCAGCGTGCGCAACCGGTAGTTGGAAGTTCCCGCGGCGCGGGGGGCATGGCGACACAGCTGCCGGCCGATCGAATCCGTGGAGCGGAGAATCAGGCCGTCGATGTAGGGATAGGGACCGGCATATTCGATCACGTTGTCGACCAGGAAGCGATTCAGGGCCTTGAAGCTGGACAGGTACAGTCCCCGCGGTTTGCGCAGCAGCCTTACCGCCACCCAGTCGTTGAACGCGCTGCCCAGATTTCGGAACAAGCTGTGCTGCTTGTGTTCGTAATGGCTGTAGACGACGTCGTATCCGTCGCCCAATTTTCTCACCAGCGGAAGAATCTCATCGGGCGGATTCTGGAAATCATCGTCCATAATGACGGCGCAATCTCCCGTGGCATGGTGCAGACCACACATGACCGCGCTGTGTTCGCCAAAGTTTCTGGCGAGACGAATGTATTTCACGACGCTCGGATGGCGCTGGGCCGCCTGGAACAGGACGTCGTGGCTGCGATCCTTGCTGCCGTCATTGACCAGAACGATCTCCAATTCGTCGAAGCTCGGACTCGCTCTCTCGACAACGGCGTCGACCAGCTTCCCCACGGTATGCTCGCTGTTGTACACCGGGATGACGATGCTAACGCGACCCATCGCACGAAGCGATTTGGCAACCGCGAGGGCTTCGGCCGAGGGGCTTTCACGAGTCATCGTGGTGTATCCGACACACTGGGTGCGCATTCCGTTCCCTGAGACGCGTGCAGGTCGAGCAACTCTTGCCACAGTTGCTTGACGCTGGAAGGCTCGTCATGGAAATCGCCGTCGTGATGATTCCAATGCGGCTTAACAATCTCGCCTTGCCACCGCCGAAGGTCTTCGTCGCCGGCATGCTGCCCGAGGAAACGCAACGCGGGGACAAGCTCGTCGCGGAACAGCGCGGGATCGACAATTCGCTCGTACCGCACAAACCACCGCGACAGCCCGGAGGAATGTTCGATCAATCGTTCCAGGTGCGCCTGCCACAATCGGTAGGCAAAGGCGGCAGGCGCAAAATTGCGGCGACGCAGCGATGCCGCAATCGCACCGGGATGTCGCAGGCAGATCACGATGCGGTCGACCGCGGCTCCGCAGGCAAGCCAGGCGGGCAGCGTGAGGCAAAACCGCGTGTCCTTGACCAGTCCCGCTTCATACCTCGCCGCCGTGTGGGCAATCTGACGGCTCCGTCGGCGAGCTCTTGCAATGATCTTTTGGGTCGACGGCAGGCGGAAATAGGTGAACTTTCCCCAGGGGCCGTTAATTAACGGCATGTTGATCGCATGGATTTCCGGTTGTTCGAAATAGCCGCCCGGGTTCCACCGATCCGGCCGGTAAAACGAGTTCGTATCTCCCAGGTCCGCCCCCGCTTCCAGGAACAAGCGGGCGACAAGGGATGTGCCGGAACGGTGCATGCCTGTGAGGATGTCCATACCTTGTAGTATAGTAAAGGACATAACCACCGTCACCGCGGGACTTGCTCGCATCGTTCAGTTGTCAAGTGGTCGTAGGATGAGTCGCCGGAAACGGAAACACACGCCACGTGTCAGTCAGCCCCCCGCGACCGCCGCCCTGCCGATGTGGAGCCGTGGTGAGCGGCCGGCGGAAGTGCTCGCCGGACTGGGGCTCCTCGCGGTGTGTGCCATTTTGGCCTGGGCCAACGCCCGCACGACCGGCGATACGTTCATGACACTCAAGGGCGGACAAGACGTCCTTCAAGGCAAGCTCGGCGCCCCGGACGATTGGGCACATACGACCAAAGGCCGCGTGTGGATCAACCAGAACTGGGGCACCGGCGTGCTGTTTTATGCCGCGCATCACCTGCTGGATGGAACAGGGCTGGTGGTGGTAAAAGGCATTGTGATCGCGGTCCTCACACTTTTTCTAGTCCTCGCGGCACGGCAATTCGGCGGCGGACTCACGATGAGCATGCTGGCGACGGCGGCCAGCCTGTTGGGCATGCGGTATTACATGGACATCCGCGCCAACATCGTCGGGTTGGCATGGATGGCGGTCGTCCTGTGGACACTCTTCTGGTCGCGGAAGCATCCCCATCGCATATGGTTGGCCCTGCCCATGTTGACCTTGTGGGCAAACATGCACGGCAGTTTTATTTTCGGGCTTGGCATGCTTGGGCTTTGGGTCCTGTGCACGGGCATCGTGCTCTTCGCCCAGCGTGCTCCCCGGGACGTATGGCGCCGGCAATGGCCGTTGCCCGTCTGCACTGGGCTGGCCATCGCCCTGGCGGCCTTTGCTAATCCGTTTGGGATCAAGAACCTGTCGCAGCCGCTGACTTTGCTGTTTGGTGTCGGCGGCGAAGCGTGGCCGCTTCCCGCCGATGAGATGGACTCCATTTTCAATACCACTTCATCGCTGCTGGGAATTCAACCGTTCTTCCTGCTCGTCGGCGTTGTCGTGGCTCCCGCAGTTTGCTGGGTTGTCTGCCGGCGACTTTATCCTCACGAGAAACCTCAGCCGGATTGGGCTACCCGTGTCGGATGGCTGTTCATGGCAGGACTGTTTATTGTGACAGTCACCATGGCGGTACTTGCCAAGCGATTCATTCCCGTCGCCATTTTGTTCTTCGCGCCGGTGTTGGCCCTTGAGTATACGTGGCTGACGGCACGACCCAGGCTGGCGTGGCCCGCGGCGATCGCTCTACCCGTGCTGTTGGCGTTGACTCCGGCCGTCGAGTTAATTGTCGGACTCGGGCAGCCAGATCATTCCACGCGTGGCGGTGCCGCTGCCTGGTCCGACAACCGTATGGCGTGGATGACCGTGTCGATTGCATTGATCGTGACGCCACTTGCGTTGCGCGCCGCCGCCAGGGTCGCCAGGTCGCGCACTCAAATCTCCACTGTTGCGAGGTGGTTCGAACAAGACAGCCTTCGCTCGGTGCCCAAGTTCTTGCTGGCCGGCACGCTGTTGGTGGCTACCTTCAGCACCGTGCGGGCATCATATCGATATTACAGCGCGGATCATCCCCTTTATCCTCGTCAGAGCATCTTTGAGCGCATGGTAAAATTTTCCAACTTTCCTGCCGGCGCACAAGCGTTTCTTAACGCGAACCGGATCGATGGTCGAGTATTCAACGACTGGCGCTGGGAAGGATTCTTGCGGTGGCATTGTCCTGGAATCAAAGTGTTCCTCGGTGGACGATCGAGGCAGATTTACACTCCGGAAACAGCCAGGGCGTGGCTCAGAGTATGGAATGGGCGAGGTGTCCATTCGCTGAATGATCGCAATGTCCATCTGATGATCATCAGCACGCTGCGCAGTGACTTCGCCAGCACGCTGATGCTCACCCGCAATTCGCCCTGGGCCGCCGTGTACATGGATAATACCGCGATGGTGCTGGCGTCTCGAGAAAGCCCTGCAACGTCGCAACTGATCACCGCCGCGGCCCGCGGTCGTTTGCAGTACCCGGATTTGGGGATTGCCCTGGCGAGCCGTGCCGCGTGCTTGATGTCCCACACGGTCAATGCGAGTGAGACCGACATCCGAGAAGCCGTTGTGGAAGCAGCACAAGCGTATCCCAACCGTATGTTGTACGGGTTACTCGCGAATCTCGTGCGTGCCAAGAGAGCATCGGGCCGCTGGGCGTTGAAGTTTTTCGAATCGGAACTCCGGCGCCTGGAACATGTCGATTACCACACCGCGGAAGGTATACGTCTTTTGTCCAGCAGAGTCATGGTTGCGCTCCTGCTGGCGCGATGGTACGAATCCGCGCATCGCCCCGAAAAGGCCCGTCACTGGCGGACCTACGCCGAGCAGGTCAACGCCGTATCGATGGCGTTTCGCGACGGGCGTGCCGAGCCGCCGGTGGATCCGATCCCCGCCTCGCTGTAGCCGATTGTTCCGACTGGCTTACGCCCCGTTGGACGCACGCCGTTGGACGCACGCCGTTGGACGTCGACCGTTGGGCGTAGACGGTCACACGACGCACCGCGGGAGGGACCACGCATAAAGTTCCTGGATCGGCTCCATATTCAGGTCCGATTCGCCACTGCGCGGCGCGCCCGGCCGAGCGACGCAAGCAGGGCCCGCCGATCGGCCAGTCGCGACAGGTTCCATTTATGCAGCACCAGGTCGGCGCGGCCATCTCTTTCCTGCGCGATCAGTGTGCGGCCGACGGAGTTGAGCGATCCTGTCACTTTGTTGCGGGAGTTCCGGCCTCGAAGGGGCGGTCCCAGGGATGCGCCAGCAGCGGTTGATTGACATAGCGGCGCGTCGTAATGCGGATGCTCGCACCGCAGCCTGCAGCGAGTCGAACAGTAACGACGGGAGCGCCGATGCGAGTGCGTCTGGCGTTGACGTTGATTTCGTCGCATTGGTGCTCGCCGTAGGCTCCCATCTGCAACAGCACATCTCGCGATTCGACGGGATCCAGGTTGACAAGCGTCAGTTCGGTTTCGTCGTCGGTCAATCCGGTTACCAGCGCGCCCACGTCCGGAGGGATGCCCGCACGACGCCGCACCGGATCGAAATACCGGACACGGCAATGCAGCGGTCCGCCGTGTCCACCGGGATGCAATCCGCCCAGCATCAGGTAGACGAGGGACGTGATGGTGGCAGGATTGTAGATCATGGGATCGTCGGACAGCCGCGTATCCGGCGTCGTTTGATCCCGGTCCATGGCCTGCAATTTTCCGCGCAGCGATTCCAGGTCGGCACGCAGGGCCTGGACCGGATAGCCGGGGGCCTGGCCTTGAAGGAACGCCAGCCATCCGTCGCTCGCGAGTGGTTCAAGATCCGCGGGATCCATCGACCAGTAATAGATCTCCCTGGTGCCGTGGGCATAGGGAGCGGGTGTGAAGGCATACCATCCCTTGTCACCATACATGCGGGGATACATCGTTACGCCATCCTGCACGCGGTTCGCTCCATTGATCCGGCGAATCATATCGCGCCAGACATCAATGTACTGCCTGTCGCCGGTCAGCAGATACGCGTTGCCGAATCCCACCAATCCCAGGTGATGCATGTTGCGGTGATCGATTCTTCCCGTTTGCGGAACACGCACAGAGAACGACCATCCGTAGACCCCGCCGTACCATTTGCCATCGGTTGCTCCGCCGATTGATCCGTCCAGCCCGATATTGGTGGGTATGATTCCGTTATTCTTTTGCGTGCGCTCGACCCAGGCATCGACATACTCCAGCAGCCACGCCTTGTATTTTTCCTCGTGCGTCAGCATGTACGCATTCAGAGCGAGCGTCGTAGCGCAGAGATTCTGCGGATGGTCGCCGACGATGTCGGTGTAATCCTGGAAGTGTTCCAGCATCTGGCCGTAATTGCGCTCCCCGTGGCGCGGTGCGAAGCGTTCGTCGATTTTGATAGGATCGCCGGCCCAATCCAGGGCCGTGGCGGGGCGCAGCACAGGCCCCCGGCTGCCGTTGAACAGACTTTGGATAATCTTGTGTCGCGGGTCGTAGTTGGGCGCGCCAGGATCTTCGTTGATGTAGAATCCCGCGTAGCGACGCACGCGCTTTTGGTACGTGGGATCGCCCGGATCGGACAGCCCCAGCAGGTTGAAATTGCTGATTCCTTCGCCATTATGAACCCAGTCGAAGCTGCACGGAAACTCCTTGTAATACATGCCGTCCCTGGCCATGGGTACGTCCACCGTCCTGGCCTCGGTGTATTGTCTGAAGTGTCCCTCGAGAGCGGTGTTGTACCATTCAAGGATCTTGTCGGAACCACCCAAGGCATGGAGCAACGTCCAGTCGTTGCAATTCTCGATGGCATCGTCCGGACCATCGTCCCCGCCCCATCGTTCAACACACAGCAGGTAGCCGCGGGAGTCGAAATAGCGTTCGAAAAAACGGCGGCAGGCCTCCGTGTGCGATTCCAGGAGGAGCCGCTCGAGCAACGCCCACTCGGGCGGTGCCATCGGCGTCCGTACCCACACCGCGTGGTCATCGGCCGTCACGGCGGACGGACGTGGCAGGCTGAACAGGATCGCAAGAATGAAGCACACTTTTGGCATAGGGATTCCACGCGATTTGCGAGTCCGCTCGCGAGACGTTGTTCCAGGTTGCACCGAAGATTCTTTCGAGCCGAGTTCAGTCCCTGATATTGCAGTCACGTTTTTCTGTTTTCTGTCACGCAGCGGTTAAACCGAGTTGTGAAAAATGCGTTGACCCGCCCACATTTGAAATGATAATCGGCCCCGTTTCACCAGTAAAGCGCGCAGGCCCACACATCAGCATCGACTTTCGAAAGTCGAGCGGCACACTTGAATCACCGTCGCGCGCCTCATTCGACGTGTCACGCTCGGAATGGCTTTTTCCAGGCGAGACCGTGGTCCAACGGTCGATCCGATCTGTTCAGCGACGCTCCCATGCGACGCCCCTTTCGCGCCCCAGCTTTTCCAGCCGGCGGCGGACGGTCGGGTCGATGGGCACGCGGTTCTTCGCCAAACGCTGTTGTCGGAGCCGGAATCCTTCCTCCCCCGGAAAACGCACCTGCTGCCCGGCTGTCGCCGTTAGGGCGGCTTTGACGTACGCCATGTACTGCTGCATCTCGTGGTGCAAGCGAGTCGGACGCACGAAGGCATCCACTGGAAAGGCGATCAGCAGAGCGCCGTTGCGGCTGACGCGTTGGGCATCGCCCTGAACGTTGGATCCGTCGGCGTATCCGGTTTCCGTTAGCAGGCCCGCGAACAGATCCATGGCCGCCAGCAACGCGGATCCTTTCCATTCCGCGGCATCGCCGCCCAGGGCACGAATCGATCCTCGACCGCGGTGGCGGTAGATGACGCGCGGATCCAGCGTCGGGTGGCCTTTGCTGTCGACGACGCATCCCGGTGGAAGCGGCTGGCCGCGGTTCTTCCGCTTGCGGATTTTTCCTTCCACCATCGCCGCGCCCGAAAAGTCGATCATCTGAGGATGCTGTGCTCCGGGCAGCGCAAATGCAATAGGACTGGTGCCGAACACCGGCGAAATACCGCCGTAGGGCCGCACCCGAGGCACGCCCCATGTATTGACGAACAGGATGGCTGCCAAACCGCGCTCGGCTGCCCTCCACACCCACGCCCCCGCACGACCAATATGATGAAAACGTCGCCACCCCATCAAGCACGCACCTGCTTGGCCGACGCGTTCGCAGGCCAGATCGATCGCCTGCCGCGCCGCGACCTGGCCAAAGTTATCGCTTGCCACGCGTAGAAAAAGTCCGCTGTCGATTTCCCGGCGGAGCCTTCCGCGAGGTTTTACTTCTCCCTTGCTCAGCTCACTCAGATAATACGGCAAACGATGAAATCCGTGCCCGGCCTGGTTCCAAAGATCCGATTCCAAAAGTTCCGTCGACACCGTACGTGCGTGCCGGTCAGGCACTCCATGTTTGCGCAAAAGTTCAACACCAAACTCCAGCAGACAATCTGCCGCAATTTCATCGCGGGGCTGAAGGCGCTTGTTCCTGGAGTAATCCATCTCTTGTCTTTGGGCGCGCCGGGCGGCACAAGATTATTCGCCGACGTTCGCCTGAGTCCAGCGGCCGTCTATCTGGCGCCAGGTTCCGGGGTTGGGGTTTTCATCTTGCAGCCATGTCGGAAGGCGGTGGGGACGCACGTTGTCGTAGCAGCAGAGCATGCTGAATCGCGTCAGCGAGGTTGGGATGCCGACCGACGTGAATCCCGGATGTCCCGTGGCGGGGTAGGGCCCTCCATGATTCATGGCCGGACTGACCGCCACGCCTGTCGGCATTTTGTCATTCAAGAGCCGCCCCACGCGGCGACGCAAGCCAGACGCCAGACGCTCGCATGCCCAATCATTGCGTGCTGTAGAGTGCGAATAGACGCAACCGGTCAGATTGCCTTCCAATTCTTCGACCACCGTGCACGCCTGTTGCACGTCCCTGGCCACCACAAACAGCATCGCGTTTCCGAAGACTTCCGATTGCAACACTTCGGATTCCTTAATGAATTGATCGCCGGAGACGCGAAGCACGGTATTGGGATAAGAGTATCCGGAGGGTTGTTCAGCTGTCTTGTCCGTGATCTGCTGTGCGCCGGCCTTCTTCAAAAGAGCGACACCGCGTTGCAGGTTCTCCGCGACGCCCTTGCTCAACAGAGTGCCGATCGGCGCTTGCTGGAAGCGGTGCGCGACGGCCGAAATGAAGGCTTCGCTGGCGGGCGTATCCAGCAAAATAACCAGGCCGGGATTCGTGCAGAACTGGCCGGCACCCAGCAAACAGCTCGTCGTAAATTCGTCGGCAATCGCGTCACTGCGTTCCTCGAGCGCGTCGGGAAGGATGACCACAGGATTGATGCTCGACAGTTCCAGATAGATCGGTTTTCCGGCGGCGTCCGCGGCTTCTTTCAGTTTCAGGCCGGACTTTCGACTTCCCGTGTAACCGGTGGCACCCACACGGCGGTCGGACACGAGCCTCAACCCATCCGCATGGTCCAGGCGGTACATCATTTGTACCGTGCCCTCCGGCATGCCGGTTTCAACGGCTGCCGCATGCGCCGCTTCGGCAAACACGCGCGTCGTGCCCGGGTGCGACGAATGCGCCTTGCCGATAACAGGGTTTCCCGCGGCGATGGCCGCGGCAAAGTCGCCGCCCGATACGCTGCCGAACGCAAACGGGAAATTGTTGGGCCCGAAAACGCACACCGGGCCGAGGGGTTCCAGACAGGACCGGATACCGGACCCGGTATCGATAATCACCCGCCTCCACGATCCGTCACGTGCAGCGGCTGCGGCCTGCCGGATTTGATCCGTCGTACGTGGCAGCTCCACGTCCGTCAATCGTGGCGACACCGGCAGGGCCGTTTCGTTGTGGGCAATCTCCACCAGTTCGTTCCGGCGATCTTCAATCCGTCCCGCGTAACGTTCCAGGAACGACGCCGCGCGCTCCGCCGGCAGGCGTCGAATCTGCGTGGCGGCCTGTGTTGCCGCGTCAAGCGCTTCTTCGCAGTCGGGCCATGCGGAGACGGGATACGTGTCCGGCAGTGGCTGGCGTGTCCTTGGATTTTCGGCCTGAAACGTCGCCTGGGACCGGCTCTCGCGCCACTGTCCACGTATCAATATACGGTGCGTAGTCATATTGGAGTGTCCCATGCTGCGAGCCGTTGTTGGAAACACCTGGCCGCCTGAGGATGCTTGAAAAAAATCGACCGGTCCTCAGCACGGCGGAGGCGCGGCATGGAGCGATGCTACCCTTGGACGACCAGATTGGAAAGAGTGCCGATGCCGTCGATCGTAATATCGATCCAGTCGCCGGGATGCAGTGTGAAGTCTCGTGGAGGTACGATCCCCGTGCCCGTCATGAGCAACACTCCGTGAGGGAAAGAATTATCGCGTCCCAACCACGACGTAAGATCTTTGTAAGAGCGCGCCATCTGGTCCATGCCCACGTGTCCTTTATAGATCGGTTCGCCATCGCGCCGGACCAGCAGCGTGATGCCGATTTGTTCACGCGGCGGCATGACATCGATCAGCGTGATCCATGGACCAACGGCGGCAGATTGATCGTAAAGTTTCGCTTGCGGCAGATACAATGGGTTGTCGCCTTCGATGTCTCGGGAACTCATGTCGTTTCCCACGGTACAACCTACCAACCGCATCCGGGAATTGATTACCAGGGTCAATTCGGGCTCGGGAACGTTCCAGCAGGAGTCGGCTCGAATACGCACGGCACTGCCGGGCCCGGCCACTCGGTGTGGCGTCGCTTTCAGAAATAGTTCCGGCCGGGACGACGCGTAGACGCGATCGTAACATGACGCCGCGGTCTCCGATTCTTCCATTCGGGCCGCGCGGCTGCGCTTGTAGGTAACCCCCGCCGCCCAGATCTCCTGGGAGTCGACCGGCGCCAACAACGTCAGCTCAGCCAGAGCAATCCCGGTACGTTTGGCGACAAGCGATCGGGCAACCGCCGCCGGCGCGTCCGCCTCAAGAATCGAGGAAAGAGTCGGGTATCGGGAGGAAAGCTCGAGCGGCGTCAGGCCGTCAGCGTCGACCCGTCCGACCCCCAATCGGCCGGATGACGACGATCGATATTTTGCCAGGCGCACGGTGCTATCCCCTTCGATCCCTTTTCTGTCGTTGTATCATACCCCGCTTCGCGGACGGTGTGCATATCCTGGAGCCGCCGACGGGAATCAAAAAGGGACCGATGGATCAGCCGCAGCGGCGGCCCGCAAACAGGAATCGCCGTGCGGCGGCTGGATGTGGGAGACATCAGCCACGCTGCTTATACCAAGATGAGCACGACCAGATTGATCCGTGAACGTCGCATGGCGGGAAGGCGGGGATGCCGAATGGGAATAGGGATGGCGGCACCTGTGAAAATTATCTATCGTACTCCGCCGCACGAAAGAAACCAGGCGCCAGGATAACGTGATGCGATTGCACCGTTTCACGCGAGATGACTTGAACTTCCAGCCGGTGGTGTGGGGCATGGTTGCCTGTGTCACCGCAGGCTGTGTCCTGCCGACCCCGCAAGATCCTTCCTTCGCGCAGCAGGCCCTCTCGAAATCCAGCGAGGAGCAGGTCGTGCCGGCGCGTCTCGCCGGGCCATCCTCGCGGCTGCTACCCCGATACAGCCAGGCCTCGCAGTCGTTTACGCAATCGTCGGAACGAAGCCGGGCCAGCCGTCCACGTGTCCGGAATTCGAGCTGCCAGTTCGGGTGACGGCACTAGCAGCCCGTGCACCGTGCATGCACTCCCTGTTCTATTCCCGCCGTCCCGTCCCGTGACGTGTACGGACAGAGCACACTCCGCCGCGGCAGACGCTTCGTTGCCGAGTCACGGCCCGTGAAAATGCTGCGGCAACGCACCGGACCCATACGGCTCGCCGCGCCAAGCGTGCTGAAATAATCTTCAGGCGGCGCGTTTCAGATTTGCGTCCGCGGCAAAGCGCCGGGCCTTGTCGGCGACTTTGCGTCCGTACGTCGGCCGCGCGATCCAGTCGGTAGTGATGCGGTTGACCAAGGTGGGCAACGTGGGCATCGGTCGGAGAATATCGACGATCAGTACGGCACGAATATCGTCGCTGTCGTTTTGCACTTCATGTGGCCAGGAATCGTCGAACATGACCGCCTCGCCGGACTTCCATTTGTACGGTTGCGAGTTGATGATGAGTGTCGGCGGATTTTGATCCGGGACGCGGAGCCCCAGGTGGTAGCGCAGGTATCCCAGGTAGGGACCTTCGTGAAGGGGAATCGACTTGCACGGCTCGAGCACCGAGAAGAAGGCCTGCATGAGATTGGGAACGCCTTTCAGAACACGGCACGTCTCCGGGCAACACGCACGATTCTGTTCGGGCCTGTGCCCCAGAATCTCCAGCATGAATACATTCCAATTGTGCGCCGTCGTGTCAGAAATATCTGCTTCACCGGTGTCCACATCGTGATAACGCGGTAGCACGCCGCGACGGTCCAGCAAATGGTCCAGTTCTCTGCGAATGACGGGATAGCTCTCGGTGACCGCATCGAGGGCCGGGCATATCGAAGATACGTCAAAAAAGACAGGCCGCCGGTCTCCGCCGACGTAGTGCGAATAAAGGCGATTGAGCAGAGATTTGAAAATGTGATAATCCATGCCGGCACAGCATCCTACCGGTTGATATAATCCGCGCGAGCGTGCGCGACCGATTCATTTCGCAGTGGCGAATTTATCCGCAACTATCGGCTATCTTGCCCTGCTTCTTCAGAAGAAGTCGGGACTTTCCATAAGCTGTGTCCGCGCATGGGCGGACCGCAGGCGATGCGCAACAACATGATTTCGAGAAATTCCCAGCTTGGCGACGCAGGCGGTGCTGCCAGCTTTCACCTCGTCGGCCGGCCGCGTCCGGACCGCTACCAGAAACGCTGCTGGGAAAATGCAGCGGCTACGATCCGGCGCAATTCTGTCAACGGCCGAGCGGCGACGCCCGCGAAGATCTGATCGACCATATCAGCGCGGGAGCCGCGCCGAACGGCGGTGGACCGCCGAAACTCTTCCCGCCGAGGCAGTCGGGACGGCCGGCCTTCAAGCAGGACAGGGTCTGCGGTGGGGGACGGAGCAGACCGTGGACCCTCCGTGGTTACACCGTCGGCCGGCTGGTCTGCGGAAAAAGGATGAACGGCAGTTTCGAGCATCGGAAAAGCTTCTGATGCCACGACGTTCGCGGGCTCGAAGATTCCGAAATTGTCGAATGCCGCGATTGCGTTCCATGTTCCGAGCCCCACACTGCCGTCCGTCAAATCACCAGTGTACGCTCGGGAAACTTTTGCGGTACCGTCCACGTACAGCGTTACGGAATTGTTGTTTTCAATGACCACTTGCAGGTCGAAGTCTGTATCCGCCGGGATCGATTCCGACACGGACGTGTCCGTCACCCAGCTCCACCGCGTGCGATGACCGACGACCCATTTGTCGGATCGCGCGTACGCTCCTGCAAATTTGAAGTCTCTGTTGCTCTGGTAATCAAATATTATCAGTGCGTTGCTGTACAGGCTTCCCGATTCCAACGCGGCGTTCGCCGTGGCCTCGATCACCAGATCCGCCGGCAAACCGTTTTCCATCGCCACGGTGCTTAACGCATTGGATCCCGGAGTCGCATCATACCGTCCACCGTCGACTTGCCATCCGCCATCATGGACCTCGAAGAAATTGGCAACACCGTCCTCAAAGTCCTCAAACAAGGGAAGGGAAGCCGATGGCGGGGGCGGTGGAGGTACGTAGGCCTGCACGACGACGTCGTCGAAATGGGCAGTGGCGTTCCACGTGCCGAGTCCGACCGCGCCGTCCGACAGGGAGCCACCGTACAAATGCGAGAGTTTTTCGACGCCGTCGACGAGCAGCCGTACGTTCTGATCGCCATCGATGACAACCTGTAGCGCGTAGTCCACGGATGCCTGGACAGCCTCGTTGACCGATCGGTCCGTGATCCAACTCGTCCCGGCACGATGGCCAATCACCCATTTGTCCGAACGCGCGTAGGCCCCGGCAAACTTGAAGTCGGTGCTGCTCTGATAATCGAAAATGATCAGGGCATTGCTGTACAGACTGCCTGTCTCCAGATCGGCGTTGACGGTAGCTCGCAGATCGAGTTCTGCGGGGAGAGGCCCGTCGACACGCAGGGTGCTCAAGGCGTCGCCGGATGGCAGGGCGTGATAGCGCCCGCCGGAAGTATTCCAATTGCCTGTATGAATCTCGAAGGCGTCTGCAACTCCGTCATCGAAGTCTTCCACCACAGGCAACGGGACCGACGGCGGTGGAGGAGGTGGGACATATTCCTGAACAAGCACGTTGTCGTATCGGGCCGCGGCGTTCCAAGAGCCCAAGCCCACGGACCCATCGGTGAGCGTGTCGGAAAACACGTGGTCCACCTTAAGAACGCCGTCAACAAGCAGTGTCACCGTGCCATCCGCGCGCGCCAGCAACTGCACGTCGTAGTCCGAGTCCGCATCGATGGATTCATCCAGCGATTTATCGGTCACCCAGGATGAACCCGAGCGATGACCGACCACCCATTCATCCGAACGCGCATAGGCCCCGGCAAATTTGAAGTCGCTCGTGCTATGGTAATCAAAGACAACGAGGGCGTTGCTGTACAAACTGCCCGTTTCCAGGGCGGCATTGACGGTAGCTTGCACGTCGAGGTCACTGGGAAGCGGGCCATTCAGGTGTAACGTACTGATGGCGTTGCTGTTGGGCACGGCGTAATATCGACCGTTGTCGACCGACCAGAAGCCTTCCTGTGGTTGGAAAAAGGCCGGGTCCCCGTTATCAAAATCGATTTGAACGGGTAGCGTCCCTGCGGGAGGCGGAGGCGGTGGGACGAACTGCTCAACGGCCACATCGTCGAACTGCGCCACAGCATTCCAGGCAGCCAGCCCGGCGGTGCCGTCCGTTAGCGTGTCGCTGTAGACGTGTGTGACCGTCGCGAAACCGTCGACCAGCAGCGTGGCGGACCCGTCGTTCTCAATCACAACCTGAAGGTCGTAATCGGTGTCCGCATCGACCGGCGCATCGATGGACTTGTCCGTCACCCAGCTAGACCCTGTTCGGTGACCGATCACCCATTTGTCCGAGCGAGCATAGGCGCCGGCAAATTTGAAATCCGAGTCGCTGTGGTAATCGAACACGATCAAGGCATTGCTGTACAGCGATCCGGACTCCTGGGCGGCGTTGACCGTTGCCCGGACTTGCAGATCCGATGGCAGGGGATCGTCGGCGACGCGAATCGTGCTGATGGCGTCGCTGTTCGGAGTGGCGTAAAAGCGGCCCCCCTGGACCGTCCAAATTCCTTCATGGACCGTAAAGTAATCGGCAATGTCGTCTTCGAAATCTTCATTGATGGGCAGCGTACCCGACGGCGGCGGCGGCGGCGGCGGAACGGGATTTCCAAGGGCCGTCGCGGCATTCAACCGGCCTCCCGAAACAGACACACCCTGCATGCTCGGCACGGGATCTACGGTGGCGAGTACCTGGTCGATGATGTCCCCGTAGGTCCAGTCTGGATGTTGGCCCGCCAGCAGCGAGACAACACCCGTAACGTGAGGGGCAGCCATCGACGTGCCGCTCAGCGTCGCATACGTATCGTTGGGCCGCGTGCTGAGAATGCTGACACCCGGCGCGCTCAGGTCGACGCTTGTCGCCCCAAAATTCGAGAACGTTGCGATCGTGTCGTTGTCACCGGTGGCCGCGACGGAGATGATATTGTCCAGATTGTAACTGGCCGGGAAGAAGGGATTCTGGTCGTTGTTTTGACCGAATCCCAGAAAGTTGCCGTTGCCGGCTGCCGCCACGAATACGTGTCCCGAGTCCTGACCGGCCGCGATGGCGTCGTGCATGGCCTGTGAAAAAGAATTGTTGTCTCCCCAACTGTTGTTGGAAATTCGGGCCCCCTGCGAAATCGCATAATCGATGGCTCGTATGGCATCGGCGGTGGTGCCGCTGCCTGTCTCGTCCAGGAACTTCACCGCCATGATCTGTGCGTTCCAGTTGACTCCCGTCACTCCCAGAGCATTGTTGCCCACGGCTCCGATCGTTCCTGCGACGTGCGTGCCGTGTCCCTGATCGTCCATCGGATCTCCGTCGTCGTTGGCAAAGTCGTAACCGTACACGTCGTCGATAAATCCGTTGGCGTCGTTATCCACTCCATCTCCGGGAATCTCGCCTGGATTGGACCACATGTTGGCCGCCAGGTCTTCATGCAGATAGTCAACACCCGTGTCGATGACGGCAATCAAGGCAGAACTCTCAGTCGCGACGTCCCAGGCTGCCGTGACATCGATGTCAGCGTCAATGGTTCCGTTCGTCTGCCCGATATTCTCCAGCCCCCACATTTCGGCGAATCGTGGATCGTCCGGAATCTGCGCGGCGTGGACACGATAATTGGGCTCCGCGTACAGCACGCTTGGATCCTGGCGGAGCGCGGTCAATACGTCGTCGAACACGGCATGGTCATCGAGTTGAAGCATCTGGAGTCCAGGGACTGTGGAAAACACCCGATCGTGTCGGATAGCCTGCGAGGAACGATCCTGCAGGACCGACCGGCAACGCTCCAGCTCGCATGGGCCGCCTTCGCGGAATCGGACCAGAAGGCTGTCTGCCGCATACGATTCGGGATCAACCAACAAAGTCTGTTCGCCAGACAGCGGCACGGCGGCGAGAAGTAATCGTTCTTCGAGGGTTTCCAGCCGCGGAAGTGACGGCACTTTCCGGGCACGCCGCCGGGCGTGAGGAGCAGAGAAAAACGTCATGGAGGTGCCCTACCGAGAATGGCAAAAGACGGGAAGCGGGAACCGACAATGCAAACGATCCCTATATTGCATAGAACTCTCCCAGAAGTCCCGTGTCAATCCGCCGGCGGGTCCGCGGCCGGATAAAGCCGCGATGGTAGCCGTTACGATCCCTACAACCGGTAGGATCCCCGGATGTACGCGGTTGCCAGGCGGATGGGCAGTGAGAGTCTGTGCGCGGGACAGCGGCGCGCGAAACACGGCAACGGCTCGAGCTGCCGCTCAACCGAGGCCGGCACCGACGGGATGTCCTTGTCGATTGGTCCGTGTGCGGAACAGGTGTCCTTCGGTCGTCGTGATGTACAGGGAACCAAGATCGTCGTCGCCGAAGGCGCAGTTGGTCGGTCGCTGAGCCGGCAGCGAATGAAATTCAAGTACGTCACCGGAAGGCGAAAAGACATAGATCGCCGGTCCCGGGCCGGCTTGGTCCGAGCCGGCCGTGGCCACGATGTTGCCGTCTGTATCGAGACACATTCCGTCCACGCCGCGATGTTCACCGAAGTCGTGCAGTACGGTGTAGGGACCCAGCCGTCCGCCTTCTGCGACGGGATACGCCCTAAGCTCGCGTTTTTCGTCGGAGCGGCGTCCACTCTGCGCGACGTAGAGTGTCCGGCAGTCCAAGGAAAACAGAATTCCGTTGGGACGCGTCGTATCCAACGTCATTCGTTCGATCGTCCATGTCCCGTCGGACTGGCGTTCAAGACGGAAAACCGAATCGTGCTCCAGCTGCTTGTTCGTCCGATAGTAACTGAACGGACCGGCAGACCCCTCGTAGTACGGATCGGTAAACCAGACTCTTCCTTGCGGATCGACGACAAGGTCGTTTGGGATGTTCAGCCGTTCTCCTTTAAAACTGTCGGCCAATACCGTTGTTGTTCCGCCGTCTTCGTAACGCACGACGCGACGAGCACCCCCTTCACATGCATAAATCAGGTTTCCGGCGTCCTGGGACAGGCCATTGGCATAGTTCGTATGTTCTCGAAAAACTTCCAGTGTGTCTTTGCGCGGATCGTAGCGCATGATGCGACAACCTTGGATATGTGTGTACAGCAGCGAAGATCCGTACCACAGGGGACCTTCGCTCACGCCGCCGTATGGCGGCTGCACCAGTTCAAATGACCAACTCATTGTTTAGAGCCGTCCACTGCGTCGGATCACTGCGTCGGATCACTGCTGAAAAATGCCCTTGCAACGCGAAATATCGCTGGATCCATGGTCCCCGAAGCCCGGCGCGCTGTCCAGACGTAATATCGATCCGCATAGATGGGCCGCAGGCGGGATCACCCGAGCGATAGCAGGACGCCGCGATGGCCGGTCATACAGGCGTAGATTCGGGACGGTGACCGACCGGCGCCCGGGAGTTTCCCGGGCGGGAAGCTTCTTGTATGCTGAAAGCTCCTGGTGGGCCGCGAGCTGCGTATGGTTGTGGATTCCGAGGATGCGCGTCTGTTCGAATTGCTGGTCGCTCCGGCGCCCGCCGTTTCGTGTCGCGCTGCCGAGACGATTGCGGAACAGCATTTTGGGCTCGCGGGAAGCGCGAAAGGCCTGAGTAGCGAACGAGACCGGAACTTTCATCTTCGCACGGATGACGGTCGCGAGTTTGTGCTGAAAATTGCCAACTCCAGGGAACATCCAGGAGTCACGGAGTTTCAATCTCGAGCCTTGTTACACATAGCCTCGCGCGCCCCGCAGTTGCCGGTGCCTCGAGTGTGCAACACGCTCACCGGAGCGATTCAATCCAGAACTGCATTGAACGGCGGCGAGTGGTGCACGGTGAGACTGCTCTCGTACGTGCCGGGCCGGCCGATCGCCGATGCAACATGCCCGCCGGCAGTGCGAAACAAACTCGGGGAGTATCTGGCACGCATCGGCAAGGCGTTAAGAGATTTTTCGCATCCCCACGCCGATCACCCGCTTCTGTGGGATATGAAGAAAGCGGCGCGCCTCCGCCGATTGCTGGAATTCATCTCCGAATCCGATCGAAGGTCCCTGGTCGATCAGTACCTGGAAGATTTCAATCGCCGTATTTTGCCGGAACTACTGATGTTGCGAAGCCAGGTGATTTACAACGATCTGAATCCCGGCAACGTGCTCGTCGATTCCGGGCATTCACCGCGTGTCTCAGGAATCATAGATTTCGGCGATATGGTGCGGTCCCCCCTGGTCGTCGACATCGCCGTGGCGGCTGCCTATCAGCTTCGTTTTACGGAAGATCCGTTGGATGCGGCCACCGAGTTCATTGCGGCATACAATGACACAGTACCGCTCGAGGATCGAGAGATGTCTCTGTTGGCGGACCTGATCGCCATTCGCCTGGTGACCTCCGTGGCAATTACCAGTTGGCGTGCCGGCATTCATCCGGACAATCGTGACTATATCTTGAGTAATCTGGAGTCGAATTGGCGGGTGTTACGGATTCTCGACCGCTTGCCTCGTACCGAGTTTGAGCGGCGAATCCGGGATGCGTGTGGCGAATCACGCTGCTGAAGATGGTCGGCGGCAGATGGTTTCTGCGCCTCGGTCCCGTGGTCGTGGATTTTTGTGAGCCCGGCGCGGACGGCAGTGCCGGGCAGGCGGCAGTCCATTGTTTGTTCGGTTGACGCTATGTCTGGTCAAAAGCAGGTCACGCGTGAAGAACGGTTGTTGGAACGGCGTACGCGCGTATTGGGTTCGGCGTATCGGCTATTTTACGATCGCCCGTTGCATCTTGTGCGGGGCGAGGGCGTTTGGCTGTATGATGCCGACGGTCGAGCGTACCTGGACGTCTACAACAATGTGCCTCACGTGGGTCACTGTCACCCCCACGTCGTGGATGCTCTCGCGCGCCAAGCGAGGACGTTGAACACGCACACGCGTTATCTGCACGAAACTGTGCTCGATTACGCTGAAAGGATTACGGCGACGTTGCCGGGAGAATTGAGCGTGTGCATGTTTGCCTGCACCGGCAGCGAAGCCAACGAGCTGGCGTTGCGCATGGCAGAGACATGTACCGGCGGCCGGAGCGTCCTGGTCACCGAGCACGCCTATCACGGCAACACGGGCCGGCTGACCGAGCTATCCACGACTCATGAATACGTGCAGCATCGACCATATTGTGAAAAATTTCCCGCCCCCGACGTGTATCGTGGTCCCCTCCGGGGCGACGATCCGGCAAACGGACCAGGGTATGCCGATTACGTGGGGGGCGCGCTGGAACGGATTCAATCCAGCGGCGATCGGCCGGCGGCCTTGCTGGTGGACACCATTTTCAGCACGGACGGTATCCTCACGGCGCCGTCCGGTTTCTTCCCGGCGGCCGTGGAAAAGATTCGCGCGGCGGGAGGGCTGTTCATCGCGGATGAGGTTCAGCCAGGGTTTGGACGCACCGGCGATCATATGTGGGGTTTCGAGCACTATGGCGTCGTGCCGGACATCGTAACCATGGGAAAGCCCATGGGAAACGGGCATCCCGTTTCGGCGGTCGTGACGACACCGCGTTTGATGGAGAAGTTCGCCCGAACCACACGGTACTTCAACACGTTCGGCGGAAACCCCGTCTCCTGTGCGTGCGGCCTGGCGGTACTCGAAGTACTCGAACGTGAACGCTTGATGGAGAACGCGCGTCAAGTTGGAGCTTATTTGAAGCGCAAACTGCAATTGCTGCGTGACGTCCACGGCATAGTTGGCGACCTGCGCGGCGAAGGACTGTTCGTGGGAGTGGAACTGGTACGCGACCGCTCGACGTTGGAGCCCGCCGCGGATGTGGCGCGCATGGTTGTCAACAGCCTGCGAGATCGCGGCGTACTGATAAGTTCGACGGGGCCCCACAATAATGTGCTGAAACTGCGGCCGCCGATGGTGTTTTCGCGGGACAACGTCGACCAGCTCGTCGAGGCACTCGACAGGACGCTCCGTGAAGTCTGAATTACCCCGTGGCGGTGACAGACTTGCGAGGAACAGACGGAATTGCTTCGCAGTCATGGAGGCCCCGGCGAACGTCCATCGACTGGCAAAGCCTAACGCGGGTTTTCAAGTTCGCCGGCGGCGCAACCCCTGTAGGACCTGATGAGAGCCTGGGCGTTGTGGCCGGACTCGACCAGATGTGGACGACTCCTGGCAACCAGCTGCTCCACCCCCGCGGGCAAGAGGCTATGCGTAAAGCGCCATGCCTGCTCAATGGGTTGAAGAGGCATTCGTAATCGTATTCGCCCAATCATACCCGGAGGTAACCGGTGGCAAGGGCTTCCCGTCATTTTGGTACAGTTCCAATATTTCTTCGACGATCCGACACAGTTCTGCAAAGACGGTTTGTTCGTCATCGCCGTGGCATCCACCGTAGAATAGCCCTGGACAGCTCCCAACGAAACAATTGTCCTCTTCGGACCATTCGACTATTTTTACGTATTTTGCAGCTGGATTCATGACTTGGATTCCTCAATAGCCCGCTTGACCGCACGCTCCTGGTACTGCTTGGCATCATCACCTGGCTTTCCGGAAATCGTAACGGGTCTGGCTACATTTGGATGGACAAAGTTTCGGTGATTTCCCTTGCCACCTCGGTCCTAAAAGCCAGCAGCTTCCAAGTCGGCCATCAGCTCTCGCACTTTTCGCGGCACCTATGATTCCCATACTGTATCTATGCTCTAGTTTACTGTGGACACTTGAGTTTTGCGGGCAAGCCGTATCGCCACTGGTCCACCTTCGGCCGCCATCCGGGCGCCGCGGCCATCATTCCGGCGGTCGTCCATGCCCGCGTTGCCTTCGGCTTCTGATTTTTTCCTTGGTTCGCAGTGGTACGGTT
>CAZNKT010000006.1:0-38664 GCA_964573605.1 uncultured Pirellulales bacterium
CCTCTAACCTTCGGCTCCGGAGGCCGACGCTCTATCCAATTGAGCTACGGGGACACAAGATCTCCCTCGCATGCCTCGCCATAGCAAAAATCGACCTGCACGCACCACGCTGCGAAAATTGCGCCGTCGTACGCTGCTAGCCGCGAAACGTGCGCGCGTGCCAGACTAGACATTTTACCGACGCCCGCCACGGGCAGCAAGAAACACAAGAAGCGCTCGCCACGTCGATGCATCTGGCCATCTCCATAGACAACGATAGTGCACGACAAGCGTATGCCGTCGATGCTTTCCTCGGCGCCGGAAATCGATCGTCAGCGAATCGCGGATTGCCGCGCCGGCCCCGACGCATCGACCATGAGGTTCAGACGCTGGCGAAGGTCGCCCATCGTGTCCGCGTGATGCGGATCCCTGGCAATGTTGCGCACGCCTTTCGGATCGTCCGAAAAACGATAAAGTTCAACTCCCCGTTTCCCCCCATCCCACTCCGTATAGCGCCAGTCCTCCGTTCGCACGCTATGTCCCACATACGTGCGCCGATCGTCGGCGTCCAGACAGCCGATGGTCGTCAGCGCCATCTTGTCCCACGGATGGTGTCGATCATCCAGCAAACAGGCATCCAGCAAACAGGCGAAACTCCGCCCTTCCAGCGCCGAAGGCGGATTCTCGCCACAGAGTTCCACCAACGTGGGAAAAAGGTCCAGCAATTCCACGATCCGCGCACACGCGCCACTCCGCTTTCCCGGAGCCGCAACGATCAACGGTACCCGCGCTGTCTGTTCAAACAGCCACCCCTTGTGCCATCTGCCGAGATGCCCCGTATGGTAGCCGTGGTCCGAGACAAAGACGACGACCGTGTCGTCCCACATCTCCAGCGCATCCAAAGCCGCCAGCAATACGCCTACCTGAGCGTCGACGTAAGACACACATGCATAGTACGCGCCCAGAGCCCTCAACGCATCGTCGCGATTGCCCCGGAACGGCTTCACATCCTCCGCGCCCGGTGGAATTCTCGCCACGTCGTCAGCGCGGGCGACCGGGAGCGAAAGTCGTTGTGGCGGATAGAGATCGAAGTATTTCTCCGGGACGGCATACGGTGTGTGCGGGCGACGAAAACCGACAGCCGCCAACAGCGGGACCTCGCTGCCAGTACGTTGTTCGAGTAACCTCACGGCACGACGCGCCATCTCGCCATCAGGCGTACCTGCATCGGATCCTTTCAGTTTCGCCCAAAACATCGAACCGGTGCTGCCCGGATAGAACGGTGCCTGCTCGAGAATCCGATCGGCACGCGGGTACTTGCCCCATTCCGGAACTTCCATGTTCCAGTAGGGCTGCTCCGGAACACGCTTATGGTCGAGCACCTTACCGAAGGTGGCCGTAAAATATCCGAGATTCTGAAAATAGGCCGGCAGGTACGTCAGATCCGGCAGCGGATCCGGCCAGCTTGTCTCGTTGTCCAAGACGCCCGTCGTGTGCGGACGAAGGCCGCTGAAAATCGACGCACGGCTCGGGCTGCAAATCGTGGCCTGCGAATACGCCCGCTCGAACCGCACTCCGCGGGAAGCCAGCCGGTCGATGTGCGGCGTCTTGACCACCGGGTGGCCGTAACAGCCCAGCGCCGTGTTGAGATCGTCGGCCACGATCAACAAGATGTTCGGCGGGCATCGCTCCTGGCGAGGATCCGTTTGCTCGTTGGCCAGAACGAAACCTGTCAGCGCTGAACCTAAAACCGCGCACAAACTCGCTGCGCGAAGGCCATGGCCAAACCAAAACACTCGACGCAAGAACAGAAAGCCCATCGATCCCATCCCCCGAGGCCGCCAATTACGTCATCGGTCACGAACGCTCGACCGATCCCATCCCCGCTAGCACACCCCGCCATTGTACGGCGTTGACAGCATCTCACCAGCGATCCGACGCGGGGATTTCTTGCCGACGCGGTAGAGAAAACGGCCCTTCCGCCGGGCATGACCGCCAATGGCCGATGGCGGATCCGACCGGCAACCGATGCACATTTCGGCGCCTGGGGACACGCGTTCAGACGCCTTGGGCGCCTTGGCGCCGGGCCGCAACGGCATTGACTCGCCCGGGCCGGATTTCTATCTTCCGCGTCTCTTGTCTCGATTCTTCTCCCTTCTGCTTCCCCGTACCCGGCAAGGAATCCGCCATGTCTGTGTCCTCATCCACCGACGGCCATCCCGCTCAACCCGTTGCCGTACCCCTTCTGGATGTCGAACCGCAGAATCATCCGCTCAATGAAGAAATAACCGAATCCATCCGCCGCGTATGCCAAAGCGGTCTGTTCATCCACGGCCCCGAATGCCGCGAATTTGAACGGGCCGTCGCGGAATACTGCGGCACAAGTCACGCGGTTGGCTGCGCCTCGGGCAGTGACGCTCTGCTGCTGTCTCTAATGGCGCTGGGGATCGGCAAGGACGATGAAGTTATCCTGCCCAGCTTCACTTTCTTTGCCACGGCTGGTGCCGTGTGGCGCGTCGGCGCGTTGCCCGTATTTGTCGACATCGATCCCGAATCCTTTAATATCGACCCCGCCGCAGTGGAAAAAGCCATCAGACCGGCCACCAAAGCCATTCTGCCGGTCCATCTGTTCGGGCGGTGCGCCGAAATGACGGCGCTCAACGCGATCGCCCAGCAGCACGGACTGCATGTGATCGAAGACGCCGCGCAGTCCATTGGCGCCGAACATTGCGGGCAGCGGGCCGGAAGCCTGGGTACCCTGGGCTGCTTTAGTTTCTATCCCACAAAGAATCTGGGGGCGTTTGGCGACGGCGGCATGATCACCACGCACGATGCCGACATGGCTCACACCGTTCGTGCCCTCCGCGATCACGGGCAAAGCCCGCGGTATTACCACCATGCGGTGGGCATCAACAGCCGACTCGACAGCATCCAGGCTGCCGTTCTCAACGTCAAACTCGACCACCTGGAACACTGGTCGCAACAACGCCAGGAAAACGCCGCGCGCTACGCCGCGATGTTCGCCGACGCGAACGCCGATCTGATCGTCGCGCCCCGCACGCCGTCCGGGGACCGCGCCGTGTGGAACCAGTACACGATTCGTGTGCGCAACGGGCACCGCGACGCGCTGGCGGCGCACTTGAAGCAACACAACATCGGTACCGCCATCTACTATCCCCTGCCGCTCCATCGCCAACCCTGCTTTGCACGGTTGGGTTACGACGAAGGCCGTCTGCCTCACACGGAGCAAGCGGCCCGGGAAGTCCTGTCGCTGCCGATCTATCCGGGTCTGACGATCCTGCAGCAGCGCACGGTCGTCCAGCAAATCGAGGCCTACGTTCGATCAACGGCCGCCGTGACGAGCGTCCCGCTGACACCCCACGCGCTGGGTCGCAACGCGGCAGCTTCGACGTAGATAGGCCACTAAAGCATTGTCAACGCCAGCGTAGAAGTCACCGCCCGGCTCCAGCGGGAGGATTGCCCCGCCGAGTTGCCTGGTCATTCATCCCCGGGCAAAGCCCGGGACCGACCAGACGCTACGCGAATTTCGAAAACGGTTCATCGCGTCCAACAAGACATCAGGGATGCCTTGCTCATAGCGCGAGTCTGCAGACGCACCGGCGGTTTTGTTCGAAGCTCTCAGTCTTGCGACTTGATCTTGATATCGGCGCTGCGGTTGACCGGCCGCACGACGATCATGATTCCCAGCGCGATGATCAGCAAGACGACGATGTATTGCAGCACGTACGACTTGGAGGGAGGTGGAGCTGCTTGTTGCGCGACGGCCAGACTGGCCGTCGTCGACCACGCAGCCGCGGTCGCCACGGCCAGCCAACGGTAACGGCCGAACTTGAGAAATCCGCTCATGAATACCGATGCACCGCGCTGGCGGGTCTTTCGTTGCAGCGTGCGTCCCGGGACTGGCAGTGACAACCTGCCGCCGCTGCTTCAAATGCTAGTCGACGCGCCGGCGGCAAGCAAGCCATTGAGGTGCTCCATCAGCTGGCGGGCATTGTCGGCCAGCGATACCGACGTTTTGTTACCGGTGGCCAGATCCTTGACCTGGCACGTGGCATCGGCAAATTCATCTTCTCCCATGATCAACGCCACCCGGAAGCCGCGGCGGTCGGCATACTTGAGCTGCTGGCCCAGCTTCTTGGATTCCGGATAGACTTCGACCCCGATACCCGCCGCACGCACGCGGGCCGCCAGCGCGAGGTATTGGTCGATTCTGGCCGCGTCGAAAAACGGAATGAACACCGGCGCCGGCGTGGCCGCGTTTTCGAGCATTCCCAGCTCTTCCAGGGCCGCCAGCAGACGGTCCAAACCGAGGGACGCGCCCACGCCGGGCAGCTGGTGGCGCGTGTATGTGCCCGCCAGGTTGTCGTAACGTCCGCCACTGCAGACACTTCCAATTCCCGGCATCCTGTCGAGATACGTTTCGTAGATCGTTCCCGTGTAGTAATCCAGTCCACGGGCGATGGAAACATCCAACTTCAGACGTGCCGGAGCCACGCCCGCCGCCCGGGCGTTGCGCAGCACGTATTCCAGTCGCGCTATACCTGCTTCACCCGTCTCGTTGCCTCGGACAAGTCGAGCGACCTGCAAAAGCACATCGTCGCCCGCACCATCGATCGTCGTCAGCGCTAGTATCTGCCCGGCGTCCGATGCCACCAACCCCGCCTGGTCGACCAATTCTCGCTCCACGCCATCCGCGCCGATCTTAGCCAACTTATCGAGGGCCCGCAGAATCGGAGTCGATCGATCCAAAAGCCCTCGTTGCTCAAGCAGCCCGTTCAGCACCTGACGGTTGTTGAGGCGAATCGTGAAATCGTCGAATCCGATATTCTTGAGCAAATCGTGGATGACGACCGCCGTTTCGACATCGGCCACAGGTGACAGCGTGCCGATGGTATCGAAATCGCATTGGGCGAATTCGCGAAAACGCCCGCGATGAGGCTTTTCTCCACGCCAGACAGTACCAATGTGATAACGCTTGAACGGCGTCCCCAGCTCGTTGATGTGCTGAGCCACGTAACGCGCCAACGGGATGGTAAGGTCGAAACGCAATCCCACCCAGCGGCCGCCATGGTCCTGGAAGCGGTACAATTGCTTGTCCGTCTCTTCGCTGCCCTTTCCGGTCAGGATGTCCAGATATTCCAGGGCCGGCGTCTCAATAGGGCTGTAGCCGAACGACCGATAAACCCGGCGTGCCGTGTCGACAATCCGCTCCCGCGGGATCATCGTTTCGGGAAGAAAATCCCGAAACCCTTTCAGTGTCCTTGGCTGGATGAGCGGTTGGGGGGGCATACAATCGAAATCGCGGCATACGGGGCACGGACGACCGGAAGCGGGTTACTCGACCCGGCAACGCACGTGGCCGGTCGTCGCATGGTCGTGTATGGGGACACAACAACGACCGCTCGGGATCACGGACTCAGCCCGCGCGAACACGACACTCCCGGCGTCAGCGCGAGGTGGCGTGCCATCGCCCTTTTTCTCATGATGCGGATGGGTCAGGCCACGATGGGCAGCACGGGCGGCCGGGGGCTACGAACAACCTGCCCCTTCTTTGGCTGGATGGCTTCCCAGTACTCGGCAATCTGTTCGGGGGTTTCCCAGTAATGTTCGTAGGTCCAGTCGTCGTCGTATTCGCAGTCGTCCGTCGAATACTCGCGGCAAATCTGAGGTCGCGTATCGTAGATGCCGCAGCGGTTGTCCGCCAGCAGGTGTTTGCAGGTCGTATGCACCAGCAGGTACCAGATGTCCTCTTCGGTGAAAATCGTGGCGGCGTCGTGCAACAAATACCAACGCATAAACTCGTAGTCCTCGAACGATTCCGGCGTGTCGATCGGCAACGCAAAGTACCGGCAGCACTTGGCCACGCAGTACTCACACAGTACTTTCCCGGCCGGTAGATCTTCGCGACGAATTCTTACGGTTCCGAATGCGGTGGCACCCATGATACTCGTTCCCCGAATCTGAATATTCCTCGTTGTGCCGTTCCAATTGACCCACCCTGCCTGCTGCGGCCCCTGGCACCCTTGCAAACCGCCCGCGGACAGCGCTCGTGGACAGCGTCAGTGGAAAGCGGCTGTGGATAGGCACGCGTGTCGCGATGATGTGAATCTAACATGGAATCCACGCCACGACCAGCGGCATAATCGATGCTCCGGGGCCAGCACGTCCGCTGTCGACCGCCGGTAAACGACGGCAACGCCGGCGGCAGCGCGGGCCTTCCAGCGCCGCTGTCAAAACCTGATTTTGCTGTGACATTTCCCCGGCATGGAGCGATTACAGGGCGTTTTGAAACCGCTTCTACGAGGCCGCCTGCCGCAGTTGCGCGGTCACCCAATGCAGTTCCTTTCGCGCCACGAACGCATACACGATGATTCCGACGGTCACCTGCGCGAGGAGCTGTCCCCAGGCGGGCCACGCACCAAACTCCGGAATACCTTTCGGCGAGAAGACGACGGCCGCCGCCATGATCAACGTGGCCCACGCGGGCCGTGCCAGCGCGTCGCGCATCATGTGTGGACGGTATCCACATACGCGGTGGCACAGCGTCATGTAGGGCACGGTCGCCACCAGGATCAACACCGTGTAGGCCCAGGCCACGCCCCGCACCGGCTCGTTCCATTGCCGGCCCACATACCAGCCGGCAACCAGGGCCGCCACGACCATTGCCGAAAGAGTTCCGGCGGCCACCGACATGGGACGCGTGCGTCCGGCCGAGGCGTATACGGAAACGCTCATCTGGATCAGTGCCTGGCTCAACAGGGTCAGGCTCAAGACGCGGAACACCGGTCCGGCTTCGACCCACGCCGGTCCGCCGAGGACACGCATCACAAGATCCCCCACCAGGGCCAAGCCCACGGTCGCCGGCATCAGCAGCACGGCCGCCAACCGGTAGAACGCGGCCAACAGCTCGTCGCGGGCTCGTGGAGCCGAAGCCGTGCGGGCCAGGGACGACAGCATGATCCGTCCCAACGGAATGGCCACAGACGCTGCCGGTCGCATCATCAGTCCGGATGCCTGGCTGTAGAGTCCCACCGCTCGCTGATTGATCAGCCGGCCGATCAACACGCGGTCGATGTGTGCGGCCAGGAAAAAGAAGATCCCACCCGCCGCGAAATAACCGCCCACGCGGACATGGTTCCACACCGGCGGCGCGGTTCCGGGCCTGCGGGGCCGCCAAGGCTCGGCGATCCAGGCCGCTGCCGCCAGCACCAGCAACTGGCAATAGTTCTGCAACACCAACGCCCACACGCCGTAACCGGCCCACGCCATGCCGATCGCGCCGGCTGCCGCCACGACGTGTGCGATCAAACGCAGTACGGCCGCCTGCGCCAATTGCATGCGGCGCTCCAACAATGCCTGATGCTGCATTCCCAGGGCCAGGGCCAGTGACGTGCCGGACAGCGCGAGCGTAACGGACAGCAACCTGGGTTGCCCATAAAACCAGGCCACCATCGGCGCCGCCGCCATGGCCATCACGGCCGCCACGGTTCCGGTAAAAAGGTTTAACCAGAACAGGGAAGAAATCTCGTCGTCGGTCAGCTGACGGGCCTGCACCGTAGCCACGTCCAGCCCCAGCGTGGCCACGTTGCGGATCAGGTAAATGATCGGCAGCACCATGGCCAGCACGCCGAATTCCTCCGGCGTGATCAGACGATACAAAACCGCGAGCGTGCCCAGAGAGACGACCTGTGCGGCGAACTGCACAGCGGCCGCGGCCACCACCCCCACGCGGACCGAACGCTTGACGGAATCTGCTATCTGCGAATCCAAGGCGTATCCGCATTGAGAAAATAGACACGAAACGCCGATGGCCGGCCGCGCACGCCGAAGGTCGCGGGCCGCCGATCCCCGGCAAGGCCGGTACTCGCTGACGCGGCCACGTTCAATACTTCAAGATACACCACAGGGCCCAAAGTCCATCGCGCCAGCTTATTTTCTTTCCCTCCGCGTACGTGCGGCCGTTGTACGAGATGGGAATCTCGAAGATGCGGATGCCGGGAAGCCGCGCCAGTTTGGCCGTCAATTCGGGTTCAATGCCAAATCGGTTTTCCCGGAGACGGGGAAGAATGTCTTCGAGCACCTCGCGGCGAACAGCTTTGTATCCGGTCTCCATGTCGCTCAGGTTGAGATTGGTTCTGGCATTGGAGAGCAGGGTCAGCAGGCGGTTGCCCACATAGTGCCAAAAGTACAATACGCGCTGGCGGCTTCCGTTGAGCCGCGAACCGAAAACCACGTCGGCCTGGGCGCAGATGATCGGAGCAAGCAGCCCCCAGTAGTCCATTGGATCGTATTCCAGATCGGCGTCCTGAATAATGACCACGTCTCCCCGCGCCCGCCGAAATCCCGTCCGAAGTGCCGCACCTTTTCCCATGTTCTCCGCATGCCGAAGCACCTCCACGTCCGCATCGGCTCGCCAGCTTTCGATCAATTCGCGCGATCCGTCCGTACTTGCGTCATCGACGATCACGATCTGCGTCGGAATACCGGTTGCCCGTACCCGTTGCACGACGTCCGCCAACGTGCGCCGTTCGTTGTAAACGGGAATTACGACCGTCAGCAAAAAGGCTTCTGGAAGCGGATAAACATCAAGCTTGCGGCAGACGTGACGGCCCAGCAGGGCCTCGAGGAATTTCGCATGTTCGGATCGCTGAACCTTCTCGGACGACGCCTCGATCGATTCGCGCAGACGCAGCACTTGTTCGCGCAGATGGTTGTCGGCTTCCGACCGCTCCGGCGAAGATCCGTTGTGATGCATGGTCCGAGCCGCGCACGGCGTCGTGGGGCGTGCTGGTTGAGAGCCACGCTGTCTATTCTACGGCGAAGACAAACAGTGGTTAATGCGCAGGATCAGCGGGCGAGCTGACGGCGCGGATGGATGTCAACACAACCATCCAGACAAACAGTTTATCGTAAGCCAAGTTGTTTCCCAGCAGAATTGCCTCTTGACAATTTGCATCCTCATCGCAAAATAACCGGTTGACTGCGGCGGGTACTTGGGAGGCGCTAATACAACCGACATTTTGCCCCGCGACGTGCGTTGACGGGTCGCGATCATGAGGCAGTGTCAGTCTCCTTTTTGCTGAAAAGGCGGTACATTTTTTGCAATGTGCCGGCGCCGATTGAGTGTCGAAAGCCGCTCGGGGAGATTATCCAGTTCCACTCAGTCGCGCGGTACGTATGCGCGGAGCAATTCGTTTCCCGGCAGGTCGGCAGCCAACAGCAAACTTCGCGGAGGGGGCGGCGGCGGAACGGAACCACAGTCGGCGGCTTGGGTCGCGAACGGGACGTCCCCCCTCTATAATTTCCAGGCTGATTCCTCATCGCGTAAGGCGGCACGCATGGCCACGTGCCTGGTGGCTCTGGGCTCCAACCTGGGCGATCGCCATTGGAACCTCGATCGTGCCATCGAGTTGCTGGAAGGGACGCGTGGCATTCGCGTCGTGGCGCGCAGCCGCTATCACACGACGCCGCCGATCGGAGGTCCTCCAGGTCAGGGCTCCTTTCTGAACGCGGCGGCCAAGCTGCAAACCCAACTGACGCCTCGCGCATTGTTCGACGTGTTCCGCCACATTGAGCGACAGCTCGACCGCAGCCGCGTTGTCCGCTGGTCCGCCCGCACGATCGACCTTGACCTGCTCCTGTACGATCAGCAGATCCTGCGTACCGAACAACTCGTCGTGCCCCATCCACGGATGACCTTCCGCCGCTTCGTATTGGAGCCGGCGGTCGAGATTGCGCCGGATATGGTGCACCCCCAGGTTCACTGGACTCTTTCCCGATTGCTGCGTCACTTGGATGAGTCGCCCCGTTATGTGGCGGTCGCCGGCGCTGCGATCAACGGCCGCCGGGAACTTGGCCGTGAGATTCATGAACGGTTCGGGGGACGCCTTATCGAAGACCCGGTCCATGCCGATGACCGGCTGGCCAGCACTGCTTCGCCGGCTGGCCAGCCATTGCAGGCTGAGATAAGATTGCTCGAATGCCGGGCGCTCCATCTGATGCGCGCTGCAGACGTGGTATCGCACCCCGTGGCACCCGAACGTACATCGCAGGCGCTGCTTGTCAGTGACTTCTGGTTCCATGAATCTCTGGCCCGCGCCCGATGCGTGTTGGAAGGCGACGCGCTGGCGCGTTTCGCCGATGTGTTTCGCGCTTCGCTGCGGCGCGTCCCGGCTCCGCGCTTGATTGTGTTGACCGGAGTGGGCACCGATGCTCCGTTGGCACCGCGGGCCGGCCCGGAGCATGTCGCCGCGGCCACGCGGCAGCCAACGGCGGACGAGCGTTTGCAGCAAGAGATTGTTGCCGAGGCGTCCGCCGGGGGACATGGTCCGATGCTCTGGTTGGGTGGTCATCATGCCGCCGACCGGTTCGACGAAGTAGTGGCCGCCATCCAAGCCATGGACGCATCGCATGTCATCTCTTGAAGTGGTCACACGCTGTGCCCATTTGCAAACGACGATTGCCGAGTGGCGGCGGTTGGGAAAGACGATCGGCGTCGTTCCCACCATGGGAGCCTTCCATGAGGGACATATGAGTCTTGTGGATGCCGCGCTTCGCGAGTGCGATGCCACCGTGGTGACGATCTTCGTCAATGCGCTTCAGTTCGGCTCGGAAGAAGACCTGGCAGCCTATCCCCGCACGCTCCAATCGGATTGCCGGCTGTTGGAACAGCGGGGGGTGGATGTCGTCTTCGCCCCGACGGACGAGGAAATCTACCGGCCCGGGCACGAGACCTACGTCGAACTCGGCGAAACCGCTCGACCTATGGAAGGCCTGTTTCGGCCCGGGCACTTTCGGGGTGTCGCCACGATCGTGCTCAAGCTTCTCCACCTGATCCCGGCCGATGTCGCGTACTTTGGCCGGAAGGATTACCAACAGGCGCTGGTCGTCCGGCAGATGGTTGCCGACCTGGATCTGCCGGTCAAGATCTGCTGTTGTCCCATCATCCGCGATCCGGACGGGCTGGCGGTCAGTTCCCGCAACATCCACCTCGGTCCGGAGGAACGAGAGCGGGCATTGTCGCTGTCGCAGGCATTGGATCTGGCCCAGGCGATGGTCGCCGGCGGCCGTCGCGACGCCTCCGAAATCCAGCGGGCCGTGGAGGCGCATATTCGCGCGGTGGGCAAGGTGCGACCTCAGTATGTGGCCCTGGTTCGCGAGGGGTCGGTCGAACCGGTCCACCGCGTCGAGGGGCCCACGGTGTTGGCGCTGGCGGCGGTGTTTGGGAAAACTCGGTTGATCGACAACGGTGTCCTCCGCTAAAAGCCGTTTTAAAACGCCCTGCAATCGCTCCGTGACCGGGAAATGTCACAGCAAAATCAGGTTTTGAAACCCACGCTAGCAAGGGGGCTCCGCCGTCGGCCTCAGACCGCACCGGTGCGCCGCTTTCCGCCACACTGCTCGCCGGGGCACGTGATGGTCCGTGTCGGCGCGGGTGTCTTCGCGGCCGGCCCCACCATGTTCCTGAATTGACACGGACTATTGTTCCCATGCGGCAAACGCTGTTTGTGATACCGTTCGAAATCGGAGGAATTCGTCTGTTCGGCGCGGGCGTACTGTTGTTTGCTTGGTGTCTGGTGGCGGCAATCATGCTCCTGCGCCAATACCGCACGCACGGATGGACTTCCGAGACGTGGGGCACGCTGATGCCGCTGGTGATGATCGCCGCGGCCATCCTGCTCCTGCCTCGCATGTTCCCCGGCGGGCTTCCTGTCCGCGGCTACGGTGTCATGGTACTGGCGGGATGCTGCGCGGGTATCGGGTTGGCGCTGCGCCGCGCCGCGCAGGTGGGGTTGCCGCAGGAGACAATCTGGTCGCTAGCATTCTGGCTGCTGATTCCGGGCATCGTGGGCGCTCGCCTGTTTCATGTCATCGAGTACTGGGGCGCCGGTTACTACAGTCCCAGCTGGCAGGAAACACTCCTGAAGGTGATCAATATCCCCGAGGGAGGATTGGTGGTTTACGGCGCGTTGATCGGGGCGTTATCGGGCATGGCTTTTTTTGTGCGGCGTTTCGACCTGCCGGGATTGGCGATGGCCGATATTGTCGCACCGAGCCTCGCCGTGGGACTGGCCTTCGGTCGCGTCGGCTGTCTGTTGAACGGCTGCTGTTTCGGGGGAGTCTGTGACCTGCCCTGGAGCGTCTCGTTTCCGGCGCATGTCGCCGGGAGCAGCTCACAGGAAACGCCGCCATTCCGGCACCAGCACGAAACAGGCCGTTTTTTGGGTCTGGCGTTAACGCGCGCGCGGAGCGGCGCGCCTGTCGTGAGGCAGGTCGACCCCGACGGGCCGGCGGCCGACCAGGGTCTGCAACCGGGCGACGGCATCGTCGCAATCAACGGCAAGCGCGTGGACACGTTCGAAGCCGCCAAGTTAGAACTGTGGCGCAGCGGACGCCACGTACAGGTAGATACCGCCGACGGACGGCATCTGCAATGGGTCGCCGCGCCGCTTCCGCAACGCTCGCTACCGGTGCATCCGACACAAATCTATAGTGCGATCACCGCTTTGCTGCTGGCCTTTTTCCTGTGGAGCTATTATCCTCTGCGCCGGCGAGACGGCGAAGTGATCGCCCTCCTGATGACGATTTACCCGATCGTGAGGTTTCTGCTGGAGATGATCCGCGTCGACGAAGCCCCGATTTTCAGCACGGGATTGAGTATTTCTCAGAACATCAGCCTCGTTTCGGGCGTAGCAGCAGCAGCGCTCTGGATCGCGGTGCTCAGGCAACCAAGAGGGACGGCATTCGCGGCGCAACCGCTTCGGCCACAGGGGCTTGTCGAATAGAATCGCCTCAGGGCCAGCCGCGCCGCCGAGAACGCCGGTTCCGAGATTTTCACAACCTCCAGAGGGAACTGGACGGTTGCCCCCAGCGTCTAAGAATATGAGGACGCAGTGCAAGACGACGGCACGCTGATCGACGCCACCCTGGCCGGCGACACGTCGGCGTTCGAGCAATTGGTCCGCAAGTACCAGGACCGGTTGTACAATACCATGGTTCACGTGATGGGGTCGCTCGAAGACGCCGAGGACGTCGTGCAGGACGCTCTTGTGCAGGCGTTCGTCAAGCTCGACACCTTCAAGCGGTCGTCAGGGTTCTTCACGTGGCTGTATAGGATCGCATTCAACACGGCGATGAGCCGCAAACGTCAGCAGCGACCGACCCAGCGGCTGGACGAATTGCGTGAAAACAGCGGCCACGAGCCGGTTGACCGGGGATTGCAGCCGGACGGAAAGGCGCTGGCCACGGAACGGGCCGGACAGGTGCGTGACGCCCTGCAGGTTCTGCACGAGGAGCATCGCACAATTTTGGTCTTGCGCGAAATGGAAGGCTGCGACTACGAAACGATTGCCGAAATTCTGGACATTCCCGTGGGAACTGTCCGAAGCCGCTTGCACCGCGCGCGGATGCAATTACGCGAACAGCTGATCGGCGTCCTGGAACACAAGTCATGATCGATCCGGCTTCTCCCGAAACGCTCAGCGCCTACATCGACGGCGAATTGACATCTGATGAACGTCGCCGCGTGGAAGCGCATCTGGCGTCAAGCCCCGAGTCGCGACGGCTGGTTGATGAATTGCGCACGCTGAGCGCCGTCGTGGGCGGACTGCCACGCCACGCGTCCGCCCGGGACATGGCGGCCGAGGTGATGGACCAGGCTCATACCCGCCGCGCGGCGGGCCCTTTGGACAGCCGCGCGACGGCCCTTCCCCAGCGCGGGTCCGGCGGCGATGCGAAGGGAATTCGTCGCTTTTTACGTCCGGCGGTATGGTCCGGTCTGACGGTGGCCGCGGCAATCCTGGTCATGGTTTTGGCCGACCGGCCAGACGATTCCCATCGAAGGGTCACACAGAGGCTGCCGGAGTCCCCACCAGATTCCGCCCGCGCTTTCGAGGCGGCAGCCGAGCGCGCCTCGGACAGTCGTCCTCGACCGGGCTACGTCGAGCGGGCTGGCTCGGATGAAGCAGCCAGTGTGGCCGCCGACGCGCAGACCCACGAGGGCACGCAAGACAAGCCGGCCAGCGTGGCTCGCTTCGAGCCGCCTGGACGCAGCGGGCGTTCTGCGTCTGTTCCCGCCGCCGTCGACGTGGGTGATAAAGTTGCTGTGCCGCAGACGACGGCGTCACGCACACGCGTCTTGGAGGATTCTCCTTCTTCATTGCCGATTCTCGTCATCCATGCCACCCTGCGGGGCGACGCGGACGCTCAGACCGTGCGGTCGCTTGTGGTCCATCAGGGCATCGCCTGGCAAGAACCGGTGCGTCGGGCAGCGCGGGTCGATTCACTCGCGGACGCGGATGGCCCGTCGCCACCAGCCCTATCGCTGTCCCAACGCGCGGGTGATAAAAAGTCGCTCGGCGATGAGGAGATCGTGTACGTGGAAGCGACGGCCGGGCAGGTGGAGGCCATGCTGGCCGCTATTGACGATTCACCAGAACAATGGACAGATGTTTCGGTGCGGCAACTTCCCGTCGAGCAACTGACAGGTCGACAGCGCGATAACCCGGCGGCGACGGACGTTGCCTCTTCGCCCCAGCGCGGTGCGCGAACGCGCGCTGCGCGTGAATCGAATGAGGCACTCAGTTTCAACGGGGAAACAGACGCGGCTTCCGGGCAATCCTATTTCGCGAAGCCGGGCGAGGACATCGGAGTTGCGGCGGGCGTGGAACACCGACAAGGTGGAGCCGCCACGTTGCCAAAACTCCGACGGCAGTTGCAACAGGTGCAGCGCGTACCTGCCAACATGACGAACTGGCGAGCGACCGCTCGGGTGTTGACGCCCGACGATGCCGGCTCGCCAGCCCCGGTCACCGCAGCGCGATCCGACGACCAGTCACTGTCAGAAGCGCTCTTCGCGCTGCGACAATCGGTTCTCCAGGCGGTTCCCGAAGCGGTGGCACTCCCTCCCTTAAGCGAGGCGGCAGTTGGGGTAAAACCGCAAGCCTCACCGGCCCATGAGAATGAAATTAAAAAAGAAGAAATCGCCGGACCTCCAGAAGAGACTCGCGGCCGCGTCACCGTTCCTGTCAGGGTCCTGTTCGTGATCCACCGGTCCGGCGACGCACCCTCTTCCCCAGGACCCGCGCCCGCGAAACCGTAATCTGCCGATCGTGTTTCTGCGGACCTTTTCGGGTACGTGACAAATCGTTGCGCGATCGAGTATACTTCCGTGCTTCCATGTCGCTGCCGCATGCCGGCCTGCTTCATCGAATTGTTCAACATTTTGCAGCCAAGGCAGCCAAGGCCGCGGCAATTTTCGGCAAGTCCATGAGTGCAAAACGTTTTTACGAAGAGGGAGCCCGCAATGGTTACGATCAAGGTACGACCCAACGGTCCCTACCTGATTGAGGGAGCCGTCAGCATTGTCGACGCGCAGGGCAACGTTTTTCCCACCAACCCAGACAAGCCAACGGTAGCGCTTTGCCGTTGCGGCGAATCGGCCAATCGGCCGTTTTGCGACGGCACGCATAACAAATGCGGTTTTCAATCAGACGAGTCCGCGCCGTCGGCGTAGGCATCGCGAACGCAGGGGCGCCGCAACCAGCGCGGAACAGCCGGATTTACGCTCAGCGAAACTCGAATCGGGAGTCGTGCGATGGATGGCAAGCCGCTGACCGATGGCGACGAACAACAGCAGGACGAGGTGGAGCAGGCCTCACGGCCGTTTGTCGGGCAATGGCACCGATTGATCAGCACCACAAACTGGGAGAAAGGTCGCATCATCAATCAGTGGCGCGACGCGCTGGTTGCCCAAGGCGCTCCCGCGACCGATTATTCGGACGAAGCGTGGAGCCGTAAGGTCGGCAATCTCAGCTCCCAGCATGTGGGGCGACTGCGGCGGGTATTTCGGCGATTTGCCGAGATCTGCGACGGTTTCAAGGGACTTTACTGGAGCCACTTCCATGCCGCGCTGGACTGGAACGATGCGGAAATGTGGCTGGAAGGCGCCGTGCTTAGCGGGTGGTCCGTCGCCCAGATGCGCGAGCAGCGATGGCAGGCACTGGGCGCGCCGGATTCGCTCAAACCGGCCGACGACGACGTGTATGCCGCATCGTGGGATGGTGATGTGGCAGCGGCGGCAGCCCCGCTGAGCCCTTCCCTGGCGGATGTGCAGGACCCGGGCAAAAGCCCATCCCGCGCGGCGCGCGAACCCGCGGCGCGTGTTGATCGGGCGCCGGCGGAGAACCGAAGCGATGTCGGCGACGAAACGGCGGATGCCGACAGCCCCGGTGTGCGGCCGTTTCTCGGCCTGCCTTCCCTGCCGCAGAACCTCGGCGAATCCATGGAGAATCTGAAACTGGCGATCCTCCACCACCGCATCGCCGGTTGGCAAGAGACGTCGCCGCACGACGTGCTCGCCTATCTCGATGCCTTGCGGCAGCTCACGCAGGCACCCGTCAATGCCGCATGACGAGGCCTCACCGGCACACCGTGCCATTCGACGACCGTGGCCCCGGATCGCTGCAGGTTGATCACAACAGACTCTCCAGCAGCAGCCGCATCTTGCGCATCTCGGCATTGTGCTCCGTACCGGCCAACGGCCCCATGTGAACGCACAGCGCCCGATCGAAGTTCACCTGTGCCAGTTGGTTGACCAGCTTCCCGTATTCCACTTCACCCTGGCCCACCCGCACCTGGAGCTGGTCTCTGGTCGTGTCCCGCAGGTGGACATGATATACATACTTGAGAATCTGCGTGAACTTGGCTCCCTGGTGCGGCCCGTAGATGAAGTGACTCGGATCCAGTGTGACGCCCAACCCCTTGACGTTGTCGCACATGACGACCGCCGTGTCCGGGTCCTGCGTCACGCGCCCCACTTCCGTCTTGACGGCCACGAGCACTCCTTCCAGCGAAGCAATGGACACGAGGTCGCGGAGCCGTTCGATTTCCGCGTTAAACGGGGTTCCCAGCTCGGCGGCCGGAACGGTGATGGCCACCACCTTGGTCGCTTTGGCCAGCTTGCAGCACGATGCAAACTGTTCGTAATACGCGTCGCCCTCGGCGCCGATGTCGACGCTCAGCGCACAGAGCGTCAACCGCATGGTGGACCGGCAGAGATCGAAGGCCCGATTCAGGTCGGCATGGACTTCCGAGGGCTTGAGGTGTCCGCCTGTTTCGTGAACGGCCAGTTCGAAAGCCGTATACTCCAGGTCATTCAGACGCTCAAGCAGGTCTCGAAGTGACAAATCGGGATAGCACTGGCTCGAAGCCGCAACAAACACGCCACACCTCCCTGTGGTGCGGGACGAATGCAATCGGATGTCCGTAAACAGCGAGTAGCTTACCGCCCCGGGGGGCTGGGCTGCAAGCAGGGTTGGGGGCGGGCCGCTGCGCGGCCGTTGCCCGGATCCTGGGCTAAAATACAATATTGATACTCTATAAGGAGACGGTTATGGACCCATCCAGCAAAGACGAAGGCCCTTCCTCCTACGTGAATGCCCAGCGCGTGCCGGAACCGGCCCGCCCCGGCCCGCCGCCCCCTCCGCCGCAAAAAATTGTCATCGAGCAGCCCGGGGGCATGTTCGGCCGCTACGGAAAGTTCCTCTGGATCGCCCTGGTCGTGTCCATCGTGGCCAATGTCGGCCAACGCGTGGCGTACCAGGACTACTTCGCTCCCAGTGAAAAAATCAACGAGCGATTCCTTTCGGGATCCAAACGGGCGTCCGACAAGATCGCCGTGATCCGTGTGGAAGGCGCCATCCTGGACGGCGAAGGTTTCGTGAAGCGCCAGATCGACACGGTCCGTGACGACGAATCGGTTAAGGCCGTCGTGCTCAGAATCGATTCCCCGGGCGGCACGGTGACGGCAAGCGACTACCTGTACCACTACGTCACGGAGATGACTGCCGATCGTGAAATTCCGCTGGTAGTCAGTATGGGCAGCCTGTGTGCGAGCGGCGGATATTATGTCGCGATGGCTGTGGGAGACCAGGACGACGCCATCCTGGCGGAACCGACAAGCTGGACGGGTTCGATCGGAGTCATCATCCCCCACTTCGACGTTTCGGAACTCCTGGCTCGGTGGGATATCAAAGACGACTCCATCGCGAGCGGGCCGCTCAAGCAACTGGGAAGCCCCACCCAGATGCTCAGCCCTGAACAGCGCGCCCGGGAGCGTGAAATCCTGCAGACCCTGGTCAATGAAACGTTCGAGCGTTTCAAGGAGATCGTGCGCGCCGGGCGCCCCGCGCTGCGTGATAACGCCGATCAGTTGGCGGCCGTGTCGACCGGTCAGATCTTCACGGCGGATCAGGCTTTGGAGAATGGTCTCGTCGACCGCATCGGCTTTCTGGACGATGCCGTGGGCCGCGCGGCGGAGCTGGCCGGACTGGACCAGGACGACGTGCGTGTCGTGAAGTACACGCGGCACGTTCCGGGAATTATGGAAGCGCTCACCGGCACCGAAGCGCGTGTCGGTTCGTGGGGCCGTTTCGATGTGAAGCGACTGATGGAATTGACGGCGCCCCGCGCGTACTACTTGTCGACGTGGCTGCCGGCGGTTCTGTCGGCGCCCGAATTGAACGTGCTTCCCTGAGCGACCCGCGCCGGGCGGTGCCCTGGCTGCACGGGCGCTGATTCGTGGAACACAACACGCGTCCGCGGGACGTCGCAACGAACGCGATCCCTGGCGCGTGTCGCACTCACGTGTTACGGCTGCATTACCCGCATTCCAACGTCAAACGGCTGGCAATGCGGAACATCCGACTGAGATCTGCTGTAAGTTTAACTCTTCGAGCCTCTAACAAAACCGCCGGTTCGTCTGCAAATCTCGCGTTGTTGGTGGTGCATCCATGATGTTTTGTTAGACGCTATTACACATTTCACGCTGATATGGTCAGGTGTACGAGGCACTTCCCGGCGGAAGAGCTCGCTTTCTCTTAACGCGGTCAGGGCCCCCGTGGCGGACCGCGGCGCGAGGTGCCGTGTTCGCGCCGGTAAAGCCGCTGCAGCTCTTGCAGCATCTCTGCGCGGGGCACGGCCATCAGCCGCACGCGTTCGTCGGGCGGCAGGTCCTCCGCGAAGAATCGCTCGAGTTCTTGATGGCTCACGCCGATCTCAGGGCGCGCGTCGTTCGGTCGATGAACATGTTCAAGAAGCATCGCGCGGATCCAGTCGCGCACCCTGTCTTGTTGCTGGTTGAGACCGCCGGCCGCGTTCAACGCGACGCGAGACGGCGCCGAGAGGCGCTGTTTCAGGTCGTCCAGCGCCCGGGCATCGACGAGCGAGCGGAAGGCGGCGTCCGCGCGGGGATCGACCATGAGGTGGAAGATTCGCCGAAGGGGCCGTTGGGCCGGGCCGGCACGCGCGGGGTCCAGCTCGTCGCGCGGGGCGGGATGGTCCGGCAAGCGCGACAACCGGGAATGGATCCGCCGCGCTGTCGGGCTGTTCACCAGGTACCGGGCGACCCACTGGCGGAGGACCGGTTTGTCTTCGGCGGCGAGACCGTTGGCGGTGCGATCGCTCTCCGGCACGCCAGGCACCCCGCTCGCGGCGCCGCCCGCCGGCTCCGCAGCGGCCGGCGGCGGCGGTGATTCGGGAGCGACGCCCGAACGGATCCTGCTGGTCCCGATCGCCCCGACCAGCGCGGCCGCCGCCGCCACGGCGATGATCAGCAGGGTCGAATGCCGCCGCGGCTGCGCGGCCGCTGCGGGCTGGCTTGCCGTTTCCCGCTCCGCCTGCACGGCCACTAATTCGACCGTCGATCGGGCAAACTGCTCCTCGACATGGCTCCGCGGCAGCTGGTCCAGGCACTCCCAGGCGCGTTGCAGTCGCTGGAGCTGCCGCCGGTACGCCGGGTCGCGAGCCAGCCGATCCTCGACGTGCTGCATCTGAGCCGCGTTTAGCTCGCCGTCCAGATAGGCAACCATTTCTTCTTCAATAGCGTGGGAAGTTTGCGGATTCGGCACGAAGGATCGTCCTCAATCAATCTCGTCAAACCATCCCTGGCATCAGCCGGCTTCCGGCCGTTTACCATGGGCGATATACGGCTCCAGGGCGTCGCGCAGATTACCCCGTGCGCGGGACATCAGCGACTTGATCGCCTGCGGCGATAGCTCCATGATCTCCGCGATCTCCGCGTAGCTCAGACTTTCGAATTTGCTGAGCAGGACCGCCATGCGTTGCCGGTCGCCCAGTGTATTGATTGCCAGTTGAACGACGTCGCGTATCTCCGCCTTGTCGGCCTGCCGGGCGGGGATGGCCCCGCTGCCGGCTTGCGCGATTTGTTCCATCGGATGGACGCCCATCGGACCGCTCTCGTGCGTGGGCAGGTGTACTTCGCGACGACGAGCCAGGCTTCGCAGCGCATTGCCAGCCACATTGTTCGCAATCGTGAACAGCCATGTCGAAAACTTGGCACTGGGGACATACCGTTTTCGAGCGCGAAAGACGCGCAGGAAAACTTCCTGGACCAAATCCTCCGCCAGATCGCGGCGTCCGACCAGATGCTCCAGTATCGTCATCAGCCGACTCTGATAGCGCAGGACGAGTTGCTCGAAAGCCGCGGCATTGTCGTCGCGAACCTCCAGCATCAGCCGCGCGTCCGGATCGGTGATTTCATGCGGCCGGCCCGTTGACTGGCTGGTAGCCAAACGCCGATTCCTCTCTGCTCTGTGCCCGTCCCCGTGACCGGACCGCGCCGACCGCTGGGGGGCGGCGGGTGAACCATCGTACCATAATCTAACCCCGGCCAGCGGCGGAGGTTTCGGAGCAAATCGGCGAGCACCGGCAGCGGACGAACCGCCGTGCATCGACCGAAGCCGCCGGCACCGGGAGGATATCCCGACCCCCGATCGGACAGGCTGCCGGCCCCCTTGCCCGCTTGCGGCCCAGCCGTGAGGAACTCTTAACCGACGCGTGTTGAACCTGGCGAGTCCAGAGCAACAGAAGCCTTTTGACGGCGCAGCTGACCGCACGCCGCGTCGATCCGATCACCCTTGCGATGGCGGATCTTAACGCGCACGCCCTTCCCTTCGAGAATCGCGCGGAAGGCCGCCTGAGCTTTCCGATCGGGCGTGCGATAGGGCAGCGACGGCACGGGGTTGTACGGGATCAGGTTGACCAGCGCAGTGCGCGACGCCAGACGCCGAGCCAGCAGCTGGGCGTGTTCCGGGCGGTCGTTGATCCCGGCCAGCAGGACATATTCAAACGTTAGCCGGCGGCCCGACGCGAGAAAATAGTCATCGGCCGCTTCCAGGATCGCGGCCAACCCCACGCTGCGGTTAGTCGGTACAATCTGACTGCGCAGTTCGTCGGTGGGAGCGTGCAACGATACGGCCAGACGGAACTGCGGCGCCTCGCGGGCCAGCCGTCGCATGGCTTGAGGCAGGCCCACCGTGGAAATCGTGATCCGGCGCGGACTGATGCCCAGCCCGTGCGGAGCGGTAGCCAGGTCGAGGGCGGGCAGCAAACCGTCGAGATTCGCCAAGGGCTCCCCCATTCCCATCACCACGATGTGCGTCAACTTCTCGTGTGGCTCCAGGCGGTGCAACAGGTGCAACATCTGCTCGCCAATCTCGCCGGAAGTCAAATTGCGTTCGACCCCGTCCAATCCGCTGGCACAAAACACGCAGCCCATACCGCAGCCAACCTGCGTACTAAGACACCACGTGCGCCGACGCAAGTCGCGTAACAGGACACACTCCACCTGACGGTCGTCCGCCAGTCGCACGAGCAGTTTCTCCGTTCCGTCGGCCGACTCGTGCGCCGCCGCGACACGCGACGAGGAAACGACGAAAGCCTGTTCCAGCCGGTCGCGCACCGACTCGGGCAAATCCGTCATCGCCCCCCAGTCGCCGGTTCGACGATGAAAAAGCCACCGCATCAGCTGCCGGGCGCGGTACGTGGGCTGACCCGCCTCGGCAAACCACGATTCAAGCTGTTCGCTGGTCAGGTCCAGAATGGAACGCACAAAAGTAGATCCACTGGGTGGCCGGGGGACAGCGGCAAATAGCATCGGTCGCATATCGCCGCGCCGGACGCGTCCACGAAGGCCAGGCGGCAGCACATGTTTTTCGCACAGCCCCTCATGCACCGCTCGCCAGTCGCCCGTTGTCACGAAGCCGTCTGCAAGGACCGATGTCCACGATTGCCATTGTCGCTCAATCACGCCATTCTTCCAAGCACGACGCGGGACGGCGTTGCTTGACACGTTGGCGCGCCGTGGCGGACAATGCAGCACCTTTCAGAAACGGTATGAGGGTTATGGCGAAGCGGCGTGGGGCACAGCGTGGGTCCGGCAACCGTCGAGAGCGGCGGTCGGGACAGACGCCGGTCGGCTGGGCCGGCAGCGATCGCGAGGCGCTCCAATGCGTCACCCGCCTCATGGCGATTCCGGGACCTAGCGGCCAGGAAAAAAAAGTAGCGGACTTCGTGCGGCACGCGCTGAAGCGAGCCGGCGCGCCGACACCCCTCTCCCAGGCGCCGCCGCGCGGCAGTCCCTTCCAGAGCCGCACCGGCAACCTGGTATTGAGACTTCCGGGTACCCTCCGGGGACCTCGCCGCCTGCTGGTGGCCCATATGGACACCGTGAATCTGTGTGTTGGCGCCCGGCCGGTCCGCCGGGGGTCGTGCATCGTGTCGGGCATCCGCGGCACCGGATTGGGGGCGGACAACCGGGCAGGCACTGCGGCGCTGCTGACCGCGGCGACCCTGCTCTTCACCAAACGGCTTCCACATCCTCCCGTCACTTTCCTGTGGACCGTGCAGGAAGAAAGCGGCATGCACGGTGCCCGTTGTGTCGCGAAGCGCCTGCTGGGGAAACCGAGTCTGGCCTTCAATTTTGACGGCGGCGCGCCGGACAAACTCACGATCGGCGCGACCGGAGGCTACCGAATGACAATCGACGTGGAAGGACTGGCCAGCCACGCCGGTAACGCGCCCGAACAGGGTATCAGCGCGGTGGCGATCGCTGGACTGGCCGTTGCTCGCCTGCACGACGATGGCTGGCACGGGAGGATCGCCCGGAAGGATGGCTCCGGGACCAGTAATGTGGGTATCATGCAGGGAGGGACGGCGACGAATGTGGTTGCCGACCGGGTCGTGCTGCGTGCCGAAGCGCGCAGCCATGATGCCGGTTTCCGGCAAACGATTGTGCGGCGCATAGAAACGGCATTTCGCGATGCGGTGTCACAGGTTCCCAATGCCGAAGGAAGGCTGGGAAAGGTCCAGTTCAACGGCCGTCTGGACTACGAAGCATTCTGCCTGTCGCTGGATGACCCATCCATACGGGCAGCGGAAGCCGCTGTGAAGCGAGTGGGACGCACGCCGACCCACGCCGTCGCCAACGGGGGGCTGGACGCGAATTGGCTGACTCATCGCGGCATTCCCACCGTTTCGCTCGGCGCGGGCCAACGCCGCATTCACACGGTCAACGAGCAGCTTGATGTGGCTGACTTTCTCGATGCCTGCCGCATCGCCGTCCAACTGGCCACGGCTGCCGAGGCGGAACTGGCATCGTGAAAACGGGGAGGCCATCTCGTGAAACTCGACGACGAACTCTGCCTCTGCTTCCACGTCACCAAGCGAAAGGTGATCAACTTTCTGCGCATCGAAAAACCGCGGCGCGTCGGCCAGCTCGGCGAATGTTTCGGGGCAGGCACCGGCTGCGGGTGGTGCCGACCCTATCTTCAGAAACTGTTCGACAACGCGCAGCAGCGGGCAGACTCCACTTCCGATACTTCGGATGCCGACCTGCCCGACAGGGACCGTTACGCCGCGATGCGGGCACGCTACATTCACTCCGGAGGCGGCACGCCACCATCGGACGCCATGCCCGATGAGCCTCCCAAGGTGGACGAGTGAAACGCTGGTCAGTTTGCCGCGCTTCGGGTATTATATGGGCCTTCCGATCCTGTACCTCGCGTCCCACGACTGTGCAATGCCCCGTAAAGTTGTAAACAGAAAAGAGTTGCGCGCAGCGTCTGAAGCCGCCGAAAAGACTCCCACCAAGAAGGCCAAGACAAAGAAGACGGCCAAAAAGAAGTCGTCGTCGCGCCAAAGCCGCAAGCAGGATGCCAGCGATGTCCGCCTGAAGGCGTATTGGGGAGTCTTCAACCAGTCGCTAAAACGGGTCGCGCTGTTCGAATACAGCCAACGCAAGGATGCGGACAAAAAGGCGGCGGAGCTTTCCGCGTCAGGCAAGTCGCCCCATTTCGTACAACCGGTCAAAGAAGTCATCGACGGCTGAACTGCGGGCGGACAGGCCGAGCACACCGGACGCGAGGACCATGGACGACAAGATCAAGAATAAGGCCCTGATCACGACGGTGGCCGTTTGCTGGGCGTTTATGCTGTCGTGGTGGTTCGGCTCTGACAGTTGGCTGTTGGCATTGTTTGTGTCGGTGATCCTGTCCGCGATCGTCGGCGCGATCTGCTGGTTCGCGATCGACTTCGTCACCTAGCCGGAGGTGATGGGTGCGGACCGGCACGATGCCCCAGTACATGCTCCAGCCGCGCGACGGTCTCCGGATCGCCCAGCTGCTGTTTTCCGAAACCTGGTTCGGCACCCGCATCCACTGCTTTCTCTTGAACGTCGGCGTAATTGCTGACCAGCATCACCGGAACCTGGGCGACCGCCGATTGCGTCTTAAGGGAATGAATCACGTCCAGTCCTGGGCTGCCGTCGCGGTCGAGAAGCCGGTTGACCAGAACGAGGTCGATGCCGCCATTCCGCATGGCGTGCAGCGCAGCATCGAGGTCGTCTGCCGTAGGGACTTCAACCTCGAAATGAGACTGGAGAAACCGGGTGATGGTCTGATGGTCGAGCAGGCACTGCCCGACATCGAGCACGCGCTTGGGCATCGGTACGCCTTTTCCTGGTGGCAGCACATCTTCGGAGCGTGGAGAACACCAGCGGGGACGTGGCATTGGTGAATTGCGACGGTTAGGCACGATACGCCGCGTCCCGGCACACCGTGCGGATCATCCCTACGGCACTTGGGCAGCGCGCGTCACTTCGGTCGCCTGCTGGTCGTCGGTCGGCGCGATGGCGAACAAGTGCGTCCGGTTGGCGATGTACAGCACGTTGTCGGCCACGACGGGAGTGGAATAAACGGAATTGGCCATGTTGATCTCCTGAAGCGGCACCATTTCGCCACCGTCGTGCTGCATGGCCACCTCCGGGTCGGAAGAGAGGCGAAACACGGAGATATCGCCGTCCTCATCGCCGACATAAACGGTGTCTTCAACGATCAAGGGCGAACCCCAGGCAGCCGCCAGCATGTCGTAGGTCCAATAGGGCCGGCCGGTTTTTGCGTCGAGGCAGTGGAACAATCCGCTGAAGTCGGCGATGAACAGCACGTCGTTCTTGATGGCGACGGTGCCGCAGGTGCGATGCAGCGTCTCGTAGAAGTCGTCGATTTCTCCGTCCGAATTGGTGTCGTACTCGCTGTAGTGCCACACGGCCGCCGAGTTCGGATTTGGCCGGGCAACTTCGTTGTTCTCGGGAATCACCGCCTGAATACGCCGGTGAGGCAAGGGGGTCTCCAGATCACTGACGTGAAACGCCAGTTCGGGACTGACATCCCCTCGCTTGGTCGGATCGATGCACCAAAGATGCCCCATGCCTTCCCCGTGTTCGGGGTCCTGACCCACGCCGATATAAACAAGATCGTTGTAAATAACGGGCGTGCCGATAATGTTGTTTCGTGTTCCGCGGCCTCCCAGCTCCCACCTCGACTCCTTCGGGTTGGCATCAAACGTCCACAGTAATTCGGGGTGGCCGTCCTGGCCTTTGTCGGCCCGAAAACTGTACACCCAACCGTCCCCTCCGCCAAAAATAACCTGCGGCACGCCTCCCAGCACGCCGTAGGTGGGCGACGACCATTGGCCGTGCAGAATATTGGTGCCCGGTGAAGCATCGGTCCACAGAACCTCGCCGCTGTTCTTATCCAAACAGATGAAACTGGGAGCTTCCGGGGCGGGCAGCTTGACGTGCGACTGGTCCACGCCGTTCGACGTGTTGACAAACAAGAGGTCGCCGGCGGATGTGACCGAACAACTGCACATGTTGTGCTGCGAGACATTCAGCTCACGCATCATGTCAAACGACCATACGACATCGGCTTCATCGGCACTGACGACCGGTTCTTGCTGAAACTCGCCGTCGTTCTCGTCGTCGTAGAATCCCTCGGTATCCAGGCAGCAAACTTCCCCCCGGCTGGTGACAAACCACAGCCGGTTCCCTTCGACGAGCGGCGCGCAGCAGATGCCCTGCAGGGGCCAGTCATGCACACGACCAGTGGGCAGTTTCTCGCTGCTGTGCTGCCAGAGAAACTTGCCGGTCTGCCGGTCGAACGCCAGCAGGCACCCCAGATCCACACTGGCGGGATAGCGCTCGAGCCAGCCGGCGCTGTTATTGGTTCCCACAAATACCTTGCCGTCGGCCACGACAGGGTTACCGTAGCTCTGAGACCCGAGTTGGGCGACCCATTTGATGTTTTCTCCCGAACCGGGGATCCAGTTGCCCGTATCGCGGTCGAATTGGCCGATATCCCACTGCCGGGGAATCCCCTGGCCGACGGGCACGTTGTTGCGGGCTGAGGTGCCTCCCCACTGCGGCCATTGTTTCGTGATTTGCATTTCTTCCGGTTCGGCTGCGGCGGTGGCCACGGTCTGCTGCGGAGAATCGCCCGGCGATGCTTCGTCATCGCCGACGGGCTCCGCCACGGCGTTCTCGGCCGCCTCCGCCGGCGGACCATCCGCGTCGGGACGCGCCTGATCGGCATCCGTGTCGACCGTGGACTCAACCGTAATCTCAACTGCGGACTCGACCGTCGAACCGTCGGTGGACTCCGCTTGAGCGGTGGCGTCCGGCGACGGTTCGCCCAAAGACTCCGGCGCGGCATCCTGGTCCGACGTCGAATCCGCTCCGGGTTCCTGTTGCCCGGCGACCACTTCTTCGTCGGCGGGCAATCCCGCGTCCGCCGGACGCGACCGCTCCGACTCCGTACAACCGGCGAGCGGCAAGCTAAGCATTCCTATCAGCAAAACAGGTGACATACGTAACATTATTTCAGTTCCGTTCCGGGGTTTTGGACACAACTATTCGCTGGCAGCGGATACCTCTGCGTCTTGATTTGGCGTGATGGATAGGTTGTCTAGGAAGATTTCCGCGTCATTCGCGTTTCCGAACAGTCCAGGACTGCCCGATCGGTTGGGCGACGGGTCGGTAGCGACGATCGTCCACTCGGGCGGCTCTGGCTCGCCACGAACCCACACTTTACTGCGCACATACGCGGTATCCTCTTCGACACGGGTTTGAATTTTCATGGTGTACCACACTTCGGGCCGCCAAGCGAAATCGATCGTGCGGGCCATGCGAAGTTGGGGCGCCCAGCTGCGCACCTGGAGTTTTTGCGAGGATCCCTGCATGTCCACCACATAGCCTTGGGCAATCAGGCCGATATCGGGCATTTTCGATTCTCGGATGGCGCCACACACGTCCGCCTGCATCGTGTAATTGCTCTGTTGAGGATGCCCGAACCAGCAACGGCTTCGCGTTCCTTTGGGGATGGTGGTGATCTTCATCATCACGAAGTTGCCTTGGCTGTTTCCAGCGCCTTTTTCCACCGAGAGTGTGCGGGGGTCGTCGCGCCACTGCCAATGGCTCAACACCTTATTGTCCGCCAGAAGCTGCAACGCCGGCTCCAGGGCTTGCCGCGCTTCCGGCACCGATGCGATCGCGCCTGGAAGTCGCAAGAACCGCATCAACGCGGTCCATTCGCGTCGTGGCGTGTCGTCGCTGAACCTGGCCTCGGCGCTCCGGCTGTTGACGAATTGCGTCTGAAAGTACAGATACAGTTGCTCGGCCAGCGGGTTTTTTGCCTTGAGCTGCTCCCGCAGATCAAAGTCGATGGGGACATGCCGGTAACGCGCGCCGACCCATCCCTCGGGAATCTGGCGATCGGAGAAATCAACACGCCAGGGAGGCGTTGGCGCGACGCGAACGCGGGCGTGACCGTCTTGATCTGCGAGCCGGGCGGTGACCGTGGCAGTCAGGTGACGGTTGTCCGCCGGAGCGGTGAAGACGCCCTCCGCCGCCAGCGTGCCCTGCCCGTTGACCGACAACGCAGTGTCACCAGCGGCATCCATCTGCTGTCCTCGGGCGTTGAACGTACGCACTCGGAACTTCTGGCTCTCGCCCGGGTGCAACAGCACTTCGCAGGGAACCACCTGCACCTGCGCTGTCGCAGCGTCGGGCGACATGGGAGTTTCGCGAGGCATTTCGGGGGGTGGCGTGCCGGTCGGTTCCCGGCCGGGCTTTCCGAAACAGTACATATTGCCGGTCGTGGGCACATAGATCCTGCCGTTGGCCACGATCGGCGAACCGTAGGACCCTTCGCGTTGCGGCATGCGATCCCTGTCCAGGATCGTGACTCGGTCCTGCTCCACGCGGAGGATATACCAATTTCGGTTTTCGGTGCACAGATAGACTTTGCCGTCGGCTACCAGCGGTGACGAAAACATGCTGCCGCCCAGCGACTTGCGCAGCGTCTGCTCGCCCGTGGCTGGATCAAACAAGTAGAGTTTGGCACCGTTGTCGACCACCAGAATCCGGTCCCCAACCGGTACAGGAGAACTTTTGCCGACCATGATTTCTTCGTGCCGCCAGAGCGGCGTGTCGGTCAAATCGCCCTGGCCAGTGGCGTCCAGAGCCACGAAGCCTCCCATGCGGTTTCCCGTGATGTTTTCTTCGGCGTGGCCCATGAAGACTGTGTTGCCGATGACGAGCGGCGAGACGTTCAGGCCCCGACGCGAAAAACGGTAGTGCCAGATGGGGGCGCCGGTCCGCGGCTGGAGTGCCCAGACTGCGCCGTCTCCGGAACCGAATACCAGGGCGGCCTGTCCTCCCAGAATGCAGACGGTGGGCGTGCTGTAGGTCGTGTCGTAGGGCAGCGGTCGTGTGCCCCGGAACCAGACGGGCTCACCCGTATGCTTGTCGAACGCGATGAAGCGATGCGCCGGCTTCGCCATTTCCCCCCAGCCGATCACGATGCCGCTGACGACAACCAGATCCTCGAAGATGACCGGTACGTTGGTGCGGCCACCGTAAGTGCTCAGCAGCCCGAATTCTTCATGGAGCGACCGCGACCAGACGGTCTTGCCCGTTTTGGCCTCCAGGCATTGAAACAGCCCGCACACTCCTTGTGCGTAAAGCAATCCCGTCTCCGGGTCCCCGGTGCAGCACGACCAGCCGACGCGTTCGGCCGGCACGTCGGACAGATAGACATTGAACGGCTTTTCCCACAGGATCTCCCCCGTCGCCGCGTCGGCACAGACGACCTTTTCCCCTTCGCGTGGCGTGCCGGGGAAGGAGCGGGTCAGCGTAATCAGACGACCGTCCATCACGATGGGTGTCGACCGCCCGGCCAGTTCGGGCTGCTTCCATAGTAAATGGCTCCCCTCGCCGCCCGCCGGATCCCACTGGTCGATAAGCCCGGTCTCGCGGGACGTCCGATCCTGATCGGGGCCCCGCGACTGCGGCCAGTCGAAGCGGAGACGATCGGCTGAACTGGTCTGTTCGGCGGATGCGGCGCCGACGGCGGCCAACAATGCCGCCAGAATCGGCACGGTAGCCAGAGCCAACGTCCTGCGGAATCGCCAAACAACGCGTGGCGGATAAATATTCATGAGGATCCAACCGGAAAAATGGGATTTGGCAGGCGGGAGAACGGGCCGAACCACGATGGACTCCTGGGTGCGACCGGCGGATGGCGGAAGGGCCTGTTACGGCGAACGCATTCTCCTCTTGCCGTTCTTCATGCGTCGACAACAACCGTCGACAACAGCCACCCGGGCCATAGGGGCAGCCGGAGCAGTGTCCAAACGAAAGTTTGCGGATGGGCGTTTCATCCGGGCCGACCCGTTTGACCCTCATTGTACGCGGTGCCGAGATCTTTGGCGACTCGTGTCGGCGATGGCGTGCCCGCCGCGGCCCGAGAAGGGGCAATGTCCACTGCTGGTCGAGCACGGAGCGGGGAAACCCGCGATCGGTTAACCGTCAAGGTTTGGCCACTTTGCGCTTGCGGAAAGGTCTCCGTAACAGTTGCCGTAACCCAGCTTCTGAAAATTACTTCCGTTCCTTCAAGGCGTCTTGCCTAGCCTGCCGATACGGTAGTTGTCGCAGGAAGAGGATAACGGTGCCTCACGCGGCACACCAAACAGCGCGTCAGCCATCGGTTTGGTTTGTTTCGAGTCATGGAGTGGCTCGACCGGAACTGACGCACAACCCTGTGGGCCTCGAGACCGGACCCACCCCTACCGCCCGCCGGCACGAACAAGTGCCTCCCACACACCGAAACCGACCTACCCCGAGGTGCACGCCGAGGATCGGCCAAAAGGAATGAACCTGCTTCGAGGTGTTGGGGCACACTTGTGTCATGCCTGGTGGCTGCAGGAGTGTCACTTGAGGTTCCAGCGTAAAGGAGACGTTGCTCGATGAGATGGAACATGTTTCTTGGTGCGCTAGTACTTAGCGTAAGCCTGTGTAGCCAAAGCTACAGCTTTGAGCTGCTCGAGGCCATGCTCGGCTACGGCGGCGGCGGCTGCGGTTGTGCGTCGTCGTGCTGCGAGCCTGCTTGTGGCTGTGAGTCGTCGTGTTGCGAGCCCGCTTGCGGCTGTGAGCCGTCGTGCTGCGAGCCCGCGTGCTGCGAGCCCGCGTGCTGCGAGCCGACCTGCTGTGATTCTTGCTGCGATCGCGGTTGTGGCCATGGCCTGCTGGGCCACCTGTTCGGTCACGGCTGCCGCAAGAAGAGCTGCTGCGATTCCTGTTGTGAGCCCGCTTGCGGTTGCGAGCCGCAGTGTGGCTGTAACGCGGCTCCGGCGTGCGGCTGCGAGCCGTCCTGCTGCGAACCCTGCTGCCATCGCAAGCGTCATCACTGCGGTGGTTTGCTGGGTGGCCTCTTCCACCACGGTTGCCACAAGAACCGCTGCTGCAACAGCTGCTGCGATTCTTGCCAGCCGTCGTGTGGTTGCGGTTACAGCAACGGTGGAGCCGCGGTAGAGGGCGACGATGCCGCCCCCATGCCGCCCGCCCCGATGGCTGATCCGTCCGCGTCGCTGCGTAGCAGGCGGCGCGTTGTGCAGGCCACGAGCGTTGTTCGCCGCAAGTAACAACGTGTGGCCATAAGCACCTTCGGGAAGCTTTGAAGGCCCGCCCGGAACCTCGGTTCTGGGCGGGCCTTTTTTTCGTCGCAGCGAGACGACCGCCGAAGGCAGTGGACCGTGCCAGGTTAGCCGCCCAGATCGACCAGGCCGGCGGCAAATGCAATGGGATCCTCCCGCTGCCGGCAAATTTCCAGGTAACGGTCGACCCGCCCCGACTGCCGGGCGATATCGAGCAGCGTCGGCGCGTAAGGAGACAGACGTACGTTGGCCGGCACGAGCGCGGCGTACGCCTCCAACGCATCGTCAAAACGTTGCAGGCGCCACAGCAGGATCAGATACGCCTCCACGGGCCCCGTCCCGAGTTCCCGGCAATCGGCTCGCTCGGCCCGTTCGCGAAAGTACGCCACGGCCTGATCCACGTCGTTCCCGAGCATCGCCCCGAACAACAGCCCGTGACTGCGATAGACATCCGTGAACGGCTCTTCACCCGGATACTGAAGTTGCGAATCCAAGCGCCGTCCATACTCGGTCAAGTCCCAGGCCAGATCGACGGCCGCCGCGTCGGTCACAATGCGCGCGAACCGCACCACGGATCCCAAATGCGAGGTGTCGATGTGATAGCTTCCACCGTCGAACAACCAGCAGCGATCAGCGACCAGCTCGGCGATCGTCGCATCGGCCGGCGGCCTCTCTCGTTGCTGCTCGATGTGCGCGATGATATTGGCTCGGAGTTCTTCGTGCAGATGCTGCACCATGGCTGCCGCGCACGCTTGCTGCGCGTCGAGCGGAAGCGTCGGCAGGACGCCCTCGAGTGTCGTGATGGCGTTGCACGTTCCGTAGTGCTCCAGCACGACGCGCAATCCGCACACCGGCGCCAGTCCCTCATGTAGCGCGAGTTGGATCCATTCGTCGGCTTCGTCCTCGCCCGGTTGGCCGGCCGCCAGCGCCGCGGCCATGGCCTGCCTGTCGCCGCTGGCCTGAAGATACATCCAGGCGTCGCGCAGCCGTCCTTCGGCCAGCAGCAACTGACCGACTTCGCCGCACGACGCCAGATCGGCGTCCTCCAGATCAGCGTTTCTCGACGCCCCGTCGTTGTTCTGCCCCAGTTTGCGATCCACCGGCAGGCGCAATCGCAGCCGATTCTGCATAAGGCGAACGTCAAACAGGTCGTGATAGCGCTTCGCGTTGCGGAACGTGCTGGCAAGATGCTCGAGCGAAGCCGCCGGCCCGTCTGCGGACCCGACACGGCGTAGCTCGTCAAACCATTCGGCCGGCGCGGCCATCGGGTAACTCCCTGAAAATCCAGCGCCCGCGACCCGACGATGCGCGGCATCGCACCCGCCCCGTGCCTGCCAGCGCGACGCCACGGGCCCGGGCTACGTGTTCCGGCCAATCACTTCCGGTGTGTCCGGCGCGCGAACAGCGGTGGCCGGATCACAGGTAGTATCCGTGGCGATATTCCCGCCGGACGATCGTGTCCAGGTCCGGATCATTCGTGGGCTTCAGGTTCTCGGCGTCCCACTGAACCTTATGGCCGGACCAGATCGCGAGGTTGCCAAGCAGGACCGTTTCGGTCAGCGGTCCGGAGTAATCGGGGAAATTGGATTCGGCCGGTTCGCCGCCGCGAATGGCGTCGATCCATTCTTGGAAATGGCCGGGCGACTTGCGGTAATCGACGTCGACCGAAACGACGTCGCCCAGCAACTGATGCTCGCCATCTGCGTAATCGCCGGGCACGTATCGTTTGCCCTGGCTACCGACGAACAGCGCCCCGCTGTTGGACGGTACAATGTCGCCAAACACTTCCGGCGACGGCTTCTTTCCGCCCTCGTACCATTTCATGGTCACGGCGGGGCGGGCGTCGGTGGCCGGGAATTCGTAGGTCACGATGGACCATGGAGGGTAGCTGTCGCCGTTGTGGCCGGGCGTCTCCGCTTCCACCGAGATCGGATCGCGGAGATTCAGGGCGCGATAGGGAAGGTTCATCGTATGGCAACCCATATCGCCCAAGGCCCCCGTTCCGAAATCCCACCACCCTCGCCAGGCAAACGGATGGTACCCGCGGGCATAAGGCCGGTACGGCGCCGGGCCGAGAAACAGTTCCCAATGCAGATAGCCCGGCACGCGTTCCGGGCTGGGCCGGTCGCCGCCGGTGGGCCACACGGGACGGTTGGTCCATACGTGCACTTCCTTGACGTCGCCCAATTGGCCCGCCTGGATTTCGGCCGCTGCTTTACGCATCTTGGCCAGCGCGGTGCCCTGATTGCCCATCTGCGTGGCCACGCCCGTCTCGCGGGCAACTTCCGCCATAATGCGCGCTTCCGAGACGGAGTGGGTCAGCGGCTTCTGGCAGAAACAATGCATCCCCATCTTCATTGCTTTGACCGCCGCAAACGCGTGAATGTGGTCCGGTGTGCTCACCGTGACGGCGTCAATCTTGTCGCCGAGCTGGTCGAGCATGTCATGAAAATCGTGAAACTGCCGCGCGTCTCGGAAACCCTTGCGCTTCGACGCGGCTTCCAACTTCTTGTCATCGATGTCACAGATCGCAACGATATCCCCGCTGCGGGCAGCGTCCTGCGAATCGCTGCGGCCCTTGCCGTCCACGCCAACACAGCCAAACTGAATGCGCTCGTTTGCCGATTTACTCTCCTGTGCGCGAACGCCACCCGCCGCCCAGTAACCTACTGCGGCAGCCAGGGAGCCGTGCATGAACCGACGACGGTTGGAATGCCAAGCCATATGAAAGCTCCTTACAAATCAGAATGCACGGCAACAAGCCGCGGACCAAGTGACTGGATACCAAGTGATTGTTCGCCGAGTCGGGGAAGTCGCACGACAAATCAACCCGAGCCACTCTTGCGGGACTGACCCCTCTGTGGGGGAACAGCTCCTGTATAATACACGTTCGCCCGTCATCTAGCAAACCACCAGCCATGCATCGCCCGCGGCAGTTTGCCTGCCGACGAGCGATAAAGTAGGCTGACATGGCCCGGGCGCGACGGGCGGGTGCGGGCACGTGTTAGGGTGCCGTTTCTGTGGAGACAAGGGCATAGACGAATGAAGCACGGGTTAGGCCACATCGGGAACATCTGTCTAACAGCAGCCTTGGTTACGGGGACCCTGACGGGATCACCTCCCGTCCTTGCCGCGCCGGCCGACGGGCGCGGCGACACGGTCAATCAAGCCGTGCAGCTCGTCGAACAGCTCTCGGGCAAGCTCTCCCGAAACGACTCGGGGCAAATCACCGGCGTGGACCTGCTGGAACGGGGCACGCGGGACGAAGATCTAAAAACATTGGCGGCCCTGCCCCATTTGGAGAGCCTCCGCCTGTGGGGAGCTGGAATCACCGACGCCGGCCTGGACGCCATCACCAGAATGAAGGGTCTGAAGGAACTCGAGCTGCAGAACACGGGCATCACGAACGAAGGTTTGACGAAGCTGGATGACCTGCCCCGGTTGCGTTCGTTGAACCTGAGGCGGTGTGTCCGCATCACGGACCAAGGCATGAAACACCTGCAGGACATTCCTGACCTGACCTATCTCCACCTGCTCTATACGCCCATTGGTGACGCAGGGCTTGTGCAGCTCGAACCGATCAAAAAGCTGCGTCTGCTCGACTTGCGGGGCTGCATGGGCGTCAGCGATCGGGGCATGGAATCGGTCGCCAAGCTCGACAACCTCAAGGCGCTGAAGTTGCGCTCTTCGTCGATCGGCGACGAAGGTCTTTCGCAACTGACCGCCTTGGAGCAGCTCACGGAACTGGCACTGGAAGACGCCATTGTCAGCGATGCGGGACTCGAGGCGCTGACGGACCTGTCGGGTTTGCAGAACCTGAGTCTGCTGCGGGTGCCGATCTCGGATGACGGCATGCAGCATCTGGCCACACTGACAAAGATGCGCCGGTTGTCGCTGCGCGGCACCTACATCGCCGATGAAGGTTTGTCGCACCTTCAGTCCATGAAGAATCTGAGCCGGCTTGATGTCAGCGAGACCGACGCCGGAGACGTGGGATTGCACTATTTGAGCGGTCTGACCGCGCTCGAATACCTTGATCTGTGGAACACGCAAGTCACCGATGAGGGCATGCCGCATCTGCAACGGCTGGGACAGTTGAAATGGTTGAGCCTCAAGGCCACGCGCGTGTCCGACAGTGGTTTACCGGCGATCGGCAAGCTGCAGCGACTGGAGTACCTTGATCTCGAAGAAACAAACGTGACCAACGCCGCTCTGGAAATCCTCAAGAAAGCTCCTGCACTGAAGAAGGTCAATGCGCGTCTGACCGGCGTCACGGGCGACGGCGTACGGCGGTTTCTCTCCGAACGTCGCCAGGTGACCGTTCTGTACGATCCGGAATAGCGTATGGATCAGCAGGAGGAGGGATTCGCGGGCTTGCAGGTGGCGGCGTTCGAGAGTCGCCGCGCCATCGAGATGTCCCGTTTGATCGAGCGCCACGGCGGCATCGCCTCGGTCAGCCCGTCCATGCGCGAGGTTCCGGTCGACGATCCCCGCCGGCTGGTCGACTTCGCCAACCGTTTGATGGTCGGCGAGATTGACGTTGTCGTCCTCACGACCGGTGTGGGCGTCGCCCATCTGGTATCGCAAATCGAGCGGCACGTTGATCGGCAGCGATTCCTCGACGCCCTGGCCGATATCCGGACCGTGTGCCGCGGCCCCAAGCCAGTCAGCAAGCTGCGGGAATGGGGCATCCGCCCGACGCTGGTCGTGCCCGAGCCGAACACGTGGCGTGAAATTCTTGCCATGCTGGATGCCCACGGTTCGGTCGACCGGTGTACGGTCGCGGTCCAGGAATACGGTCTGGTCAATCCGAGCCTCACGGCGGGTCTCGAAGCGCGTGGCGCTCGCGTCCTTTCGTTGAAGGTTTACGACTGGCAACTGCCGGAGAACGTTGAGCCGTTGCAGATGAATGTCCGTGCGGTGGCCGACGGCCGGGTTGATGTGGCACTGTTTACGTCGGCCCATCAAGTAGTCAACCTGCTGAACGTCACGCACACGCTGAAACGGACCGACGCGCTGCGCGACGCCATGCGACGCGTGGCGGTGTTTTCCATCGGTCCGACGACCAGCCAGATGCTGCGGGAGCAGCAGTTGCCCGTGGACGGCGAGCCGGAGCACCCGAAGATGGGCCAGCTCGTGCAGACAGCCGCTGCACGGTGCCACGAGGTGCTCGGCGTGAAGCGACGCGTCGAGGCCAGGCTGGCGGCGCCTGGGAGCACCGCGCCGGACGTCGCGGCGCCGTGGATGGACAGCCTGTTCATGAAGACGTGCCGCCGCGAACCGTGCCCCATGACGCCGGTGTGGATGATGCGTCAGGCGGGCCGCTTCATGCCGGAATACCGCAAGATCCGCGCGGAAACTTCTTTTCTTGAACTGTGCAAGACGCCTCGGCTGGCCAGCGAAATCATGGTCATGGCGGTCGAGCAATTGGGCGTCGACGCCGCCATCGTTTTTTCGGACCTGCTGCCGATCCTGGAACCCATGGGACTCGACCTGGAATTCGCGCGAGGCGAAGGGCCTGTGATCCACAATCCGATCCGGCACGCGGAAGATGTCGACCGGGTTGCGGAACTGGAGGACGTCACCGCGCTGGATTTTGTCATGCGGGCCGTCGCGCAGACCCGCGCCGATTTGCCGGACGATATCCCGCTGATCGGATTTGCCGGCGCGCCGTTTACTCTGGCCAGCTATGCGATTGAGGGGGGTTCGAGCCGGTCCTATCTTCACACCAAGACGCTGATGTACCGCGACCGGGCCGCCTGGGATGCCTTGATGGGGCGACTGGGGCGGGCCGTCACGCGTTACCTGAACGCGCAGATCACGGCGGGTGCCCAGGCCGTGCAACTGTTTGATTCGTGGATCGGCTGCCTAGCGCCGGGCGACTACCGGACCTTCGCGCTGCCTCACGTACGCAACGTGCTGTCCGGTATCCCGGCCGGCGTGCCGACCATCTATTTCGGGACGGGCAACCCGGCGCTGCTGCCGGACATGGCGTCGGCCGGCAGCTCCGTGGTCGGCGTCGACTGGCGCATCGGACTGGACGACGCCTGGAGGCAGGTGGGCCATGAGCGGGCGTTGCAGGGAAATCTGGACCCGTCGGCCCTGCTGGCTCCCGTGGACGAGATCCGCCGCCAGGCGCAGCGCGTGTTGGCCGAGGCCGGAGGTCGGCCGGGGCACATCTTCAACCTGGGACACGGCGTGCTGCCGCAGACGCCGGTCGAGCACGCCGCCGCCTTGGTCCGGGCCGTGCACGAGCTGAGCAGCAGAGAATCTTAACCGCCCGGTCCGACCGGCAACGGTGGAATCTTCACATCGCCCCGATTGAGGCAGTCGATCAATTGCCGGAGCCGGCCCAGACTGCGCCGATTGAACTCGAGCACGAGCCGCGGCAGTTCTGCCAGATCGGGTTCGTCCCGTTCGTCGCGGAGCGGACCCTGTTGCTTGATGCGGCCGCGCTTGACAATATCGGAGAACTCATTGTTGATGGCGTCCAGAAATGCGTCCGGCACTGGCTTGCTGATGCGGAGCACCAACTGGCTGCGGACGTAACGCATGCTGTGGTACACGCGATAAAACTGCATGATCTCATCGACCGCGGAGAGATAATTGTCAGTCAACTTGAACAGCGACAGGTCCTCCGGCGAAATCATGCCGCGCCCGAGCAACTGGTTCGTCATGAAGTCGGACCATTCGCTCCAAAAATGGCCACCGGGCGTGTCGATAAAAACGACGGGAACCATGTCCCGTTTGCCCGTCTGCAATAAAGTCAGCACCTCGAGGCCTTCGTCAAGCGTACCAAATCCGCCCGGGAACAGTGCCACGGCGTCACATTCCTTCACAAACATCAACTTCCGCGTGAAGAAATATTTCATATTGACCAGTTTATGGTCACCCGCAATCACGGAATTGGCGTTCTGTTCGAAGGGCAGCATGATATTGAGGCCCATCGAACGCTCGCGTCCCGCCCCCACGTGGCCTGCCTCCATGATGCCGCTGGCAGCGCCTGTCAGAACCAGCCAGTCGTGGCGGGCCATCTCCTGCCCGAAGGCCACTGCCATGGAGTAGGCCGGGTCATCGGACCGGGTCCGCGCCGACCCGAACACCGTGACCTTGGACTTGGATCGGTACTGCGAGAAGACCTTGAAAGCGTAACGCAGTTCACGCAGCGCCCGGCTGAGGATCTTGAGATCCCCGCGGGATGTCTGATCGCTCGCCAGCTTGTCGGCCGACTCCTTGATCTTGTCGATCAGATCGGCGACGTGCCGCTTCGTACGTTGTCCTTCAACATTAGCCGGTGAATCCTCCCGGCGCGTCACATCCGCCACTGCCCACACCTCATCTACATGATTCCGGATCCAGCCGACCCCTGCTGGCCCAACGTACCAGAGACGTTCCCGTCGGTCCCCGCCGGGCAGCCTGGACGAAACCCGGCCACAGGGAGCCACGGCAGGCAGCCAGAATACGATCCACTCATTATATCCGTGAAGACGTTCGAGCGCGCGGTATCCTGCCGATTCCGTAATGGCGCCGATTCCGTAA